>NZ_CP097349.1:1272500-1908750 GCF_023516215.1 Cytobacillus pseudoceanisediminis | reverse complement strand
TGAATAACGACCAAATTAATCACACACAAGGAAAAACGGTAGTTAATGTGAGCGAATCACGACGAAATAATTAAACCCAAAGAAAATGGTAGTTAATGTAGCCGAATCACGACGAAATTAATCGCACTCAAAGGAAAATCGTAGTTAATCCAGTAAGAGACACCTACCTATATCCGCCAAACACAAAAAAATAAAAAACGAGTTTGCTAATCTTCCCGAAAGATTGTATACTTTGAAAAAGTATCAAAATCTTTAGAATTAACTGAAAGGGGTAATATTATGCCGAAGGTAACGCTTCATGTGGATGGAGAGATTGTGGAAAAGCAGGTAAAGGATAATGCCAATTTGGTTGTCCTTGCAGGGATCCGCCAGTTTCCCGAATTAAAATATGGTTGCGGCATGGGAAGATGCACAAAATGTACGTGCATAGTATTAAATGGGGGAGATGATCTCGCTCCGCCAAATTGGAAGGAAGAAAAAATGCTTGGCGACAAAGTGAAAGAAGGGTATCGGTTAACCTGTCAAATGACGATCCAAAACGACATTGAAATATCCCAGGAAAACATCTCTGTAAAGCCCCCTAAGAAGACTACTGCAGTTATTACAAAATAGTTTTTTATTTTTATTTATTATTGGTATACAAAATACCTAAAATAAGCGGGGTATCAAGAAATGAATTGTTATGATCTTACTAAAATGACTTGGAAGGAAGTCGAGAAATCACTAGACACAGTAGAGTTTGCCATAATTCCTGTTGGAGCACATGAGCAGCATGGTCCACATATGGCCGAAAGCTGTGATGCGGTGCTTGCGGAGAGAATGGCTAATAAACTGGGGCAGAGAATGTTCCCATATGCTATTGTGACGCCGACTGTTAACATGGGGGTTTCCGAGCATCACATCCATTTTCCCGGTACAATAACACTTCAGCCTTCAACTTTGATTGCCATTCTTACAGACATGGTTTCCTCACTGAAACAGCATGGAATCAAGAAGTTTTTATTTTTGAATTCACATGGCGGAAACCAATCTACACTGAATTTGGCCGCCATGACTATCACCAAGGAACTGGAAGTAGAAGTCTACTATGCAAAGACCACGTCATCTGCAAAGGGATCTATCGGGAAATATGTAAAATCCCCTTTATTTGGCCACAGCTGCGAACGGGAAGTGTCTGAAGCCCTGTATCTTGCTCCTGAACTGGTAAGAGAGGACCTCTTGGAAAAAGGAGATATCAAGGAAGGCGGAAGATGGGAAAGGCTCCGGCCTGGGAAAGCTGTCCAGGGATTTTACTTCTATGAAGAAATGACTGGAAACGGCTGTATAGGTGATGGCCGGCAAGGGAGCAGGGAAATCGGAGAGCAAATCGTTGAAGAAGCCCTGGATAATCTGTCTGCAGAACTTTCCGAGCTGCTTGATCTTAAAGAAGAGCTGCTTTATTAGTTACTTACAATCTATCATACGATAAAAATTAATCTTTAAAAAATTCTAAAAATTATGTTTACAATTCAAAAAGAATAGGTTATGATTTCATTAAGGTATACCAAAGACCAAAAAAACAAGGTAATATAAGGTTGTAAATTAGCAACCTATTATTTTTTAATAAGTTTTGGTATACAAAATATCAAGTGCCAATAGGCTACATAAATTTCGAGGAGGAGTTTACACATGCCAGAATTATTATCGAAAGATGAATTTCGCAAAGAACTAGAGGAAGCCATTAAAGGAAACCATAGCCAGAAAGCTCCATTCACTGTAGCTTGGGCTGAAGGAAAATTGGAAAGAAAGCATTTTGCCAGATGGGCAGAAAACCATTACCACTATGTTGGACCTTTTGCTGACTACTTAGCATACATCTATCACAACACTCCAACCGATCCAAAATTTGAAGCAGCAAAAGATTTCACACTTCAAAACATGTATGAAGAAGAAATTGCGGCAGACCGCCATACAGACTTGCTGATTCGCTTTGCGGAAGCATGTGGAACAACCCGCGAACGAGTAATCAATCCAGAAAACATGGCTCCAACAACATTAGGCCTGCAAAGCTGGTGCTACGCAGTAGCTGCCCGTGAAAACTTCGTTGTAGCAACAGCTGCTCTAGTTGTCGGCCTGGAATCCCAGGTTCCGGACATTTATCGAAAGCAGACTCCGGCTCTCCGTGCACAATACGGATTCACGGATGAAGAAATCGAATTCTTCGATCTTCATATCGTATCCGATGAAATCCATGGAGAACGCGGCTACAAAATCGTTTTGGACCATGCAGATACTCCTGAATTACAGCAGCGCTGCCTTGAAGTAGTCCGCACAGGTGCGAAAATGCGCCGTATGTACATGGATGGCTTATGGAGGGAATATCTTGAACAAGATCTTGGTTCTTTAGTAGAAGCAAAATAATATGTAATATCCAGGCCGTCACACTAAATCTTGTCCTTCGAGGTCTATGTGGCGGCTCTTTCTATAATAGGAGAAGTTGTCTCAGGAAAGAGAGAAATTAACAGAGAGTAAGGTGATAGGTTTGATTACAACAAAGGTAGAAACATTCAATAACTATATTAATGGTGAGTGGCAGGAATCCGCGAGCCAAAAGAAGTTTTATAGTGTGAACCCTGCAAATACAGAAGATGTTGTCGGCGTTTTTCAGGCATCCACTGAAACCGATGTGAAAGAGGCAATTGAAGCTGCCAGTGAAGCTTTCCCTGGCTGGGCAAAGACAGCTCCATCAAAGCGTGCTGCCATTTTAAACAAGGCCGCAGCACATCTCGAAGAAAATGCTGCCCAATATGCAGAAGAACTGACAAGGGAAGAAGGAAAGCATGTCAATGATGCGAAAAATGAAGTGCTGCGCTCCGCACAGACACTTCGCTATTATGCGGTCGAGGGACAAAGCTTCACAGGTGAAACCTTCCCGAATGATGATCCAAATATGAGAGTTTCGACAGAAAGAGAGCCGCTTGGAGTGGTAAGTGTGATCACGCCATGGAACTTTCCAATCTCCATTGCTGCGAGAAAAATTGCTCCGGCATTAATTACTGGAAACACAGTGGTGTTCAAACCTTCTTCAGATACCCCTCTGATTGCCGTGCGGCTTGTTGAAGCGCTGCACGAGGCCGGTATACCAAATGGCGTTTTGAACTTTGTTACTGGGAAGGCATCTGATGTTGGTGATTTACTGGTCACCCATCCTGCAGTCAAGGCTGTCACTTTCACTGGCTCAACAGCTGCAGGAGAGGACATCCATAGCAAATGCTCTTTCACCACCCGCACTCAAATGGAACTTGGAGGAAAGAACCCGCTTCTAGTTATGGAAGATGCTGACCTTGATCTTGCCGCTGCATTAACAGTGAATGGCGGGTTTTCTTTAACCGGGCAAGCCTGTACAGGAACAAGCAGAGTGATCGTGATGAACGAAGTAAAAGATGCATTTTTGGAGAAATTGATTGAAAAAACAAGCGCCCTTAAAATTGGCAGCGGGTTTGAAGAAGGAGTTAAGATCGGCCCGCTTGCAAATGAAAGACAGCTGAAAAATGTCCTGAAGTATATTGAGGTTGGCAAAGAAGACGGTGCGGAACTAGCATATGGCGGTGAGCACCTCACATCAGGTGAATATGAAAAAGGATATTTTGTGCAGCCGGCCATTTTTACTAATGTTAAGCCAAATCACCGCATTGCCAAGGAAGAAATCTTTGGACCTGTCATTGCCGTGATCGAGGCAGATACATATGAAGAGGCCGTTGCGATTGCCAATGACGTTGACTATGGATTGTCTGCTTCCATTGTGACAACTAACTTAAAAACAGCCAGCCGGTTTACTAAAGACATTCAGGCAGGCACGGTAAAAGTGAATCGGACAACAACCGGCAACTTAATCAATGCACCTTTTGGCGGATTAAAGCAATCCAGCACCGCTACGTTCCGGGAATCGGGAAGAGTGGGCCTGGAATTTTTCACTCAAGTGAAAACCGTTTATATTGGCTATTAAATCAGAAGGAGAATGATGATGAAAACAGCTCTAAAACTTGAATTGGAAGAAGCAAAATTGATGATTGAAGCAGCAAAGGTAAAATCAGCGGAAATCAATGTCTTTGAAACCATTGCAATTGTCGATGACGGAGGAAGTGTGATTGCCCTGGAGCGCATGAATGGAGCAAGAATCACCGGGCCAGAAATTGCAATTGCCAAGGCTTACACAGCAGCCGGCCATAAACGCTCCACCCATCTATTCAATAAAGAACCGAACGGGCCTGCCCTTCCAGGCAATGAGGCATTTGGCATCCAGCATATGCTTAATGGCAAATTTGCTGTGTTTGTCGGAGGGTTCCCAATTGTTGTTAATGGGGAAGTCGTTGGCGGAATCGGCATCAGCGGAGGAAATGGAGAGCAGGATACGGCTGTTGGTATCGCTGCATTAGAAGCCCTTCAATCCCACGTGGAAAAAGACGGCTATGAAGTTGTAACCGAAGCAGATATTAAAAAATAATAGAAAGGGACCTCATTCGTTATTAATAGGTAGCGGAATGAGGTCCTTCTTCAGTCAATAACACCTAAATAAGGGGAGGATCGCATGAAGCCTTATCTTGAATTGGCAATTGGATTTGCACGCACCGGCGTGACAGGGTATGGAGGAGGTCCTTCGACAATACCGCTGATTGAATTTGAAGCAGTTAAGAAATATAAATGGATGACGGAGGAGGAATTCGGGGAGATTCTGGCATTAGCCAATACGCTGCCAGGACCGATTGCAACGAAAATGGCTGCCTATATCGGCTACAAAGTCAAAGGCAGCATGGGTGCCGCAGTAGCTATCCTTACTCATATCCTTCCTTCTATTATTGCCATGCTAGCCTTGCTTGGCGTTTTATACTCTTTTCGCCAGTCCCCGATTGTCAGCGGAATGGTACAGGGAGTGACACCAGTCATTGGCTTTATGCTGGCAGAGATGGCCTATCGTTTCTACCAGAAAGGCAGCCAGGGCTTAGGGCTGCCAAAAAATCTTATGCTGGCTGCCGTATCACTGGTATTTGTTCAGTTTTTGGAATGGCATCCCGGTATTTTAATTGCGATAGTCTTAAGCACAGCATTTTATATTGCCCATCGGAAGGAGCAGGCGAATAAAAAGGCAATTGAAGAGTACATGCCAGTAAGGGAGAAAAGTTCATGATATATTGGGAGATCTTTTGGGCATTTTTTGTAGCAAATCTATTGGGTTACGGAGGGGGACCCGCAACGATCCCGCTCATTCAAATAGAAGTAGTGAACAACAATGGCTGGATGACACTCACTGAATTTGGGGATGTTCTCGCCATTGCCAATGCGCTGCCGGGTCCCATTGCAACAAAAATGGCTGGATTCATCGGCTATGAATTAGGCGGGGTTTTAGGGGCGGCAGTGGCTTTGGCAGCTACCATCCTGCCATCAGCGCTGGCAGTCATCGTCCTGTTTAAGTTTGTTAATCTATTCAAAGATTCCCCTAAAGTAAAGCTAATGACCAAATCCGTGCAGCCGATCATTGCTGTCCTCCTGGCTGTCATGGCCTACCAGTTCTTTTTGACAGCCTTTGAAAACAGCGGAATGCTGCATCTTGTGCTTCTTGCAGCCGTTAGCTATTTAACATTAATTAAATTCAAGGTTCATCCTTCGCTTGTTATATTTGGAGCTTTATTTTATGGAGGAATCTTTTTATCTTAAGTTATAAAAATAGGAGGTGGAAAAATGGATAGAACATGGGAGGAAAACAACTTAATATCTATACGCGAACATGCGTATTTGTACCTGAAAAGACTCATTTTAGAAGGAGAATACCAGGCAGGAGACAGACTGGTAGAAAGAGAACTTGCAGCCAAGCTAAACATTAGCCGCACACCGATTCGGGAGGCTCTGTTCAGGCTGGAATCTCAAGGTTTCGTGAAAACAGTTCCCAGAAAAGGGGTTGTCATCTCCAATATCTCAGAGGATGAAGTATTGGAGGTATTTACGATTCTCTCTTCACTGGAAGTGCTGGCTGTAAAATTGGCAGCACAAAGAATGGATACAAGTACACAAAAAGAACTGGATCTCAAAATCAAGGAACTAATGGAGCTAAGTGAACAGGATGAAGAAAACTTCAATTCCGAACATATTCAAATGAATAGGCTGATTAATAAGGCATCCAAAAGTCCAAAACTATATGAAATCCTATCAGGCTTGATCGATTTTATTCATATGGCGGCCAATATGGGATATGAAACACCAGGAAGAAGGAAGGACTCATTAAAAGAACATATCGATATAATGAAGGCACTGCGCGATAAAGATGCCGAAATAGCTGAATACCTGATGAGGATTCATATTGAAAATTCGAAGAAAGCCTACATGGCGTATATAAACAGTGTTAAAAAGAGGGACCTACTAAAATTTCAACAGCAAAACGTTTATGAATGAAAGTAAAAGAAAATAATGAAGCATCCTTCGGACAGGAGAGCAAGGAACATTAGGAATAATGTTCGAACTTGGGCGACCTTCGGACAGTAGAGGAAGAAACCGGAGGGCGTGAGTCCGAACTTGGGCGACCTTCGGACAGTAGAGGAAGAAACCGGAGGGTGTGAGTCCGAACTTGGGCGACCTTCGGACAGTAGAGGAAGAAACTGGAGGGCGTGAGTCCGAACTTGGGCGACCTTCGGGACAGAAGAGGAAGAAATCAGTCCGAACTGGCCATTTCTTTAGAGGGAGAAGAAACCAATGGGGATATGTTCAAAGAATGTCGACTATGGAAAATGCATAAGGGTCAAGGGCAAAGCAGTGCTGCAGTTACGGGATTAGAGTAATAACTTAAAATAAAATATTTAAAAGTTTAGTATTGTCTGAATATTATTTATATGGTATATTGTATACCAAGAACTAAGAAACGAAACCACAGGGAGGAATTCAATCATGCCAAACATCCATTTTGTCAATAGCAACAAAACTCTGGAAGTGCCTGAGGATTCTAATATATTAAGAATGTCGCTCCGCTATGATGGAGATCTGCCAAATCGCTGCGGCGGAGGAATTTGCGGTACTTGTGTTTTTAAAACTGAAGAAGGAGCAGAATACCTGGACAACGTAAAAATCCAGGAAAGAAGGAAGCTGGGAGAAGAATGGCTGGGGAAAGGCTATCGTTTAGGCTGCCAGACATTCGTTACAGACGGGGATATCACCATTTCATGGGACGATGAAGTTACAGATCAGGTGAAAAAGAGAAAGCCGGATAAATTAAAGCAAACCGTTACAACAGGAAAATGAGATTGCGAATACTGCATTCTGTAATGGATGAAATAACGTCATTTGCCCATTACAGAATGTAATAGTATATAGAATCCCAATAAAATAGAAGAAGGTGACATTATGTGGGTTTGCAGCACACATTTAAAAGAAGCCATGCAAATATTAAAAACTCCTCATATTCGAAAAGCTCCATATGAAATCAAATGCTCACTTTGTGAAAATCAAGCTTTCGCCAAAGTCTATTATACTCACCGCTCATTTAAATTCACTAAACAACTATATTCTTCATTAAAACAAAGTGTTTCCCAGGAGGCATAGTGATGGAAGGGGTAAAAAAGGGAATTGAAGAAAGACTGGAAGAGCTGAATATCCAGCTCCCTGTATTGGCTGATATCCGAATGCCTTTCGAACCGGGCGTTATCTCGGGCAATACAGTCTTTTTATCCGGACAAACACCCAGGGTAAATGGCGCGCAAAAATATGCAGGAATTGTCGGGGAAGATATCTCAATCGAGGAAGCAAAGGATGCAGCAAGAATTTGTACGCTGAATTTGCTGTCAGCCCTTAAAGGGATCATTGGAGATTTAAATAAAGTAAAAAGAATCATCAAAATGGATGGATACGTTGCCTCAACAAGCAGCTTTAAAAATCATCCTATAGTCATTAATGCTGCATCAGATTTGCTTCATGACATTTTCGGCAAGGAAAATGGACATGCCCGCAAAGCTGTGGGGCTTGCCTCCCTTCAGGCGGAGCCCCTGTAGAAATTGAAATGATCGTTGAAATAGAATAACTTCCGAACAAGGGCTGCTCAGATATTGAGCAGTTTTTCTATTTATTCTCCATATATAAAATGCTAGCATACTTTCAAAAAGGAGATGGAGGATGTAAGCCCAAATAAATTAATGTAAGGGTTTTCATGTTATCCAGCTTTAAATCTGCTATATTTAAATAAATATATAAGATAACCTGAGAATAGGTGATTCATATGAAGAGTTTTCTTTCTTCTTTAAAAAATTCAATACACTGCGAAACCAGATTTTAGCAGTGTTTTTAAGCGTCATGCTGTTTGTCCTGGCATTTGTTTCACTCGTAGTCTATGACCAATTAGGCGGCTTTTTCAGGCAAAATGCGGAACGCCAGATTCAGCAAACTGCTGCAGAAGCCAACGGCAGAATGGAAACGCTTTATAAACAGATTGATACTCTGACTAATCAGCTCATGACCAATAGCACTGTTCAGCAAATGCTCCTAAAGATGCTTGAAGGGGAAAGCATGGATTATGGAAAATTGGAATCCCTGATAAAAATCATCAATAATACATATGCCTACTCAGATGGAATATCTTCAATTGAACTGTATAATGCAGAAGGCAAAAGAATTTATCCATTCGATGGGAAAAATATTTTTAAAGTCATCGATTCAAAGTGGGTGAAAGCCGCTGACAAGGAAAAGGGGAAGCTTGTTTGGACTGGGAAGGATAAGGGAAACACCAGCTATTCCGCAGCCATACGGAGAGTCAGTCTGATGGATCGCTGGTTCTCGAATGGCGGTTATCTTGTCGTCCGTATTTCCAACAGTTATTTTCAGGTTCAGGGCAATAATGAAGAAAACGGACAAAACGATTATATGATGCTTCTCGATCGCGACTTAACACCCATTACTTATGATTATGGACTCGACATAAAAAGCATTATCCAGCAAGAGGAAAAATCGATTATGATCCGTGATCAGGAATATATGGCTGTTACTGAAAAGTCAGCTCTGACAGGCTGGACTTTTGTCATCCTGAAGCCGATGAGTTTTCTGCTGCAGGGCGTTACGAAAGTTCGAGCAGTAATCATTTTAGCAGTTTCCATTGGATTCTTTTTATTTGTCATTTCCTCCATAGTGCTTGCCACCATGATCACCAGACCGATTAAAAAACTGACTAATACGATGAAAAATGCCAAAATGGATGAATTAAAACTGAATCCTGAGAGTAATTCCTCACTTGAATTTATTGAATTAAATAACACCTACAATAAAATGGTTGAAAGGACCAACCACTTAATACAGGTTGTTTATGAAAAAGAATTGCTTCGGTCCCGAACGGAGCTGAAGGCACTGCAGGCCCAAATTGATCCGCATTTTCTTTACAACACTCTAAACGCACTTTACTGGTCCCTGGAGGAGAAAGAGGAAGAGGAATTGGCTGAGATTGTCATTTCAATGTCTGAACTTTTCCGATATACAATCGGGAATCGCAGATCTGCTGAATGGGTTACCATACATGATGAACTTGATCATATTGAACGGTATATGCGCCTAATGAAAATGCGGCTTGGCGAAAGACTGTTATGGAAAATTGCTGCACCGCCCAAGCTCCTTGGTGTGAAAATACCAAAACTGATTATACAGCCATTAGTTGAAAATGCTATACAGCATGGAATTGAAAATAAGAGAATACAAGGAACTGTCCTTATCAAATTAGAAGAATCAGCCGGTGGGGACTCGGTCAAAATCACGGTGCAGGATAACGGCCCGGGGATTGATCAGATAGAGCTTCATCAGTTAAACGAGGAGATAAAAAAAGAGAATGTTTCTTCATTTAAAGGGATTGGGATGGCGCTGACAAACGTTAACAAAAGGCTCAGCCTTTATTATGATGCCTATTCCCTTGGCGGTCTTCATCTGGAAAGTGAGTTGGGTTCAGGCACTAAAGTTGTGTTCGTAATACCTGCGGGGGAGGGAAATAAAGGTGAATACAAAGATAATCTTAATAGTGGATGATGAAGAGACAACAAGACAGGGGCTGAAAAAGACACTGGAAGGATGGTCAGCAGGGAGACTTGAGATTCTAAGCGCAGCTGATGGACAGGAAGCTTTAGAGTTATTCCAGAGGACCAGAGTGAACCTGCTTATTACAGATATATGCATGCCAGAAATGGACTGGTTTGGCACTGCTGAAAAACATCAGAAACCAAGGATACAAGCCGGCTGTCATGATAATTTCAGGCTATCCTGATTTTGAATATGCCCAGGAAGCCATCCGGCTTGGTGTTCTCAACTATCTGGTCAAACCACTGCGGAAGGAAAGTCTTATAAAGGCAATTGAAGAAGCCCTTGAAACGGAAGAACATATGGTCAGGGCAGATTATTTGGAAAAAGTCGCAGATCAAGGCCTGCTTGAGCTGGAAGCAAAAAAGAGTATGTAAATTCATCTGTCAAACAGGCCATTGCTTATGTGAACGAAAACCTTCCGGGACAAATTTCTCTCAAAGAAGTCGCTGATGCAGTGCATCTGAATGCCAGTTATTTTAGTGCGATGTTTAAAGAGCAGACCAGCATTACTTTTAGTGAATATTTGACAAGAAAAAGACTGCAATTGGCGAAAAAGCTGCTCATAACCACGGATTTGCCAATAGATGAAGTGGCCCGGCAGGCCGGGTATCAAACAGCCAAGTACTTTATTAAACTTTTTAAAGACTCGGAAGGTGTGACCCCAAGCAAATACCGGAAGCTGACCGAACTTGATGAAACTCCCATCTAAAAATAGTGGAATTTTTCCCAATCGCGGTTACCTTACCGCGATTTTTTAGTGGTGTTATCATTAGAATTGTTAGAATAATTAAGAAATAGGGGTTAGGAAAATGCTTAAGAAAGCGCATTCATTAATACTTATTGCAGTGCTGATCCTGGCAGCAGCGCTCGCAGGATGCAGCGGAAACACCGATACGGCCAGTGGTGAAAACGGTTCCAAAAAAACCATTAAATTCATGCACTTATGGCCGGCAGGAAGCTCCAAGCAGCAAAATCAGATTGTTACAGATATTATTGAACAATATGAAGCCGAGCATGAAGATGTGAAAATTGAAGTCGAAGTTCTGGAAAATGAACAGTACAAAAATAAAATCAAAGTTCTTTCATCTTCTAATGAATTGCCGGATGTAGGGTTTACCTGGGCAGCCGGATATATGACCCCATTTGTGAAAGGCAATCTATTTGCAGAGCTGGATGATGTACTGAATGATGGTTTGAAGGAATCTTTTGTAAGCGGGACTACGGAAGCCTACGCTCTCGATGGAAAAACCTATGGTTTGCCTCTTGAGCTGAACATTGCACCTATTTACTACAATAAAGAAATTTTTGAGAAATATGATCTTGATGTACCCCACACTTACAGTGAGTTTGAAAATGCTGTTAAGACATTGACAGACAACGGGGTTGCCCCGATTGCACTTGGAAATAAAGACCGCTGGACAGGATCCTTGTGGTACATGTACCTGGCAGACCGAATTGGCGGGGCTGAAGTTCTTAATAAAGCTATTGACCGCTCTGGTTCGTTCGAAGATCCGGCACTGGTATCAGCTGCTGAAGAAGTTCAAAACCTTGTCAAAGAGAACGCATTTAATAAAGGCTATAATGGACTTTCAAATGACGAAGGAAAGGCTGAGTTCCTGAACGGCAATGCGGCAATGTATCTAATGGGAACCTGGGAGCTCCCTAATTTTACGACGAATGAAGAAATTCCGCAGGATTTCAGGGAAAACGTTGGATTCTTTAAATTCCCGACCGTTGACGGAGGCAAAGGAAATATCGACAGCTGGGTGGGCGGCCCGGGAGTAGGGTTATTCGTAGCTGAGAATTCAAAGGTTAAAGATGAATCAAAAGAATTTGTAAAGTTCTTTGTTGAAAAATGGGGAGAGCAATCTGTTGAAAAAGCGGGTGTAATTCCTGCCACGAAGGTTGATACCGGTAAAGTGGATCTTCCGGAACTGTATATTGATGTTTTAAATGAGTTAAATAAAGCCAGCAGCTTAACCTTATTTGCTGATGTCCAAATGAGTGCTTCGGTTGCAGAAACACATTTAAACCTTATCCAATCACTGTTCGGCAATGAAGTAAAACCAGCTGATTATGCCAAACAGCATGAAGAGGCTCTTAAGGCTGAGGAAGGGAATTAACAGCCTTCCCGAAAAAGGATATATCTGCTGTTGGGGTATATCCTTTCTAATTCTAACAGGAAGGAGCTGAAATGAAATGAATAAAGTGCTTTCCAATAAAAAAGTCATCGCACTGTACATCACACCTGCCCTTTTCCTGGTCCTTACGCTGATCTATGTGCCGATTATACAGACAGGCTACTATGGTTTAATGAAATGGAATGGCATTGGAGAAATGGATTTCATCGGCCTAAAGAATTACAAGGTACTGATGAAAGATGCACTCTTTTGGAAAAGTGCATTGCATTCCTTTTCGCTGGCCCTGTTTTCTGCATTAAGTCTGATCGGCTACTTGTTCATTTCCATTATCCTCGCCAGTAAAATCAAAGGTGCAGATTTATTAAGGAAGATATACCTGATCCCCATGCTGCTGGCATCAGTCGCAATTGCACAGCTTTGGATGAAGATATACCACCCTTCAAATGGCATGCTGAACACAGTGTTAGTAGCTATCGGCATTGAAGATCCGCCTGCATGGCTAGCGGATGCCAATCTCGCACTCTATGCCATCATTATACCAATTATATGGCAATACGCCGGTTTTTACATTCTCATTTATTATGCAGCATTAAAAAATATTCCTGAATCACTTGTTGAAGCAGCAAGAATTGATGGGGCTTCTCCCTTGCAGATTGCCCTTAAAATAAAGCTCCCTTTGATTATGAATGTAATTAAAGTAACAATTGTTCTAGCAGTCGTAGGCTCGCTGAAATACTTTGACCTGATCTATGTCATGACCGGAGGCGGTCCGAATGGAGCAAGCGAAGTAATGGCGTCTTATATGTATCAGAAAGCATTTAAGGGTTTTGACTTTGGATATGCGAGTGCCATCGGATTTTTCCTGCTGGTCATTTGTCTTGTTGTTACTTACATCATCCGCAGATATACAGCTGCTAATAAAGATATCTATTAATGGAAGGGAGGAAAATGTATGGAAACAGTAAAACCTGATGGCGCCCCGCGCATAGGAAATGGACTGGACACAAAGCTTGTCTCAAAACCAATTGTGAACCGTTTAGCATATGGCATCATGTATGTGTTCCTGGTTCTTGTCGCCGTGTTTCAGATTTTCCCGATTATCTGGCTATTTCTTTTTTCCCTGAAAAGCAGCCAGGAAGTATTCAATATGTCTCCATTCTCATTGCCGGAAAACCCTAAATGGGAAAATTACGCAAAGGTTTGGACGGAAGGAAATATCAGCCTCTATTTTATAAATAGTGTAACGTACACCCTTGCAGCTGTCATTCTGACTGTTGTTTTAGCCAGCATGGTTACCTTTGCCATTACGAGAATGCATTGGAAAGGCAACAGGCTGGTGCTGGGACTGTTTATGGTCGGTTTAATGATACCGGTCCATTCAACTTTGATCCCTTTATTCAGCACTTTTACCAATACCAATCTGATTGATAATCCGATATCCATTATTCTAACTTACACAGCTTTCAACCTTCCAATCACCATTATGATTTTGCTGGGCTTCTATGAAGCTTTGCCAAGGGAGGTAGAAGAAGCAGCAGTCATGGATGGTGCATCCATCCATCATATTTTCTTTAAAATCACTCTGCCTATGACGATGCCGGTAATGGCAACGGCTGCGATTATTAATATGATTTACAACTGGAATGAATTTGTATTTGTGAATACATTTATCAGTTCGGATAGCTTTAAGACACTTACAGTTGGAATCCAGAATTTCATTGGCCAGTATACTACGGATTGGGGTGCTATAGGTGCCACACTGGTCATCAGCATCCTGCCAATATTAATTGCCTTTCTGATATTAAGCAATCGCATCGTTGAGGGGATAGCATCTGGCTCCGTTAAAGGCTAATCATCCAAAGCAGAGGAGGTGATAAACATGCAAAGTACGCTGGGCAAGCTATTTACAATATGTGAATGGATCATGAAGCTTGCTTATGTTAACTTGCTCTGGCTGTTATTTACGGCGGGGGGCTAATTGTATTTGGCTTCATGCCGGCAACTGTATCTCTCTTCACTATCGTCCGCAAGTGGCAGATGAAACAGACAGAAGTGCCTGTTTGGGATACTTTCCTATCAATCTATAAAAAGGAATTTACTAAATCTAATTTGCTTGGTTTCATACTTGTTATCTGCGCGGGGTTCATTCTTTTGGATTTGCATTTTGTAAATGGCTTAGAAGGGGTTCTGCAGTTGCTGTTTTTCGTACCGATGCTGATTATATCAGCTCTTTATTTCATTACTCTGATGTATATTTTTCCGGTTTATGTACATTTTGATTTAACAGTAACCGAATATATAAAAAATTCATGTTTACTTGGGATCCTTAACCTGCATCTTACCCTGATCATAGCAGCCTCTGCCGGATCCATCATTTTTCTGCTTTTGTACAGTCCTGCATTTATTCCCTTCTTTAGCGCTGTTTCCATTACATGGATTTTGATGTATGGGGGAATGTACAGTTTTAGGAAGATTGAAGCGAGGCAAAAGCGCCAGCAGCCTGAACAGTTCAGTCATTCGGGCTTAAGCAGACATATTTAAGGAATAATAAAATGAAAGGTATGGTCAAATGGCACTTATACGCAATCCGATTTTAACAGGATTTAATCCTGATCCGAGCATTTGCCGGGTGGGAGAAGATTATTATATTGCTGTTTCCACTTTTGAGTGGTTTCCCGGTGTTGGAATCTATCATTCTAAGGATCTGAAAAATTGGCGTCTGGCTGCAAGGCCATTAAGTCGGATAAGCCAGCTGAATATGACAGGAAGTCCGGATTCAGGCGGGGTTTGGGCACCTGCTTTATCCTATCACGATGGCCGGTTCTGGCTTATTTATACGGATGTAAAAGTGGTGGATGGCCAGTGGAAGGATTGCCATAATTACCTTTCAGTATGTGAAAGCGTAGAAGGGGAATGGTCTGATCCTGTGTATTTAAATAGTTCAGGCTTTGACCCTTCTATGTTCCATGATGAGGACGGAAAAAAATATTTGGTCAACATGGTGTGGGATCACCGTGCCGGCCATCACAACTTTTACGGAATCGCTTTGCAGGAATTTGACGTACAGAAGCAAAAGCTGAAAGGGAAAGCGGAGGTCATCTTCAAGGGGACTGATATCAAACTGACAGAAGCACCGCATTTGTATAAAATCAATGGTTATTATTATTTGCTGACTGCTGAAGGCGGAACTAAATATGATCATCAGGCCACCATTGCGAGATCAAAGAACATAAGGGGGCCATATGAAGTACACCCTGAAAATCCGCTCATTTCATCTTTCGGGTCACCGAGGAACCCTCTGCAAAAGGCCGGTCACGCCTCAATGGTAAAAACTCATACAGATGAGTGGTTTCTTGTCCATCTTACAGGACGCCCCTTAACAAGAGAGGGTCATCCCTTACTTGACCCGCGCGGTTATTGTCCTCTTGGAAGGGAGACTGCCATACAAAGGCTGGAATGGAAGAATGACTGGCCTTATGTAACTGGCGGGAACGAGCCTGCCCTTGAAATAGAAGGGCCAAAAATTAAGGAAGTAAAGTGGGGAAGAGATTTTCCGGAAAAAGACGATTTTGATAGTGAAACCCTAAACCTGCATTTCCAGAATTTAAGGATTCCGCTCGGTGAGAATATTGTTTCTTTGAAGGATAACCCTGGCCATCTTCGGTTATATGGGAAAGAAAGCTTAACATCCAAATTCACACAGGCCTTCATAGCGAGAAGATGGCAGCACTTTTCTTTTACTGCTGAAACAAAGGTGGCATTTGAGCCCGAAACCTTCCAGCAATCTGCCGGTCTCGTTAATTATTATAATACTGAAAACTGGACGTCATGCCAGGTCAGCTGGAATGAAGATAAAGGACGAATCCTGGAATTGGTGTCATGCGATAATTTTACTTTCTCCCAGCCGTTAAAAGGGAGTGAAATTGAAATCCCGGCAGAAGTGAAATATGTTTACCTTCGTGTAAATGTCCATATCCATGAATATAATTATTCTTATTCATTCGACGGTGAGAACTGGACAGAACTTGCAGTTCCTTTTCAATCTCATAAATTATCGGATGATTACATAAAGGGCGGCGGTTTTTTTACAGGTGCATTCGTCGGCATGCAATGTCAGGACACTTCCGGCCAAAATCAATTTGCCGATTTTGATTACTTTGTTTATAAAGGCGAATCTTAATCATAAAATGGGGCTGCTCAAGTATTGAGCAGTTTTTTCTATATAATAGAGAAAAAGGATTCTATTCACTTTTAACGAATTAATGTACAAAAGAATCGGAGGGAGGATTTTATGCAAACTTTAGAAAAACTTAAGCACAGGGTTTGGTATCAAACTCCTGTTTCAGAAACTGACCGTCCTATTTTAGGGGCTGTGGTCGGGGATCGAATGACTTTGATGATTGATGCAGGCAATTCTGAAGCACATGCTCAATTGTTTTTAAGCGAGCTGGAGAAACTGCGAATACCTTCACCGAGAATGGTGGTCCTGACTCATTGGCACTGGGATCATATTTTCGGCCTGCCTGCACTGGATATTCCATCTATTGCTTCTAATCTCACCAAAGCTGAAATGGAAAAGCTAATCCCTTACCAATGGACAGATGAGGCATTGGATGAACGTGTGAAAAGCGGAATCGAAATAGAATTTTGCGCGAGCGCTATTAAGAACGAGTATGGTAATGATCGAAGCATTAAGGTTAAACTTCCAGATATCACTTTTGAGAATATTCTTGAAATCGATCTTGGCGGTGTGAGCTGCCAACTGCAAAGAGTCGGCGGGGACCATTCTCCAGACTCGGTGGTGGTATATATAAAAGAAGAAAAAATATTATTTCTCGGCGATGCGATTTACGCGAATCTTTACGCAAGTAAATGGAATTACACGGCAGACTGTGTGCTTCAGCTATTGGATGCACTGGAACAGTTTGATGCAGATACATATATTTTGTCCCACGGGACTGCCATCTCAAAGGCAGAGTACCAGGTGGAAACGGCCATGCTCAGGAAGGCAGCAAGACTAACAGAAGAATTCGAAGGACAAATGGAAGAAATGAAGAATGCCTATCAATCCAGTGTCAATCGTGAACTGAATGGCAATGAGCTAGAAACGATACAGTACTTTGCAAATGGCTATGAACTAAAAGGGCCTTCAACAGGATCAGATATTTAAAGTTCTGCATGTTTTAAAGGCTATTTTTGTGAAGTCTCCTTCTTTCTAAATACCTTCGTTTAATTTGCTGAGTTGATTGGAGCTGAGGTCACTTGACTCCAGCGGGAGGCTTACGTCCTCCCCGCTGATTTCAAAACCAAAAACAACAATCTATGAGAAAAGACCATTTTATTAACAATAACCCTATTCCAGGAGGCTATCATGAATAGATATTCTGTTAATCTTTCAACCGTTTTTACAGAATTTCCTTTTTTGGAGCGGTTTAAAAAAGCCCGTGAAGCTGGTTTTGTTTATGTGGAGTGCCAGTTTCCATATACATTTACAATAGAAGAAATCAAAGCAGAGCTTAAGCAAAATCAGTTATCGATGGACTTAATTAACCTGCCGCCAGGTCAATGGGAAAAAGGGGACCGTGGCCTGGCAGCAGACCCCGTACGTATAGAGGAATTTAGAAAATCAGTTGAAAGGGGGATCCGTTATGCAAATGGCCTTGGAGTTAAAAAGATACATTGTATGGCGGGGATACAGCCAGACAATAATCTGGAAGTATTTATAGAAAATCTCCTTTATGCGGGCACTGCAATGTCTAGGCATGAGATAACCCTATTAATTGAGCCTATCAACCCATTCGACATGCCTGGCTATTTCTTAAATGATATCCAGCAGGCATCAGACATAATCCATCGTGTCGCTTTGCCGAATGTGAAGCTTCAATTCGACTTTTACCATATTGAAAGAATTTATGGCCATTCTCTTTCCATGTATCAAAAATACGCTGAGCTGGTTTCGCATGTGCAAATTGCTGACCATCCGGGCAGACAGCAGCCAGGGACAGGTGAAATGAATTATACCGATATTCTTCAATATTTGAGTAAACACTATCGAGGCTTAATTGGTCTTGAATATAATCCGCAAGGCAGAAGTGAAGAGAGTTTTGCCTGGCAGAAAGGGGTGATATCATGAAGATTGGATTTATTGGAACAGGAGTAATGGGCTCGCGGATGGCCAAGCGCCTCCTGGGCAATGGCTTTCACGTCATCGTTCATAATCGGACAATTGAAAAAGCACAGCCCCTTATTGATCTGGGTGCCTTTTATTCGGAAACGATCAGCAATCTGGCCAGCCAATGTCAAGTCGTGTGTACCTGTCTTTCTATGCCAGACGATGTGCTGAACGTCTATACAGGTAAAGAGGGAATCATTCAAAGTGCCAAGCCTGGAACGATATGCATTGACTTCACATCGGTAGGGGCAGACACGAGTAAAACTATCTTTGAGATGACAGATGCAAAAAAGATCAGTTATCTGGATTGTCCGGTTAGCGGAGGTCCTGAAGGAGCAGAAAGCGGGACATTAACGATCATGGCAGGCGGCGGAAAAGTGGCTTTTCAAAAAGTTAAGCCGGTACTGGAGATGCTCGGTGACACCATAGAATATCTGGGACCTTCGGGTTCAGGCAGCATTGCCAAGCTGATTAATCAGTATCTTGTTGCTGTTCACTCTCTGGCTGCATCAGAGGCAATGGTAGCCGGATCTGCTTATGGGCTGGATTCCGAACAGCTCTTAAAAGTGCTGGAGACAAGCTATGGCGACAGCAGAATCCTGCGCAGGCATATGGAACAATACGTATTCGATCGCCACTTCACACCAGGAGGGGCTGTGAAATATGTCCACAAGGATGTCCGGCTTGCCAACCAGCTTTTACAGGAAGCCGGCTTAAACCAATTTACCGGGCAACTGGCTGAAAAAGCATTCCAGACAGCCGCTGAGCAAGGCCATGGCGATCAGGATATGTCGGCAGTCATTAAGCCTCTTGAGGAAGAGGCCGGAATTATGGTGAAGAGGAAGAAATAATCAGCGGAGACAGGAAGGCTCAGTTACTTCATTTGGTATGTATAGCAGAAAGCCGGTGTAAGCAAACTGACCGATATAATTTAAATGCTGGGTTAAACCAAAATTCAGGCAGATAAAAACCAATGATAAAAACCGAACTTTCCGAAAAACCTTCTTCCGGTCTTCTCTAAAGGAGCTATTCCTATTAAAATATCAGTATTTTCTGCTATAATGATAATCTGAAATAATAGAGAAACCGGGAGAGCAGCAATGAAACGCAAAAAAAGCAAAAAGCGTACAAAACGCAGATCAAATGTAGCATTCCTGTTATTTTTTTTGGTTCTGATTTTTGTCTTATTTGATCAATTCAAGCAGCTTAATATTAAGGAAACAGCGGTATCCTTACTGCCTAATACGGTGTCAAGGGATGTTCAGAATTATACGCCGATCCTTCAGAAGGAATTGAAGGAAGTTAACCTTGAAGAATATACTCTCGTATTAGCCGCGATCATGCAGCAGGAAAGCAAAGGGAAGGGCGGGGACCCGATGCAGGCTTCGGAATCAGCTGGATTGCCCCCGAATTCCATTCAGGATCCGGAACAAAGCATTAAGCAGGGTGTTAAACACTTTCAGAAAGCACTAAATTATGGCAGTCAGAAAAATGTAGACTTCCCTGCCGTTATCCAGGCCTACAATATGGGAATCGGATATATTGACTTTGTTGCAGATCAGGGCGGAAAACACAGTGAAGAAATCGCGAAAGAATTCTCACTCAAACAGGCCGAAAAAATCCGGAAATTTATAATTGCGGAGGCGACAAGAATAATTTCCGCTATCCATACTGTTATGGGGATTTTACTTATACAACAAAGGTAACCGAAAATATTGAGATACTTACAGCAAGTGACACAGGAAAATCCGGAGAATTTAAATCAGTATGGTAAAAAACATAATAATATTATGGTAAACTAAAACCGCACTTAGCTAATAAGTGCGGTTTGTTTTTTCAGTGTCTGCTTTTGCTCATATACATCCACAATCTCGAGGCATTGACCTTTCAAATCGAAAATAAAATCTTCATTTATAAAATTCGATTTGAAAAATACTTTGTCATCTGCAATGGTAATGGGTTTTACTTCATATTTATATAACGCCCCATATTTCTTTGGCATAGTCACAAATAGTTTATTTTCCCCCCAATGGACCGCAGCATATAATTCATGCGCCCGGTATTCTCCTGTCAGCATTCTCCAGGGAACGGGATCGTTTGAGTATGCTAACCTTTGAGGCATTCGCACCTTTTCTTTTAAAGTGATGCGGTATAGATCCTCACAGATTTTGTCTGCTGGAGTGATATTCATATTACTCAAGATGACGATAGTCAGATCTTCTTTAAAGTTCATTAACAGTTCATTTGTAAAGCCATTAATATCCCCAGAGTGTCTCGCTGTCCCTTGTTCGCCGTTAATAAACCAGCCATACCCATAGCCCCCAGGGTTGGCAGTGAACATTTTTGATGTCATACATTTGTTTAGCAGCAAACCATTCTGCAAAGCTTCTGTACATTTAAATAAATCCTCTGCAGTGCTGTACATTCCATATGCTCCCTGAGGGATGCTCATAGCGACATACTCTGGGTGAATGGCCTCTTCCCAGACCGAATGACCGGAAGCCAAGTCCGTTACAATCTTACGGCCATTATCAATTCCTGTATTTTTTAATTGAAGAGGTTTAAAAATATTCTCCAGGAGGAATTGTTCATAGGGTAAATCTGAAACTTTTTCAATTAAAGCAGTTAGCAGTAAATATCCTGCATTGCTGTATTGCATGTCCTTACCGGGCTGAAATTGCAGAGGCTTCCTCTTAATCCAATTGATGGATTTTTCCAGACTGGAGGGCAGACGCATGAATTTTTCCCAGTATTCAGGAGAAAAGGTAAAATCGGCTACGCCTGATGAATGACTTAATAAGTGATGAATGGTCACACCTTTTTCAGCAGGAAAATCATTAATATAAGTATGAATCATATCAAACAGATTCAGCTTCTTTTGCTGGTGAAGCAGAAGAGTAGCTGCTGCCGTAAATGACTTTGTCAAAGACCCAATGCGGAATTTGGTAATAGGAGTGTTTTCAATGGCATATTGATAGCTTGATAGTCCATATCCTTCATTCAGGATGACTTTGCCTTTATGGGAGGCAAGAACACATCCATTAAAATAATTGCCCTCAGCAAGAATGTCCATATACTCGTTATTTGCTGTTTTTGGTCCATAGGAATTTCCACCTTTATGTATAATTCGTTTACATTCTTCATATATATTGGCTGTTGTCTGATTTTTCTCCTTCCTTGAAAAATTAAAGATTTATAAGTTTTTACATAAAAAGTGAAACCAAATGGCATTTCATTCGTCTATATAGACGTGCAGCATTTATTAATGGGCAACACCCAGCTTAGGCTGTGAACTGCACTTACTCTGTTTAATAGTCATAAAAAGAGCATTTAATCTGGACATGCTTGACATTTTATTAAATGCGAGTATAGTTATATTCTTGTGCAGTGCTTTTTGGATGTTCATAGATTCTTAATATTTATCAGGTAAACTAATAATTATTGGGCTGATTGCCAACATAAGATTTTTAAATTACTAGCAAAGTATGTTAGAATAAAGTGCTAGAAGGCAGGTGTATGATTTTGAATACTTTACTTCATAAAAGTCAGGATATATTAAATAAATATATTGGCTTTTTCTTTTTAGCAGTATTTCTGCTCTGGATGAAAACGTATATTACTCAAATGACACAATTTAACTTAGGCATTGAAAGTGCCTTGCAGCATTTCCTTTTATTCATCAACCCGCTGGGGTCTTCATTGCTGTTTTTAGGAATTGCATTCTTTTTCAAAGGCAGAAGAAAATATATCGCCTTGATGGTAATGTATTTCTTGCTATCGTTCCTGCTGTTTGCGAACGCAGTGTACTATCGTTTCTTTAATGATTTTATTACATTGCCGACTTTGACGCAGACACAGAACTTTGGTGACGTCAGCGGAAGCATCAGCTCATTATTACAGCCGACTGATATCTTTTTCTTCCTTGATTTCATCGTGCTTGCCGGCTTGCTTGTATTTAAAGTTGTAAAAGTGGAAACAAAGGATTTGACGCGCCGCAGATCAGCAGCATTAATTTATGCTTCTCTGGCCATTTCATTTGCAAACCTGGGATTGGCTGAAACAGACCGCCCTGAACTTTTGACAAGAGGTTTTGACCGCAATTACATTGTTAAGTATTTAGGCATGTACAATTATACGATTTATGATGCAGTACAAAGCACGAAGGCATCCGCGCAAAGAGTTATGGCGGATAGCAGTGATACAACCGAAGTCATCAACTTTACAAAATCGAATTATGCTGAACCGAACCCGAAGTACTTCGGAAAAGCGGAAGGCATGAATGTGATCTACCTTCACCTTGAATCCATTCAGACATTCTTGATGAACTATGAACTGCACGGTGAAGAAGTAACACCATTTTTGAACTCACTGATTGAAGAAGAAAATACAACGTATTTTGATAACTTCTTCCATCAGACTGCACAAGGGAAAACAGCTGATGCTGAGTTTATCCTTGAAAACTCCCTATATGGATTGCCGCAGGGTTCTGCCTTTACAACAAAGGGCATGAATACCTACAATGCAGCACCAGCAATTCTGAAGGATAAAGGCTATACTTCTGCAGTTTTTCACGGTAACTCGGGAAGTTTCTGGAACCGTAACGAAATTTACAAATCCTTTGGCTATGACAACTTTTTCGATGCAGGATATTATGATTTAAAACCAGAAAACATGGCTGACTATGGTCTAATGGATAAGCCGTTCTTTGAACAATCCATGCCGTATCTTAAGTCACTTAAACAGCCGTTCTATTCTAAATTCATTACTGTGTCCCATCACTATCCTTATCATATGGATCAGGAACTGGCGACAATTGAGCCTCATACTACTGGTGACAAATCAGTGGATAATTACTTCCAGACAGCCCGCTATGCTGATGAAGCACTTAAACAGTTCTTTGAGCAGCTTAAAGCTTCCGGCCTGTATGAGAACTCAGTGATTGTCATGTATGGTGACCATTATGGTATTTCCAAGAACCATAATAAAGCAATGGAACAAGTGCTAGGCAAGGAAATTTCAGCGTTCGATAGTGCCGGTCTACAGCGTGTGCCTCTATTCATCCGCGTACCTGGCATGGAAGGCGGGGTAAACCATGAATTTGGCGGTCAGATCGACCTGATGCCAACATTGATGCACTTGCTTGGCATTGATACTAAACAGTATCTGCAATTCGGTACAGACTTATTATCAGAACAGCATGATGATCTTGTTCCTTTCCGTAACGGAGATTTCATGAGTCCAACCATTTCATCTGTTGACGGAAAGTTCTATGACTCAACAACTGGTGAACTGCTGGATGAAAGCCGTTTTGAAGAAGCGAAAAAACTTCAGGAAAGTGCCGAGCAGAAATTGGCGCTATCTGATAAAGTCGTAAACGGAGATCTTCTCCGCTTCTACACACCGGAAAACTTCGAACCGGTTGATCGTTCAAAGTACGATTACAAAGCAGAAAGCAATGGGGTCAACAAGAAGAACGAAGTAACTGAAGAAATGGCTGAAGAAGAGCCAGCTGATAAATAATTCAAAAACTGTCTGCGGGAAATCCTGCGGGCAGTTTTTTTGCTGGATAACTCCTCTATTCGAAAATAAATAAGTCACATACCAAACTAAATACTTTTATAAAGCAGGTAAAATCAAATAAACAAAAGTAAGGGTGTTTACTTTGATTCAGTGTGGAATACCATTATGCATTAGCTAAATCTGGTTCAAGCCTAATATTATGTGATAAATAACCATTCAACCTTTATAATTAAAAATAAAAAGATACATTTCTAGGGGGATTAAGATGAGGAAGCTTGCTGGCAAAAGGATTGCACTTTTAGGTTCTCGGAAAATAGAAGAAATTGGCAAATTGGTGGAGAATCAGGGAGGGATTGCCTTCAGCAGGCCAGCCCAGGGGACAACACTGCTCAAAGACGATAAACTCCAGGATCATGTAAGACTGCTAATAAAGGAAAGCTTTGAATGGATTATTTTTACTACCGGAATCGGGGTCGAAACCATATATCAAACGGCTCTTGATATGAATGAGGGTGACGCCCTAATCAACAGCCTGCAAAAAGCAAATATTGCAGCAAGGGGTTATAAAACCGTTAATACTCTGAAAAAACTTGATATCACACCTTCAGTGCGGGATGATGACGGAAGTACGGCAGGCTTAATCCGAGAGTTCTCAGCTCATTCCCTAACAGGCCGGAAAGTAGCCCTGCAGCTTCACGGGGACCCGGCACCACGCCTTAAACAGTGGCTGGAAGATAACCATGCGGACTATGAAGAAATACTGCCATATACCCATATTCCTCCTGATGAAAATGTAATGAATCAGCTGCTGTCCGAGCTCCTTGACGGAAAGCTTGATTCAGTATTTTTCACCAGCACACCTCAAGTAAGGAATTTATTCACCTTCGCCCGGAAAAAGAAGGCAGATACGCAATTGAAAAGTTGTCTATCAGAACAGGTTGTGGCTTTATCAGTTGGAAAAGTAACTGCACAAGCTTTACATGAAGAAGGAATTGAAAGAGTCATTTTTCCGGAAGCCGAGAGGATCGGGAGTGCGGTTATTGAATTAGCCCGTTTTTATAATTAAGAAGTCATTTAAGGACTAATTTGTAAAAATAAATAAGCTTCTAGAGCGCAGAATATACTCTTGAAAGGGGCCCCTTTAGGCTCCTTTTTAATTAATTCATGGATATACTAATTTCAAAAAATCATAAAAAATATATTGAAAATGCATACAAGGGATGATAATGTTACAACGTAAACGTTTTCGCACCAAAAATAATACATCAATTTTAAGCAGGTGGGATATGACTAATACCATCAAAGATGTTGCCAAAAAAGCAAATGTCTCCATTGCAACCGTTTCCAGGATTTTGAATGACCAGGGAGGCTATTCGGAAAAAACAAAATTCAAGGTTCTTAAAGTGATTGAAGAGCTGGGATACCAGCCAAACGCAGTGGCAAGAGGATTAATTAACAAAAGAACACATACGATTGGGGTGCTTTTCCCGAAGCTTTCCAGTTCTCTGGTTACCGATCTGCTGGATGGCATTGAAAAGGCTGCAAATGACAATGGTTCCAGTGTGATCGTCTGCCATACAGAATCAAATGGCGAAAAAACGATGAAATATCTCCAGCTGCTTATCGAAAAAAGGGTAGACGGGATAATTTTTGCAAGTGAAATATTAAAAGAAGAGTATTATCAATTTGTAGCTAAAACCAAGATGCCGATTATTTTGCTTTCAACCGAGTCCTATGCGTACCCTGTGCCTTTTGTAAAGGTCAACGATTTTCATGCAGCATATGCTGCAGCCAAGTATTTAATCGGCAAGGGGCATACCAAAATTGGAATGATAAGCGGAAAAAAGGATGATATCATCGCGGGGATTCCGAGGATTGAAGGCTTTAAGAAAGCTCTTTCAGATCATGGCATATCGCTGGGTTCCGAAAATGTTGTGTTCAGCAGGGGATTTGCATTTCCTGATGGGATCGAGGGCTTGAAAAAGCTAATCGGGCAGTTCCCGGATGTTACAGCGATATTTGCAGCAAGTGATGAAATGGCTATCGGGGCCTTATCAGCAGCTTATCAATTAGGAATTAAGGTCCCGGATGAGATATCTGTTATGGGGTACGATAATTTAAACCTTGCTGAGATGTCCATTCCGCCGCTGACAACAGTGGGACAGCCTCTCGCAAAAATGGGTGAGGCTGCCGCAGAAATGCTCTTTACCATAATGGAAACTGGCGAAATTCCGGAAAGCCGGATTATGCCGCATAGAATCATTGAAAGAATGAGTGTGAAAGAGAGGAAAAAATAACTCTCTTTTTCTCGGCTTAATTACGTAAACGTTTACGTAATTGAGAGCTAAATAACAAATAACAAATTTAAATTCAATGTCCATTCCTTTCCCGATCTTCATTCAGCAGCTTGTCATGCAAACGAGTGCCTGGGGTATGGATGAGCTGCTTGGATTGATCATTTTGTATATCGCTTTCAATCTTTCCGATATTATTTTTATCTATATTGGCTATATTCGTGCTATTCCTGAATGCAACGGTGGCAATCATCACAAGTCTTGGTGCATGGAATGACTACATGCTGCACCTCGTTTTGATCAGCGACCGGAAAATGGCCACACTGCCGCTACTCCTGTATATTTTCCAAGGCCCATTTCAGCACAGATCTTTCATCTGCGTCCTGCTTAATGGCACTTGCACTATGATTATTATGTATACCTTTGCCTAGAAATGGATTATAAGCGATGTAATGAAAGGTTTTATAAAATAAATATTATTCTTAGATCGGAGTTGTAATAAATTGAACAAAACATGGTGGAAAGAAAGTGTCATTTATCAAATTTATCCAAGAAGCTTTAATGACTCCAATGGGGATGGGATTGGAGATATCAACGGAATCACTGAAAAAATTCCTTATCTAAGCGAACTGGGGATCGATGTCATCTGGCTATCCCCCGTTTACCAATCGCCTAATGATGATAATGGCTATGACATCTCAGATTACCGCAATATCATGGACGAGTTCGGAAATATGAATGACTTCGACGGTATGCTGGACAAAGCCCATGAGCACGGCATCAAAATCATGATGGATCTCGTTGTCAACCACTCAAGCGATGAACACCAGTGGTTCCAGGAATCACGAAAATCCAAAGATAATCCCTACAGAGATTATTATGTTTGGAAGAAAACAGACAACGGCGAACCTCCTACGAATTGGGGCGCTGCGTTTGGCGGAAGTGCATGGGAATATGATGAAGAAACACGTGAATATTACCTGCACCTTTTCAGTAAGAAACAGCCTGACTTGAATTGGGAAAATCCTGTATTAAGAAATGAAGTGTATGATATGATGCGCTTCTGGCTGGACAAAGGGATTGATGGTTTCCGCATGGATGTCGTCAATTTCATTTCAAAAGATACCAGCTATCCACAGGGGGAGATTCGTGAAGGACACAAATATGGGGACGGCAGCAAGTATTATATGAATGGACCAAGAATTCATCAATTCCTGCAGGAAATGAACAAAGAAGCCCTTAGCCCGTATGATACCATTACGGTTGGGGAGATGCCGGGTGTAACAGTAGAAGAAGGCAAGCTCTATACAGGCAAAGACAGAAATGAATTGAATATGGTTTTCCATTTTGAACATGTAGGGCTTGGCGACGGGCAATACGGCAAATGGGATCCGCGTCCTTGGAAACTGACTGAATTGAAAGAGATTTTCAGCAAGTGGCAAAAGGGTCTGGAGGAAGATGGATGGAACAGCTTGTACTGGAGCAACCATGACCAGCCTCGTGCCATCTCCAGATGGGGAAATGAATCAGAGGAATACCGCGTTATTTCTGGTAAGATGATTGCGGCATGTCTGCATATGATGCAGGGGACGCCTTATATTTACCAGGGCGAAGAAATCGGCATGACAAATGTAAAGTTCACTGATATCAATGATTACCGTGATATCGAAACGTTAAATGCATACCGTGATCTTACACCGGATTCCCTAACACATGATGAAATCTTTAAAGGCATTCATGAGAGAGGCCGGGATAATGCGAGAACGCCTGTTCAGTGGGATGCCAGCCCGAATGCAGGCTTTACCGACGGAACGCCTTGGATTAATGTGAATCCAAATTATGAGAGAATTAACGCTGAAGCAGTGTTTAAAGATGAAGATTCCATCTTCCATTTTTATAAAAAGCTCATTCAGCTTAGAAAGCAAAATGAAGTGATTGTTTATGGCACATTCGATTTAATCATGGAAGAAGATGAGCAGATCTTCGCCTTTACAAGAACTCTTGGAGATGACCAGCTGCTTGTGATCTGCAACTTCAGTGAAGAAACTCCTGACTTTAAACTTCCAGTCCATGTCCGGTACTCTTCTAAGGAACTGCTGATTTCCAACCTGAATGCAGATGAAAATGAAGAAATTGAAAATCTGCCACTCAAGCCTTATGAAGCTAGAGTGTATCGTTTGAAGAAATAAAGATAGGGCCTGTTTAGGGCCCTTATTGGTGTTAATAAACAGACATTTTCCTTTGATCGATTTACAAGCTGGAAGCTGATTCTTTCTAATTACAAGAGTGACAGGGGAAAAAATGAAGAAGTATTGCTTAGAGGACCATTGAGGTTCTCTTTTTTGTTGACATATTCTTATTAATAAATATTATTATGTTAAAACATGGAAGGGGCCATTTCAATGAATTTATTAGAATATTCCTGGGTTGGCAGTGAGGAGCCTTACCTGGATGAAATAAGCATTCAGCATATCGGTAGAATGGTATTAGGGCGTTTCGGCGGAAACAGGAATGCTGGGCAAAATAAAAATGAAGACGGCTGCCTGTTATGGACAGGTAATAACGAAGATTGGGAGTTTACTATTTTACTGGATGCCCATACTACTGCGGAAAGCGCTGAGTTAGTTATTCAAACGGTCAAATCAATGAAAACGGAAATCATTGCTTTATTAGTGCTGCCGCCCCGGGAAGTGTTTGAACAAGTTGGCGGATTACTGCTTAAACAATTTAAAAGTCAGGGTTTCAAGGAGGAATGCAGAAGGATTAAAGGTGAAACAGCTTTTTTATGTGTGATCAGAAAAGGCTCATTTCTTTGGTGGCTATCGATCGGGGATTGTATTCTGCATTTATTCCACCCTGAACTGGCTGCATTTAACGAATATCAGCAAAACCACCGAAGTTTTTATGAATGGGTGGGCAAAGTCAATACGTTTGATTTGCCGGTTCCCTGTTATAGCTCGGGTACAAAGGAGCTCAGAAGAGGCAGGAATCATATTTTTTTAACAACAGATGGGCTGACGGAATGTCCCAACACCAACTTTGCTGAACCAAGAGAAATATTTAATCTTTTTAGCTTATTCGGGAATGAGGATGGGGTCCGTGAGCTATTAAAGATAATAAAAGATAGGGATGTCCGGGACAGTACGACCATCATATCCTGGATAATTGATGCAGAGCATGAAGGATGCCAGCCCAGCGGCTGATTTTACTGAAACTTGGCAGTAAAAGGAGATAAAACTGGAGACAAGAGACTCAGAATGAATAACGTCGAAAAAGAAGCCTCCACTCTAAGGAAAAGGGTTCCGTTTCGGGGTGATTTATTGGATAAAGGGCATAAAAATGACGTGTGAATTGGCACAGGTCATTTTCCTATAAGGTTTTTAACTTATTTTATGTTTTCTAGACTTTATAATTTATAATGGAACGATAAATATTGTGCAAATAAAATGTAGTGCCAAGATGCTGTCAATTTCAATGTCACTTGGACTGCCGCAATTTCTTACTCATATTGAACAAACGGGGCAGGTTTATATATGATGGTGAGTAATACTCCGTACGGTTTTTGCAGCTCTTTTCTCCTTACTCCCTTTTCTGTCTGTTAAGCTAACCAGGAAAGTTGAAATTTATTGCTTGCCAGTTTAGTTTGAGATAAAATAAAAAAATTGGGAATGCTTTTCAACTTTTTATAAAAAGGATATAAATATGTTTAAAAATATAGATTTATTTAATCAGGCCTTTTTTTTGCTCCGATTGGGATGTCGATAGTCTCATTAGAGGGAAAATGGATTAGGGTAAATCATGCTTTAACTAAAATTACTGGATATACAGAGGACGAGCTCCTTACCACGAACTTTCAAACGTTAACCTATCCAAAGGACTTAGATACTGATTTATCTTACACACAAGAATTAGTGGAAGGAAAAAGAGACTCTTTTGAGATGGAAAAAAGGTATGTCCATAAAAGCGGGAAGATTGTATGGGTGTTATTATCTGTATCCATAGTGCGGGAAGGGAACAAGCCATTATTCCTTATTTCTCAAATACAAGATATAACCGATCGTAAAAACTCAGAAAGAATATTGAAACAAATGGCTCATTATGACTTTCTAACCCAATTGCCAAATCGGAGATTATTTGAAGAACGACTTAATCATGCAATTGAATCAGCTAATTTCAATAAAGGGCTAGTCGCAGTACTGTATCTTGATTTAGATGGGTTTAAGCAAATAAATGATACCTTCGGTCATGACTTAGGAGATTTATTGTTAAAAGAAGTCGCGAGCAGGCTTACAGGTTGTATAGGAAATAAGGATACTGTGGCCAGGCTTGCAGGTGATGAATTCACGATTTTACTTCCGGAAACGACAATCGATAATGCAAAACATGTTGCCGAACGGATCATCGACATTCTATCTAATAAAGTGTCGGTGCAGAATGTTGTTATCTCAATAACTCCCAGTATCGGAATTGCTTTTTGCGATGATTTCAATATGGATGTCAGGAATTTGCTGAAATATGCTGATGAAGCTATGTATCAAGCAAAACAGAACGGAAAGAATAATTATCAAGTTTCACAGATCAGATAAAGCTAAATATGACTTTATTATTAGCGTTGATCCACGGAGGATTGATGCAATTTTTGTTGAATTCAACTTACGGATGCTTATGTTCAAAATCTGCTGCTAAACGCAGCTTTTTTCTTTTGAACTAAAGAGGCTGGTTAGTCAATAAGGATTTATATTATAACAATAACTTTTGAAATATGGTAAATACCTAGGTGTTAATATCATACTTTTGACTATTTAGAATAAAATGGCAGTAAAATGATATTGGAGGGGTTTTATGGAGCTAGTAGGACAACAAATTTACCTTAGACTTTACAAAACTTCTGACGCCTGCGAGTTAGCTAACTTACATACTAGAAATCGCGAATTTTTTCAACGAGTTAGCCCATTACTCCCGGAAGCCTTTTATACGGAAGAACATCAAAAATTACGCATTGAACAGGCTTTAAAAAAGACAGGCGAAGGGCAATTATATGCTTTTGGAATCTTTTTAAAAGCAACTGATAAACTTATCGGAGACATTTCATTAACTCAAATTACTATGGGAGACCAACAAAGCTGTTATACGGGATTTACTTTAGATAAGGAGTATAATGGAAAGGGATATACAACAGAAGCTCTTCAACTTGTTGTAGATTTTGCTTTCAAAGAATTAAAACTACATAGAATTGAAGCAGGAGCTATGCCTGATAATATAGCATCTATTCGTGTATTAGAAAAAGCGGGGTTTAAAAAAGAAGGTATAGCTAAAGAAAATTTAAAGATTAATGGAAAGTGGACAGATCATCAAGTATTAGCTATCATCAACAGCTTGGATGCATAAGCTCGTTTCACTTCCGATAATTTTTCTGTAAACGAAACGTGTTCTGGAGTGAGACTGCCTGATACAAATTTTATAAATCATACCAACTCTACTTCAAGAAAAATATTAACGTCAAAACTGTAAATCATAAGAGGGATTTGGTATTTACCTAAGGAGTTGCTTGGCAACTCACTTTTTTATAGTGCTTTGTGAAGTGTTTCACTTAAACTACCGGGTGCTTCCCTTAAAGAACTGGCTGCTAAAAAATACAGCCTTTTTCTTATTTGACTAAGGGCATTATCTTTTATAATACAGCTGATAAATTATGGTATAAATAACTTTTACCAGGAGAAACTACAAAATAAAAGAAGGTGGGTTTATTTTGTTAAGTAAAGTTGTACTTTGGACAATTTTAATTGCTCCATGGTTCACATTATTCTTTTTAAAGAGAGAAGATATTAAGCGTTTTATGCCTGTTGCAATATTAGCTGCATTTCTAATGGTTCTCTATAACTTGATAGCTCACAATCAAAAACACTGGATAATTAAAGAATCAATTTTACCATGGTTAAAACCTTCCTTTGCTTCAGGTATACTAGGTGCTTTTTTAATTGTAACTATATGGATTTTTTACTTCACATATGGTAAGTTTTGGATTTACTTAGTGACTAATATTGTACTGGATTTTATGTTTGCAATTTTCCCTGTCCATTTTATCCTTCAGGAAAAATTAAAAATTTATCAATTGATTAACATAACTCCTTGGGGTCGTCTTTGTATTTTCATCACACTATCAATTGTTATTTATGGTTACCATTATTGGCTCGAGGAAGTGTTTAAGTCCACTTATAAGGATTCTGGCAGCTTATAAACTATTCAAAACAAGGGTAAAAGATTCAGCTGTCATTTCTGGCGGCTTTTTTTGTTCAACTAAAGGACAGATTTGAGAAAACGGTATTAAACAAAGGGGTTCAATAAGGTTTTGCCTTATGGTTATAGGTTTCAATTATTAAGTGATGTCCCTTAACCGCTGCAATAGTAAAGAACTAATTTTCTAAAAGTGTAACTTCTGATTGAGGAACTAATTTTGTTTGGTAATCTTTCTTGATTTCACAGAAACCACTTTCATATATCCATAATACGGTATATGTGTCAGTTTTATAAACAACTTTGGCTCCTATACTAATGGTTATACCTCCTAGAATGCATGGTTAAGGGACAATTCTAAATTAGCATATTGTAGGATTTTATTTAAAGGGGAAATTTCCTCAACAAAAGAAAAAGCCCATTAAAGGGAAAAAAGGATGTGCTGAAAAAAACGATTATCATTAAGGAGTTAATAAATCTATAAGCTTGACTAAATTTATAGGTGATTGCTTATGAGCCTAATTATAAACATTGAAACATTCCCTTATAGAGGGACCAGGTTGGAGCAAGCTTATCAGAGGAGCCGTATACATTGTATTTACTATAAAGGAGATAGTGCTTTTGAAACAAAGGAGTAAGGGAATTCCTAGTTAAGGCGTTACACAGAGAAAAGAGTATTAATGATTGTAAAACAATAAAAGTGACCATGGTTAGCTAATTCTTATTACGATTTGTATTTTTATTTATTCGACGTATAAGATATTCAGTTTGCAATTGTCCTACTACTGCAGCAATAATAATATTCGCTATATTAAATATCGTTAGCCATTTAATTAGCATTCGGGTATCCTTAAACACAAAAATCATGCCTTTCGCTAAAGAGGTTGTATTACTTTTTTGTTCCCAGACATTTAAAAATTATAATGTTCCTGCAAAGTTCGAAGAAGTTGTATTAATAAGCATCTTGTTTCATTAATCTTTTCTTCCCGCTATATATACCAGGGTAGTAGCTATAGCCCAAGTAAAAAAATTATTGTTGAAATAGCTAGTAAAAACCAGGGAGTGTTTAAAATATGTTGATCTATCCAATGAAGCATGATATCACCTCATGTACTAAGAGAAAGGGCTGAAACTTATTCAATATACAAGGAGAATATACAAAGCCCTTACTCCAGAAGTATTATGCCCAGTGCTTGTGAAATTATCTAATTTAAAATACAAAAACACCCGCAGATTTGCAGCTACCCTGTGAATTGATCTGTAGTATATGTTCAAAATTGAATGAGGATGCGAGTAAGGAGCATGGCTTAAGCGAGTAAACTGGAAAGCTTGCCTTATCTTTACTCTTTATTTTTATCTTACCCAAAGAAAAGGGATTTAAGTATTTCAGATGGTCTTATTGATGTTTCATCCGTAACCAAACTTTGCACTAAGAAAAAGGACGTTTATCAATTAATTGTGTGTATTTTAAAGATCAGCTGCCATATTTGGTGGCTGTTTATTATTTTACTAAAAAGGCAGGTTAGCGAAAAAAGGGATTATTTTAAAGAGAGGAGAATTATTTATTCTTGATGGATAGAAAAAATTCAATTTAAAGGGGAATAGAATGAATATTAGACCATATAAAGAGACAGATAAAGCTTTTCTTGTAAGTCTTTCAACACGGTTTGCGAAATTCGACCTTATGGCCGCGTGATCCTCAAAAAATGGAAGAGGCACAATTAAAAATAGCTGAAGAATCTCTTAACGATCCTTCACTTTATACAGAGATCTTTGTGGCAGAGGAAGAGACAGGGGATTTATTAGGTTTCATAGAAGTAAAACCACATAAAGATTTTTTAAGCGGTATAGAACAAGGAACCTAGTAGCCATTGCAGTTTCATCTAAAGGTGAAGGGAAGGGTATCGGTAAGAGCCTAATGGAGAAGGCAGTAGTTGGGCTCAGCAAAAAGGATATCATCAACTCTTCCTGATGTCTTTGCCAAGAATGATCGTGCGGTAAATTTCTATAGGCATTTAAACTATGAAACTGAAGTACTAAAATGGTAAAAGAGATTTAATGCCTTGTACTAAAGAATTTTATTTCCAGAAATCGGTGCTAAATACAGGCTTCCATTCCGGTCAGCTTTTTTTATAAAAACTATAGGGCAGGTTTGTGGAACAAGGAATTCTAATAATAATTGTGAAATAGTAATAATTAACAATGTTTCGTTTTGCTTTTATACTGTTTTTTTCAAGGTCAATTATTTCCTAAATAAGGAGGGGCTTTTTGCAAATTTTTTTAAATATAACTGGATGGTAAGAGAAGACTGTTATCGCTGGTGTGAAGAGTTAAGTGAAGAAGAACTCCAGCAAAACCGAACGGGTGGAATGGGAAGTATTTTGTATACACTTTTCCATATAGTTGATGTCGAATGGAGCTGGATACGGCTCTTACAAGGAAAAACCGACTTTCAAGAGAGTTTCGATGGTTATAAAAGTTTGAATAAGGTTCGAAAATTGGACGCTGAATTTCATTTAGAAGTAGAAAACTTTGTGAAAAATTGGGATGCCAGTATGGAAAATCGTTTATTTTACGATACCTTACCAGATGGAAGAATAGTGACGGATACCTGGGGTGAGATTATGCGTCATACTATTGCTCATGAAATTCACCATATAGGACAATTATCAATTTGGGCAAGGGATATTGGAATAAACCCTGTTTCTGCAAACCTTATTGGTCGGGGTCTTTCCTCTCATTCCTATAAATAGTGCAAATAGAAAGCAATATAGCCGGTTTCTGTATATTCTGGGTGTGATAATTTAATTTACTTATTCTGCTGCTTATTCGGTTTTATGTAGATTATGAGTTTGTTAAGAAAGTAGCGAGTCGTTGAGTTCGGAAGCATTAACCGCTATTTTTGTTGAATACCATATTGAACAAACTTTTTTTATTGAGGAATATGAAGAAGAATTGTTGATTTTTATCTTCGAAATTTAAATGATAAAAAAAGAGGTGCTTAATGGATAATTTGTATGATGATAAATATCATCTGCATTTAGGTTATTACCAGGATGATTGTGATTATGAGTCGATAGCATTTAAAAGAAAATCAGAGGATATATGGGATATATTCTTTGACTTTAAAGCGTATGGGATTAAAAATAATACCCCAGTAAACGAATTAACACTAAACTCATACGGAACGAGAATTTTTTCAATACGCAATAAAGAAATTGATTATGATAGTGGGGTATACCAGTTTAAGCAATGGTTATCCATTAATAAGATAATCTTAATTGTTGGTTAATGAAGAAGATGACTGCTGCTGGGTTTTTTGTTGTTCTTACGGGGCAGTTTTATGAAAGGGCGAGTTTTGCTTTTTTATCCGACATAAACCTTGTCAAAAGGGCTGTCATTTCGGTGCAGATTTTTTAAAAAGCAGTTCTAAACGGAACCCTTTACTCTAAGGATGGCGAAAAAGAAACCTCTACTCAAAAAATGAGAGCTAATCGAAATGAATAACGACGAAAAAGAAACCCCTCTTTAATAACGGATGTTAATCAGAAAGATAATTTTGCCAAGTCCACTCTAAACCAACATCCTTAGACGATCCGGCAAACCCCAGAACATCATTTCTTTCTCCCCAACCTTCCCTATGCTATCATTAACCAATAGTCTATTCTGGGAGGATTTATCTTTGAAAAAGGACTTATTTGAAAAAGCAGCAGAATTTATAAAAATGTTTTATAGTGAACAGAATAGAAGTCCTGCTGAACTAAGCAACAGACTAATGGAAATCGAATATTCAATTGCAGAGCACGGAGTTTATGAACATACTTATGAAGAATTGGAATTTGGTGCCAAAGCTGCCTGGCGAAATAGCAATCGCTGTATAGGGAGACTGTTCTGGGATCATCTAAAAGTTTTGGATAAGCGGGAGGCGAAAGAAGCGGATGAAGTATTTTCTGCTCTGTTTGAACATATACAATTTGCCACTAACAATGGCAGGCTTCGTCCGGCCATCACCATCTTCTCTCCTGACACTTCCGAACAGAAAATCAGAATTTGGAACCATCAGCTAATCCGGTATGCTGGCTATGAGACTGCGGATGGGATTATTGGCGATCCCCACTCCATCCCTTTTACTAAACAATGCGTGAAATTGGGCTGGGAGCCGAAGTACGGCAAATTTGATGTGCTGCCATTAGTTGTTCAAATGTACAATCAGCAGCCCCGATTAAGGGAAATACCTGAAGAGCTGATTCTCGAAGTCGCGATTGTGCATCCAGAATATAATTGGTTCAGTGACCTCGGCTTGAAATGGTACGCAGTCCCGATGATATCGGATATGAAGCTGGAAATTGGGGGCATTTCCTACAAAGCAGCCCCTTTTAATGGCTGGTATATGGGTACTGAAATTGGTGCGCGAAACCTGGCAGACGATTTTCGTTATGACGTGCTCCCGCAGATTGCCTCATTATTGGGGCTGGATACCAGGTCGCATTCTTCGCTTTGGAAGGATCGGGCACTGGTGGAATTGAATGCAGCTGTATTGCATTCATTTAAAAAAGAAGGTGTCAGCATAGTAGACCATCATACTGCTGCACAGCAGTTCAAGAAATTTGAAGAAAACGAAAAGGGCCAGGGAAGGGATCTGACCGGTGACTGGACCTGGCTGATCCCGCCCGTATCCCCTGCAGCTACACACATTTTTCATAAACAGTATATTAATGAAGTAAAAACGCCTAATTACTTCTATCAGGATACTCCTTATCAAAAATGAAAGCCGGCATCAATCATGCTGGCTTTCTGCATTGGTTAATTCATCTCTTCATCACTGGTTCTCCGGTCTGTCTTCTCAGGAGGAATCTTGGAAAGCTGGTCCATAGGCTCCATCATAGATTCAAGAAGACTTCCTTTAACTTGATTCTGTTCATCCATATTATCCGGCTGAATAGTATCGCGGTTGTCCATCACTTCACCTCATTTTACTAATTTTTCATAGAATTTACTTCCCGCTTAATGATTATTCCAAAAACCGAGAAGTCATAGGTTAAATTCCCTTCCAATGGAAATAATGGAGGCTAAAAGATCTTTTGGAGAAAACGTATGACAAATATATTATTGATTGCAACTCTGGCTATGATTTTTATATTATTTATCTTTTTAATTTTAATGTTGATCGGCTGGCGCTGGATCATGAAGCGGCTCGTTAAGCAGGCAGGGAAAATAATTATGACAGACAGCTACCAGGAAAATCTCATTGAGCTGATCCCTGGTTTCAAGCATATGGGCATTCAAAATGCACTTGAAAATAACCTGCGAGCCGAAACGGGTGATGTCCTGCACCGCCCATTTGGCTCTTCGAAAAAATGGCCTCATTTCGATGAGATTACCTTTATTCCTGCACAGACTTCGCCCTTTCCGATTGACGGGGATGAAGATGTTGATGTGAAGGTGACAATCGGGCCAAAAGCGAAAAAACCAATGAAAATCAAAATACCCCTGATGATTAGTGGAATGGCCTATGGAATAGCATTGAGTGAGCAAGTGAAAATTGCGCTGGCAACAGCTGCCAAGAATACAGGTACGGCTGTCAATTCCGGTGAAGGAGGAATCCTTCCCGAAGAGCTTGAAAGTGCAGGAAAGTATATCCTTCAGTTCTCGAAAACCGAATGGGGGAAGGAAGAAAAAACCATCAAACGTGCCGACATGATTGAAATTAAGCTGGGGCAGGGAGCTGTAATGGGGATGGGAGGAAACATATCTCCTGAAAATTTAACCGGCCGTGCAAGGGAAGTAATGGGCTTAAAGGAAAATGAAACTGCGCATATAATGGAACACTTTTTTGATAAACAGACATTGAAGGATTTAAAGGAACTGGTGGATGAACTCCGCAGTATGACCGGAGGTGTTCCAATTGGTGCAAAAATAGGGGCAGGAGGAAAAATAGAAGAAGACATTGACCATTTAATCGAAATGGGCGTTGATTTTATAGCAGTTGATGGGGGCCAGGGAGCATCTGTCGGTGCGCCGCCTTTATTGTCAGATGATTTTGGGATTCCAACTTTACATGCTCTCATCCGTGCATCCAATCACCTTGAAAAACGAAAAAGAAGGGGGAAATCAGCTTAATTGTATCAGGCGGCCTCTTCACACCAGGACACTTTTTAAAAGTCCTCGCTCTTGGCGCTGATGCTGTCTACCTTGGATCTGTTATGCTGTTTACTGTTTCCCATAAGCAGACTTTGAATTCGCTGCCTTTTGAACCGCCAACACAATCTGTGTGGAACGAAGGTAAATTCAAGGATACCTTTAAAATCGAAGATGGGACAAAATCTGCAGAAAAGTTTTTAACCGCGAGCACGGAGGAAATCAAAATGGCTTTGCGAGCCATGGGGAAAAAGACTTTAAAAGAACTGTCCAAGAAAGATCTTGTGTCCTATGATGAGATGACGGCAAAAATGATCGGGATTCCATTTTCCTTTGAACCTTGGGAAGACAAATCAAAGAAAACTGAATAACAGCCTGGCGCTTTTAGCCAGGCTGTTATTCATCAATATCTCTCTTAACTTTTGATTTCTGAGGGGCTGAAACCGATGCGGATTCTGAGTTCTTAAATACACCGGCCTTAAAGGCTGAAACGGAAATCTGAGAAATGAATCTTTCAAGTCCCGGTATCTTGGCGGGTAAAACGGCTCCAAAAACGGTCTTCCGAGAGAGGTAAGCCTGATCATATGCGTCAGCAAGATGCAGGAACAGAACAACACACCTACAAAACCCCATAAATTGGCGAAAATTAAAAACGGAAATCTTAGAAATCGAATCGTATTATTCATCTTGTAAACAGGTGTTGTAAAAGAGGCAAGAGCTGCCAATGCGATAATAATTAACAAGACATTACTTGTCAGTCCTGCCTGTACAGATGCAGTTCCAATGACAATCCCTCCTACGATACCGATTGTCTGCCCGACTTTCGTGGGCAGTCTGGCTCCAGCTTCTCTTAAAAGCTCAATTACCAGTTCAAGCATTAAAGCTTCATAGAAAGGCGGCAGGGGAATATGCTGTCTTGAAGTCACCAGTGTACCTAACAAATCCGTGGGGATAAGCTCCATATGATAAGTAAGCGTTGCAACATAAATGGACGTGATCTGTATGGAAAATATAACAGAAAAGGCCCGCAATATTCTTGCAAAAGAAGCGATAGTCCAATTTAAAAAATAATCCTCAAAGGAACTGAAGAATTCAGAAAACGTTGTAGGGGTAATCAGCACATGCGGTGACCCATCTATGGCGATCACGATTTTTCCTTCTGCAAGGACAGCGGCTGCCCTGTCCGGTCTTTCTGTATCGAGCAGCTGAGGGAAAGGAGAGTTCTTATTATCAGAAATGAGCTGTCCAATATAAGAACTGTCAGTGATTTCATCAAAATCGATATTTTCAATTCTTTCTTTAACCATGCTGACATAATCTGCATTCGTGATTCCCTCAATATAGAGAACGGCCACCACTGTTCTGGATATGCTTCCGATTATATATTCCTCAATGATCAGTTCAGAGACGGGCAGCCGTTTGCGGATTAAATTTAAATTATTGTCTAAAGACTCGACAAAAGCTTCCTTCGGTCCAATAACCGTTTGCTCGACTTCCGGATGCGTCAGCTCCCTTACATATGAACATTTAGCAGCCATAAAAGCCGCTTTTTGCTTTTCTGCTTCTACTGTAACCATCACATAGCCATTTAAAAGCAAATGTTCTGCTTTTGAAAGATCCTCACAAATTTGTATGCTTGCCGATGGCAAAAGCTTTTTCAAATCATCGATCTTGTTGAACTCACCCTGAAGAAGCTGAGGAAGCAAACTCTTGGTGATCATTTTTTGGTCAGTCAGTGTTTTGAAATAAATAAAAGAAAAACAGAGACCTGTTTGCCTATTGCTATAATTTACCTTTTGGAAATCGTGAGATCGTGAAAAGGACTTTTCCAGCTCGACAAATTCATACTCGGATATATTCTTCTTCTTTTTTAACTCTTTTTTCATACACAAATCACCAGTTTGTTTCGGCATTATGTGTAGTGTTACCGTTTTTGGAAGGATTATGAATGAATAGACGGGGAATAGCTAAAAAAGCCTTCCTGAAGAAGGAGGAAGGCATTTTTAATTACACGGGTTCTTCTTCCGGCTGTTTAAAACAGGCAGAAACAAGCATTTCAAGATTCTCAAATTCTTTAGCATCCAAAAAGGAAATGCAGCTGCGCAACGTATTCAGTGCGCTATCAATGAGAAATTTTCTTGGCTTTTTCGAATGAACCATTTCTTCCTGAATAAAGTCCAGAAGATCCATGCAATCGTTCTGAGATTCCTGCTGTATGGACTTTTTTAAAGTCAAAATGGATTTGCAAAGAATATGCACATTTCTATGATCTGTCTGCTTAAATCTGTTTTCAATCAGTTCAGGCTTCAGCAGGTATTCATCGGCAGAACTGACCTCTTCAACGACCTTCCTGATTCTTTCTACACTATAACGGACCACAGGATTAATGCTTGAAGAGAACTCAAAGAATTTTGTATAGTATTTTACGTTATGATGGAGGATTCCAAGGAACATCACAGCGCAGTCCAGCAAATAGGGTTTCTTGTCTTCACCAAAAATTTCAATAAACCGGTTGAAAATCCAATCCACCATTCTAAGCTGGCCTTCTTTAATGAACTGCTTGAGTTCAGGATCATTTGAAACAAGCACTTCTTCAAAAAGGGCAACCAATTTATTCGTCCGATTCATATTCATTTGTAATTCTATCTGCTGTGTGAATACTTCTAAGCTGCTTGGATCCTGGCCAATAAGGAGCTTATTGCGTTCATCCTCCATTTTTTTATGCAATGTTTTAAAAATGGACATAAGCAGCTCATTTTTTGAGGAAAAATAATTATAGAAGGTTCCTTTAGAGATCCCGCTGTATTCTAAAATATCCTGAATGGAGGTAGCTTGAAACCCTTTATCCAGGAATAATTGATGTGCTTTTTCTATTACATGCAGTTTCCTGTCATTCATTTATTATCACCTGTCATTTTATTTGAACTGTGTGTATAATTTAATAGTACATCATTCTAAGACTTTTCACAAACCCTCTATTTAACAAGGATTTTTTTGTTGCAAAAATTGTACTCATGGTATATTATATGGTTTGTGTGTAACGCAAGTATAAAAGAATGAACTGATAGTACAGGAGGAAAAATGCAAATGGAACAAGCAATAAATAAAAAAACAGATCGACCGCCCTATGGGATTCTGGCTGTTTTAATGATTGGGGCATTTATTGCCTTTTTGAATAATACATTGTTAAATATTGCCTTGCCATCTATTATGGCAGATTTAGAAATTGAAGCGGCAACAGTGCAGTGGCTGACTACCGGCTTTATGCTGGTAAATGGTATTTTGATCCCGGCTACTGCCTTTTTAATTGAAAAATATACAGTCCGCAGGTTATTTATTGTGGCAATGGGGCTATTTACAATTGGTACGCTTGTAGCGGGTGTTGCTCATGCATTCCCGGTATTGCTGGCAGGCAGAATGCTGCAGGCATCAGGATCGGCAATCATGATGCCTTTGTTAATGAATGTTATGCTGATCAGCTTTCCGGTGGAAAAACGCGGAGCAGCCATGGGTGTATTTGGCCTGATCTTAATGTTTGCCCCTGCTATTGGGCCTACTCTTTCCGGATGGATTATTGAACATTATGATTGGAGAATGCTATTCCACTTCCTTTCACCAATTGCCGGTGTCATACTAGTGCTTGGTGCCGTCATGCTAAAAGACAAAAAGGAAAAAGTGAATATTCGTCTGGACCTGTTTTCCCTAATTCTATCAAGTGTAGGGTTTGGCGGAATACTTTATGGATTCAGTTCTGCAGGGAACAAAGGCTGGGATAGCCCTCATGTATATTTGACAATTGCTGTAGGTGTCATCAGCTTAGTATGGTTTATCCTAAAACAATCGAAATCTGATCGTCCAATGCTCAACTTTGGGGTATATAAGTACCCGATGTTTGCCTTGTCATCAGCCATCAGCATGACCGTAAATATGGCGCTGTTCTCCGGGATGATTCTGATTCCGATTTATGTTCAGACACTAAGGGGAATTTCACCGCTGGATGCAGGATTGATGATGCTTCCAGGTGCCATTGTTATGGCCGTGATGTCGCCATTAACAGGAAAGCTGTTCGATAAAATCGGCGGCCGGATACTGGCGATCATTGGGTTAGCCATTACAGTTGGAACTACTTATGCATTCAGCAGGCTGACTCTGGAAACAACTTATACACAGCTGATAATTCTGAACTCAATCAGGATGTTTGGGATGTCCATGGTCATGATGCCAGTTTCTACGAATGGCTTGAACCAGCTGCCAAGAAGACTTTATCCTCATGGAACAGCAATGAACAACACGCTGAACCAGGTGGCAGGAGCCATTGGTACAGCCTTATTGGTAACAGTTATGTCAACAAGGACAGAAACGCATGCTGCTGAAATCGCGAAAGAAGCGATGAAAGGCGGGGCTATGGCTAATGGCGGCCAAATGACTGAAGCCGCTGTGGCGGAAATGCAGCAGCAAGTTTTAATGAAAGCCATGCTCGAGGGAATCAACGATGCTTTCTTCGTAGCAACCTTCATCGCAGCAGCTGCACTGGTTCTGGCCTTCTTCATTCAACGTGCAATACCAATGGAAGACTCGGTTGAAGAGCCAAAGCAGGAGAATATGGTGCCTAAATTAGCAAAAAATTAGTTAGAAGAGGGGGAATCTTAGGATTCCCTCTTTTTTATGGTTATATGAAAAAGCCTGCTATGCATTCTGAGCATTAGCAGGCTTTCTTATTATCTATTTTTTCCAACTAATTTGATTGATTGATGTCCGCTGTGAGGGTGAGGTGAAAAAAGAATATGATCCAGATACAGAGCTTCCAGCTTTCGGTCACTTAAATTGAACAAGCTATGATTATGCTGGAATTTAGATAGAGATAATAATTTGCTGATTAACGTTTCTCTGTTTAATGGCATGTAATGAACCCTCCCTTTTGTTAGTTTTATTTTAATTCATATTTATCCGATTAGTCAAGTAGGGATTAATAAATTAAAATCGACCCTGTTTTAATTATTAGAATTTTCAGCTTTTAGTTGGCCCTTTTATGCTAAAATATGTCTAATGAGTACATAAAAAGGAGATTTATTATGAAAAACACAGCACTTTTCATAAATAATCATTTGCTGGATTTAATTTTTGAATGTACATATTATGGGATTGTGATCGTGGACACTGAAGGAATCATACAATATATGAGCAATAATTATTGTGATTTTCTAGATGTCCAGAGAGACGAGGTAATTGGCAGGCATGCCACAGAGGTGATTGAAAATACCAAAATGCACCTGGTTGCACAAACAGGAAAGCAGGATTTTGCTGATCTGCAATTTCTGCAGGGCGATTTTGTTATCGCAAATCGAATTCCGATTATCGAAAATAATCAAATTATCGGAGCAGTCGGGACGATTATTTTTCGTGATTTGGATGAATGGAAGAAATTGAACAGTCATATAAAAGGGGTATTATCCGAGCTTAATTATTATCGAAGCGAGTGGAATGAATCAAATGGATTAAGATATTCTCTTCATGATTTGATAGGGGAAACAGAGGAGATTATAGATCTGAAGGAAAGGGTCATGCGCATTTCAAGAGGGGATATCTCCATACTATTGAGGGGGAGAGCGGTACAGGAAAGGAGATCCTGGCACAAAGCATTCACCAGCTGAGTGAAAGAAGCGACAAACCTTTTGTAAAAGTAAATTGCGGTTCCATACCTGAGCATTTATTGGAATCTGAGCTGTTCGGCTATGAGGATGGTGCATTCACAGGCGCAAGAAAAGGCGGTAAGATAGGAAAATTCCATTTGGCTGATGGGGGAACCATTTTCCTTGATGAAGTAGGGGACATGCCTTTACATATGCAGGTGAAACTTTTACGAGTTCTGCAGGAAAGGGAATTTGAGCCTATAGGAGCCCTGCAGCCTAAAAAAGTGAATGTGCGTGTTATTGCCGCAACAAATCGTCCACTTGAAAAAATGATCAATGATCATTTATTCCGGGAAGACTTGTTTTACAGGATTAATGCAGTTCAGTTATTTATACCGCCTTTAAGATCGAGAAGATCTGATTTGCCCCTCCTGACTGAACACTTTTTAAGGAAAGCGTCAAAGCGGATAGGCAAGAGGGTGACAGGAACAAGTCCAAAAGCAGCTGCACTGATTAAACAATATGACTGGCCGGGGAATATCCGTGAATTAGAGAATGTTCTGGAAGCCAGTGTCCATTTAACGGATAGCGAAACAATTGGATTGGAAGAACTTCCTGATTATTTAAAAGGCGGGAAAGAGAAATCAGTAATCAAAAATTTAAAACTTCTTTTGGAGGAAACTGAAAAGAATGCTATCGAAACAGCCTTAAAAAAATACAGCCAGGACAAAAATAAAGCTGCCGAATCATTGGGAATAGGCAATTCTACTATTTACGATAAAATAAAAAAATATAATATTACCTCATAATGCCAAAAATCCGGGAACTCGGAATTCAATCCGAAATCCCGGATTTTTGTTTTCTTCCTAGTAGCATTACATAGCTAAATACAAGAATATGTAATTTACTTTCTGAAAAGTCGGAAAAATAATCTGCTTATCTGGCTGTAAAACTATTATCTAAAGTATTTTCAAACTGGCACAAAACTTGCAATAGATTTTTAGCATGAAAGCCTTTATATAAAATGTATACGCTTACATTAGTGAAGGAGGAAGATTTTTTTGGATATTGGACATTTTACACGGAAGATGGCACTTGATTTCAATAGTGAAAACCCTATGAAAGTAGCAATAAAAGAAGAAACAGGCAGGAAATGGACATACGACTGTCTTCATCGGACTTCAAACTCCTATGCAAATAAGCTTAAGGAACTTGGCGTCAAAAAAGGCGAGCGTGTAGGTATACTGCTTTATAACTGTCTTGAATATTTCGCGCTGTATTTTGCAGCTGCGAAAATCGGGGCTATTGCTGTCCGTCTAAACTTCCGGCTGACCAGCAATGAATTTGAGTATGCCTTAAATGATTCTGGTACAAAAATACTATGTTTTCATTTAAAGCTAACTCCTCAGCTTGAAGACATCCGTAAACATGTAGGAGTGGAAAGATATCTTTGTCTAGCGGATAAGGATGAATCAAAGCCTGCATGGGCTCAAGGCTGGGATTTACTGGATGGGGGCGCCGAGGATGAAATCAATACAGATTCCATAGGATTAAGCGATCCCTTAATGCTAATGTATACGTCCGGGACTACCGGGAGACCGAAAGGAGCCATCTGGACACACGAAACGACTTATTGGTTTTCTGTCATGCAGGCGCTTAAATGGAATTTTAATGGCAAGGAAATTGGAATGACAACAGGACCGCTCTATCATGTGGGAGCGATGGAAGATATCGCGCTTCCTATTTTAATGATGGGCGGTACCGTAGTGATAACCGGCAGCAAAGGTTTTGAAATAAACAGGATCCTGGCAGTGATTGAAAAGGAATCAGTCACCGACTGTTTTCTCTTTCCGTTTATGATTTATGAAATGCTTAACCTGTCTTCATTATCCGATTTTAGATTTACACATTTAAAAACTATTTATACAGGCGGAGACCCTTTAATGCCTTGGGCTATTGAAAAATTAAAAGTGAATTTTCCTCATATCGGGGTGGTTCAGGTTTATGGACTTACAGAAGGTACGCCGATTGCGGCCTGTCTGGATCCAGAAGATGCCTGTAAAAAAGGCGAGACGGTAGGGAGGCCATTGCCATTGACTGAAATCCAGATTATTGATCAAAATAGAAGGCCTCTTCCTCCAGGGGAAATTGGAGAAATTGTGATCAAAAGCCCTGCAGTGTCAGCTGGCTATTGGCGAAAGCCGGAAGCCACCAAAGAGACATTTACAGGTGGATGGTGCAGAACAGGTGATTTAGGAGGGCTGGATGAGGATGGATATTTATCCATTGCTGGAAGGAAAAAGATATGATCCGAAGCGGTGGAGAAAATGTGTACGCTGCTGAAATTGAAGATGTCCTGTACCGGCTTGAGGGAGTGAAAGAAGTATCCATTATCGGTGTCCCTGATCCGAAATATATTGAAGCTGTTTGTGCAGTCATAGTCAGGAAGGATGGCTGTATTCTTACAGAAGAAGAGGTTATCAACCACTGCAAAAAGTATCTTGCGAGTTACAAAAAACCGAGGAAAGTCATCTTTACAGAGAAACTGCCCCGCACACCATCCGGTAAAGTTCAAAAGTTCATGCTCAGAGAACAATATAGCTCATGAAGGAGGGACAGATTTGGAAAAGACAAAAGCTGTTTCCTGGTCAGTTCAAAGTAATATTGCCATTATTAAGATTGCTAATCCGCCATTAAATGTTCTGAGTGCCGAAGTAATTGAGTTATTGTCACATACAGCAGATAAGATTGAAAGCGATTCCAATATTAAGGCTGTAATCATAACAGGGGCTGGAGAAAGGGCTTTTGTCGCCGGAGGCGACATAAAAGGCTTTCCGGATTGGATGGGAAAAGGAATTGAATTCGCAAAAGAAAAGTCTCTTTGGCTGCAGGAACCCTTAAATAAACTTGAAAGGCTGCCTCAGCCAACGATTGCTGCCATCAATGGGTTTGCTTTGGGTGGCGGTTGTGAATTGGCTTTAAGCTGTGACATCCGGATAGGAGAGGAGCACATAAAAATTGGGCTGCCCGAAATAAAGCTTGGCTTATTTCCAGGTGCGGGAGGAACTCAGCGGCTTTCACGTCTTGTTGGTAAATCAAAAGCCAAAGAGCTGATCTTCATTGGTGAGCCGATATCTGCACAGGAGGCCTGGAGGATAGGGTTAATTAACCGTATTGCCCCAAAAGGAAAGTCGCTTGAAATGGCTCTGGATCTTGCTGAGTCAATCAGTGCACATTCTTTGCCAGCACTTACTTTTGCCAAACGATCGATCGATAAAGGTTATGAGCAAAAACTTGAGATTGCACTAATCACCGAGGCTGAATATTTTGGACAGGTATTTCAAACTGAAGATGTAAAAGAAGGTGTCGGTGCTTTTATTCAAAAAAGGGATCCTAAATTTACTGATCAGTAGCTAAAAGAATAGGAGGTATTGGTATGTTTGGATTATCGCCATTAATGACTTTTATGTTATTTGGTTTTTGGCCGCTGTCATTGGCAGCCGCAGGTATATGGGGAGTATTGGCATTTAAAAATTCAGGGGAAGAGGAGGATGCTTTATGATATTGGCCATCGGAATTATTTATCTTCTTGTCATACTCGTTATCGGGTTATTATCCATGAGACACCAAAAAGACATGGACACCTTCTATACCGGGGGCGGAGATTTGGCCCGTGGCTGGTCGCTTTGGCTGTTTCTTCCACAACCATGTCAGGTTACGGTTTTATTGGACTGACCGGGCTGGTATATGAGCATGGCTATGCCATTTTTATGATCGGTATTTTTGCCACTGCCGGAATCTTTGTAAGCTTCTTGATATTGGCAAAGCCGATGAGGAGAATTACACAAAAATTTGGCGCACTGACCATTCCGGACTTATTGGAAATCCGCTATAACAGCAAAACTGTGCGGGGCATTACTGCACTTGCCATCCTTGGCGGAGCAATTGGCTATCAGATGGCTCAATATAAAGCATTGGGCAATATGCTTGAAACCGTATTAGGGGTTGATTATAAGCTTGCTTTATTTATAGGAGTGGCCATTTTAACGGTATATGTTGTCGGCGGAGGAATGATCAGTGCCGTCTGGACAGACTTTATTCAAATGATTGTCATGATTGTGGGCGCTTTAATTGTTTTTATAGGCGGAATGAAAATGGTTGGCGGCATGTCCCAAATGAATGCTGAGCTGACAGCTATTAATCCTGATATGGTTCAGGCCTTCCATACTACAGGCCCAATCGGAATTTTTGCTTTCATATCCTATTTCTTTATTTACGTAATCGGTCATCAGGGTCAGCCGCATGTTGTAACCAAATTCTATATGATCAGAAAAATTTCCATGCTAAAGTGGGCTTGTATTATTGCGGCTTCAACTTACGCGATAACAGCTTTATTGTGGTTTGTTGGCCTTTATACACGAGTAATGGTAAATCGCGGAGAAATGGCAGCACCGGCAACTCCTGATATGGTGGCGCCGATGTTTATCGAAAACTTTTTCCCGCCTGTTGTTGCAGGAATCATATTTGCTGCTGTCATGGCAGCGATCATGTCGACTAGCGAAGCATTTCTTCTAGTCGCGAGTTCATCGATTGTAAGGGACATCTACCAGCAGATCATTAAGAAAGGTGAAAAATTGTCTGAGAAAAAGGAATTGGCGCTATCCAGATGGTTCACTCTTGCGATTATAGCTGTCACATTCCTGCTTTCCCTAAATCCCCCTGATCTCGTTGGCTGGCTGGGCAATGCATCATGGGGTATCTTCTCAGCATCATTGCTGCCTGTATTAAGCATCGGCCTATTGTGGAGGCGTGCAACGAAGACAGCTGCTATTTGTTCATCTGTTTTAGGGTTCATCTCCAGCCTTGGTCTATACATTCTGAAAGTAAAAGGAATTTATGTTCCAGCACTTGATACAGGGGCGATTGCTATGATCATCTCGACCATATCATTAGTTGGTATCTCCCTTATCACAAAGCCTGCATCAAGTCCAATCTTTGAAGATAAGCCAAAAGGATCTGCCAAAACCGAAGATCCGGCAGCAGCTAACTTCTCATAAAATGGCGCCAGGCACCTATACCGCTTTAACAACATGGTATAGGTGCCTGGTACTTTTCATGAATAAATAAGCACCACTGATCCCAAAATAAAAACACTTTCAAATAGGGAGGATTATTCATGAGAGAAACGTGTTTTTATTGTACGAAAGAGATCACGGACAAACAAATGCATTTGATTTCGTTTGATATGGCAGAAAATGAACGGGAAGAAATCCTCTGCAAAGAATGTTATAGTGAATGGCTTCATGGGATAAAAGGTTAAGTAAGAAATAGGGAGGTTTTAGCATGAAATGGGACAAAGATGAAAATGAAAAATCAAAAGTTGAAACGGCTGAAGAAGTGCTTGAAATCAGTTCAACAGGCTATGGTTTAGAATCTGTTTCAGAAAGTGAAGTTAATTCTCATGAAAAAGAACGGGAAAATCCGTCCGGCTGCGGAGGAGTATAATAGCTTGTAAAACGTCTGCAACCCGCAGGCGTTTTTAAATAGTAAAAAAGGTACAACTTAACTTGCAGCAATGCAGGAATACCTCATATCGCCGGTGAATACAATTAGAAAATGGAAACAGTTTCCTAAATAGAGAGAGGAAGCTAATATTTAAAAAGCTGGGGGAAAAATGAGTAAGCGAAAATGGGGAATATCACTTTTGTTGATTGTCTGTTTCATAGGATTAGCCGGGTGTTCAGGTAAAGTTGCCGGCGATAATGAGCTGGAGAAAAAGACAGCGGAAAGGGCTAAAGAAGATGAAGAAAAGTCCAAAGAGGAGGCAAAAGAAGAGGAGCAGGCCAAAGAGGAAGAAAAGAAGGAAGAAGTAAAACCGGTTGTGGTCAATGTGATCGATCCCAATACAAAAGCAGTACTTAAAACCTTCAGCCCTGCTGAGATGGGCTTTGGAGGTGAAGATGAAAAATATAAGGCAGAACTTGCCCAATGGGCTAAAGAAATAGCACGGGGCACGGATGCAAAGCAAGGGTATGATCAAAGAATGACCCTTGATAAATTAGGTCCGGATGGGAAAATTATTAAGGGGCAGCCTGAAATTATCCTTGAAGAAAGTGAATTGGTGCAGAGGATTATTGATTCGTCTGTAAGCGGAGGCGATGTCGAACTGCCGCTCTATGTATCTGAAAGTGGATATGACCCTGCAGATGTACCCTATCTGGGTGAAGTGGTCGTTGCGTCATATACAACCCGTTTTAACAGTGGTGTGGCAGGCAGAACAAAAAATATTGAACTCTCTGCAGAAGCCATCAATAATATTATTCTAGGTGTCGGAGATCATTTTTCTTTTAATACAACTGTGGGTCCCAGTGATGAAGCTCATGGATATCAGCCTGCTGAAGAAGCCATTAATGGCAAGCTCGTGATGGGCATTGGCGGCGGTATTTGCCAAACATCCTCCACACTTTTCAATGCCGTCGATAAAGTCGGGGTCAGCTATGTCGAAAAACACCACCATTCCGTGACGGTGGGCTATGTCCCTAAGGGCAGGGATGCAACCGTGTCCTATGGAGGAAAAGACTTCAGATTTGAAAATACTACGGGCATCCCTCTTCTTGTAAAAGCAAACTTTGGAAATGGTGTTTTAACGATTGAAATCAGAACAGCAAAAAAATATGAAGGATTACTGAAGAAAGCAGTATGATGGCAGCATGCACCTATACCAGGTTTCCGGTAAGGTGCCTGTCTTGTTTTTAAACCACTCTTGCATTGACAGAATAAATTGCTGAAAAAATAAGCAAAAAGCGGAGGGGTTTGTCCACACCTTTTTAGTCCCTCTTAATACAATAATATAGAAGATCTCCTCCCTAAGGATCTTTGGTCTGCATAGTCGCCGCTAATCTGCCAGCCGGATTAGCGGCATTTTCTTTGTTATATGCAAATAATGAGAAAGGAAGAGAATTTTCTGTAAATACATGAGCTGATAGGTAAAAAGGACCTGACTTACCAGGTGTGTTCATGTTAAATTATAAGTAGAATATCCTATTTTATCTGGAAAAGAGGAAAGTCATGAAATTATCTGTGGCAAAAAAACTGTTCCTCGGGTTTTTATCTGTCCTTTTATTATTTGGTCTTGTAGCCGGTTTATCGAATTATGAACTCGGTAACGTTAACCGAAATTATCAAAGCTTACTAGATGAAAGTGTCTCTGAAGTGATGCTTGTAAAAACCCTGAAGGCAGAGCTTATGAATGAAGCAGGGGAATCCGAGGCTACCTCCTGACAGGCGACTCTACATATCTCAGTGACTATGAAAGTTCCCGCAAGAGAATGGAACATCATATTAATGAACTGAATAAATTAACCGCCAATAAAGAAGAAAAGGCGCTGGCGAAAGAGCTGAAAGTGCTCCATGATCGCTACCAGAGCATTATTGATAAGGAAATTAAGTTTAAGCTGGAAGATAATAATGCATACATGTCATTAGTTGAAACCTCTGATAAACAGGTCAGCCAGGATTTTAACAAAAAAGCGGATGAACTTGTAAAATTTTACGAATCCCAATTAGATGCCGGGATAAATGAAACAGTATCCAGCGTAAAATCCGCTCAGGTCATTACTTTAATCATTACGATTGCAGCCATTCTGGCTGCGATGGCGATCGCTTATTTTATAAGCAGAATGATTTCAAGGCCGATAAATCAGGCTGCAGCCACGATAGACAAGGTGGCTGGAGGAGATTTAAGCCAGAGCTCCATTAAAGTGAAAAACAGGGATGAAATAGGAGCGTTTATTTTATCTTTAAATAAGATGGTAAAAGACTTGAGATCTGTGGTCAGCCAGGTAAGAAGCACTTCAGAACAAGTTGCATCAAGCAGTGAGGAACTGGCTGCGAGTGCAGAGGAAAGTTCATTGGCTTCTGAACAGGTTGCTGCCATTTCACAAAAAAATGCCCTTGGCACTGAACAGCAGCTTTACCGTTTTAGAGAGGTATCTTCTTCAATGGAAGAGATTGCTTCCGGAATGCAGCAGATTTCGTCAAGCAGCGAGCTGATGCTTGAAGCAGCAGAAAAAACTGATTTCTTAACTAAAAAAGGCACTAAATCAGTCGAAAATGTTGTAAGGCAGATGAATGAAATAAATATTTCGGTAGGCGATGCCACACAGTATATTTATACGCTCGAATCCCGATCAAGAGAAATAAGCAATATTGTGGAACTGATCACCACTATCGCCGAGCAGACCAATTTGCTTGCACTCAATGCTGCCATTGAAGCTGCAAGGGCTGGTGAGCATGGCAGGGGCTTTTCGGTTGTCGCAGATGAAGTCCGCAAACTGGCAGAGGGTTCCAAACAATCTGCTGTTCAGATTCAGCAAATGATCGGACTTGTTCAGGAAGAAACAAAGCAGGCCGTTCAGGCAATGGAGAAAGGGAATGACCAGGTAAAAGAAGGCCTTGAAGACACGATGGAAGCAAGTGCTGCTTTTGCCGAAATCGCCGATTCAATGGGTAATGTAACATATAAAGTCGAGGAAGTTTCATCCTCAGTGGAGGAACTGACTGCCTTAACCAGCCAGATCATTGAAGTCATGACAAATGTGCAGGACATTTCAGAAAAAAATGCAGCAGCTTCACAGGAAACTTCTGCCGCAACAGAAGAACAGCTCGCGACAATGGAAGAAGTATCAACATCAGCAGGATCACTTGCAAAGCTTGCGGAAGAACTGCAGGAGGTTGTATCGAGATTTAAATTATAAAAGGGACTCAGCTGAGTCCCTTTTGATTTGTATTATAAGATTTTAATGGTTAAGGGATACAGATATGGAATAAACGGCTCCTCAATTTCTTTCCATTCCTTAATTTTAATCAGAGGAAGCTCCGTCCCATTATAGGATGCCTTATCTATGACTCCGCTAACTTTAACCCACATATTATCATAGAGTTCCGGAGCTTCCTCCATTTCTGAAAGAAAGCCAATCATACTTGCATCTGCCACACAATGCGTAATCAAAAACCTCGAAATGACAAGCTGATTGGAAGCAAGTCCTTCTTCTTTATATATAAATCCCTGAAATTCAATTTCCCTGCCAATGAATTTATCAATATCCTTACTGATTTCCTCATAATACAAGCTAAAAACTTTATCATCCATCTTAATAGCAGAAGCCGAATAAAGGTCCTTTTTTAATTGCTCAAACTCTTCATTGGATATTTCCTCTACTTCTTCATTTACAGACAGGTCATGTTCCAGCTCCTCAACTTCTTCCAGCTCTTCTTCAAAAGAATAGTCTTCAAGGTCAAAGTCTGATTCTTCAGAGCCTGCCGATGTATTCACCTCTTGTTTTTGATTCCCAAGTATGGCCAGCCCGCCTTTCTTTTCAGCAATTGAAGCATCAAGCGTCCTCGCGGGTAAGAAGAATCCTGTTAAAAGTGGAAATAATATAATAGAGTATGAAAGCAGCTTTTTACCTGTAAACGGTGTATCACCATGATCATGGTGATGAGAACAGCTATGATCGTCATGGTGGCAGCAATCCTCGCCGTGATGGTGTTCGTGATCCTCTTTTTCTCTTTTGGAACTCCATATCCTGGTAATCTGAATAAAAAATAAAAATAAAAACAGTATGGAAGCGGATTGACTTAAGCGGACATACTTCGGATTAATATATTTGGTTATATCGCCTGTATAATGAAGCTGAAAAATCAGTCCGCAAAAAGCCAGTAGAATCAGCGCCCTCAATGCCTGCTGAAAATGGATTTTCATAGCAATCCTCCTAAATGAAATTCTGTACAAGAACCAGCGTGAAAAAGACAACGGAAGCGGTCAGCGCTAATACCCCAAGAACAAACTTCATCCGAAACACACTAAGCATCATGATTGTATTTTTAAAATCGATCATTGGACCAAAGATCAGGAACCCCAGTACGGAAGACTTAGGAAATATGCTGCTGAATGACGCACCAATAAAAGCGTCTGCCTCGGAGCATAGTGACAACACATAAGCAAAGCCCATCATGATCAGCAAGGATACAACCGGATTATCAGCATTTTGCAGAAATGTTTTTGCTGGCATATAGACTTGTACAATGGAAGCTAATAAAGCACCAATTATTAAATATTTGGCCATGTCAAAAAATTCATCGATTGAATGAGTCAGCATCGACCAAATCCGGTCCAGGAAAGAACGATTGTATTCGCTGCTGTGGGGTAAATGAAGATTATTTTTCAATTGCCCGGACTTAAAGAAGATGCTCACACTAAAGGCGACTATTATAGCAATTAGGAATCCAAGTCCCATTCTTAAGCCCGCCATTTCAAAATCGTTTCCAAAAGCCATGTATGTAGAAGCAATGACGATGGGATTAATCAAGGGCCCAGTCAGCATAAAACCAATCGCTGCATATACTGGAACACCCTTGGACATAAGACGGCGGATAATGGGGACAATTCCGCATTCACACGCTGGAAAAAGGGCGCCCGCCACACAGCTCATAACAACAGCAGCCGTTCTATTTTTCGGTATCCACCTTTTTATATGGTCTTCTGTAATGAAAATTTGGATAAACCCTGCAATCAGCACACCTATCAGGACAAAAGGCAACGCTTCTATTAAGATGCTGATAAAGATAACATTCAAATTTAACAGAGAAGGGGGAATATCAAAAGATAAACCTAAGCCAGAGCTGAAAGATATTAAATATACCAGAATGGCTATCAAAATTATGCCCGTTATATCAATGATATGGCTGCGAAAAACTCGATTCATAGTATCCTCCTGTGGTTAAAATCGTAATGATTTCGTTTTATACTCTATATTAATTTTATGATATTGTAAATGGGATTATGAGCATTTTGAAAGGATAGGAGAATTGGAGGATAAAAAAATATAAAGTCTATCCTTGCAATCGTAAGAAAATTTTAATATGATTTAAATCGTAACAATTACGATTTAATAAAAATCCACCAATATTCTCGAGTAAACACTATATCTAATCAGGGTGAGGGGGAGTAATCAAAAATAAATCGTAATAATTACTATTTATACCGAAAAAAGGAGAGAATCCATGATAAAGAAGTTACCCGTCACTGTACTGAGCGGCTATTTAGGTTCAGGAAAGACCACTCTGCTCAACCACATACTACATAATCGCAGCAATAAGAAAATTGCAGTGATTGTAAACGATATGAGTGAAGTCAACATAGACGCATCCATGGTAAAAAAGGCGGTTTTACCAGAACCGATGAAAAGCTGGTTGAGCTTCAAAACGGCTGTATCTGCTGTACCCTGAGAGAAGACTTAATGATAGAAGTGGAAAGGCTGGTTAAAGAAGGGGATATCGATTATATCCTGATTGAATCCTCAGGCATCTCAGAACCTATTCCGATTGCCCAGACTTTTACTTATATGGATGAAAGTTTGGGTATTAACCTTTCAAAATGGTGCACTCTTGACACCATGGTTACAGTTGTAGATGCAAATCGTTTTTGGCATGACTTTGCATCCGGAGAAACTCTGCTGGACCGCAAACAGGGCACAGATGAAAGTGACGTTCGGGAAATTGTTGACTTATTAATTGATCAAATAGAATTCGCAAATGTTATAGTGCTGAACAAGATGGATTTGGTTGATCCGGAAAGCGCTGATGAGCTTAGGGCTATATTAGAAAAGTTAAATCCTGAAGCGAAAATTATTAATGCCGTAAATTCAGGGGTTGAACCGGAAGAGATCCTTCATACTCGTCTTTTTGATTTTGAAACGGCGAGCCAGGGAGCAGGCTGGATTAAGGAGCTTAATGAGGAACATACACCGGAAACTGAAGAATATGGAATTTCATCCTTTGTATATAGAAGGAAAAGGCCTTTCCATCCAGAAAGATTCATGCAATGGCTAGAAGAATTCCCTGCAGATATTGTGAGAGCCAAAGGCTTTTTCTGGCTGGCTTCCCGAAATGACATGGCTGGGCTCCTGTCTCAGGCAGGGCCATCCATAACACTGCAAGGTGCCGGGGAATGGATAGCAGCCCTTCCAGAAGTGGAAAGAAACGAAATTTTAAAAAATGACCCAGAACTGCTTAATAGATGGGATAAGGAATTTGGAGACAGAATGACAGAGCTTGTATTCATTGGCATGGAAATGAAACAAGAAGAGGTTGCATCAAGCCTGGATGACTGCTTACTAACCGACAAAGAAATGAGTTCAGCCTGGAGCAGGCTGGCTGACAGGCTGCCACCTTTTAATTCTACTATGATGGAGGAAATAGTATGAGAGTGAAAATTACTTTGGCATGCATTGAAACAGGGGATCGCAACTATATAACAACCAAAATAAAAGAAATAATCCACATAGAATTGAATTAATGAAATACTCTCCAAAGCTAAAAAAACACACCCTGCACAGGGAGACAAAATAACATAATCGTTTCCTTTTAATGTCTGGATGAGCTCTGACGGAAACTAACAGAGCAATCTGAAAAATTATGTTGATTTTTCCCGGCCTTGCAGATATTCTCAAACTAGGAGATATACGGAATGGGAATTGAGATTCTATTATGTGGCAGAACATGTAATCATTTTAAGCTAAAATAGAGCAGCTTTCTCATAATGTCGGAAAGGTCTCTCTATTTTTAAAAATGATGAAAACAAGGTATGCCCTGCTGTGAATTCTTAAACCATAAGCTGGCAGATACCTTGTTGTGTATCTGCTTTTTTATTGGAATCTTTATCTCCTGGCTACCCCGCAGCAGGCCAAATTGGAGGGAAAGCTGATGAATCAACAGAATAAGACCGTTATTGTTACAGGTGTCAGCAGCCATAAAGGCATAGGTGCTGCTATATGCCGAAAGCTGGCTATCCGAGATTTTAACATATTCTTTACTTATTGGGATGCCGAGCCCCATTGGGAAAAAGTATTCAGCAAGGAGATATCGGAAAACGGGGTTGAATGCAAAGGTCTTGAAGCAGACTTATCGGATGTTCAATCAGCAGAAAAGGTGCTTGAATCTGCTGCCTTGACAGTTGGAAAGCCGATGATACTTGTTAATAATGCAGCTCATTCAACAAGAGATGGATATCTGGAGCTTGATGCAAAAACACTGGACGCACACTATGCGGTTAATATGAGAGCCCTATTTCTTCTCTGCACTGAATTCGCCAAAAGATTTCCGGATTGGAATTTACCTTACGGTCGAATCATTAATATGACTTCCGGACAAGAGCTGGGTCCAATGCCCGGTGAATTGGCTTATGCTTCTACTAAAGCAGCCATCACGGCATTTACCAGAACTCTGTCAACAGAAATTGCTCATTTAGGAATAACCGTCAATGCGATTAACCCTGGTCCAACAGACTCTACATGGATGGATGAAGGCATAAGAAATCACCTATTGCCTAAATTTCCAGCCGGCAGAATCGGCCAGCCTGAAGACGCAGCCAATCTTGCAGCATTTCTGGCAAGTGAAGAGTCAAAGTGGATAACAGGGCAGGTGATCCATTCCGAGGGAGGGTTCATTCGCGGTTAACCTAAAAGCAAGTGACATTTATTACAAATCTCAGCTATTTATATCATTTTTGATACAAAATACCCAAAAGGGTTTATTGATCTCCTCCAAATGTGTATAAATAGAAGTTATAGAGGGGAGAGACCTATGTTAAATTTATTAAATGACCCTGATTTTATTCAAAAGTGTGAAACTTCCTCCCCGCTTGAGATGGTTGAATACTTAACAGGCGGTAATATTAGAGGATTGGAAAAAATCGCTTTGGGCACGCTTGCAAACAGAAAACAGCTGCCGGCAAATGTCGTGAATGTCCTGATCGTTTATTTCTTCAGCACATTTGCGAATAAAGTATATGACCGAAATGATCTTGCCAGGCTTTATGATTACTGGGCATCGAATCATGTATACAGTTTTGCAAAAGCACAGGAAATGACTGGCGAGTATATTGAAAAAGTTCTGGCCGGCTTAAAATAATAGAGTAAATAAAAAGTTCATCCTAATTGGGATGAACCTTTTATGATATCATCTAATTCTTTTTATTGCTGTATGCACCTTCTATAGTCTGTTTCATCATTTGATGTCCAAGCACCGCAACGCCTGCTGCAACGATTCCGTTAAGGAGCCCTTCAAAAGAAAAGCCTAATGCCAGGCTGCCTGCGGAAACAGAAATGATTACAAGAATCCATACGATGGACCAATCAGGAATTTTTGGTGTCTGTTTCAATGCATACCCAATTACCCACAAGGCCGGGACCAGCATGTAATAATTCTGGTTTAAAAAATCCAGTAAGTTCAATCCATTCACCTCCTGATCCTGTTTTCTATATTTTATGAATGCATCATATAATTTGTTTGTCTGATTGTCTCTAAAATGGTAGATATATCATGATAGATTTACACATTTTGGAATCCGCGGAAGACGAAATAGTTTGAAAATTCCTTTTGCAAACGGGTGGTATAGTTGACATTCCTTCCTATAAGTGCTAAATTTGAATCAGCCGTTATGCATCGTGTTATATTTTGCTAGCTGCTTTTTCAACCGTTAGGCAATGGTCTGGATGAGTAATGAACGTAAAGTTATAAGCGTGTATATGGTGAATTTACACATGGCTTTTTCTAGCCAATAGGAGGATTTTTTCATGAAAAACGGTAAAGTAAAATGGTTCAATGCTGAAAAAGGTTTCGGATTCATCGAAGGTGAAGACGGAAACGACGTATTCGTACATTACTCTGCTATCCAATCTGAAGGTTTCAAATCTTTAGAAGAAGGCCAAGAAGTTTCTTTCGAAGTTGTTGAAGGTGCACGCGGACCTCAAGCAGCTAACGTAACTAAACTATAATCGACAGACCCATACAAAAACAGCCTGGCCATTTGGTCAGGCTGTTTTATTTATCAACGATTGTATATAAGTACATGCTATGCCACAACCTATGGGAAAAAGGGAAGGTGGTATAAGATGGATTTTTTATGGGAATCAGTCCTTTTAATTTTTTCAGGGGTATTGCTTTTACGTGTGGCCGGAAGAAAATCCATTTCGCAAATGACATTAGCTCAAACAGTTGTGATGATTTCAATAGGTACCATTATCATTCAGCCGATCATTGAGACAAGTGTTTGGAAAACGATTGTGGCAGCAGCTATCTTAATCGGATCATTAATATTAATGGAATATCTGCAGGTAAAGTTTAATTTTATTGAAAAATTTATAACGGGCAAATCCAAAATTGTGATTGAGGATGGGAAGCTAAAAACAGCAAATATGAGGAAGCTGCGCTTTACAGCTGATCAGCTGGAAATGAGGCTTAGAACCAACGGAATCACAAAAATTTCAGATGTCAAAATGGCTACGCTTGAACCGAATGGACAGCTTGGGTATGAGTTAATGAATGATGCGAAGCCTTTGACTGTTGGAGAATTTAAAAGGCTGATAGGAGAAATGATTTTGCAGTCACCCGTTCAGCCTGCACCACAAGCATCAGGTGATATATTTCAGGAGCTGAAAAAGGGGCATTCCCCGCCAAATTCAAAAGATCTGCACTAATTTTAAGCCGCATTGCGGCTTTTTTAAATTCATAATCCCCATCTTTCCCCTTTTAAAGTATTATTCAGATTCTTAATCTATAACAAAAAAGTGCTTGAAGTTTCGCGAGTTTCCTGTATAATTTTCAAACGTGAGTTATTTCAGAATAATTTCATATAAATCACTTATCAAGAGAGACTGAGGGACTGGCCCGAAGATGTCTCGGCAGCGGGCTCTATAGAGCGCTGTGCCAAATCCAGCAAGCATAGGTGCTTGGCAGATAAGAAGAGAACGATTGATTTGTTAAGATCTCTTCTTGCTTGAAGAGGTCTTTTTATTTTGCTGGAAAATCCATTCGGAGAGGAGATTTTTAATGAAAAACAAGGGCAATCCCTGGGCATTATTGCCGCTTTTGGCTTTCCTTCTAATTTTTATTGGAAGCGGCATAGCAACAGGAGATTTCAATAGCATTCCAATCATTGTCAGTGTATCCGCTACAGCCGGAATAGGACTGGCAATGAACAGAAAAAAGCCATTCATGGAAAAAGTAGAGATATTCACTAAAGGGGCAGGTCATCCCGATATTATATTAATGTCCATCATTTTTATCCTGGCAGGGGCCTTTTCTGGTACAGCTAAAGGTATGGGTGCAGTTGATTCAACAGTGAACCTTGCACTCTCTTTTATCCCGCAGAATCTGCTTATGGTCGGAATTTTTATCATTGCATGCTTTATTTCATTATCAATGGGAACATCAATGGGGACAGTTGTAGCTCTCGCTCCAATTGGTGTAGCTCTTTCTGCGGAGACCGATATTTCCGTCGCATTGGCCATGGCAGCAATAATAGGCGGTGCCATGTTCGGGGATAATCTTTCCGTCATTTCTGATACGACCATTGCAGCGGTCAGGACACAAGGAACGAGAATGACCGATAAATTCCGTGTGAATTTCTTAATCGTCCTGCCTGCTGCATTGCTTACGGCTTTGATTCTTGGGATTTTAACAGCAGGTCAGGAAAGCGTGGTAACCAGCGGGGATTACAGCTTTTTGAAAGTAGTCCCTTATCTTGGCGTATTGGCTGCAGCTTTGCTTGGCATGAATGTCATTCTTGTCCTTAGCGGGGGTATCCTTCTTGCAGGGCTGATCGGAATTGCAGACGGCAGCTATACCTTTGTTTCATTCCTGCAAATGGTTGCTGAAGGAATGGCTGGTATGCAGACCCTTGCGATAATTGCCATCCTCATTGGCGGATTGGTTGAGATCATCCGATTTAATGGCGGAATCGATTACTTGCTTCACATGGCTACAAGCAAAATAAAATCTCGCAGGGGAGCTGAATTTGGTATTGCGTCACTTGTCACCCTGACAAATTTATCTACAGCCAATAACACAATTGCCATCATTATTGCAGGGCCGCTTGCCAAAAAAATTGCAGATCAATATGAGATTGACCCACGTAAATCAGCAAGTATTCTTGATATATTTGCCTGTTTTGTACAAGGGACTATCCCATATGGGGCACAGATGCTGGCTGCTTCCGGGCTCGCTGCCATTTCGCCGGTGAGCATCATGGCATATTCCATTTATCCAATATTAATTGGCATTTGCGGTGTTATAGCCATTTTGATTAACTTCCCTAAGCTAAAAAAGCAATAGATGAAAGAGCCTTTGTTGGGCTCTTTTTCTTTTCGAATAATGCTATGTTTTGGAAATAATCTTTGATATAATTAGAACGAATGTTCTGTCAAATTTTGCTGAGCCATTGCCGTTTTTTGATTTGGTATAATGGTAACATTGCAGAAAGAATCTCAGGCAAGGAAAAGAGGGTGTTAGATATGAAATTTATCCATACCGCTGATTGGCATTTGGGCAAGCTGGTCCATGGTGTATATATGACCGGAGATCAGCGTCATTTTTTGCATCAATTTATTGATGTGGTAGAGGAAGAAAAGCCGGATGCAGTCGTTATTGCAGGAGACTTATATGACCGTTCCGTACCTCCGACTGATGCTGTAGAATTGCTGAATGAAATCCTTTTTAAAATAAATGTAGAGCTCAATACACCTGTGGTTGCCATAGGAGGAAACCATGACAGCGCTGAAAGGCTGTCCTTTGGTAGCTCCTGGTACAAACAAAGCAAGTTCTACCTGTCTGGAAAACTGGTAAATGATTTTAGGCCCATACATATTAATGGTGTGAACTTTTATCTGGTTCCGTATGCTGAACCCGGAATGGTCAGGCATTTGCTTGATGACGACCGTGTGCATTCCCATGATGATGCAATGAAGGCAATTGTGAACAGAATTGAAGAGTACCTGAATCCAAATGAACCGAACGTTCTTGTCGGACATGCTTTTGTTTTGGGCGGTGCTACCAGTGATTCGGAGAGGACCCTCTCTGTCGGAGGATCAGGCTGTGTCCATTCCAGCAGCTTTGATCCTTTCTCCTATACGGCACTTGGTCATTTGCATAGTCCTGATGCCATAAAGCATGACAAGATCCGCTATTCAGGCTCCCTATTAAAATATTCTTTTTCCGAAGCTAAACAGGAAAAATCCATTTCTATTATAGAAATGAAGGAGAATGGTGAATTTGACTTGCGTACTCGTTCATTAAAGCCTAAAAAAGACTTGAGAGAGATCGAAGGGCATCTGGATGAACTGATGGATCCAGCTTTCTATGAAAAACAGAACCTTGATGACTATCTGAAAATCACCCTTTTTGATGAAGGCGCATTGCTTGATCCGATTAATAAGCTGAGACAGGTCTACCCAAATGTTCTTCACCTTGAAAGAAGGATAGCCGTTACAGATATGAAAAAAAGCTCCTTCCTTTCGATGAAGGAAGAGAAAAAGTCGGAGCTTGATCTGTTTAAACAATTCTATGAACAAATGACCACTTCCGAATTTACAGAAGATAAACAGCAGGTTATGACCAATGTGATCGAAAAAGTGCTAAGGGAGGAGGCGCTGAAATGAAGCCATTAAAATTAACGATGCAGGCGTTCGGCCCCTACGCAGACAGTGAGAGCATTGATTTTACGGAACTTGGAAATCGGACCATGTTTGTCATCTCCGGAAAGACGGGTTCAGGTAAAACCACTATTTTTGACGGCATCAGCTATGCGATTTACGGAAAGGCGAGCGGGGAGGATCGAAATGGCCCCGAACTTCGAAGCCAGTTTGCGAAAAATAATACACTAACCGAGATTTCCCTCGAATTCATTTTAAGAAATAAAAGATATTATATTACTAGGTCTCCTCAGCAGGAAAAGAAAAAGAGCGCGGCGATGGCACGACGACAGTAAGTGCCAAAGCAGAACTGTATATGTATGGTGAAAATGGAGAGCAAAAGCTCCTGGCTTCAAATGTCAGGGATGTTGATGAAAAGATAAAAGAAATTATGATCATTGACAGCAATCAGTTCAGGCAAATTCTGATGATTCCCCAGGGAGAGTTCCGAAAGCTCCTAACTTCTGAAAGCAAGGATAAGGAAGTCATTCTTCAGCGGTTATTCCATACTCAAATATACAAAAGCATAGAAGAAAAACTAAAAGAAGATGCAACTGAATTAAAAAGAACGGTAGAAGAACAGATAAAACTGAGAGATCAGTATTTTAATCAGGTTCAGGCTTTATATAGCGAGGAGCTGAAATCCTGCCTCGAAGCAGGAAGTGTTAATGACACCCTGCTCATGCCGCTTCTTGCAGAGGAAATTAAGGAAATGGAAGCAGGCCTTGCTGAGCTGACAGAAGCAGGCAGGAAAAAGAAGGAACAGAGAGATCATCTTCAGCAAAAGCTCTATGAAGCTGAAATGGTACTCAAACAGCTGAAGACGAAAGAAGAGCTAATGCAAAGGAAAGAAGAGCTGGAGGGGCTTAGGGGCCAATATACTGCCAAAGAGAATGCCATTGCTCTTGCCCAGAAAGCAGCCCTGCTTAATCAGCAGGAGCAGCTCTGTCATGAACTGAAGAAAGATCTTGATGCAGCACATGCCGATCTTCATGAGCTTCAGAAAAATATAGGCACTCTTGAAACTCTCCTAAAAGAAAAGCAAGATAAATGGGAATCTGAAAAGAACCGCGAGGAAGAAAGAAAACAAGCTGCCGAACAGGTTAATCACCTGCAAAATATGAAAGAGGACATTCTCTCGTATGCAAAAGTGGAAAAGCTGGTCCGTTCTCTTGAAAAAAATCTTGAATACCTCCGGCTTCAAAAGAGACAGAAAGATGAAGCCCATCAAAAAGCTGATTTACAAATAAAAACACTTTCTGAAGAAAAGCAGGACATTGAAAAGAGTAAGCTTGCACAGATTGAGAATGAACGAAACCTGGAGAAACTGACAGACGAAATAGAACGGCTTCATAAATATGAAGAGCTGCATAAAGAGCATCAATTATCAATGAATGCCTTCAGCAATAAGAGAAATTATTTTGATCAGACTTCATCCAGGCTGACTGATGCCAAACTGCTTGTGGAAGAACTGGAGGGCAAGTGGCTTCATGGACAGGCATCGATCTTGGCAAACAGGCTGCAAAACGGGGAGGCATGTCCGGTCTGCGGCTCAGAACACCATCCAAATCCGGCTGTATCTCCGCATGATATTCCGGATGAAAAAGACCTAAAGGAAGCAAAAAAACAGGCAGCTCAAATTGAAGCCGAGAAAGCGAAAGCGGAGTCTGCTTTTTATGAAGCCCAGTCCCGCATGAATTCCAGCGAGAGTGGATTGGCTGAACTCACAGCCCAAATACAAAAACACCGTCCTGACTTTAAACAAGAAAGTTTGCTAGTGCTGAAAAATACTCTTGCCGATCAAAAGAAGGATCTTCTGAAAATTCATGCTGAACTGAAGAAGAAATCTTTAAGGCTGGAAAACTGTACTGCTGAGTTAGAAAAAACACAGCAGAGGAAAGAAGCTCTAGCTGCAGAAATTGACCGGCTGCAAGACCAAATAAATGACGCAGCCATTTTGCATGCGGAAAAGAGAAGCAACTTGGCGAGGATGACGGATACTATTCCTGAAAACCTGCGGTCTATTGATGCTTATGAGTCAAGTTTGAAAACTGCTGCTGAGAAACTTGAAATTATGCAAAGGCAGCTGGAATCATCCCAGCAGAATTATCAAGATGCAAAGTCGGCCCTCTTGGCAGAACAGGCAAAACTGGAGACACTTCAAAAGCAGGCTGATAAAATCGAGCAAAAGCTTGCAGCCGAAAGGCAGAATTTTGTGCAGCGCATGAAGGACCAGGGCTTTGAAGTCTACGGAGAATACCGTGATGCCAAAAAATCAGAGGATCAGATCAGGCAGCTTGAAGGTGAAGTAAGGGAATATCGGGAAGAAGTCCGTTCTGTTCATGATCGATACGCTGAGCTGGGGCACCTCTTGGAAGGGATTGAAAAACCTGACCTGGATAGCTTGCAGCTATTATTGCAGGAAACAGATGATCAATTGAAACTGCTGCAGGATCAATATACAAATCTGTTTATGATGAAAAAGCAAAATAAAGAGACTATGCAAAAAATCGAAGAAATAAATGAAAATATGAAAGCCCTGGAGGAAAGGTACAAAGTAATCGGGCACTTGTATGAAATTTCAAAAGGGCAGAACACTTACCGAATTACTTTTGAACGATTTGTCCTGGCGGCCTTTTTAGATGATATACTGAGGGAAGCCAACGGACGTTTATCAAAGATGACTAGCGGAAGATATATGCTGCTTCGAAAAACAGACCGGTCAAAGGGCAACGCACAAAGCGGCCTGGAATTGCTAGTGTTCGATCAATACACTGGACAGGAAAGGCATGTTAAAACTTTATCTGGCGGAGAAAGCTTTAAAGCCGCGCTCGCACTTGCTCTTGGTCTGGCGGACGTGGTGCAGCAATACGCAGGAGGGGTATCCCTTGAGACGATGTTCATTGATGAAGGATTTGGAACACTTGATCCCGAATCATTAGATCAGGCAATAGAAGCATTGATCGAAATCCAAAGCAGCGGAAGGCTTGTAGGCATCATCTCTCATGTTCCTGAGCTGAAGGAAAGAATTGATGCACGTCTGGAAGTAACAGCAAGCCAGACAGGAAGCCGTACACAGTTTCAATTTTTAAATTAGGATTCAAGGAAAAAGGATAGACCTTCTATCCTTTTTCCAATACTATTAAAGTTGGTGAAGACTGTTGAGGAAGAAAGTCGTTTTATCATGGAGCGGCGGCAAAGACAGCTGTCTGGCTCTAGATGTTCTAATAAAACAGGGGTACGAGGTTGCATGCCTTCTGACAACGGTTCCAAAGGAAATTGGCAGAACGTTCGGGCATGGTGAAAAAAGGAATTAATCCAGCTTCAGGCTAAAAGCTTGTCCATACCTGCAGAGTTTATTTATTGTACTTTTGAGGATTACTCGGAACGTTTCGTGAGTGATTTAAGAAAAATAAAAGATACATATGGGATTACAGGCATTGCATATGGGGATCTATACTTGGATGGTCACCGCGAATGGGGAGAAAAAACAGCTGCCGAAGCAGGATTGGATGCGGTATATCCTCTATGGATGGAGGAGAAAGATAGTCTTAAGGCATTAAAGGCCTTTGCGGAATCAGGCTATAAAGCCAAAGTCATACGTGTCCGGGAAGATGTATTGGACAGCTCCTGGCTGGGCAAGGAACTTAATCAAGACTTTGTAAGCAAAATTGAAGATGAGCCTGTCTGTCCAATGGGTGAATCAGGTGAGTATCATACATTTGTTTATGACGGTCCGCTATTTTATAAAAGCATCCAGCTGGACTCTCCTGTAGTGATTCAGCTTGAAACCACGAAGAAATTGGAATTTGGTGAGTTTAGGCTCGCTGAAAAATAAAAAAACGTCATTGACGAGAATGTGCAGGTAATGAAATGATCGAAATTAAGACATCAGCAGTAAGCGATGGCGAACATAATAGAGGAGTCTTTGCTACTCGTGATATTAAGAAGGGTGAACTGATTCATGAGGCTCCGGTCCTTCCTTATCCAAACAAAGAGCATCAGTATATTGAAAAAACGGCTCTGGCTGATTATGCATTTGAATACGGAAAAAATCACAGTGCCATTTTATTAGGCTATGGGATGCTTTTTAACCATTCCTACAAGCCAAATGCAGTATATGATATTAACTTTGACAATCATACCTTTGACTTTTTCGCTTATAGAGACATTAAAGCAGGTGAAGAGGTATTGATTAATTATAATGGGGAAGCTGATAATGATGATCCCCTTTGGTTTAATAAATAATTTAATTGAGTCTAGTCCTTTCCAGGCCTGGAGAGCAGTCTCCAGCCCGGAAGGGAGAGAATAGTTTGTCCGATGTATTTTCTCATGATTATAAAGCTTTCCCTTTTATGTCTTTTTCCGCGCCTCATATTGCCATGATTGTGTTATTTGCAGCAGCATCAGCGCTTTTATTCATATTCAGAAAAGGGTTATACCGGCTTGATCAAAAATTCAGGCTGTATATGTTTCTGCTGCTTTTTACACTGGAGCTGCTTTACCATTTCTGGCTTTATCATGGCGGGAAATGGGATCTTTCCTTCACTCTGCCGCTCCAGCTTTGCTCCATAAGCTTAGTCCTTTGCTTGTTATTATTGGCATCAAAATCTAAGGCCGTCTTCCAGATTGTCTATTACATAGGCGTCACGGGGGCAATAATGGCCATTCTGACTCCTGAGCTGTTTTTAGGCTTTCCTCATTTTCGCTATTTTCAATTTTTTATTACTCATAATCTAATTGTTTGGACTTGCCTTTATTTCGTGTTTGTTCATCAATTCAGGCCAACAGGAAAGGGTCTGTTCCAATCTTTTATCTTCCTGAATCTCTGTGCAGCTGCGGCATTTTTCGCAAACAAGCTAACAGGAGGAAATTATATGTTCCTTTCCCGTAAGCCTGAGAATACTTCATTATTAGATTACTTCGGACCTTACCCTTATTACATAATAACACTGGAGATAGCGGCATTAATGCTGTTTTCATTATTGCTGCTGCCATTCAAAATGATTGGAAAAATAAAGCTGGAAAGGCGGAATCTGCATGAAACCTGCAAAAATAGGGATTGATGCTGGAGGTTCTCTGCTGAAAATGGCATTTGAAGAACAAGGTCAAATCCATTACAAAAGCTATCCGATTGATGAGCTGTACAGTTCAATGAATTGGCTGAAAATGACTGCTGCTGATGCGCCAATTGCCTTGACAGGCGGGAAGGCTGAATACCTTCAAAATGAGTTTTTTCAAAATGCCCGGATTGTTCCTGAATTTGAGTCTTGCGGTATGGGTGCATCCTATTTGATGAAGCAAGATGGATTATCCTATGAAAATTTTCTCTTCATAAGTATAGGCACAGGAACCTCGATTTCCCTAAACAACGGCGGGAGTATCTCAAGGGTGACTGGGAGCGGCATTGGCGGGGGCACGTTGATGGGACTGGGAAGATTGCTGACTGGTGAAGGTGACTTTTCCAAGCTCGTTTCGCTGGCTGCCAGCGGGAAAGCAGAGAATGCAGATTTATTGGTCAAAGATATTTATTCACCATTCGATTCACCGTTAGATGGAAGCCTAACTGCGAGCAATTTTGGGAAAATTAAGGATGATCAAGTAAGCAAGGAAGACAAAGCTGCCAGTTTAACCAGCATGATTGCTGAAACGATAGTACTCTTAAGCACTCAGGCTGCAGATCAGCACCAAATTGAATACATAATTTATATAGGAAGCACACTTCGGCATAATGCCCCGTTAAAGCACCTGTTAGAGAAATATACCGCCATGCTTGGCAAGAAACCTGTCTTTATTCAAAATGGGGCGTATTGTGGAGCATTAGGTGCGATGCTGTCCTTATAAAACCAGATGATTGAAAGATTCTTTTTTCAGGATACAGTTGAACAAGAATGCAAAAAGAAGCAGGTGGCAGATTTGATGAAAAGATACTTTACAATCGGTATGGCTGGCCATATCGATCATGGAAAAACTACATTGACTAAAGCATTAACAAACGTGGATACAGATAGGCTAAAAGAAGAAAAAGAAAGGCAAATATCCATAGAACTAGGATTTGCCCCTTTACATGAAGATGAGGAAATTCAAATTTCAGTAGTGGATGTACCGGGTCATGAACGTTTTATCAGGCAAATGATTGCAGGTGTTGCAGGTATTGATTTAGTCATCCTGGCTGTTGCAGCAGATGAAGGTGTTATGCCGCAAACAAGAGAACATCTGGAAATTCTTGATTTTCTGGGGATCCGAAATGGCATTGTCGCCATAACAAAAATTGATCGTGTGGACGAAGAGTTCACCGGCCTTGTAAAAGAAGAAATTATTGAGGAACTGAAAGGAACTGTTTTTGAAGATGTTCCATTTATTTTAACAGATAGCTTGTCAGGCAAAGGGATTGAAGAGTTAAAGCAGTTGATTATTCTTACGCTGAAAGAAAGGGACACACGGGATGCAAAAGGCGCATTCCGCCTTCCAATCGATCAGGTATTTACGGTGAAAGGCCAGGGAACCGTAGTCAGAGGAACTGTTTATGAAGGAAAAGTCGAAGAAGGACAGCTTCTGAAAATCATGCCAAATGGTATTGAGACCAGGGCACGCCAGCTGCAGGTACATCATCAGCCTGCAAAAGCGGCATTTGCAGGGCAAAGGGCAGCCATTAACCTTTCGGGTGTTTCGAAGGAGGATATTGAGCGGGGAGAGGTCCTTGTATCGTCTGGGCATTTCAGCGTCACGAAAACCATTGATGTGGCAGTAAGAATGGTGGGAGATTTAGAGCATATCGTCAAACAGAGAATGCCGATCAAATGCCATATTGGTACAGCTGAGGTCATGGGCAAAATCGTCTTTTTTGACCGTAATGATTTATCCAATTCAGAGGGAGAAATTCTCTGCCAGCTCCCTTTAGAAGAAGAAGTCGTCGCCAAAAGGGGAGACAGGTTCATTTTAAGACGGCCTAGTCCCCAGGAGACTATCGGCGGGGGCTGGGTTATAGATCCCAACGGGGAAAAATACCGGTTCGGCCAAAAAACCATTGAAAACTTAAGCCGGAAAAAAGAAGGGACACCGAAAGATCGCATAAAAACGGCGTTGTCAGATGATAAGGTACTTACGGTTTCAGAGATTACAGCAAAAACCTCACTGGATGAATTGACGGTTAAAGAAATACTTAAAGAAGAAGATTTTCTGAGTATTAACAGCAAGGAATTCACTTTAGTAGCCATCAAAGAGGCAGTAGAGGAAGAAATAGCTGACCGCCTGAATGAGTTCCACCTGGAAAATCCAATGAAGCAAGGGGCCAATAAAGCAGAATTGCTGCAGGCAATGCAGAATAAATATCCTAAAATGCTGGTTGAATTTGTTTTGAATGCAGCGATTGAAAAGAGCGCGTTCCAACGAAAAGGCCAGTTTTTACAGAATAAAGGTTTTTATCCGCATGTACCGAAAAGCTGGCAAAAACGCACTGACAATCTTCTTGCTGACTTAAAAAAAGATGGCTATAAAGTAAAGCCTTTCGATGAATATTATGCTTCTGCAGGAATCCCAGAGAATCTCAAAGGCGATTTAAAACGCTATTTAGAAGACCAGGAAATCGTCGTACCGCTAGATGCACAATACTATTGGCATGGTGATCATTTTAGAAAAGCAGTAGAAGAACTGAAAAAGAGCACAGCTGCTGAATTTGAAGTGGGCAATGCAAAGGATGTATTGGGTCTTTCCAGAAAGTATATGATTCCTTTTCTCGAAAAACTTGATACTTTGGGAATGACACGCAGAGCAGAAAATAAAAGAATATGGATTTAAAGTAAGGAGTTTTCTTTAAGTAGATCAGCTTTAAAATGCTGATCTATTTTTTGTTTGGGGAAAAGAAAGTTTAATCAGAATAGTCCGAAATATGACGAAGATTTACCCGGTTACCCCTGTTATTGTGGAAATAACTACTAATAAATACAGGACAAAGTTACTACAATTTAACCAGTGTAGGGAATTCCATGAAATTATAGATGATTTTACCTATTTGTCCATTATTTTCAGATAGGATTTTACTAGAATTATTACTAATATTAGGTTGTCAAAGAAATTTAAGGAGTGTACAACTTGAAGAAACAACTACTTACAATGGCTGCGACAGCTGGTTTTTTGATTACACCGTTCAATGGAGAAGCAAGTGCTCATGAAAATAAATATATAGTTCAGTCTGGCGACACCTTATGGGGAATCTCCCGCTCTAACAATCTTTCAATTGAAGAGTTAAAGACATGGAATAATATATCAGGATCGATAATATATAAAGGACAAGCTCTGACTCTTCTGGCACCGCACAGCCATGACGCTTCAACAGGAGGGTCTTCTGGCGGTACAGTCAGCTACACAGTGAAATCGGGCGATACTTTATGGGGAATTGCAAGAACACACGGCCTTTCCGTCAGTACACTAAAGAGTTTAAACGGATTCAGCAGTGACACGATATATCCAGGTCAAAAGCTAAAAGTGAAAGGTTCGGCTAACATTGCTGCACCTTCTGCTCCTGCAAGCACTGGATCCTATACCATCAAAAGAGGAGACACTCTTTCAGGTATTGCATCTCGCCATAACTTATCGGTTTCACAACTAAAGGCAATGAACAACCTTTCTTCTGACTTGATTTATGCTGGTCAGACTTTAAAAGTATCTGGTACGGCATCAAGCAAGCCGGCAGAATCACAGGTTGCAGGCCAAACGACATCAAAGGTGAATGAACTGATTTCTGAAGCTAAGAAATACATCGGTTCACCTTATGAATGGGCAGGAAGCACACCTGCTGGATTTGACTGCAGCGGCTACCTGAACTATGTATATGGTAAAGTGGGAATCTCTATTCCTCGTACTGTAGCATCCATTTGGAGCGCGACAAAACATGTTGCAGCACCAAGAGTGGGCGATTTGGTTTTTTTGAAACATACAAGTCCGGTCCATCACATGCAGGTATCTACCTTGGCAATTACAAGTTCATTCATGCTGGTTCTTCACGAGGTGTAGAAATCAGTGATATGAATAATTCATATTGGAAGCCTCGTTATTTAGGGGCGAAAACGACTTTTTAATCATTCTGCTCATGAAAAAGTACTCAACGCTCAAATGCAGCGTTGAGTACTTTTATTAATCTCTGCGATCACTGAAAGTCTTTGAGAGTGCCTCCTTTGCATCTCCCCATTTTTCCTGTGCCTGTCCCTTGAATTTATCCATATTCCCTTCAGCTTCTTTGGATTCATTATTGGTCAGTTTGCCATATTGCTTTTTAAATTCGCCTTTTAATTGGTCCACATTTCCATTTGTCTGGTCTTTGTTCATAAGTATCTCCTCCTTGTGTTTGCTTACTTCTTATTTACCCAAAATGAGCACTCTAAAACTAACTGAGAAATACAGCCTTCACACTTATTGGAGAATGATAGAAAATAAACACGACTTATTCAAAGACGTGTTTTATTCTTGATCATTCAATTTATTTTCTAATGATAAAATTTCCCCCTCCAAAAGTTTTATAGCCCTTTCAAGCTCTATATTGCGGGCAGTTCCAGGATTAATAATTTCTGCTTCATTATTAGACATTTTTTGAAGCTTTGGCTTGCTGAAGGCTGTTACTGTGTTCGTTTCTATACTTACTAATTGTTCAAGCCTCTTTTTTCCTTTAATATAATGATCTCACTGCTGGTGTCACCAGAATCTGATTTATGGAATAAGTGAAGTGAATTTTCATTTTCAGGTATTTGAATCAGTCTTTCATTTTCCCTTTCCAAATTCTCAATTTTACAATGCATTTCCCAAAACGTTAATTCAAGCTCATAAATTCGTCTTTCTAATTTGTAAATCAGCTCTTTATCTTCTTTTATAAAAAGTTCATCTGTTAAATCTTTATTATGAAGCTCATAAACTGATTTCTGTAGGTTATGCAAATATGACCTTTGTTTTTTATTTTCTTCAGATAATAAAGCCAATTTCTTTCTCAAGGTATCATTTTTATTGATCAATTCATTAATTTGCATCATGTTATTTTCGAATTCTATTGAGTCATCTCTTTTAAAAGGGGAGCTAAGCATGGACTGACATTTGGCTAATTCTGATTTTAGGTTAGTGATTTTCTGCTGTATCTGGTTATCCATATTGGGAGTATGATTGCGGAGCATGTTCATTCTCCTTTCTGATATTCTACATTCTTTCAGCTGCAATACATTATTTCTTAACATTGCCCATAAGTTTACCGTAAGAGATAACATCCGAACTAAAAGGGGAGTTTGGATATTCCTTGATCTCATCTCTAATTAATAGTAACTGAGCAATTATTTCTTTTTGTACATGCTCCAACAACACCTTTTCTTCATACAAATCCCTGTTTAATGCTTCCAGCTGCTCATTTTGCTGTTGAAGCTGAAGGTTTTTATCATCTTTTATTTTTAATTCATTTATATTCATTTCATTTTTCTTTATTTTATCTTCATATTCACTAATTAAGGTACTGTATTCCAGTATTTCAAGAAGAAGCTTTTCATTTTCCTCTTTTTGTATGGATAGGTTATATTGCAGGTCGTCTATAATTAGCTGATCCTTTTTTCGATTGTCTCTAATTGATTTGAGTATTTGTTCAATTCATCTTTCATACTTACAACTAAGTCTTTAAAGTCATTATTCTTTGATTGGAGATGTTTATTCTCACTTTTCAATCTGATAAGATCAGAATCTTTTTCTGAAAGTTGTTTATGCAGGTAGATTCTATTTTTATGAAACTCTTCAATTTCCTGACGTAAAGAGGTGTTATTTTCCTGCAGGTTTGAAATAAGCTTCTGACTGTTTTGGATTTGTTCATCTAATGATTCAATCTTAGAGAGGTAATCTGCTTCTTTAGAAGAAAGTTCTTTCAGCTTCATTTCATAACGGGCTATTGCAAAACTAAGTTGTTCTTTTATATTTAATTCATCCTGCTGGTTTTTGGATTTGTTCCTTTAAGTATTGGTTCTCATTTTTCAAAGTTTCCAATTGGCTGTAATGATAATTTTCTTGATATTCCTTAATTTTATTTTTATATTTTGAGATTTCAGCAGTAAGATAAATCACTTTTTGCTGAAGATTTCTATAGTCTTGTTTCCCATTATCTTTAATGAAAGGTGCATTCAACATGTATGTGCCCTCCTGACCTTACAATTAGGAGCATATACACTATCCTATGTGCTAATAGGCAGATTGTTGCAAAATAAAAAGCCTGTTTAACACAGGCTTAAAATGAAAGTGAAATGGTGTTGTTGGATGCGTATTGTTGTTTGCCTTCATTAAAGTATACAAATGCATGGATACCGACTGAGGAATTTTTAGGTTCTCTTATAAGGACCTTTAACCCGTTGAATACTTCAGAGCCTCCAGGGGGAATAGTTAATTCCTGAATGGAAGTAATCCAATATTCCCCTTTGGTTTTCACCCTATCTCTCCAATCATCATATACATATTTCCAGCCTTTTTCTCCATCACTGCCCTTCATTGCCAGACCTGCAACCAGTTTAGGCGGCAGGATCTGGCCCTGTAAAGAGATTCCTTGTTCGACGGGGATTTTAATGCATATGACAGGATTCTTTAAATCAAGATCCCCAGTATTTTTCATTATGATTGAACCGTTCACCATATACTCTTTTTGTTCATCATCCGGTCTTGGAATGAGCATTGTGTAATTTAGGAATACTTCAGCATTGGCTTTCTTTAATCTTTGGTCTTGGCTGTTGACTGCTGAGCTATTTTTATTCTTTTCGGGTTTCATGGTTTTTTCAGGACCCTTTGTTACAGCTTTCTTTTCTTGTGTATTAGGCAGTGGTGCTTGATCTAAAAAGGAGCTTAACCAGGACTTTATAAGTGGCATTGGCACTATAGCCGAATTATTTGCAGCAGGTTTGACGCTGCAGTACCTGATCAAAGCACGAGATATGCTTAATATTAGTCGATCATCTTCGTTAAATTGAGATCTGAAGGCTAATTGCTGTTTCCCATCAGCAGCTAAATTTTTCTTTTCATTTAAAACAAAAGGTATTTTTGCTTTATTAAACTCTATAATGAGAAGATTTTTGAGCCTTTCATCAAGAAGAACATTATGTTCAATGATCAATTGCTGATCAGAATACTGCTGGTCAATGCTATCCAAATATATAATGATACTTGGCTCTTTCAAAAGATCCAGACCCTCAGCTTTAAGGATATCATTCAATTTTAGAACAGCGTCCTGGCTTGGCTGGTTCTTTGAACGAGCAGAAATTGAGATAGGGTGCTGTTTTCTTCCGGTTTCAATATTAATCGTTTCTTTGTGTTGATCAATAACTGCTTCAAATCCCTGCTGCTCACAAAATAATGCTAGGCTAACTGCTGACTGATAGAGAGCTTTGCCTAAAAGTTCGCCATCAATAAAAACAGAATAGGTCATGTGTACAGTCTCCTTTTATCAATTGCATTTGTAACACCTATATATATGAAGAAGAGACCGAATTCGTGAGAATCAACAAAAACAGGCTATTTGATTAGAACACAATTCTAAATATATCCATACTATGAAGTGAAAACACAACCTATTAGAAAGGATGATTTGCTTGAAACCTATTAGAGGATCCCAATTGACTCCTAATAACGTTCAAGAAGAATGTATTCGGGTATCCAAGGTTTATGACTGGGTTTTTGATGCTATTTCTACCGATACAGGTATAACCTTGCCGGATGATTGCGCAGCTGCAGTTGCTGCAGCGGTTGCAGCAGGAAGAACACCGCTAGATGTAACATGCGAAGTTCCAGATGTAGGAGGCTTCTTCCCGCTTGATCCTCCAGATACGGATGGAAACGCATTGTGTACAGTTTCTTCCAGAATTGAAAGACGTGAAATTCCGCTAGGCGGCAGACTAGTAGAAGTGGCCATTGTAAAAGTCATTTTCACTATTAGACCGCTAATTACAATCTTTGATAGCACAGGTGCTATCATTTGCCAATTCCGTCCTACTATCAGTGAATCCCGCCGTTTAGTTGTTTGTGCTCCAGAACCGTTTACAGCTGATAACGTGTTCTGCCGTTTAATTTCACTAGACTGTGACACTAACTTCATCGAAACTGGAGACCCAGACCTTGGCCTTCAGGTTATGCTGGATATCTGTTTCGAGATTCAAGTAGAAGCAGATGTAAAACTAGAAGTACTTGCTAAATTCTGCTTCCCGCGTCCAAATGACATTGAACTTCCTACTAACGGCGTATGTCCGGAATTCGAATGGCCTGCACAATGTGACTTCTTCCCTCGCGACAACTGTGATTGCCAGGCGTTTGTGGATACAGATCCATTGACTGGTCCAGTTGATATTACCTTCGCACCAATTCTTTTTGATACACCGTTAGCTGCAGGAACTTATACTACGGAACTTAATGCTGAGATTTGCGATAACTGTCAATTAACTGGGAGCACTATTTCCTGGATTGTCGAAGATTTCGTTGTTCCAACAGGAACAGGAACAGGTACTGTAGATCAAAGCTTTACGTTTACTGCTTCAGAAATTGGAATGCCGGAATGTACAGAGGTTCTTGGGGTAACAACGATGACTGTTGAAGGGGCAGGTACAGTAAGCTTTGCAGACCCTGGAGTTGCTGACCGGACTGTATTGTTCACATTGACATTAGTAGAAAATATCGGATCAGCTGATGACACATATGCCATTACCCTTACTGATCTTGCTGGAACAGCTCTGATAACTTTTGCTGCTGCTGCAGTAGATTTTGTACCAGATGAAGATTTAGTTGTACAGGATTGTGTTACTTTTCCTAACTTACTAGATGACTAATCCCAAGTATAAATGTTAAATAGCTATGATTAGAAGGGGCAACCCTTCTTTTTTTCAAAGAATCCGTTTTGGCAGCAAAAAAATTAACTTAAATGAATGATACAAACCTATTCAAATTAAAGATATATGAATAGGTTAATAGGGACGAATTGAAATAATGATTTTAGCAGAAAGGAGTGCACAAAGTGAGAATTATGACAATTTTGGGGACAAGACCAGAAATAATCCGTCTTAGCCTTATTATTAAAAAGCTTGATTTATTAGCCTCAAAACACATACTTGTCCATACCGGCCAAAACTTTACTGAATCATTAAGCGACTTGTTTTTTCGGGAATTAAAGATCAGGGAACCGGATTATATCTTATCGAAAAAACAGGCCACTTTAGGTGGCCAGCTTGGAAATATGTTTAATCAATTAGAAAATATCCTTCTAAAAGAAAAGCCGGATAAGGTTTTGGTACTGGGAGATACAAATAGTGGATTAAGCGCAATATTGGCTGAAAGAATGGGAATCCCGGTTATTCATATGGAAGCCGGGAATCGTTGCTTCGATTTGAACGTTCCTGAAGAAAAGAACCGAAAAGTAATTGATGCTATTGCTAGCTTTAATCTGCCTTATACACCACAAAGTAAAGAAAATTTAATGAAAGAAGGATTTCCAAAAAACAGAATCATCCTTTCCGGGAACCCAATAAAAGAAGTATTAAGTGCTTACAAAACAAGTATTGATCAGAGTCAGATAATTAAGACGCTTGGTCTACAGCAGGAAGAATATTTCTTAGTAACTATTCACAGGGCTGAGAATGTAGATAATTTATGCCACCTAAGAGAAATTATGAATGGAATCAACAGGGTGGCAGAGATTTATCGAAAAAGAATCATCTGCAGTATTCACCCCCGCACAAGATCAAAGCTTCAAAAGCTTGATTCATTTACGCTTAATACCTTTGTTGAATTTCATGAACCCTTTGGTTTCTTTGATTTTGTTCAATTGGAGCAAAAGGCGTTATGTGTCTTAACGGATAGTGGAACTGTCCAGGAAGAGTGCTGTATTTTTCGGGTGCCAACGGTTACAGTACGGCGGACAACGGAAAGACCTGAAACAATTGATTGCGGAAGCAATGTTCTATCAGGTATAGACTCGGGAAAGATATTGAATTGTGTAAATGTCATGCTAAAAGGAGAAAGAGACTGGTCTTTGCCTGAGGGATATGGCGAGACAGGTGTTTCTGATAAAGTGGTGAAATTATTGATGGGAGGCATGGAAGTTGTTTAAGAACCAGACAATTCTAATTACTGGAGGAACGGGATCATGGGGCTATGAACTCGTTAGGCAGCTTTTAGATTATAAGCCTAAGGAGATAAGAATTTTTTCCAGGAACGAATCTAACCAATTTTCGATGAAGCAAGAATTTGACAATAACCCGCTGCTTCATTTTGTGATCGGAGATATTAAAGAAAAAGAAATTATCATGGAAGCATCTGAGGGTGTTGATTATGTTTTTCACCTTGCTGCTCTGAAGCATGTTCCTGTATGTGAATATCAGCCCCTAGAAGCATTAAAGACAAATGTTCACGGTACCCAGAATGTAATTGAAGCTGCGATTCATAACAAGGTAAAAAGAGTCGTATACATTTCCACGGATAAAGCGGCAAATCCATCAAATTTTTATGGATTATCTAAAGCGATGGGAGAAAGGCTAATCATCCATGCAAATACACTTAACACTGACACAAAATTTGTTTGCATAAGAGGCGGGAATGTTCTTGGAACAAATGGAAGCGTGATTCATGTCTTTAAGAAACAGATAATAGAAAAAGGCAGGATTGGCATTACTGATCCAGAGATGACAAGATTTTTCTTAACAATTGAAGAAGCTATCAAACTGGTTTTTAAGGCCACTTTTGAAAGTTTGGGCGGGGAGATTTTTGTCATGAAGATGCCAGCATGTAAAATCCTGGATCTTGCACATGTTTTATCTGAGGATATGGGCAAAAAAGGAATCGATGTTGAGATTCTGGGTGTTCGACCAGGAGAGAAGATTCATGAACTTCTGCTTTCAGAGTATGAAAGTGAAACAACAATTGCTTATGATGAAGAGTATTTTGTTATATTGCCAAGTATTCATATTGATGGCTTGAAGGAAAAATATGCAAATTATAAACCGGTTAATCTAATAAATTATAATTCCAGCAAAGACCTAATGAGCACGGATGAAATCAGGAAAGTTTTAAAGAAAGGCAGGTTTATATAAATGAAGGTATTAGTCCTTGGAGGAAAAGGGATGGCAGGCCATATGATAGTAGATTATCTTCAGAGGCAGCCACAATATAATGTCATTTATACTTCAAGGAATAAAGAAGATGAAGATGGAATTTATCTTGATATCACAGATTCTTTAAAGCTTGAGGACGTAATTAATAAGCAAAAGCCCGATGTAATAATTAATTGTATTGGAATATTGAACGAATTTGCAGAAAAAAACCAAAAGCTAGCCTTTCAGGTTAATAGTTTGCTTCCCCATCAATTAGTCAAATTTGCAGAGAGATACAATGGGAAGGTAATTCACATTAGCACTGATTGTGTATTTTTAGGGACGAAAGGGAATTATTCTGAAAATGATATACCAGATGGGACTTCTGTTTATGCTGAATCAAAACAGCTTGGAGAAATCATCAGTGATACACATTTGACCATTCGGACTTCTATAATAGGCCCTGAATTAAAAGGAAGTGGGATCGGATTATTTTTGTGGTTCATGAAGCAAAAAGGGAACATAAAGGGATATAAGGAAGTTTATTGGAATGGTGTTACTACTCTTGAATTGGCAAAGGCAATCGATTGGATGATTAAGCAGAATATAACGGGACTTTATCATTTATCTTGTGATGAAAAAATTTCAAAATATAATTTGCTGATGTTAATTAAAGAGATATTTAATAAAAGAGATGTTGTCATTCAGCCTGATAGCGAAATTAAACAGGATAGAACCATTATAAATACAAGAAGTGATTGGAAGTATCAAGTCCCGCCTTATAAGGAAATGCTATTGGAACTTAGAGACTGGATGAAAAAAGTGAGCGGGAAGTCTAAAATATTAATTACTGGTGCAGCTGGATTTACTGGCCTCCATTCCTGCAGGTATTTTGCATCTGCCGGATATGAGGTAACTGCTGTTACAAGAAGTAAGGATATTGCTATTGATAATGTTATGGTAGAACAATGCGATCTTCATAACAAAGAATTGGTGCTAAATTTAATAAAGAAAGTAAAACCGCAATATCTGTTGCATTTGGCCGGTCAAAACCATGTTGGTCAATCATGGTCCGATCCAACAGGAACGTTGGAAACCAATCTGCTTTCAACTGTATATATACTGGATGCTATCCATAAAGAATGCCCTGAATCAAAGTCTGTCATAGTAGGATCCGCTCTTCAAATCGACCCTTCCAATATCTCTGCAATTACCCATCCATATAGTCTCAGTAAAACATTTCAAGTGCTAGCTGCCAGAGCTTGGGCAGAACTTTATGGCCTTTCGATTGTCATTGCCCAACCAACGAATTTAATAGGTCCAGGCAATTCAAACGGGGTATGTTCTATGTTTGCAAAAAAGATTGCTGAAATGGAAAGCCAAAAAGCAGAACATATTCTTAATGTGAACAATCTGTACGCTCAGCGTGACTTCATAGACGTTCGAGATGCCGTCAGAGCTTATGAAATTCTTTTAAAGAACGGGGTAAGTAAAGAAATTTATCCAATTTCATCAGGAAAAAGCCGCTCATTAGGGGAAGTTGTAAAAATATTTAAAACGATGACACCCATTAACTTTAAAGTTAAAATATCTGAAAGGAGCATTAGAGAAGATAAAGTTAAGATATCATCTGAAAGAATAAACCAATTGGGGTGGAAACCAATTATCTCTTTTAAAAAATCACTTGAGGATAATCTTAAATATTATAGAAGAAACCCTTATTAAAATGGGTTTCTTCTATTAGAAATTTACAGATTAACTTAGATGAGATATTAAAATGTTCTTGATTTACGATCTTTTGAATGGCTGCCATTTATAATTTAAAAGTAAAATCATTAGTTTAAAATGTAAACACAGCTATGAAACTAACAAAATAATACAAATCCTATAAAAAGCTAGTGGTTGAAGAATGTAATGGTTGAAATTATTTTTATTCTTTTAATGTAATAAGCATATTCAGAAAATTAGCAGCATAAATTTCAGGCGAAAATATTTTTTCAATATGTGCTACTCCATTTCTTCTTATTTCATTTCTAATAGGAATGTTTGTTAGTAATATTTTAGCTTCCTGGATAGCATGATTGATATCTCCCTGTTTATAATATTTTCCTGTATGGTTATGAACAATAAAGCTTCGGACTCCATCTGAATCTGTTGTAAGGACAGGACATCTACAAATCATAGCTTCAAGAACTGCGTATCCAAAACCCTCAACTTTTGAGGTAGAGCATAACAGGCCACCAGAATCCCCGATCATTGAAAAGTAGTCTGCCATCTTACTATGAGGTTGATTAGGGTAGATTGTTAATCTGTTATTCAGTTTGAGGGAAGATACCATATTTTCAAATTCTTTTCTTGATTCAGGTTTTGAAAGAGTATTGTCTTCAAACATCCACATTTGGATATTGGGGATAGATTCACTTAACTTTGACCCTATTGTTAAAAAATCCCTCCAATTTTTATTTTCTTCTATCCTTCCAACCCAGCCAAGGATAGGGTTCTTAGGAGCAGGCAGTTTCTTATAATGAAAACTTTTTGAGTTAAAGCAATTGTGAAAGCAAAATTTTTTTTTATTGGGAAAATATTTTTCAAAAGCTTTTATTAAATGAGGCGTTCTAGGGTATAAAATTCCATCAGCAAAATTATTAATAATATCATAAGCTTGAGTTTTAATGAATTTTTCTGCATATTCTTTATAGAAGCCAAGTCCTTGAACTTCATAGATTAATGTACTTTTAATTCCCCATTTCTTTAAATTCTCAAGCATTTGAAGATCTGATGCCACTACTATAGCATCATACTTTTCACGAATAACTAACTCCCTGATAAGTTCTTCTTTATCAAGAACAAAAACTGGTTTTAACATATTCTGTAATCCGGTTCCATGTTGTTTATACAAAAAGTGACAGGTAACTCCTGCTTTACTTAGAGCATAAAAACGCTGTCTATTTAGTGTCTCGATACCTCCACTGGGAATATAATACGTAAATAAAACTTTAATTCCGCCTGCTCCGGTTTTTTTAGATAAGTCCAATAATTCCACCTCGATTTATTTGAATAAGTTTATTTCCAAATATTTTAATCCTATGATTAATATATTGCGCACTCATTATTATATATGCATAAAATACCTTGAAAGGTGTTTTGTTTACTAAGAAAATAAAAGTAACTAAAACATAGTTAAAATTGTTGGAGTGTTGTATATGTTACAAGTTAAAGATTTTAATGCACTGATAAGCTGCTGTAACCAAAATGGGGGACTATACCATCTGAAACGCCAAAAAGGAATGAATACACTTCAAATAATATTAGATATTGAATGCAGAGGAATAGCTAGATATGGTAAGGGATTTGTTGTTGCATCAAATGAGGAAGGAATTATTCTATTGGATGAAAGTTTAAATGTTGTAAATTTTAGCCATGCAGGAAAAGGATTAGATCTGCATGGAATAGCTATTAGTGGAGATTTTGCTTATTTAGCAGAAACTAAGCTTAATTGTATTGGCATATATGATTTATCAAATGGATTAAACAGAGTCGATGAGATTTGCTTTTCTTCCAACAGAGCAACAGATATTTGCCATATTAATGATATATTTATTGAAGAAAATAGTCTTTTTGTATCAATGTTTCATTTACCTGGCCAATTTAATATTGGAGGCGGGGTAGTTGAATATTCTTTAAAAAAGAAGAAAGTTAAGAATGTTCTATATGAAGGAATATCTCAGCCTCATAGTGTTATGTTATATAAAAATGATCTGTATTTTTGTAATTCGGAAGAATTCTCTGTACGTAAAGAAAATAATATATTATTTAAATGTCTTGGTTATACGAGAGGTCTAGCTGTTCAGAATGAAACGGTTCTAATTGGCCAAAGTATAACTAGACATATAAATAAATTATTAGAAAAGCATCCTAATATTTCTTCAGACTGTGGAGTCTATTTATTAAATATGAATAATAAACTTTCAACTTTTGTGCCGATCCCCTCCTTGGAAATATATGGAATTATTTTTATCTGATTACAAAGAGGTGAAAGATTGTGGAATTAAATGAATATCCTTTAGTTTCTATTATTATTCCATTCTATAATTGTAAATATGTCCAGAGAGCAATTTCTAGTGCATTAAAACAAACTTATAGAAATATTGAAGTTATTGTGGTGGATGACGGATCAACTTCTCATATACCAATGATAAAACCACTTAAGGACAAGATCTTCTATATAAGAAAAAAATGGTGGAACTGCTTCAGCATTAAATGAGGGAATAAGGAATTCAAAGGGAGAATATATTGTATGGTTGAGTTCAGATGATTTATTTATTAATACAAAAGTCGAAACACAATTAGATTTTATGAAAAACAAAATGTATATGTTTTCTTATACCAATTACTTTTGCATTAATGAAAAGAATCGAATAATATCTGATTCTGTTGGTCCTTTAAACTCTGAAGAGCTCCTAAAAAGCCTAATAGTAGGCTGCCCGATAAACGGTTCCACTATTATGATGCGGAGAGAGGTTACTAAAAGTATTGGGCTTTTTGATGAATCACTGAGATATGCCAATGACTATGATTATTGGATTAGGGTGTTTCTAAAATTTAAAATAGGGCATTTAAATATTCCACTCACATTGTATAGAGTTCATGGGAAAATGGGAAGTAAACAATATTTAAATGATGTGTTGAAGGAATCAAGGAAAGTAAAACTAAAATATAAAACAGAACTGGAGAAATATTTAAAAGAAAAATAATTAATTACTTTACAGTAGCTTCTATAGACAAGCTGCTGTTTTTTTAGCTAGATCTTTTGCCGGTATATCCTATATTAATAAACTTTCTAATTGAAAAAATATTTTGTGACATTAATTTATGCCTGCTTTAAATAAATTTTTTTGCTTTTCAAATCAATTCAGGATTGAAAATATTGATCATGGCTAGGCAAAAGAGGATTTTGTAAATATAAAGAATAATTCTATAAAACTAGCCTATAGCAAGAATAAGAATTAGACATAACTTATAAAAGACAGGTTGAAGGGTATTTAAATTTAATTTTCATTTCCGTATTAAGTAATTATCGAGGGAGATTTGTGTGGAAAGATTGTTTGAATGTAACATGGCGTTTTAACTATGAAAGAATTTGTATTAGAAGAGATTAAATTACTATCATAAAAACATTAAATAGGAGTGAAAAAGTGCAAAACAAATCTTTTAAACAACCTAAGATATTTATTAACTCTGTCCCAAAAAGCAGTACTAATTTAGTAATACAATTAGTAAAAGGCATAACTAAATTATATCAAGGTAAATCATATTGGGTAAACAATGAAAATGATGTATTAAGTATTAAGGAAGGTGAATTGGTCTATAGTCACCTGCCATATAATGAAAAATTTTCAAGCGGACTTCAAAGTATGTCAATAAATCAGATATTCATTTACAGAGACTTAAGAGATGTTGCTGTTTCAATGGTTTACTTTATTAATGATGTATTTTTTGATCATCCTCTTCATCAAGTTTTTAAAAAGAGAATTACCTTATTTGAAGATCAATTAGATGCTGTCATTCTTGGAGTAGATCTGATTGGTGAAGAAAATGAAAATAAGTGGGGGTTAAGAAACATTATCCAGGCATTTATGAGGAAACTTATAAAATTTATGAATGGCGTAAAGATCCCAGCGTGTGCTGCATACGTTACGAAGATCTAGTAAATAATTTAACTGCAGATACTGAAATATTAAAAATAATAAATTTTTTATGGGAAGATCTAAGAAACCTAAACATAAGTAAAAGTGAATTCTTAAAAATAATGAAAAACAACATTGATACTAAAAACTCATGGACATATAGACAAGGCAAATTTGGAGGGTGGCGTGAAGAATTTACATCTAGAAATAAAGCGAACTTTAAAAAAGTAGCTGGTGATTTGATCATTAAACTAGGTTATGAAAAGGACAATAATTGGTGATTTACATGGCCGATTTTGCGATCGAGTCTAAGGAAGATTAGGCCAAATCTAAAAATCCACAAAAGGTCTATGATTTTATTAGCAGTTGTTGAAAATAGTATATGGAAACTGATTTATCTTTTATTTTTCGAACAAAGGAGTGAGAAGTTTGAGTAAAGAACTGCCATTAGTAAGTGTTTTAATACCATTTTATAATTGTAAATATGTTCCCCAGGCAATTGAAACCGTATTAAGACAAACTTACAAGAATATCGAAATTATATTAGTTAATGATGGGTCCTATATGTATAATGAATTATTAAAACCATACTTATCAAGAATTATATATATAGAACAAAAAAATAAAGGTGTTGCGTCTGCTTTAAATGAGGGAATCAAGATAGCTAATGGTGAATATCTAGCTTGGTTAAGCTCAGATGATTTATTTTCTGAGAAGAAAATCGAACTACAGCTTAATTTTATGAAAGAGAATAAATCATTATTTAGTTTTACAAATTTTAATATTATCGATAGCCATAATCAGATAAAAAAATATAATGTTGGGATACATTTCAAGAGCGGAATAGAAGTCTTACAATCATTAAAAGATTTTAATCCTATAAATGGTTGTACGGTTATGATGTCCAGGAAGGTTATTGAAAAAATTGGATATTTTGACGAAACTTTAAAATATGCACAAGACTATGATTACTGGATAAGAACTTCGGCCCATTTTCCTCTTCATTATTTCCATTGTACTTTAACTAACTACCGGGTCCATGATTTAATGGGATCAATTCGTCATAATATAGATCAAATGAAAGAATTCTATGAACTTAGAGAGAATTATAGAGTCAAATATAATAAATTTTTTCAGAACAGAGAGGAGAGAAACATGTTTAACTCTCCATTTACTTTTAGAGGGAATGAATATATTGCTGCACAATTTAACCCTCGGCAAATAATTGATAATTTTAAATATGAATGTGTGATTTTACCACAAAGAAGGTCAAATAATGAAAATGCATCATATCTTATTTCACCAGAGGTAAATAATATTGAAGGAAATTTTGCTGTAGCAGGTATATTATTCCAAAGTAATAGGTTATGTGTGGTTGAAAAATATCAAAATAATGTTGAAACAGTTATAAGTTTGCCTATAAATCAGAATGAGTGGATTAAAGTAGTCCTTATTTATATAGATAAGACACCAACAGTGTATATTAATGAAAAGGAAGTAGCTGTGGGGACAAAAAGCAGATATACTCACATTTGTCCATCTTTGGTTTTTGGCGGCAACATTAAAGATGGGTGTTTCTATGGAAAAATCCAATCAATAAAACTTTGGAAAGTACCCCCAAACCAATCAGAAATTCGGTTAATGAGGGAAGATATGAATGTAAATCAAAATATTGTGTGGGGTTATGACTTTTTAAGCGGGTCTGCCTATAAAAATGGGAAGAAATCTGACTACGAAGTCAGTATAATATTGCCGACCTTTAATAAATATCAAGAATTATTGTTAACACTTCATTCCTTAGAATGCCAGCATTTTGATAAGAAAAAGTATGAAGTAATTATTGTCGATGATGGATCAATTGACAAAACTGCTTCTATAATCAATGAACACAATTTTTCATTTGATTTAAAATATATAAGATCCAACCAAAATATTGGAAGGGCTAGTATGAGAAACCTTGGGATTCAGAATGCTGGAGGCCGAGTTATTGTATTTTTGGATGCAGAGATAATTGTTAAGCCTGACTTTGTTTCTCTGCATTACCAAGGACATAAGGAGAACAAAAAAATAGTCATTTGTGGAAGCTTGGTACTTAAAGGATTATATACAATATATCATCCAAGATACAACATGGAACAAAAGACTCAAATAATGAAGCTGTTGAAAAACTATCCGACTTTTACTCCTAGTACTTTGAATGAGATAAAAAGTGGTAAGACTGTTAAACTATTAACTGAAAAAGAGGTTAGTAATCAATCATATCAAAATTATTCATTTGATAAACCATTCGTAAAGGTTTACAAAGAAACGCTTTTTAATCGTTTTGGGAATAATCTGAATGGGTTTCACTTTCCATGGCTCTTATTTTGCACTGGGAATGTTTCTGTTGAGGCAAAGGCCATTAAGGAAGTAGGCCTATTTGAAGAGTACCCAGGATACGGCTGGGATGATCATGAACTTGGATATCGTTTATATAAAAAGGGGTATAGATTTTTTAATCATAATGGGTTAGCAGCCTATCATCAAGAACACCCTATTTCAAAGACAAATCCTCAAGATGCTATTAAAAATTTTGTCCGAGTGTTTAATAAATATCCTGAGGTACAATTAAGGATTTTTATATTGCATTTCTTGGGTATATCCGTTCCTAATGTACACTTAATTTATGATTCATACTTGAACTTTTTAAGTGGATATTCAAATATTTATAAAGGAATTCCGAAGTTATTAGAGCAAATACTCCAAAGAATATCTGTTAAACTATGGAAAGAAGAACCATTAACAAACTTACTAAATACTAGTTCAGTAAATAAAGAACAAATTATAAAAAATCTTGAAGAATTAGAAAGGTATCCTAAAGTTAAGCCGTTTGCAAGTAATTTTAAGAACATTATTAAGATGTAAAACAAATTCTGGGAAGATATAGCTTTCCAGTTTTTTTCTTTTACCTTGGTGCATTAGCCGTTTCATGATACAAGAGTTTTGAATCTAATAAAGGTATACCCTCGTGTATAAAAAAACAGATTGGAGCAGAAGAATTGAGAAAATTACTTACTGTTACAATTGTTGGATTCATTGCCCAATTAATTGACGGATCACTAGGGATGGCTTACGGAGTTACATCCTCCTCTTTGTTTTTAATGCTAGGTATGGCTCCTGCGGTTGCATCTGCCAGTATTCACATTTCGGAAGTGGTTACGACTGCTGCTTCAGGTTTTTTTCATTTTAAGTTTGGAAATGTAGATAGAGGGACAGTAATGAAATTAATTCTACCCGGTGGTGTAGGGGCATTTATTGGAGCATGCTTTTTAAGCAGCATGCCAGGAGAAGCTGTCAGGCCTTTTATATCTGTTTTTTTGTTGTTATTGGGAGTTTATATCTTATTCCGCTTTTTGTTTCTTAATAGTATTCCAAATGAGAATAAGGGAATCCAGTTATCTAACAGGAAAGCTGCAATCCTTGGTCTATTAGGCGGGTTCGCTGACGCTACCGGTGGAGGCGGATGGGGGCCCATTACAACACCTGTTCTTCTGGCCCAAAAAGACACTGCTCCCAGAAAAGTGATTGGAACTGTTGATACGAGTGAATTTGTAATAGCATTATCAGCAACGGCAGGGTTTCTTATCTCTTTAGGCTGGAAGGAATTTGATTGGTTTTGGGTTCTTGCGTTAATGCTAGGTGGATTGTTTGCTGCTCCTATTGCAGCATGGCTCGTAAGGATCCTTCCTTCCTACCTCCTTGGAGTCGCAGTAGGTGGAGTGATCATTATAACCAATTTGCATACCATTATTAATTTATCTGGCATAGGGATTACATTATCTTACTTTATATATCCCTGTCTTTTTATGCTTTGGATAATAGCCATTATTTATACAATTAAAAAGAATAAGAGCTGATACAGGTTCTGTCATACAAAAAGGAGGGAAGGCATGGAAAAAGACAAGAATTTATATTCTCCTATATTTAAAGTAACAAAAGAAAAAAGAAGAGCTCTTCATGGACATAATAGTAAGATTATTTGGTTTACTGGTTTATCAGGATCAGGTAAAACAACCATCGCAAATGAACTGGAAGACATTCTTCATTCAAAAGGTATCTCCACCTTTATTTTAGATGGAGATAATATTCGGCAGGGACTGAATAACGATTTAGGATTCAGTCAGGAAGATCGAAAAGAAAATATTCGCAGAATCGGAGAGGTAGCAAAATTATTTGTAGATAGCGGAATTGTGGTTCTGGTTACCTTTATATCACCATTCGCTTCAGAGCGTAAACTGGTCAGAGATATGGTTGAAAAGGACGAGTTTATTGAAGTGTATGTCAATTGCTCTTTGGAAGAGTGCGAAAAAAGAGATCCAAAGGGCTTGTACCAAAGGGCAAAAAATGGTGAAATCAAAGAATTTACGGGGATTTCTTCGCCTTATGAAGTGCCTGAGAATCCAGAAATCATCTTAGAGACTTCTAACTATTCGATAAAAGAGTGTACAGAAATTCTTTATGATTATCTGAAAAGATTACTGTAAATGGCTAAGGAGGGAAAAAATGAATTCAATTATTGACCCCCACGGTGGAAATTTAGTAAATGGCAAGTTATCTGAAGGAGAGAGAAAAAATATTTATCAAAACAAGATTCCATGCCTTATATTTCAATTTCGAAGTGGACAATATCTGATGTTGAACTGATTACGAATGGCGGTTACAGTCCGCTTCGCGGGTTTATGAATCAAAAGGAATACCTTAGTGTTTTGGAAAACATGCATCTCCCAAGCGGTCTTCCTTGGACAATCCCCATCACTCTTCCCGTTGATAAAGAGGAGGCTGAACAACTTGAAATAGGAGATGAAGTCCTCCTAAGAGGGAAAGATGATATTACCTACGGAGTAATTAAAATAGAGGAAATATATAGTTACAACAAAGAATATGAGGCATTGATGGTTTACGGCACAAACGATCATAATCATCCTGGTGTGAAGAAGTTAAATACCCAGGGGGATATTTATGTTGCAGGTCCGGTTTATGCAATTAATCAGCCTTCACATGCCCCTTTTGAAGACTATCTAAAAGAACCAGCTGAAACAAGAAAAATGTTCAATGACTTGAAGTGGAGTACTATCGTTGGCTTCCAGACACGTAATCCAGTACATCGGGCCCATGAATACCTGCAAAAATGTGCATTGGAGATGGTAGATGGTCTTTTACTTCATCCCCTTGTCGGAGAAACAAAAAAGGATGATATACCAGCAGATATCAGAATGGAAAGCTATAGTGTATTGCTTGATAAATATTATCCAATGGATCGAGTTAAGCTGGCAGTATTTCCAGGTGCTATGCGCTATGCAGGTCCGAGAGAAGCTGTGCATCACGCTATTATCCGTAAAAATTATGGGTGCACACACTTCATTGTCGGCAGAGATCATGCAGGTGTCGGAAATTATTATGGAACTTATGATGCTCAAAAAATATTTTCCAATTTTGACCCCGAAAAAATTGGAATTAAACTGTTATTTTTTGAACATAGTTTTTACTGTAAAAAATGCATGAATATGGCGTCCGCTAAGACGTGTCCCCACTTAGAAGAGGACCGCTTCTTTCTAAGCGGCACCAAAGTTAGGGAGATGCTAAGAAATGGAGAGCAGCTTCCACCTGAAATTACAAGGCCTGAAGTAGCGGATATATTAAGGAAGGGGTTTAGCAATAACGTTTAACATTTAGAGTTCATTTGAGGAATCATCCTCGGAGTCTGTTAATTGATGCTGAAGGCTGGTTCCTTGTTTGCTTTAATTTTTATAAATGCTATCAAAACTCAACCCCAAACCTCCGAAAATACCAATCATCATCAAATTTCCTTTTCTTCAAATAAACCTGTTTCTTCTCCATTGCCCCATTCTGAATCACTCTTTTTTCAACATCTTTTGATTTAGTATGCTTTATCATCATTTTACGGATCTTTTGAATGCGGCTGGGGTTAAAATGCAGATAGGCAAGTCTTAATAGGTTATAGTAGTAATCTTCCAGTTCAATTTTGTAGGGCTGTACTTTCCGGAATAAATGCAGTACTTTCGTCTTTGGCTGTACATAACAATTGTAGCCGAATAACCAGAGCTTAATAGAAAGTTCCACATCTTCATGTCCCCAAGTCGGAAACCCTGTTTCAAATCCTCCCACATCTTCAAATACATCCCGTCTGATCGCAAAGCATCCGCCTGGCAGAACGGCGGTTTCAAATAGATAATCTCTTTTTGTGTTCCAGTGGGTCCTGAACTTATTTGATCTTTCATTTACCCATAGTGTTTGGCCATACCCGATAAAATTGGGATTACCTATAGCGCCAATGGCAGGGGTAATGGAATCGCAGGTCCCCTCAAGAATTGGTTCAAGCAGTCTGTCTAGCCACGAATCTTCAAATTCCAGATGGGCATCACAAAACACAAGAATGCTCCCATTTGCTTTTTCTGCCCCTGCATTTCTTGCATTTGCTGCCCCGACACCGGATGTATTCACTACTGTGATATTTTTATTCAGAAACTGATCCCGAAGAAAATCACAGCAATGATCATCAGACTGATCATTTACAACAATGATTTCATATGGAGAGCCAATCTCTACGGAGAAAAAAGATTCAAGTGTGTTCTTTACGTTTATTCCTTCGTTTTTTACAGGAAAGATGATGGAAGCAAGCAAATTTATTTCACTCCTTTATTGTTATATTACTGGAAGAACCCTCGCTTCCACTTCCTTAAGGGTAAGCTGCCCGGCGATATAACTGCATATAAGGGAATAATTAAAATGGATAGCAAATAAATACCTATAAATAGAACGGGTCACTGCCTGGAGGTGTATTTGAGGCTGGATTAGATAGGCATCCCATATTTTTTGATCGGTGCTTATGTTTTCCTTATTTCCTTCGGCAAGGATATATTTGCTTGTGATTGGAGGGAAGGATAGCAGTGTCCAATTACCATCTTTATCACCTTCGCAATGAGCCGGGAGAGAAGAAGCAATGATCTTTTCTGTGACTTCCACTTTTTTTATTTGTGCTCGGTTTATAAGGTACTTCAGCTTCGTCATGTTCCATTCCATGCAATAGTACTCGTCTTGGTTTAGCGGGATTCTCACTTTAGCTTTTTGGTGATCATTCATGATAAATGGCTCGTCTAATGAGCTTCTTAGTCGCTGTTTATAATATCTCAGGGTCTCTTCAAGCTCTTGCGGCGGGGGATTTACCATTTTCAAACCATTGCTTTTCACGAGTTCCTTCAAATAGGGAACAGTTAAAAACTCATCAAGAAGATAAATCTTTTCCATGCTTAACACCTCGGAATTAACATTGTCATCAGTAGTAATAACTTAATGTTCTTTAAGCTTGTAACGTGACAAAAATAAATACATATAGATATATCAAGAATCTGTGCAGAGGGAGGAGAGTGAAATGTTGAAAAGGGCCAAAATGGTATTAGTGAGGAACGGCACTTGGCAACTATACTCGTGTGAGATGAAAAATCTTCAAGGCAGACTTTTTCCTCCAAACATGATATACAGCCAAACAGAAAAAGTTTACAAAACGACCAGGATAATAAGATTTCCTTTAATAAGATAACAAATCAAAAGACTCTCAGCTTTTCAGTCCATAAGGAGAAATCTAATAACCCGCAGGATGCTCTCCTCCAAACAGAAATGATCATTGGTGAAATCAGGCATTATTTAAAGCATCTTCGCCTCGAGGAGGGAAAATGGAGAAAAGATAAAAAGAAAAAAGAATTAATGATCAAAGAATTTGTATTACAAAAAAAACAAATGAAAAAAGAAATATCCGATTATAAACATTTGGCTGCTATTCACGAAAAGAGAACACAGTTTTACAAGAACGCACTACAGCGAAAAAATGGAAACGGAAATAAAAAAGTGCGTCACCAGTTAAAGCATGAAGCAAGAAGCTTAGAACCAGGGGCTTCATACCCTGTAACTCAAAAAGGGGCAGATAAAAAGCAGAGCATTAAACTGATCGAAAGAAAGATTAACGAATTATCCGAGTTAAAGAAAAAGGATTATTTGATGATACAGAAGTTGGGCACCGATTACCAGATAATCCATGAAAATTGGGCAATAAAAGAGATTATTATGCCTATTCATCATGAAATGGACATGAATAACATAAAGAGAGGGAGTTGGTTAGAGTTGGCTTGGAATTGGCTTAATGGAGATAAACAAACTCAGTATTTGGAAAAAACAGCAGAATTACAAAGTACCATCAATGAGTTGAAAGCTACGGTTAGTTCATATGAAGAAGTTCTGGAGAAGCTTAGTAAGCAATTTGACCAGTATGAAAAAAATGAGGAACTTTATCTGCAGGAAATGGTTGACCTAAAGGAAAATCTGCAGGCCATAGCTGGCAGTGAAGATGAGTATCTATATGAAATCCAGCAGCTCAAAGAAGAGATTCAGGAATATAAGCAGAAAAATATTAGTCTTGAAAAAAAGATATCAGAATTGGATCGTTTGAAAGAAGAGCTGGATGCAAAATCCCAGCAGTTAAAAGAATATGAAAATATGAATAACCAACCTTCATTACCTCCGCAGAATATGCAGAAGAAGGAAAAATTATCGAAAAAGATGAAGCAGCAAAATGCAATTCCTCAACGCAGCCAAAGAACAGAAATGAGACAATTTGAACAAAAACAAAGCTCCGTTAGGAGGTCCAGGACCCCTAATGTAAATGGAATGCCAAGGAATATGAATAATCAGCCAAGACAATTGAATCCAAGTCAGCAGCGAGCTCAGAACAAACTGGATTTAATCCAGAAATTCTACCCTCAGGCTCGATCGCAGAGCAGCGTTTTTAATCCTTTTAAATATTAAAAATAAAAAACTAACGGGAGTGGTTGAAGTGGAAACACCGAAAAAATTTTATGAGAGTTTTAAAAAAGCAAGAAAATTCCCAGCTGGTAATAAAGCCAAGAAAGCATCAGGGCTTTTAAAAGGGAAAAATCAAGAATTAAAACAAACATCGAGCAATGGCAAGAAAAAATCTATGTTTCGGGAACTGCGAGTGCCACTCAACCCAGACGCAGGAGCTGCTGCGGCCGTTAACCAAAAATTTGACTTTTACAACAAAAATGTTGTTTATATAAATCGTTCGGTTTTGAATGAAATAATTAATCATTGCAGAGAAGATCTTCCTTATGAAGCATGCGGGCTTCTTTCCGGTCAACATGGCCGAAACGAAATGATGTGGAAAATTAGGAGCACGGAAAAAGTCCGACTTCTTTTGCAATGGATATGAAACAGGTCTCAGCTGCCCTATCTGGGATGAAAAAGCTCTCTCAAACAATGACAGGCATGTACCATTCACATCCCTCCGCAGCCCCATTGCCTTCAAGAGATGACATCAGGAACTTTCATGACCCTGCTGCAGCCTATTTTATTATTTCATTCGCAAATAGGAAGACAAGTGTAAAGTGTTTTAAGATAATTGACCATAAAGCTTTTCAAGTGAAATTTGAAGTTATAAGATAATATTATCCTTTCTAATTTAACAGGTGTGTTGTGTAGATCGTCATATAAGCCTCGGATACGGGAAATCCGAGGCTTTTTATGATTTAATATACATATAGGGAATACCGCTAAGAAAGGAACTTAAAATCTTGCCAGTAAAATCACTTTTGAAACTAGTTGTTTTTCTGCTCATACTATCTGCCATTGGCTTAATAGTTTATGAATATAGCAGATATTATATAGGCCCTCCTAATTTAGAGGACACTTCTCTCCCAACTGCTCTTCACCCTGCAGTTGCTGAAAAAAGGATCAGCTGATCTCCCAGGCTGCCGACAAAGGCATTAACGTAGTCATCACCCAGGATTTCAGAAGCATAGAAGAACAGGATGCTTTATATGAAAAAGGCCGCACGGCTGAGGGGAGTATTGTTACTCATGCAAAAGGGGAGAGTCCTACCATAATTTCGGACTGGCGATTGACTTTGCCCTTATGTCTGTAGACGGCCAGGTTATCTGGGATATGAATTATGACAGCAACGGCAACAGTAAAGCAGATTGGGATGAGGTCGTCGAAATCGCAAAAGAGCTTGGTTTTGAATGGGGCGGGGATTGGACGCAATTTAAGGACTATCCTCATCTCCAAATGGATTTTGGACTTACCATTTGGGAACTGCAAAGAGGGAAGAGACCGCCTGAAACGGAATGATAATAAAAGAAACTGCACTCAAGATGTGCAGTTTCTTATTTTTGTTATAGGACCATTTCCGACTGTACATAGTGATACAGCAGCTTAGCTGTATTTTCAATTGAATCCTCATGTGTACGCTCGAATGCATGGGAAGAATCAATCCCCGGTCCGATTAAGCCGTGGACAATGTCGTGTCCGGCACGTATGGCTGCCGAAGCATCAGATCCGTAAAAAGGATAGATATCAAGCTTGTACCCAATTCCATTATCCTTTGCAAGCTGAACCAGACGCTTTCTTAGTTCGTAGTGATAAGGGCCGCTTGCATCCTTCACACAGATGGAAACGGTATACTCATCAGTAGATTGCCCGTCTCCCATAGCACCCATATCCACAGCCAGATATTCTACTGTCTCCGGTGTGATATTGGAATTGCCGCCATAGCCGATTTCTTCATTATTTGAGATAAGAAAATGGGTTGTGTACGGCAGTTCAATGTTCTCGGACTTCAGCTGTTTAATCAGCTGAAGAAGGATGGCGACACTTGCCTTGTCGTCAAGATGGCGTGATTTAATGAATCCTGCCGGTGTCGTCTGCACACGCGGATCAAAGGAAACAAAGTCCCCAACTTCAATACCCAGTGCACGGACATCCTCAGCATTATGTACTTTTTCATCAATTCGGACTTCCATGTTCTCCTGGTTTCTTTCAGCTTTCCCGGCATCTTTGTATACATGAACTGAAGTCTGATGCATCAGAATGGTACCGGTGAATTTATTGCCTGATGATGTCTCGATTTCACAATATTCGCCTTCTATCGAGTTATATTTGAATCCGCCGATCAGGTCAATCTTCAGGCGTCCGCTTGGCTTAATTTCTTTCACAATCGCTCCCAGAGTATCAACATGGGCAGTCAGCATCCGGTGACGATTTTGGTCTTTACCGGGAAGGGAAGCAATTAGCCCTCCCTTGCGGTTGCGTTTTGTTTCAACAGTAAGCTCTTTCAAAAACTTTTCCACATATGTAATCACTTCATTGGTATTTCCGGATGGACTTGGAATAGAAACGATTTCTTTTAGCAAGTTAATGGTTTCTTTTGTATTTGGGTATGACATTTAGAAAATCTCCTCTCAAATTATTCACGCGCAATTCTTATTATACTGTTATTTCTTGGGATAAGCATGCCCTATAAATAAAAAAAACTGCCAGAACGGCAGTCTGTAACTTTATATTTCTTCTGAAAGCAAGCTTTTCCTCGTTCTTAAACGGTAAAACCTTCTAAAGTCTTTTACAAGTACCTTAACGACGGAATAGAACGGAATGGCAATGAGGATTCCGATAAAACCATAAATTGATCCTGCAGCCATTAGGATAATAATAACTGTAAGGGGATGGAGATTAAGCCTTTTGCCCATCACATGGGGGAAACGAGATTACTTTCAAGCAGCTGAACAGCGATCAATACCAGTACTATTTTTAATACCATTCCGGTGCCTTGCAGTAATCCGATGAAAATGGCGGGTATGATGCCAAGTACCGGGCCAAGAAAGGGCACGACAGTAAGGAACATTGCAAAGAATGCTAAAATTAATGCATATTCCAAACCTATAATCTTATATCCGAAATACATTAACACACCATCTACGACTGCCACTATAAACTGGCCGGTAACATAGGAAAATAAGGTCTTATCAATATCTCCGAGAATTTTATTTCCTTCTTCCTCGTGTTTATCAGGAAGATATTTTAACAGAAAAGGCCGAAGCTTATGGTCATCCTTAAGGAAGTAGAAAAGGATAAACGGCACCACAACCATGACAGTCACAATGCTTGTAATGGTGGAGAAGACTTTCATCACGTTCTCGCCAGCGCCTGATAGGATGGTTTCTAAAAAGTTCAAGGCTTTGTTTTTGACTTGGTCATAAGAAAACATGCCCATATTGTTTTTTTCAACCACTTTCTCCGTTTCATCCGATAAATCCTCCATCTTTGCCGGCAGGTTTTCGCTTAGTTCAGTAACCTGGCTGCCAATCAAATTGCCGATTGCGTTAAATCCTAAATACCCTGCACCCAGCACAACGGCAAAAATGACGATAATACTGGCTGTTTTGGGTAAAGACCTGGAAACCAATCTTACCAGGGGCCTCAATATATAGTAAAGAATACCGGAGATCACTACCGGAAAGAAAATAGTGGCAACTAAAGCCCGAATTGGCCATAGGAAGTAATCAATCTTCCCAAGCAGGAAAATGATGATTAATACGAAAATAGTACCTGCTGCATATTTAAAAAATGGTTTATTGATCCACATTCATATACCCCAACCTTAATATATGTATTTACTATTCACCTTTCCTTTTTTCAAACATTGTTAAACACAGCCGTTTAAGAATCGATGTAAGAGGAATAGGTAAAACATTAAAAACGCAACAGGTGAGGGAGTCTAATTATGCTGTTTATAAAAAATGTAACCATTAAGGAAGCAATGCTGTTTTTATTGTTTGCAGGAGTAATATTGGCTGCCAAATGGACCGTTAACTTACTCGTGAAAAAGAGAAAGGGCAAGTCAGCACAAAACGACCGGATCATGCAGGGAATTTCTTCACTCGTGAACTGGGCAGCTTTTTATGGAATTATCATTCTATTCTTGTTTTATTTTTCGAGGGAGAAATGGCTTTTTTATACCTTGTTCACAGCTGGGGAGGTAGATGTGACGCTATATTTAATAATTGTAGCGTTTTTGACAGTCTCGCTTGCAAATCGGATCGTAAAAGTATTCACTAAATATGTATTAACATCTGTTTATGAATTCTATGGAGTTGATCGGGGGCTCGGCTATTCATTCAACAGAATGATCTATTATACCGTCATGATTGCAGCGCTCGCCATCAGCCTGACAACGGTTGGGCTTGATTTAACAGCGGCTGCTGCCATGCTGGGTGTTCTCGGCATTGGTATAGGATTCGGCATGCGCAATATTGCCGGTAACTTTATTTCAGGCATCATCATCCTCTTCGAACGGCCTATTGAAATTGGGGAAGTAATCGAGATCAATAATAAGATCGGTAAAATAGAAAGCATCCGTCTCAGATCCACTATCGTCCGCACTGCTAAAGAGGGAACCCTCATCGTCCCAAACCAATACTTCATCGAACAAATCATCAAGAACCGGACAGGCTCAGAAATGCTTGCCCAGGTCCTAATCAGCGTAGCGTACGGTACTGATACAGATAAAGTTGAAAAGCTTCTTAGAGAAGCAGTCGAGGTTGTAATGCCTAAAACAGAAGGGGTTTTAACGGCACCTGCACCTGATATCCGTTTTGTGGATTTCCGCAATAAGGCCATGGACTTTCTAATAGAAGTCCCTGTTGCAAACTTTGAAGCCAAACAGAAATTTGAAAGCCGGTTAAGACATGTAATTGCTGAGAAGTTTTATAAAAATGGGATCGAACTTGCCACAGCACAGCTGCTGTCAAACGAATGACGGGTTTTAGTTAAAAGGAGATAAAGCGAAAAACACCAGCCGCTCAGGGCTGGTGATTTCCAATGTGCACTCTATTTCCCTAACAAAGCTTTCACTCCAAGATAAAGAATGGCAAGACCAAAGATGATCATAGCCAGACTGCCGACAATGGTGAAAAAGCTGGCAATGCCTGAAGTAATAACTGCAGAAACAGGTACCATTGTCAATCCGTAGCCTGCAAGCATACAAGCAAGATATAATAATGCCAATTGATACATTATAGATCCCTCCCTTCCATACTAAGGTATGAAAAGGGCGGAATCTTGCTTGGTCTAATATCCCGAATCTTCCGAATAAGATAAAAAACAGTTCTTTAGAATTATCTATTGATTCTTATTTGTTTCCTGTACAGCAATGATTTTCAGGGCAGTTAATTCTTCCTCTGATAACCTTTCTGTTAAAAGGCTGTATAATTCATTCTGCTCTTCAGCGGTCAGTCCGCCTTTTACTTTTGAGACACTCTGCTGGATTTCCTTCAACGAAAAGCTTTCTGAAATCTTCTTCACAGCCTCTTCTTTTGTCTTGATCGGCAACGATGTCTTTTCAAGATTTACTGCTGTTAAATCCTCCGGGCTGCTTCCGAGCAGGGCCTCTACATTTGGATCAGCGGCAAGCATCTCCAGATCATCATTAGTGATGCTGCCGGCAACTTCTGTCATTACTTTATTTGATATCAGATCCATTGAAGCAAAATAGGTGAGGAATCCCAATAAAATAAAAGATCCTCCGGTAATTGTCCAAAAATAATTTTTTTCAATTTTTATGGCCTGCCCAAACAACGAACAGATCCGCTCACTCTCCTCCCATTTTTTATCTCCTTAAATTGTAAAGGGTCATTTCCTTATTATGCAAATCTTTCTTATCAATAGAACGTATGTGCTATAATAGAGAAATAATAAACTAAGGAGCCGTTTCAATGGATAATAAGATAAAAATATCGGTTAGATCGTTAGTTGAATATGTTTATAAAAGCGGCAGCATTGAAACAGGCTTCCGTTCTGCAGTGCCGCTTTCAGAAGGAACAAGGATTCATCAAAGAATCCAAAAACTTTATGGGGAAGAAGACCAAAAAGAAGTGTATCTGCACACAGTCTTAACCTTCAATCACCTAGACTTTCAGCTTGAGGGCAGGTGTGACGGGCTTTTCATCAGAAATGAAGAACACATTATCGATGAAATTAAGTCTGTTTCCCTCCCGCTATCTGAAATAGATGAATTTGCATATCCAGTCCATTGGGCTCAGGCTAAATGCTATGCTTTCATGTATGCAAAAGATCATAATCTTCCAGACATGACAGTTCAATTAACCTATGTACAATCTAAAACAGATGAAGTGAAAAGATTTCAGCAAAGCTATTCTTTACGTGAACTTGAAGAATTTATACTTTACCTTCTGGAATCCTATTTTCCATACGCCGACTGGAAGATTCAGCATCAACAGGCATTAACAAAGAGCATACAAGAATTGGCTTTTCCTTTTCCTGCCTACCGAAATGGCCAGAGAAGATTTGCCGGGGCAGTATACAAAACCATTGCAGAGGGGAAAAACTTATTTGCCAACGCACCTACAGGCATCGGCAAAACAATTTCCACTCTTTTTCCAGCATTAAAAGCCATTGGGGAAGGCCATATTCAGAGGATCATTTATGCCACAGCCAAAACCATTACCCGTCAGGCTGCTGAAGGGGCCATAGCCATGATGGGGGATGATGGATTGAATCTTAAATCGGTCACAATCACAGCTAAAGACAAAATTTGCTTTAAGGAAGAAACCAATTGCCAAAAAGACAACTGTGAGTTTGCCAATGGATATTACGACCGGATCAACCAGGCCGTACTTGACCTCCTGAAGAATGAGAACATGATAAGCAGAACGGCAATTGAACAATATGCTAAGAAGCATAAAGTCTGCCCTTTTGAATTTTCATTGGATGCCGCATATGCCGCTGACGCCATTATTGGTGATTATAACTATATTTTCGATCCGAGGGTCTCACTTAAGCGATTACTGGAAGAGGAGAAAAAGAAAACGGCTCTATTGATCGATGAAGCTCATAACCTGGTGGACCGCGGAAGGGAAATGTATTCAAGTTCCCTGGAGAAATCAGCCTTTCTTCAGTTGAGCAGAAGCTTTAAGGGGAAGGATGAAGGGATTCAAAAAAGCGCAAAACAGGTTAATGGAATTTTTATTGCATTAAAAAAGAAATGTGGTGAAAATCAGGAAATCGCAGAAAAAAATCCCCCAGAAGAACTTTTTGAGATTCTTGAAGAATTTGTTCAATACTCCGAAAACTACCTGGGGCAAAACAGAAACAATACGGAAGAAGAATTGCTGGAAGTATTCTTTGCTGCCCAGAATTTCATCAGAATAGGAAAACTGTATGATGACAGGTTTGTAACGTATATTCAAAAGGAGAGGAATGACCTGATCATCAAGTTATTTTGCCTGGATCCTTCGAGTCTTCTGCACAAGGCCAGAAAAGGATATAAATCGGCTATCTTTTTTTCCGCTACCTTAATGCCTCTTAACTATTATCTGGACATGCTTTGCTTTCAAGAGGAAGATTTCATTGTATCCGTTCCTTCCCCTTTCTCCAAAGATCAGGCTAAGGTCTACATACAGCCGCTTTCCACCAGATATCGTGACCGGGAAGGATCTATCGAACCGATTGTCAGAACAATCAAGAGCATGCTAAAGGGACAGAAGGGGAATTACTTAATCTTCTTTCCATCCTATCAATATATGGAAATTGTTTATGGAAGGTTCCTCAATGAGGAAATGCCAGTACATGCAATTATTCAAAAGACAGGAATGGATGAAAGAGAAAGGGAGGAGTTTCTGGATGCATTTCAGCCAAATGCTTCTGGTACTCTGTTGGGGTTCGCCGTCATGGGCGGGATTTTTTCAGAAGGAATTGATTTGCAGGGAGATAGGCTGAATGGTGTATTTGTGGTTGGTGTGGGTCTTCCCCAGATCGGGTTTGAACGTGATATGATGAAAGCTTATTTCCAGCAGCAAGGGAAAAACGGCTATGATTATGCCTATACTTATCCTGGAATGAACAAAGTTCTTCAGGCAGGGGGCAGGCTTATTCGTTCTGAAAACGATACAGGGATGATTGTCTTAATGGATGACAGGTATTTACAGGCAAAGTATCAGACCCTGCTGCCTGATGAATGGAAGGATTCTATTTTGTTAAGAAGTTAAAACATCCTGCCCAGGAAGAGCAGGATGAGGGTAATCATTTGGTGATAAGCGGGCCTTTGGGCGCCTGCATTCTTTCAAGCGTTCTTTCGAAAACCGGGTAAAAGAATTGTACAACCAGACCAAGTGTTAATGTGACCACAATCGTGCCTACACCGATTGCACCTTTGAATAAGAATGCAAGGAGCAGGGCAAAGCTTTCGCTGATAATCCTTGAGTTTCTTAAATTCAATCCAAATCTAGTGTGAATGGCCACCATCAATGTATCCATCGGACTAGCGGGGAATTTGGCCTGCAGATAGATGGCCACTCCCATACCCATCGAAAGGATCCCAAAAAGCAAAATGAATGATTGACCTGCCAATGTTTGCGGGGTAAGGTCACCAAAAATAACGAGAAGCCAAAAGTCAATTAGTGCGCCAATAATCAAAATGGAAATGGCTGCAAGGACTTCAGGCTTTTTTCATTAAAAAGCGTTTATAAAAATGAGAATGACTCCATTTATAAAAACAAAGGTGCCAACTGTTAAGTGAAACATTTGAGATTCACCAACAGCCAGGGCATCCCATGCAGAAGCTCCAAGGTTTGACCTGATAATTAGGGCTACACCCATTGTCAGGATAAGCATCCCAATAATAAAAAATAAGAAACGTTCTTTCATGAAGACTCTCCAATCATCTATGTTTAATTTTTAGCTTGCCCTTTTTAAGATCAATACTCCTGCAGCACAGAAATTATGAAGGGAAAATTCATTTTATCATCAGATTGCATGGGTTAACAGAAAATTATTATGAAAAGTTGTTGGATTTTGCAGGAAAAAGGCGAAAGATATTAAGTTGATATCAGTTTTCTTTCATCTCAAACTGTGCTATATTATTTTACATTCCTTCATCATTTATTAATGCTGGCTTTACATATTTTTTACGTATAAAAACTTAGCCGCTGCTAAGTTTTTCGCATGTTTACAATTTAAGAGGTGAAACCACACTTATGGGAAAGTTATTAAAATCGCCAAGGAAATTGGCGAAAAACAGCCTTGCTGTGTTCTTTCTGACTGTTATCCTTTTTTGGCTAAAAACATATATAGCCTACCGCGTCGAATTTAATTTAGGGATCAATAATGACATACAGCGATTTCTGCTGTTTTTGAATCCATTAAGTTCTACATTGGTATTCCTTGGATTTGCTTTGTTTTTCAAAGGAAAATGGCAATCAGGCATGCTTATTGGCTTGAATTTATTTTTATCTTTCCTGCTTTATGCAAATGTCGTTTATTATAGATTCTTCAACGACTTTATTACTGTTCCCGTACTAATGCAGGCAAAAGTTAATGGGGGGCAGCTGGGAGATAGTGCTCTGTCTTTAATGTCTCCTTGGGATATTTTTTATTTTACAGATACGCTTCTGCTTCTTTTCCTGGCAGTCAGGAAATGGTACAAACCAGGAAAGAAAATGAGCCGAAAGCCCGCATTGGCTGTAATCGCTGCAGGCATCATTGTATTCTTCATCAATCTTGAGGTTGCAGAGAATGACCGGCCTGATTTGCTTACACGTTCCTTCGACCGCAATTATTTGGTGAAATACCTTGGAGCATACAATTTCACCGTATATGATATTGTGCAAAATGCGAAGTCTGCCAGTCAAAGGGCTCTTGCGGATAATAATGATGTGACTGAAGTGGAGAACTATGTGAAAGCCAAGTATGCACCTCCGAACCCTGAATACTTCGGAAAAGCTAAGGGCATGAACGTTATTTACGTATCTATGGAATCTCTTCAGACATTTATTATTGACTACAAGCTGAATGGAAAAGAAGTTACTCCATTCCTGAACTCACTTGCACACAGCGGCAAGACATTTTATTTTGATAATATTGTGAATCAAACCGGGCAGGGAAAGACTTCTGACGCAGAGTTTATCATGGATACATCGCTATATCCAATGTCACAGGGAGCGGTATATGTAACAAAAGCGCAAAATACCTTCCATGGCACACCTGCTATTTTAAAGTCTCAAGGCTATACTTCAGCAGCTTTCCATGGAAACTACAAGACATTCTGGAACCGTAACGAAATGTATAAAACCATGGGCTATGACAAGTTTTTTGATGCTGAGTATTACAATATGAGCGATGAAAATACTAAGAACTACGGGTTGAAGGATAAGCCGTTTTTCAAGGAATCCATGCCTATGCTGACCAGTCTTCCTCAGCCGTTTTATACAAAATTCATCACTCTTTCTAATCACTTCCCCTTTAAAATGGATGAGTGGGATACTGATTTCCCTTCTGGCGAAACGGATAATGATGTGGTGAACCACTATTTTCAGTCGGCGAATTATATGGACCAGGCACTCCAGCAGTTCTTTGATGATTTAAAGGAGTCCGGGCTGTATGATCATACAGTCGTTGTTCTGTATGGCGATCACTACGGAATTTCCGAAAACCACAATGAAGCTATGGCGGAAGTAATCGGAAAAGAGATTACACCATTTGAATATGCCAAGCTTCAAAGAGTGCCAGTATTCATCCATGTACCAGGAGTGGATGGCGGCATTGTCCATAATGTTGGCGGACAGGTGGATGTGCGCCCGACATTACTTCACCTGCTGGGCATTGATACAAAAAATCACCTGGAGATGGGATCAGATCTATTATCAGATAAGCACCGTGAAGTAGTCCCGTTCCGAAACGGCAACTTCATTTCCCCTGAATATACACAGATTGAAGAGACCTGTTATTTTACTGAAACCGGCGAAATAGCTGAAGCTAATGCCTGTAAGCCGTTTTCCGATCAGGCGAAAAAGAGCTTGAAATGTCAGACAACATTGTTTACAAAGACCTGCTGCGCTTTTATAAACCGGAAGGATTTATTCCAGTCAACCGGAATGATTACTCATATGTAAAAAAAGAGGTGCCATTTATAGAGGAAAGAAATGGGCCGGGTATACAGAAGTAAGATTTAGGAGCAGAGAGATAACTCTCTGCTCTTTTTTTGCAGCCTGCAATATATGCAGAAAATATGCAGTTTACTAAAAGAAGGCACGGGTAGAGTATCTTTGTAATGAGATAAAAGGAAGGATGATAGAATGTATAGCCAATCCTTTGAAGAATGCATTCAGGCTTGTTTAGAATGCATGAAAGCCTGTAATGTATGCTATGATGCATGCTTAGGAGAAGAGGATGTTAAAATGATGGCGGAATGTATCCGCCTGGATAGGGAGTGTGCTGATATCTGTGCCTTTGCAGCTAAGACGATGCAGTCAAACAGCCCATTTGCCAAGCAAATTTGTATCCTATGCGCAGAAATTTGTGAAGCTTGCGGAAATGAGTGCAAAAAACATGATCACGGCCATTGCAAGCGCTGTGCTGAAGCCTGCTTTAAGTGTGCGGAGGAATGCCGTAAAATGGCTTCTTAATTTAGTGACAAAACAGACATCCAGCAGGGTGTCTGTTTCAATGCTTTTTAGTTACAATCCCCGGTTATGAATAATTGTACATATTTTCCATTATTGAAGGGAAATTAAATTAGCCTTTTGTATGCCTGTTCCATAATTTCTGCACAATTTATTGCCATACTAACTTCATGAAGAAAAGGAGGAATAGATATGCTGACAAGTAAAAAATTTGCGATTTGGCTGGTTTCTCTAACTGCAGCGATAACATTAACTGCCTGCGGCGGAAATGATGGGAATGCCGGTCAGGAAGGCACCAGCACTGAAGAAAGCACAACGAATAATGAAAGCAGCGGCCACTCAGGAGACCATTCAAGCATGGACCATTCCGGCTCCGGGGAAGTTCCTGAAGGAATAAAGGAAGCTGAAAATCCAAAATATGAAGTTGGAAGCCAGGCCTTTATAACAGAAGGACATATGGAAGGGATGGAGGGAGCCGAAGCAACAATTACAGGCGCATATGATACTACTGTATATACGGTCTCTTATACACCAACCACTGGCGGTAAAAAAGTTGAAAATCATAAATGGGTAGTTCATGAAGAGATTGCTGATGCAGGAGAAGAGCCATTTAAAGAAGGCGCCGAGGTAAAAATAAATCCAAGTCACATGGAGGGGATGGACGGAGCAGCAGCTGTAATCGATTCTGTGCAGAAAACAACTGTCTATACAGTTGACTTTACTACAGCTGACGGTCAGGAAGTAAAAAACCACATGTGGGTAACAGAAAACGAGCTTTCTCCATCTGAATAATACTGTAAGTTAAGGAGGTTATCTGCCGAAGATAAGCTCCTTAACTTAATTTATATTTTTTTAATAAATAGTAAACCAAAAAGGAAAAAGCAGTAAAAAGGAAAATGGCTATTTGCAGCTCCATTTTTAATTTTAGTGCATGTGAAACCGCAAAGGCTTCAATTAACAAAGCAGGTATTTTTCCGATGGTGCTGGCAATGCCAAAGGGCAGAAGCCTCATCCTGCTGTATGCTGCTGCCAGTGTGACTGCACCTGATGGGACAAACGGCAATACCCTCAGCAAAACAACCATGAAATAGGCAGCCGGCCCTTCCGCATTTTGGAGCTTAGAAAATAATTTGTTATTCTTAAGCTGAGGAAAAGAGGAGGTAAGCGCAGTGATTCCTTTACGATAAAGAATAAAACTTATAATTGCTCCAGCTGCTTCTCCGATGATTAATAGGATTAGCCCCATTTTCAGATCAAAAGCAGCAACTGTGCCCGCAGTAATAAAGGCACTTGGGAGGAAACCCGTTATCGCGGCAGCAATGTTCATGGATATGCTAAAAAAAGCTGCCAATATCGGTTCATCTGAAAGCCATCCTATGATATCAGAAAACATCCATTAATCCTTTCCGGCCCATTTATAGCCTAAACCCCAGACAGTCGTCAGATACTGATCTGCAGGAAACCCGGCTTTTCTTAATTTTTCCCGTAAATTTCTGACATGCGAATCGATGGTGCGGTCTTCGATTGAAACGCCATAACCCCATACAGAGCCTATTAAATGCTCACGTGAAAAAACTCTGTTCAGGTTTGAGAGGAACAGGCTTAACATTGAAAACTCTTTGGGAGTCAAAAGGATTTCCTTATTTTTATACCAAAGTTCAAAAGAATCTTCTTTAAGTTCCAGCCCTTTAAAGGTTTTGGTTTTTCCATCTTTTTTGTTTCTTCTCAGAACTGCTTCAATCCTTGCAGATAACTCCTCTTCATCGAATGGCTTTAAAATATAATCATCTGCTCCGATGTTCAATCCTTTTACAATGTCCGGCTTTTCGCTTTTCGCAGTAAGCATAATGATGGGAATATCCCAATATTTTTTTACCTCCTCGCATACTTTCCATCCATCCATTTCAGGCATCATAACATCCAAAAGGACGAGATCTGCTGAATGGGTTTCTAAGTAAAGCAAGGCATCTGAGCCTGATGCCAATTTAATGCAATTGTAGCCGAGGGGTGTTAAGTATAAAGAAATTAGATCCAGCATTCTTGTTTCATCGTCAACCAAAAGTATTGTTTTCACTTTCCGTTTCTCCCTTAAAAACAATTTCGAATTCTGTGCCGTCACCTTCTCTGCTGCAGACCGATATAGTCCCTCCATGGGCATGGACAAGTTCCTTAACAATGGCAAGCCCGAGACCAGTCCCTCCAAGAGCTCTTGCACGTGATTTATCCACTCGGAAAAACCGGTTAAAGATAAAGGGCAGTTCCTCTTCAGAGATTCCTCTTCCGGTATCCTTTATGTTAATGATGACATGTTTTTTGGTCCTGTTTATATTAATTGTTGTTTTATCTCCAGCTGTGGAATACTTAATGGAGTTATCCAGAAGATTAAATATGATCTGTTCCAGCCTTGATGCATCCGCAGAAATAGTGATTGATTCACGACAAATAACAGACAGCAGCATACCTTTTTCGGTGAATGCCGGTGAGAATTTTGTTTCAATTTTTTCATAAAATCCTTCAGGTCAATAGATCTTTTTTATATCAAAGGTATTTTTATCAATTTTAGCCAAATCGAAAAGATTCTTAACCATATCTGAAAGCCGGTTGGTTTCCTCCAGAATAATTGATAAATATTGATTTCTTTCTTCCGGGCTCAGGTTCCGCTTCTGAACTATATCCGCATACCCCTTTATATAAGTAAGAGGAGTGCGAAGTTCGTGCGATATACTGGATAAAAATTCATTGCGTTCTTCTCTGAGATAATTCAGGTCATCCGCCAATAACTGAATGGACCGAGCTAAATCCCCAAGTTCATCGTCACCGGTTTTAGGAAGGGAAACTGAAAAATCACCGCTGCTAATTTGTGAGGTGGCTTCCTTCATTTTAATCAGCGGTTTTGCCAGTGCCTTTGATAAAAAGATGATGATAGTAATGGTAAAAATGACGGCAATGAAACCGGCGATTAAAAATTGTTCATTTAAGCGTGAAATTAACGACTGAATCCAAGCTGTATCCTGAAACATATATACATGGCCAGTCAGCACTCCATTCTGATCGATCGGGCTGACTGTTGAGATATAATCTTCCTCTTTCCAATTGTCCTCGATGGTTATGCCTTCCCTTATAGAAGATATTAGCGGCCTTTCTATGTACTTTTGGATCAAACTGCTATCAACAGAAGCACCAAGGATCTCATTATTCGTATTTGTAATAACTACATCTGTATTTGCTTCAGATTCCATCAGAGCCACATGGGAAATCGTATTTTCATCAAAATGCTTTTCGAGTATAGCACGGTGTGAATTGCCGCGTGTCTGCAGAGCTATCAGCTCTTCCTCCACACGTGATTCAACAAGGGTACTATGTAAAAAGAAGAACATAATTGTTTCAAGCCCAAAAAGGATCAGAAAGAACAACAGGCCCAGCTTCATGGAAAGTTTATTCAAAGAACTCACTCATTTCAAATCAATTAATTCTATTATAGTCGAAATGTTTGAAGAAACTATGCAGAAGAGGTATATGTTTTAATAGGACTGTAGAAGGTAAAATAGAATAATGATTTATCATAATGAAAAAAGTAAGTAACAGTCATACTGGAGGTTTTTTTATGAGTGAATGTAAACTGGATCACACACCGGAAGATGTACAAAATAAGTTTGAACAGCAGAAAGAATTTCTGCCGGACGATATGAGTTCTTTGTTTCAATCTTTTTTTCAGGAGGAACATACACAGGATATTTTAAATGAGGTATTCCATTTACTGAAAAATTTGATCTTGCTTCCGAGGAGGAACGAACTGAGCGAGTCAACAGGCTTTATCTTGTATTAAAAAATGTATAATATAGAATTGCCGCATCTGATTTATTGTTGCGGCAATTTTTTATGTGTCTTACAATTTTTTTGTAGCTATTAAAATTTTATTTTAACAATGTATGTTTTTATGTTAATATGAAATTATAAAGAAATATAGAGTAGTATAATAATGAAAGCGATTTCACAAAAGGGAGTGACAAAGTTGAAGGAATGCCATAGACCTGTTTTTGACTTGGCGATCCGAACCGCAGATATGCTGGTTCGAATGTTTGGTTCCCGCTGTGAAGTGGCCGTGCACGATTTCAGCGACTTAAAAAAATCGCTTATTCATATAGCAGGAGATATAACGGACAGGAAAATCGGCTCACCCATTACAGATCTTGTATTGAATGAATTAGCCAAACATAAAAACGAAGTTAATGATATAGCCAATTATAAAACACAATCCAAAAAAGGGAATGTCATGAAATCATCCACGATTTTTCTGCGTGATGATGAAAATAAAGTAATTGGTGCATTGTGCCTTAATTATGATATTAGTCTGCTCATGCAATTTGGAGGAGAGATTGAAGAGTTTATCAGCTTTGATGAACATTCTTCTAAATCGGAGACCTTTTTTAATTCCGTCCAGGATGTTATTCACGAGATGGTGGATCAAGTACTTCAAGGCTTTAGGAAGGCACCTTCATTGATGACGCTCGAAGAAAAAGTTGAATGTGTCCGCCAGCTTGAAGATAAAGGGACATTCCTCATTAAAGGGGCAACTGATTATGTTGCATCTGTGCTTGGGGTTTCCAAATTCACCATCTATAATTACCTGCAGAAAATCAGAACGATTAATGAGCTGCAGCCGGAAGCTGTGGAGCATAAATAAATAATTTTGAGGAAAAGCCTGCTTGCTGTAATTTTCATTGCAGCTATATGAATTAAAAGACCTTAAAAGTAAAGGGGCATAAAAAATGAAATACAGATCCGCGTTTGATATTATTGGACCGGTTATGATCGGACCTTCAAGTTCACATACAGCCGGAGCTGCACGCATTGGGCGTGTTGCCCGGACTCTTTTCGGAAAACAGCCGTCCAAAGCCGAGATTTCTTTATACGGTTCTTTTGCAAAAACCTATAAAGGACATGGTACGGATGTTGCCATTGTTGGCGGAATCCTCGACTTTGATACTTTTGACGAGCGAATTCCTTCTGCTCTTCAATTAGCTGAAGAAGCAGGGATTGAAGTCATTTTTACAGTTGAAGATACCGTTACAGACCATCCTAATACTGTACGGGTCAAGCTTACCGAAGGAGATCGTGACCTTGAACTTGTGGGGATATCCATCGGCGGCGGGACAATAGAAATAACCGAACTGAATTCTTTTGAACTAAAGTTATCTGGCGAACATCCTGCCATTTTAGTTGTGCATAACGATCAGTTTGGAGTTATTTCCGCTGTTACGAATATTTTATCAAAGCACCAGATTAATATTGGACATATGGAAGTTTCACGCAAGGAAAAAGGGAAAATGGCAATTATGGTCATTGAAGTGGATCAGAAGATCGGCCATGATGTGATGACAGAGCTTGAAGGGCTTCCGAATATCACTCAAATTATCAGAATGGTTGACTAATAGTTAGCTGGTCATCAGGAGGGAAAGTCTAATGTTGTTTAGAAATGTTGCTGAGCTTGTTGAGCTCGCTGAAAATAAAGGTGTAAAAATTGCTGAAATCATGATTCAGCAGGAGATAGAAGTAACTGGTTTGACTCGTGATGAAATTATCGCCAAAATGGACCGCAATTTGACAGTCATGGAACAGGCTGTCGAGAGAGGACTGAAAGGTGTCACGTCTGTTACGGGTCTGACTGGCGGTGATGCAGTCCTTCTGCAAAAGTACATTCAGAGCGGAAAGGCTTTATCAGGAAATATTTTATTGGATGCTGTCAGCAAAGCAGTTGCAACCAATGAAGTGAACGCTGCAATGGGTACAATCTGTGCCACCCCTACAGCAGGTTCGGCTGGCGTGGTGCCAGGCACACTGTTCGCTGTAAAAGAAGTTCTCAATCCAACACGAATGGAAATGATAGAATTTCTGTTTACTTCAGCAGCATTTGGCTTTGTGGTGGCAAACAATGCCTCCATATCCGGTGCAGCAGGAGGATGTCAGGCTGAGGTAGGGTCTGCAAGCGGCATGGCGGCAGCATCTATTGTAGAAATGGCAGGCGGGACACCAAAACAGGCGGCTGAAGCGATGGCAATAACACTTAAAAACATGCTGGGCCTTGTTTGTGATCCAGTTGCGGGACTAGTAGAAGTTCCATGTGTAAAGCGAAATGCCATGGGTGCTTCCAACGCCATGACAGCAGCAGACATGGCCCTCGCCGGAATTACAAGCAGAATTCCATGTGATGAAGTCATCAACGCAATGTTCCTTATCGGGCAATCCATGCCTTCAGCACTCAGGGAAACAGCTGAGGGAGGGCTGGCTGCCACGCCAACCGGAAGAAGACTGCAGGAAGAGATCTTTGGGAAAAAACAGTAAATTAGTTTATTGGGTTATAACACCAATTCTTTAGTGAATTGGTGTTTATAATTATGTGGAAAAAAGTTTATGCTAATTTAGGTTAACTTTAAAAAGGGGAGAGAAAAAGAGTTTGAAAGTTATAAGATGGACTATTATCACTATTGCTATTGTGTTTATGCTGTTACTGGGAATTGCAGCTCCTGCCGCATTTATTGGGTTAGCTGTCTTTCTTATTGGATTATATTTAAATAATCAGTATCGAAAATATAAGATAAATTTCAAAAGATCTGGCTGGATTATGGCTGCAGGTTTTGTGTTATCCATTTTTTTAGCAACTGCAGATTCAGATGCAACAGAAACTGTAAATGAGCCTGAGAAAAAACAAATAGTAACAGATCAGAGTGAAGCAGGTAAGGCTGAAGAAGAAAAGCTTGCTGAAGAGAAGGCTAAAGAAGAGAAAGCCAAAAAGCAGGCAGAGGAGCAAGCCCGGCTGGAAGCAGAACAGGTAGAAAAACAGAAACAAGAAGAGGCTGAAAAGCAAAAACAGGAACAGGATCAAAATCAGGCTGCAGAGAGCTTGGGCCTGGAACTAGTTACCGTTGGCAGAGTAGTAGACGGTGATACAATTGAAACATCAGACGGGAGGAAAGTCCGCCTGATTGGAGTGAACACTCCCGAATCAACAACGAGAGTGGAAGAATACGGAAAAGAAGCAAGCCAATTTACCACATCTGAGCTGTCTGGCAAGAAAATCTGGATGCAAAAGGATGTCTCTGACACAGACCGGTATGGCCGCCTGCTTAGAATTGTTTGGGTGGACATCCCCACTGATGATATGGACGAAAATGAAATACGTGAAAAAATGTTCAATGCACACTTGGTTCTGAATGGTTATGCCGAGCCATCCACCTATAATCCTGATGTAAAATACAGTGAATACTTCAGAGAATTTGGAAGGGAAGCAAGGGAAGCCAATAAAGGGTTATGGGCTCTCGGGGATGAGGGAACAACTAAAGGGGACCTGGATTCTGCAGCAGCCAGCAGTTCTTCGTCAAGTTCGGGGAATGCCAGCGGAAGCGGGTCGAATGACAGCAGTGGGACAGCCAGCAGTACAGGCAGCAGCACTGAGTCCTACCAAAACTGTACCGAGTTAAGGAAGGTATATCCAAGTGGTGTGCCTTCTACACATCCTGCCTATGACTCAAAACATGATAGAGACAAGGACAATTATGCCTGTGAACGCTGATTAACTTTAAGCAATTATTAACCTGCATCCACTTATATTAAAGTTCAACTGCTTAATAGCGAAATAACCATATTAAGAGGCATCCTGTCATTTTAATAAGCAGGATGCCCCTATTTTTACTTCTTTCTAATATTATCCATGACAAATCCGCTTTCTGGCAATGAAGGCATTCGGGACAGGCTGAAGTTTAAATTTTGAACTGGAACATTGTAGTTTAAAAAATTCACCAGAAAATTTATACTCGTTTTTATAATCTCAACCGTAATGCCCTCACCTGGACAGCGGTGTCCTTTGGCAGGATCGCCACCGCCCTGGGGAATAAAATCGAAAAGGCTTCCATCCCAATCTTTAAATCTTTCTGGCCTGAATTCATTCGGTGACGACCAAAGCCGCTCATCATGGTTTGTACCATACATATCAAGCAGCACAAGCATTCCTTCTGTGATCTCAGCTTCTTTCCATGTGAAATTCTTTCTGGCCCTTGCACCAAGGAAAGGACCAAACGGATAATAGCGTCTTACTTCCTGAGCAAACATCTCAAGATATTCCGGAGGCCCGGATTGCAGCTGCTGTTTCACTTCCGGATATTCATGTACAGCAACGGCAGCGAAGACAATAAAGGTTGCAGTGGCCACAATTGGACGCAGCACATTAATTAATTCAACCGAAGCCATCTGAACATCAAGCTGTCTGCCGTTAAGTTCTTTGTGAAAAGCCATTTCATACAGTGCGGAACCTTTTTCTGCACTGTATGTACCATTGCGTACACCTTCCATAATCGATTTTACCCATTCTTCCGTACGGGATCGAGCTCTCCGGCCTTTCCAGTGACGAGGCCCTGCAGCACCAAAAGCATCAACCATCGCATAAAAATCTTCAGCACGCTCCTCTAATTCCGATTCCTTAAGGGGGACTCCTGCCCACTTGCATGCAATGCGGGTTAATAGCTTTTTCGCCTCATCAAAAAGAACGACATGCTTGGCTCCTTCCCATTTTGGGATTAATGCTTCCCACTCCTGTATGGCAAGCTTGGTGAGCCTTTTTTGATGTGGAGGTGTCATTAGTGACATGAACAGAAGCTTTCTGTGAATATGTGCTTCACCATCCATCGACTGAATAGCATTTTCGCCAAAAAGTGACTTCTGTATCCTTTTGGGCGCAGCACCTTTTCGCTGGAATAGACTGTCATCATAAAATACCTTTGCAGCTTCTTCTCCGCTTATACAAAGAACTTTTTCGCCCAGCAGGCGTGCTTCAAATAGATCAGATTGGTACTTTTCTGTTCTGTTTTTAATGAATAGATACCCTTCCTGTAATAATGTGAGGCTGTTATCAAGGTTTTTGTCATGGGGGATGTTACGATTAGTCATCTATCAATACTCCTTGTCTCAATATTATTAATCCATTCTTTTAGGCTATTTACTTAATTTCATTTCTTTAAACCTGTTCAGGATCCAGCATTATAATATTAAATATGTATACAGGGGGGATAATGGATAGATTCGGCTGCAGGTAAATGATTACTGGTTATCCTGCAGGCAGCGATCTGCCTGATTGAAGCAGAAAGATAAGGGTAGTGTCATAAAGCTTTAATAGACGGATCCAAAAATAAAGAACACTGGCTCCTGCCCAGTGTTCTATGAGGTTCTTTTATGATGGTCATTCAATTTAATAAGGGAACCTCTTTTAATCCAATAATGAAAATTATCTGCCGGGAAAACACCGCGTCCATTTGACCTGTCCATCTGGATGACAACGCTGTTCTGAGTCACCTCTAAAATTCTAAGTGTTTGGGAACGGTTAAGATTCGGCGCGAAAGTACTTTTGATTTCAAATTGCATGTCCTTATCAAGGTTCAATGATGACACCTCCTAATGCTTAATTATTTTTAATGTCCCCATTCATTGTCTTTCTATCCAATTATTGGCCAGTATATTTTTGTTTATTAACTTATTAGAGAATTTGCAACTTTAGAATTTTTATAATAAACTGTATAATTCAATTGAGAACTATGAAATTAAACAAGCAGGTGAAGTATGTTGAAGGAAAAGATTAAAGTTGGATTAATAGGAATGGGTGCCGTAGGGGAAAGGATACTGCGTCAATTTCGGCAGCATGAGGAGTTTGAGATTGCAGCGCTTTGTGATCGAAAAGCCGATCGATTAGATAAATTTAAAGCTGAGCTGCCAGATGCAGCGATACATACAAATCATTTCGATCTGCTCAAGGACGAAACGATAAAACTCATCTATTTAGGTGTTCCGCCAAAATGGCATCATTCAATTAGCATGGATATTATAAAGAGCGGCAAGCATCTTCTTTGTGAAAAGCCCCTGGCCAATTCCATTGAAGAGGCGAAGGAAATGTATGAAGCTGCTGAAAATGCAGGAATCATCCATACCATGAATTTTCCAATGGCATACAGCCCAGCCTTTAAAATGTTTAGGGAAAAGATACAGAATGGTGAACTGGGTGAGATTAAGAAGGTAGAACTGCACCTGCAATTTACACAATGGCCGCGTGAATGGCAGCAGAACGATTGGATTTCCAGCAGGGAACAGGGAGGCTTTATCCGGGAAGTAGCTCCTCACTTTGTTCATATGATTCTGGACACCTTCGGAGAGCTGCTCCATGTCCGTTCTTTTGTGGAATATCCGGATAATGAACATCTATGTGAAACCAGCTTTACCACATCATTGAAGCTTTCAGGCGGCATTCCTGTTCTATTAAACGGTATAGCGGGAATTGGACAAAAAGAACATCTGTCTTTTAAGGTTTTTGGTGAAAAGGGCACGTTGGATATGCAGAACTGGAGTGTTCTTGTACAGAGTACGTCCGAAAACAGCGGAGAAATTTTAAGGCTTGATGAGCCGGAAAACAGTCTGCCTGCAGAACTCTGCAAAGCAATAAGAGGAGAACACGCATTATTGGTTTCCTTTAAAGAAGGGTATCAGGTGCAGAAGGTACTGGAAAAAATCCTATTAAGCTAATTAGAGGCACATTTGTGTCTCTTTTTTATTTATCGTTACCCTGGAAGTCCCATGCTTCTTCTTATGAAACAATACTCGAAAAAATCAGGTGTTTTAATGTATAATAATCAGGTGAGAGTTCTTCCCAGTAAAGAAGACTCTATTACTAATCATAAATTTCATAGATCCAAAGTTGAAAGAGAGTGGGACATATGGGCCGTAAATGGAACAATATTAAAGAAAAGAAAGCATCAAAAGACGCAAATACGAGCCGTGTATATTCCAAGTTTGCACTTGAAATATATGTGGTTGCCAAGCAAGGGGAGCCTGATCCGGAAGCAAACCAGGCTTTAAAATTTGTGCTCGAACGTGCAAAAACATATAACGTGCCAAGAAATATCATTGATCGTGCAATTGAAAAAGCAAAAGGCGGAGCGGAAGAAAACTATGATGAGCTTCGCTATGAAGGATTCGGGCCTAGCGGATCCATGATAATAGTCGATGCATTGACTAATAACGTAAATCGCACAGCTTCTAACGTACGTGCTGCATTCGGAAAAAATGGCGGGAATATGGGCGTGAGCGGATCCGTTTCCTATATGTTCGACTCAACCGCAGTTATCGGCATTGAAGGCAAATCGGAGGAAGAAGTCCTGGAAATCCTGATGGAAGCAGACGTAGATGCACGTGATATTCTGGAAGAAGATGATACGGTAATCATTTATGCAGAACCCGATCAGTTTCATGCAGTTCAGGAAGCATTCAAGTCAGCAGGCATCAATGAGTTTGCTGTTGCTGAATTAACAATGCTCCCGCAAAATGAAGTCACCCTTGAGGCTGATGCACAGGCTCAATTTGAAAAGCTGATTGACGCCCTTGAAGATCTGGAAGATGTCCAGAGAGTTTATCATAATGCAGACCTAGGTGAATAATAGAGAAAGAGAAGTCCACTTAATTGCTGGACTTCTTTTTTGTAAAATAATTTTATTATGTAAACTAATAAATCCAGTATAAAGTATTATGCATATGGAAAAAAAGGAATACTGGATTATCAAATTGAATTCACTCTCTTTTGCAAAACTGCTGAAAAAAATATGGTTTTATGGTGATATCAGCCGATATCTGTCGAATAGCAATTTGCTATTAAGTGCTATCTCCTTGCCGAATGTAAGTATTGTCCCTAATTTCCCATCCAAAGATACATTGGAGTTAAGTCTGACTAATGGAAAATAACTGCAATAGAAATTTCTGTGTTTAAATACTGTGTACACGGGAACTTGAATGGGGAAAGGAGAGTTAAGCACACATGAATACGTTTAAGGTTATTTATACTTTTGAAAAAGGTGTTACCGTAACAGAAGAGGTTGAAGCAGAAAATAAATCCGAAGTAATTGGAAGCATTAAAGACCTGGAAGGATTTGTAGAACTAACATGTACTGAAGGCCACTACCATCGATTTGATTTTGCAGATGTAAAGTTAGTCACAATTACAGAATAAAAGGAAGGCCAAAAACGGCCTCCTCTAAAAGCCCGCCTGGTTAGCGGGTTTTTCATTTTCTTACAAGATCTCCAATGAGGATATATCTCTGTGGTGCATCGCCAATAAAGTCAAAAGGATAACAGGTTGTGACAGTAAGAGTTGCTCTCGGCTTAGGTACAATTACGGTTCTGTCGTCTGCATCGACGATTCTTACTTTACGAACTTTATAGGTAAATTCACCAGCAGAAGTGTTCACGACAAGCAAATCGCCAATGTCTACTTCTCCAAGTTTGCGAAAGACTGTATCCCGGTGGCCGGAAAGGACTGAATTGTCTTCTTCTCCTGGAAGGACGCTGCCGGCATAATGGCCAACACCCTTTTCTAACTCATCTTCGTCCGTACCATGGAAGATTGGAAGATGGGCCGATATTTTAGGTATTGATAGTACGCCCATTTCTTCTCCCATTTCAGGACGGACAGTGTATAGGCTATGCTGTTCCGTTTTTTGTTCAGTCTTCACATCTGTTTTTCCAGTGCTGGAGGGATCTATATGGGCTGAAGTTTTTTGGCTATTCAAATATGGCATAAAATTTGAAGCGGCAATCCAAATTCCACCCAAAATAAACGTTAGACCAATAGCTCCTTTTAATGTAAGTTTCCTTTTCACGCAGCTCTCACTTTCCGTCTGTGTAAAATGGCCATCCCTATAAGGATCAGACCGATGCCTGCTAATACTCCTTCAATATAGTTGCCTGCTGTGTTTGGCAGTTTTCCGCCTTTTACAGTTTTTGGGTGTTTGGAAACTGGTTTGACTTTAGCAGGACCCTGCTTTTTGATAACAGTTTCCGCCTGATTCAAATCAGTCACTGTGTCTTCAATTAGCTCTGAACTGAACATCTCAGCTGTAATAATCATATCTGCCAGGAACTGGCCTTGAGTATTATAAAGTTCAATAAGCAGGTCATGGCCTTTTGTTTCTTCCAAAGCAACCATTTCAGCTGTTGTTAAATGGGTTTTTTCGCCATCTTTCACAAGATAAAACTCGGCATCAAGCTGGAATAGATCCATCATTTCCTGCATAATGCTGATAAGTTCAGCTATTTCTGCTTCTGTTAAATCCCCGGCACTATCAAACTCGCCAAATGCCATTAAACGGCTTTCAAGGTCCATCATTTTATCAAGCAAGTCTGGGTTCTCGAAATCCAAAGTCATAAAATGTGCAAATAATGCTTCAAGTTCTTCATCGGTAAGATCTATATCTGCGAGTATTTGGTTCATTTCGTCTTCACCAGGCAATTCATCTCCACCTAAATAAATGGAAACCATGATATCAAGGTCCTCAATATATTCGTAGTTTTCAAGGGAGTCATCGTTCTCCTCAAGCAGGGAAATGAGCTCTTCTTTTGTAAGCCCGTAATCATTTAATAGCTGCTTAAGAGTTTCTTCGTTAATTTCAGTGCCTGTATATGTTAAAAAAGATACAGTGGAATCTAGGGCATCAATATATCGGAAAACATCCCGAACATCATCAGTCGTTTCCATTTCTCCATTCTCCGCAAGCAGTGCCACTAACTCTTCCTCATTTTCAAAAACATATTCAGCTAAGAGCTGCTGGAGATTTTCTTCCGTAATAGGCTCACCCAGATATTCGATCATTTCCTCCAACGTATCGAAATCTTCGATATTCATATCCCAAAAATATTCCAGGTGGTCAATTAATCCTTCTTCAGACCAATTTGTTTCCTTAACGAATTCAGCCACTTCATCTTCACTTGGTGCTGCAAGGCTGACAGCCGGAAACAAACTTAACAATAAGATGGACGCAATAATTATACTTAGTCTTTTCAATGATAGTTCCTCCATATAAGTAATAATTTCTAGAATAATATAATGGAAAAAATATTTTCCGGATAGAATTGTTATTTAACATTTTATTAGATATAATATTTGGATTTTTTTGCAGCAGAAAGGGACGGGGAAAACGCAGGTTAATCAAGGGGTTTAAAAATTGGAGTGGGATAATTTGGGCCAGAAGCGCGCGCGGAGCTCCTTAAAATCCCATTTCTTCCTGTAATTAAATAATATTTATATAAACATCCTTGAGAAGTAACAAATGCCAAAACAGGGATTGATTAATTAGTTTAAAATGTGTAAAATTACACTAATAGAAACAATCGAATATTATTCGATTTAAAAGAGGTGGACCCCTTGAAGCCCGAAACAGAAAAATATCATCAGAACATATTTCAAGTTGAACTTACGAAATTGAAAGATAAAGATTATATAACATCAGAACATTATGAAATCACCTTGAAAGCCCACCATCAGTACTATCAGGACCTTGAAGAGCTGAAGCAGTTGCAGGTTAAGGCAGCAAAAGCTGCAGAAGAAATCAAGCAAAAGCCCATTCAGACGGCAAAAAACAGTGAAAAAGAAATTATCTCAGGAAGAAATCCGTGAAAGAAACATTTCCTGGCTGCTGAATGTTGGAGTCATCCTGCTCCTTATCGGCGGACTTTTTGTGGCAACAAGCAATTGGGATACAATGTCAAATTTCATGAAAAGTGCATCCATTGCTGTTGTTTCACTTATTTTCTATGGCTTTGCCTTTATTTCGGGTAAGGTATTAAAGATAGAAAGAACGTCGTTTGCTTTTATTGTTCTAGGGAGTTTATTCTTGCCAATATTTATTTTATCCATAGGCTGGTTTCAATTGCTTGGCCCTTATCTTTCTTTTTATGGGGAAGGACGCTTTATACTCGGAGCAGCTGGCAGTTTACTGGTCGTTCCAGTATACAGTATATTTGCACAGAAGCTGGGCTCACGTCTTTTTGTATGGTTTGCTTATATTGCCCTGTCTGCTGGGGCAGGTTATACCCTGGCAGCATTCAATCTTGAAAATGACAGTTTTTATCTTGGTTTGATAATTTTCAATGCGCTGCTATCTGCAGCCTATCATCGCCTGAAAAAACAGGCTTCCCTTAAACTGTTTTCGGGAGAATTGATTTACTTTGCTCAAATCAATTTAGTAATCTCTACATTATTGATGCTTGTATTTTTCAATAGCCATGTTTTATACAGTCTGAATATTCTGCTGACGGCAGCCGTTTACTTATCAATGGTGTATGTAACAGGCAGGAAGGAGTTTCATTTTGTCTTCAGCTTACTGATTGTCTATGGTGCCTATCAGCTGATTGAAAATACGATTCTACATTTGGCAGGACCAGTTTTATTTGCGCTTATAGGGATTGGTTTTCTGTTTGTTCCTAGAGTTATGGATAAGCACTATTCCTGGGATAAGATATTTAGACTGACCAGTGCAGCGGTTTCCATACTTGCTTTTCTCTATATTTCAGTTGAAGGTCTCCTGTTAATGGCCGGCGAACCCTCTGCAGCACTGCTGCTGGCTTACATTATTCTTGCGGTGCAGTTTCTATATTTGGCAAATGTTATGGAAAACGGGCTATTTGCTTACTTGGCACCCGTGTTTTTAGCCTCTGCTCTATTTGAACTAGTATTAATGCTGGATAAAGCCGCCCCGTTCAATAATCTATCTTTACCTGTTTTCTTCATTGGCTTTGTGCTTTTTATAAGTTTAGGGTATCTGCTGAAGTATCCGCTCTTAAAAGTGGTGGAATCAAGCTCACGAGATGTGGCTGTTAGTATTATGTTATTTTCAGTTGTGACTGCAGCAGGATTTCTTGATTGGCTCGCTGCAGGCTCCATGCTATTAATCTTTAGCTTTGTCATGTACCTCATGAATAAGGCTGAAAATAGGGTTTTTTATACAGAAGCAATTCCTTGGGCCATTCCTTTGTCAATCGGGTTTGCCTTTATGTTTTATGGTGAACATCTGCGAAGCTGCTCAAGCTTTTATCAGAATGAGTTAGGTATGGCCATGAATACCGTAATGGCAAGTATTGCCCTGCTTATCCTTTATGGCGCTCTTTCTAAGAAAGGGCACAAAACTCAAGCCGGAAACGTGTTTTTAATCTCATTGGGATTTTATACAATCTCACTATTTACAGCAGTTGCTTTGTCAATCAATGAAGTCTGGATGAGACCGGCAGTATTTATAGGCGGCATTATGATGTATCTTGCCCTGTATCGATTCCATAAACAAAGCTGGATTCCGTTTGTGTCAGCATCGATTTCACTTTTTGCTTATTTTATGATCTTGATTGGTTTGCCATTTAACTTTACATTTTTTAATTGGGTGCAATTTCCCCTAGGGGCATGGATCCTGCTTGGTGCGGCTTTCTATATTTCTAATAAAGACTTTGTCCTGTCAAGAGGGTTCAGCTGGATTGGCCATATTTTCATGCCGTTTGCCATGATCCTGACATTTTTTATCTATAGGGAAAATAGTTTCTGGTCCTTCCTGGTCACCCTGGCAGCCTATTGGATCAGTTTCAGGGTTTCTTTTAAAGAGTGGAAGGTAAAGATATTCCTCTACAGCTCATTCTTAACTTTGTTCATGGTAATCTTAACGGGAATGAATCATGTATGGGAAGAGAACTTCAGTGAGTATGCCGTTCTTTTAGTCAGCTGTGCCGTATTCTTATTCTGGCTAACCGGAAAAACTCAAGATAAAATGAGAAGTGTTTACTTTCTTATACCCTGGTCTGTGATTGGGATCCTGGCATTTTTAACTTCATATCCCTTTGGGGATGTGCCGTTTTTCGTTTCTATTATCTATTCTGCAGGATTAATCGTATATTTGCATAGAACTAAACTTGATATATTGACTGCAGTTCCATTGTTATTAATATGTACGGCAGTACTCAAATTCCTGTTCATTAACGGAATCGCTCCAGATATGAAAATTTTGGTTGTAGCTGGTTTCGGCCTGGCATCGGCAATCATCGGCAAAATGGTATATGCCAAAATTCTTATGAATAAAAAAGCTGATAGCTACACTATTTTCTCGCTGTTATTTTTCCTTACCGCCTATCTTTTTCCGGCAGTTTCCCTATGGGCGGAAGTTCTCCCTGGCCTCCTGATCAGCACACTTTTATTTTTACAGAGGGGCAGAATGGCATCAAAATACGTATGGCTGCCTGGATTGCTGTCGGGAGCGGTATTGCTGGAGCCTTATTATAGTTTACTAAAGAATATTGAGCTGCCGGACCTTTTCATAAGGGAGGCATACGTGCTTCCATGGATTATCCTGATTATTTTTGTCAAGAAAGTGCTTAAAGGGCAATACGCAGCACCGACTAACAAAATTCAGTGGGCAGTTCTAATAACGGTTTCCCTGCTGCTTGTACAGGATGGCCTTGCCAGCAATACGGTTTATGATGCACTTATAGTTGGCACGCTCTCCCTGATTTCAATGCTAGCTGGCTCCTTCTGGAGAATAAAGTCCTATTTCTTTGTTGGATCTGGGGTACTGCTCCTGAATGTGCTGCTGCAAACAAGACCTTATTGGGGAAATCTTCCTTGGTGGGCGTATCTTTTAATTGCAGGATCTATCCTCATTTCTGCAGCAAGCTATAATGAATGGCAGAAGCAAAAGACAGCTAAAGGTGAGGAGCCTTTAATATCTAAATGGAAAAATAGCATAAAGAATAAATTAAAAGAATGGTCCTAAGAAAGTTAACCTAGCCCTCGGGCTAGGTCTTTTTATTAATTCAGATTGTATAAATTTGTACGTCGATAACTGTCTAGCTCCAGCGCCTACCCCTCGAGGTCACAAGCCAATCCTCCCAAAAAGGCAAAAAACGCCTTTCCGGAAGGCTCGTCTTGTGCTTGTCGGTGGTGGGCAAGGCGCTTCCGCTTTTAAAATAAATGAGTAAATTTTCAGAAAATAAGTTGACTTTTTCCTGTTTACACGGTATCTTTGTGTTAAACATATAACACTTATTTTATCTGACGATATTTTAACGTTATATAAAATTACTATCTTAATATGATTAAAATCTGGGAGGTCATGTCTTGATTCTGCATGATATTGAAACGGAAAGCCGCGATTTTATAGAACAATTGCAGTTGGACCGGCTCAAGCAGACAGTGGAAAGAGTATTTAATCATGTGCCTTTTTATCGGAAAAAGTTTTTGGAAAGTAATATTGCACTTGAAGACATTAACAGCCTGAATGATATTCAAAAGCTGCCCTTTACTGTTAAAGCAGATTTGCGGGAACATTACCCATTCGGGCTTTTTGCCGTGGATAAAAAAGAAATTGTCCGTCTGCACGCTTCATCGGGAACGAGCGGAAAGCCGACTGTAGTAGGATATACACGAAATGACATCAAAATGTGGAGCAATCTGATAGCCAGGGCAATCTCCATCGGAGGAGGCGAACCTGGTCAGACATTGCATAATGCTTACGGATACGGTCTCTTTACAGGTGGATTGGGACTGCATTATGGCAGCGAACAGCTTGGCATGGCTACGGTACCCGTTTCTGGAGGAAATACTGACAGACAAATTATGCTGATTCAAGACTTTAAGCCTGAAGTTATTTGCGGAACTCCTTCCTACATCCTTAATTTAGCAGAGAAGATGGAGGAGAGGGGAATGGACCCGGCTGATACATCATTAAAGTATGGGATTTTTGGTGCAGAGCCCTGGTCCGAAGAAATGAGGAAAACACTAGAAGCTAAGCTTGGGGTTAAAGCATGCGATATTTATGGGCTGAGTGAGGTTCTTGGACCAGGTGTAGCCATGGAATGCCATGAATCCCAGGACGGCCTGCACATTGCAGAGGATCATTTTTATGCAGAAGTAATCGATCCGAAAAAAATGACACCGCTTCGAAACGGAGAGGAAGGGGAGCTTGTTTTTACAAGTTTAACGAAGGAAGCTTTTCCGGTGATTCGCTACCGAACGGGTGATATCGCCTCCCTTTCTAAAGAGAAGTGTGTTTGCGGGAGAACAACGCTTCGCATGAGCCGTGTGAAAGGCCGCATAGACGATATGCTTAATGTAAATGGTGTAAACGTCTTTCCTTCCGAAATCGAACGGTGCATTCTTCAGATGCCTGAGCTTTCTCCCCACTACCATATCCAAGTGTATAACAAGGGAAGTTTAAAAGTTTTGGAGCTTCATGCTGAATGGAGCGAAGAGTTTTATAGAGATATGGGAGAAGCAGAACATGTAAAAAAGAAGATCAAGGAAGCAGTGAAGCAAAATTGCTTTATTACCATTGGACTTGTTCTCCATCCGCCTAAAACGCTGCCAAGATCGGAAGGGAAAGCTGTCAGAATTGTAAATCCGGCAGTGGAAAATGCTGTAACCTGAATCAGTAATTTTTAACTCGACGGGGGTGAATCACATGTCAGAGGCTCTTTTCTTTCAAGAGATGACGGAAGAACAAAAATACGAGCAGTTTATGAAACGCATAAATGCAGGAGAGAAAATTGAAGCGGATGATTGGATGCCTGAAGATTACCGAATGACATTAATCAAATTGATTTCGATGCATGGTATCAGTGAAATTATGGGAGCACTTCCTGAAAAGGAATGGGTGCCGAAAGCCCCTTCATTAAAACGCAAGCTGGGTATCATGGCAAAGGTGCAGGATGAGATGGGGCATGGACAGCTGCTGCTTCGTGTTGCAGAGGATTTAATGAAGCCTCTCGGGAAAACCCGCGAAGATATTATGCAGGATTTATTTAGCGGAAGACTGAAATTCCACAATGTTTTTCATATGGAGGCTCCAACATGGGGGGATGCCGGGCTGATCGGCTGGCTGGTTGACGGTGCTGCTATCATTACCCAGACCAATATGCTTAATGCTTCATATGGGCCCTATGCAAGAGCACTTAAACGGATTTGCGCGGAAGAGGTTTTTCATGCCCAGCATGGTGAAGCAATCATCATGGCACTGGCTGAAGGAACTGCGGAGCAGAAAGCGATGGTTCAGGATGCGGTTAACCGCTGGTGGGAAGCGCTGTTAATGTTCTTTGGCCCTGGTGATGCCTCTACTACCGGCACATCCAAACAGGATATAACGATAAAATATAGAATCCGGACAAAGACGAACGAAGACTTAAGGCAGGACTTTTTTACAAAGTATATTCCGCGCGTTCTCTCGCTTGGCCTTAAACTGCCGGATGAGACAATGCATTTTGACCAGAATCAGGAGCTTTGGGTCTATAGGCAGCCTGACTGGAATAAGTTCAAGGACATTATTAAAAATAATGGGCCAAAATCTCAGGAGCGACTCGGGCTCCGCCGCACAGCTTATGAGGCTAACAGATGGGTGCGCGAAGCTCTCAATACTGCAAACTAAACCGTTCAGATGGGAGGGGTCTCCTTTGGGAAACGAAGGATTTTATCAGGAATTCGAAGTCTTTAGTCAAAGAACCGATACCTCGCCTCTGCAATATCAATTTTCCCTGCTGGCACCAAATCGCGAGCTTGCACTCGTCATGGCACAGGAAAATTTTATGCGGAGAGAACCGGTTGCTGATATCTGGGTCGTCAAACGCTCTGATATCCGGAAGCTGACACCGGAAGAAAAGCAATCACTTCAGCGTTTGGATAACAAAGAGTACCGCACGACAAAAGGATACGGATATTTGAAGAAAAAGTGGCGCCACTACGAGCAGGAAATGCTTGATGAGAAGGAAATTCTATCATGGGGAGGGATGAAGAAAGATGACTGAGCCAGTTAATAAAATGCCAATCGACGCTGGGATAAAGCCGGCACTGACATCATTATTATATCAGCTGGCTGACGATGACTTCATCCTTGCTTACCGGGGTTCAGAGTGGCTTGGGCTGGCGCCTCATATAGAGGAGGATGTCGCCTTTTCATCCATCAGCCAGGATACCATGGGTCATGCCGCCATGTTTTATCAGCTGCTGGAGGATCTTGGAGAAGGCACTGTAGACAGTCTTGCCCATGCGCGAAAAGCGGCCGAAAGGAGAAATGCTGTCCTTTTGGAAGCGGTAAATGGTCCAGGTCATTACTTGTCTACAGCACAATATGACTGGGCATTCGCAGTAGCAAGAAATTATTTTTATATCCAATCAAAAAAATCAGATTGGACTCTCTGAAAAATTCTTCTTATCAGCCTTTAGCCGAGGTGGCATTAAAGGTTAATATGGAGCTTTATTATCATCTCCTTCACTGGAAAACATGGTTTATCCAGCTAATGAAGGCTGGCGGGGAAGCCAGAACGAGAATGGAATTAGCCATTGGGAAGGTTTTAGCCGATTTTGAAGGAGTTATATCATTGGGACCGCTGGCAAAAGATATGGCGGAACATGGTCTTATTGAACCGGAAGAGGTGTTAAAGCAGCGATGGCTGCTTATCATGAAGCCTGTTTTTGAATCTATCAATCTGGCAGTCTCAGAGGCAGACCTTGCAATGAAAAATGGCAATGGCCGTATAGGTGAGCATACAGCCGACCTTGATGATGCTTTAGCTACTTTGAGCGAGGTGTATAATATAAATCCAGCTGCAAGCTGGTAAGTTCTTTAAAGGGTGATGTAAATGGAGCAGGATCAAATGTTGATAAAAACAGCGTTGGAAGCGCTTCATAATGTTATGGACCCTGAAATAGATACCATTTCTATTGTTGATTTAGGAATGCTGGAGCATATTGAGGTGGAAGGCAATTCAGTAATGGTTAAACTCCTGCCTACTTTTATGGGATGCCCTGCACTGGATATCATTCGAAAAAACGTGGAAATCGAAATAGACAAGGCAGGGGTATTTGAAAAAATAGAAGTCCGGTTTATCTATCATCCGCCCTGGACGTCTGACCGGGTAACAGAAACAGGAAGGTTAAAGCTAAAGGAATTCGGGATTGCGCCGCCTCCAAAATTAATAAGTGAAACAGGTGAATGGCATGTGGATTGCCCTTTTTGCGGATCCACATATACGACAATGGAAAACCTGTTTGGCCCTACAGCCTGCCGCAGTATTTTATACTGCAAATCCTGCAGGAACCCCTTTGAAGCTATGAAGCCTGTATCAACAATGATGTAGCTATAAGGACTTTCGAATCTGTTATATAAGCCGGTCAAATTGTGTCTAATACTATTTTAAGATGCTGGATAAACTGTTAATTCTTTAATGATAAATTCCTGGAGATAACACAAATAACATATGAATCCGGCTCCAGGAATACTATAAAATGAATCAAATCCACTAAACCTGAAAGGAAGTTGACAAATGGTAAAATTAATCGCTCTTTATAAGCACCCTGAAAATAAGGAGGCATTTGATGACCATTATTTTAATACGCACGCGCCGCTTACAGCCAAAATTCCGGGTCTCCGCAAGATGGAGGTTACAAAAATTGTTGGCAGTCCTATGGGGGGCGAAGGGAAGTACTATTTGATGTGTGAAATGTACTATGACAGCCATGAAGCTTTACAGGAGGCTATGAGAACAGATGAAGGCAAGGCATCAGGAAAAGACGCCATGAAATTTGCAGGTGATATTATCACTCTTATGATTGGTGAGGAAGCAGATGAGTAAAAGCTATGAAGCTATTGAAGTTTCACAGCATGGAAAGCTTGGCTTAATTGCTTTAAACCGCCCAAAAGTCTTAAATGCAATCAACCGCTCAATGGTTTCAGAGATTCTGGATACGATGGAAGAGTTTGAGGCTGACAGCAGCATTAAGGCTATCGTCTTATGCGGCAAGGGCAGGGCATTTGCAGCCGGAGCAGATATTGATGAGATGGCAAACGACCAGACAATAGATTTTGAGCTTCGCAATCAATTTAAAGATTGGGATCGCCTTGCCATGATCAAGAAACCGATTATAGGGGCGGTTCATGGTTTTGCCCTTGGCGGGGGCTTTGAGCTTGCTTTATGCTGTGATTTGCTTTTTGCCGCTGATAATGCGGAATTTGGCTTTCCTGAGGTAAACCTGGGAGTAATGCCTGGCGCAGGCGGCACACAGAGGCTTACTAAGCTTGTTGGAAAAACGAAAGCAATGGAATGGCTTTTTACCGGCAAAAGAATCACGGCCAAAGAAGCGCTTCAACATGGCATCGTCAACCAGCTTATATCAGAAGAGCTTCTTTTGGAAGAAACGATAAAAGCGGCTGAACAAATTGCCAATCAGGCGCCAATTGCGATACGCCTCATAAAGGAAGCAGTCCTTAAGGCAGCTGATACATCATTAAATGAGGGAATGGAATTCGAACGGAAGAATTTTTATTTATTATTCTCGACAGAAGATCAAAAAGAAGGAATGAAAGCCTTTATTGAAAAACGCAAGCCGCAATTTAAAGGGAAGTAGAGGAGGTGTACATAGCAAATGTTTGAAACGGTGAAATATGAGGTCGCAAACGGTGTTGCTTGGATTTCATTAAACCGCCCGGATAAACTGAATGCATTCACAGAACAGCTTAATAAAGAGGTTCAGCAGTCCATAAAACAGGCAAGCCGGGATAAAGAAGTCAGATGTCTTGTTATCACAGGCGAAGGACGTGCATTTTGCTCTGGCCAGGACCTTCAGGGAGTAAATGAGGATATGGATCACGGCGAGGTACTCCGCCGATTCTATAATCCAATGGTATTGGAGCTTCATAAATGTAAGAAGCCGGTTATCGCAGCGGTCAATGGGGTGGCAGCAGGTGCAGGCATGAGTCTCGCATTAGCATGCGATTTCAGGCTTCTTTCTGATAAAGCCAGTTTTTTAGAAGCTTTTATCCATGTCGGGCTGGTGCCTGATGCCGGGAATCTCTACTTTCTTCCAAAGCTGATCGGTCATGCGAAAGCCATGGAGCTTGCAGTGCTCGGTGAAAAGGTTAATGCTCAGGAAGCCAAAGAGCTTGGCCTGGCTACTAAGGTAATTCCTATGGAGAGATGGCAGGATGAAATAACTGCTTTTGCAGAAAGGCTTGCCGGCATGCCGACAGCGGCGATTGCGATAATAAAGAAAAACCTGAAAGCGAGCTGGGAATCCACTTTAGAAGAATGTTTGGAGAGAGACGCACAGGGACAGAGGCTGGCTGGCCTTACTATTGACCATAAAGAGGGTGTTGCCGCATTTATGCAAAAGCGAAAGCCTGTGTTTCAAGGGAAATAGACTTTGCTGGATTAAAGGAATTAGAATCCTATTAAAGTATTTGCCCGTTTTATGTTCTTCTTGCGAGCATCTCGTTTCGGGTGCTCGCATTTTTATAAACTGAAAGGGGATTACACCATGAAAAATATAGTCGTAATCGGTTCAGGCGTGATGGGGCGGGGGATTGCGTATGTCAGTGCAATAGGAGGATTTTACACCACTCTTGTAGATATCAGCCGGGAACAATTAACCCGTGCGGAAAGAGAGATTGATAGCATCTTTGAAAAAGGACTCGCCAGGAATAAAATAACAGCCGCTGATATGGAAGCAGGCAAAAATCGTCTTACCTATTCTGTAAGTCTTGCTCAGCATGTAAGTGCAGCTGATCTTGTTATTGAGGCAGTCCCTGAAGTGATGGATATTAAGAAAAATATTTTTGAGGTGATTGACCAGCACGCACCTGAGCACTGCTGTTTTGCAACAAACACCTCTACCATGAGTCCAACCGAGATTGGATCATTTACAAAACGTCCGGACAAAGTGATTGCCATGCATTTCTTTAATCCTGTCCAAAAAATGCCGCTTGTTGAAATTATTAAAGGGCTTGAAACCAGCGAAGAAACAGCACAGTCAATTAAACGTGCTGCTGAGCAAATGGGGAAAGAAACAGTAGTCATTAATGAGTTTCCAGGATTTGTAACAAGCAGAATCAGTGCGCTCGTTGGTAATGAGGCATTTTATATGCTGCAGGAAGGTCTCGGCTCACCTGAAGAAATTGATAAGGCAATTAAGCTTGGACTGAATTATCCAATGGGGCCATTCGAGCTTGGCGATCTTGTCGGCCTCGATACACGCCTGAATAATTTAAAATACCTTCACAGTAAGCTGGGAGAAAAATACCGGCCGGCACCGCTCCTTGAACAATATGTAAAAGCTGGAAGGCTTGGACGCAAGTCGGGCAGGGGTGTTTTTGATTACACTGCCAGAGAGGGAGTTAAGCAATGAGAAAAGCAGTAATTGTGGATGCTGTCAGGACTCCGATCGGAAGATATAAAGGCGGGTTAAAGGATATTCGTCCGGATGATTTGGGAGCTATCGTCATTAGGGCTCTGCTGGATAGAAATCCGATGGTGAATCCTGCAGAAATTGAAGAGGTCATACTGGGAAATGCCAATCAGGCAGGTGAAGATAATCGCAATGTAGCCAGGATGGCAGCTTTGCTTGCCGGTTTGCCTGTCGAAGTGGCTGCTTCAACTGTTAACCGGCTTTGCGGGTCTGGTTTAGATGCTGTTAATTATGCTGCACGGGCCATTTTAGCCGGAGAAGGAGATATTTTTATTGCAGGCGGTACGGAAAGCATGACACGTGCCCCATTTGTCATGGCAAAACCAAGCAGCGAGTTTCCAAGAGGGAATATGGAGATGTATGACACAACCATCGGGTGGCGATTTACAAATAGCAGGCTTGAGAAAATGTACGGTGCTGAAAGCATGCCCAAAACAGCAGAAAATGTGGCCGAAAAGTATGGCATATCGCGTGAAGAGCAGGATCTGTTTGCTTTTGAAAGCCAGAAGAGAGCAAAATCAGCTATTGAAAAAGGCAAATTCGACGATGAAATCATTCCTGTTACATACATGGATAAAAAAGGGGATGAAATAACGATTTCATGTGATGAGCATCCCCGTCCGGAAACTACTTTTGATAAGCTCTCAAGCTTAAAACCCATTTTTCAGGGGGAACTGTAACAGCAGGTAATGCTTCAGGTGTTAACGACGGTGCATCTGTATTGCTGCTAATGTCAGAGGAAAAAGCGAGTGAACTTGGATTACAGCCCCTTGGAACTTATATTGTATCCGCAACAGCAGGGCTTGAGCCTTCGATTATGGGGGCAGGTCCTGTTTATTCCACTCAGAAAGCATTGAAGAGGGCTGGTCTTACGATGAATGATATAGACTTAACCGAATTAAATGAAGCTTTTGCTTCACAATCCCTTGCCTGCATTAAAGAACTTGGCGCCGATTCGGAGCGGGTAAATGTAAATGGCGGAGCGATTGCATTTGGCCATCCGCTTGGGGCGAGCGGTGCCCGTATTCTGACAACTTTATTGCATGAAATGAAGCGCAGGAATTCAAAATACGGCCTGGCAACGATGTGTGTGGGAGTTGGCCAGGGGATTTCTACAATCGTCGAGCGATGACCATAGAGACTTTTTACTCTATGGTTTTTAGGGTTTATAAAGACTTGGGCGGTATAGAATGAAGGCAGAGGCAGTCAAATTATTTAGTATGCCGAAAAAGTGTTGTTCAAAACTATCTAATTTTAGTACAATTGTATATAACGAATTTTTTCCGTTCAACCCACATGATGAAATGAGGATGAATGCAAGTTGAATACAAGGTCAATGATTTTCACACTTTATGGCGATTATATTTCACATTATGGAAGCAACATTTGGATTGGCAGCCTTATCAAGCTTTTAAGCGAATTTGGGCATAATGATCAGTCTGTCAGAGCTGCTATTTCAAGAATGAATAAGCAGGGATGGGTAAGTGCAGAAAAGATCGGCAATAAAAGCTATTATTCCTTAACGCCAAGAGGGCAGAAAAGGATTGAGGAAGCGGCTAAGCGTATCTTTAAATTAAAGCCTGAAGAGTGGGATGGCAAGTGGCGAATGCTTATGTATACCATCCCGGAAGAAATCCGCAATGTGCGTGATGAATTGCGGAAGGAACTAGTTTGGAGCGGTTTTGGCTCCATGTCCAGCAGCTGCTGGATCTCAGCTAATAATCTTGAGAAACAAGTATTTGATTTGATTGAGAAATATGAAATTGCCGACTATGTTGATTTCTTTATTGCCAGGTATGCAGGTCCGCATAAGAATATCGAAATTGTTGAAAAAAGCTGGAACCTGACAGAAATCAATGAAAGATACCAGGAGTTTATTTCGGAATACAGCCAGAAATATATCATTGATAAAAATAAAATCCAAAAGGGGAATATGACTGATGCAGAATGTTTTGTGGAAAGAACAAAGCTTGTGCATGAATACCGGAAATTCCTCTTTGTGGATCCGGGGCTTCCCGAAGAACTTCTTCCTGATAAATGGCTGGGCGGTCATGCTGCTGCTTTATTCAGTGAATATTATAAAGAACTGGCAGAACCGGCATCAAGGTTTTTTGAAAGTGTTTTTAAGGAAGGAAATGAACTTAAAAACAGGGATGCTGATTATGACGCATTAAATCATCCCTATATGGTTGAGTGAGAAAGAGCCATCTTGCAGGCAGGATGGCTCTTTCATTTATACAATCATAGGATTAATGAATAAATGCATCTTACCAAAACAATATTAAATGTATGATGGTATTTAAAAATAAGCCTCATAAGGTGATTTAATGATTCTGCCTGCAGCAATTGTAATTGCATTTTATACACTAAGTTTCTTTTTCTTTATAGAAAAAAGCTTTCCTTTTTGCAAAACTCTCTGGTTCTTATGCTAATTTCAATTGCAGCCCGAAATTACACAACCATACTTGCTCTTCAATTAAAGTGGATTCATATTACAGAAGATTCTATTTTATTTATTGTATTCTTGATTCATCGTGAAATTATTGGCCCCATTCTAGTTCTTATGTTTATAAATATTTATTGGAAAACTCCATCTGGTGTAAAAAGGATAACTGTCTTCGCCTTATTCTTAATCTGTCTTCTTGGTATGGATCTTTTCAGCAGCACTTCTGGAGTAATTACATATTTAAACTGGAATTTACTCAAAGCTGGCATAGGTAATACGGCTTTCTTGATTGCCGGCCTCGGATTATCCAAGGTGTTAATGTATCTAATGCAGGAGTCTACTAATTATGGTAAAGGTTTATGAAAGAGCTTTTGACGCAAATGAATGGTTTGTATTGGCCAATTTACTGGTATCGCTAATTCTTATATGGAAACTGCCTAAAAAATTTTCTGGCTTGGAAACGGCAGTACATATCACCATAGGCATATTTATCGGGATGTTCTTCGATCACACCATAAGTGTCGGGGCGTGGGATTATTATGATGTCAATGATACATCAAAATATCAATTCATTGATTTTTTAAGCTATATTATGTACGGGCCATACAGTTACTTTTTCATTTATTTATATGTGAAATTAAATCTAAAGGGATATATGAATATCCTGTATGTCACACTCTGGTCTATTTTGGCTGTAGTGATTGAATGGTTCTCTGTTAAGCTCGGCATATTTCATTATGAAAAGGGCTATCAGATGGCCTGGTCTTTCCCTATATATGCATTTGTTCAGACCCTGCAAATAATGTTTTATAAAATTTCGCTGAAAATGGAAAAGGGGAATGAATAGAGGCCTGTCTGCAAAACGGCGATGTGAATGAAAGGGTATTTTACCTGAGGCATTGACTGCATCCTTCATTGTTAAGTATATGTGCTCCTAATTGTCAAACTATTAAAATTAGTATAACATTATTTTAACGAAGGAGGAATTTGATTGAATATATTAACGGACATTTTAAATATTAAATATCCAATTATTCAGGGCGGCATGGGGAATATCAGCAATGCCATTTTAACAGCGGCAGTCTCGGAAGCTGGAGGGCTGGGCACCATCGGAGCAGGAACAATGCCTCCTGAGGATGTTGAGAAGATAATTGAGGAAACAAGAAGTTTAACAAATAAGCCATTTGCAGTTAATGTAGCATTAAGTGTCTCCCCTTATGTAAAGGAAATCCTTTCCCTTGTAATTAAACATAAGATTCCAGCCGTATCCCTTTCGGCGGGAAACCCGACTCCTTTTATCCCTAAGCTGCATGAAAAAGGTGTGAAAGTTATAACTGTAGCTGCTTCAGTAAGACAGGCGCTGAAAGCAGAGACAGCCGGTGCGGATATTATTGCTGCTGAAGGGTATGAGGCAGCAGGAATCAATAGTTCTCTTGAAACCACTACACTCGTATTAATCCCTCAGATTACAGGAGTGGTGTCAGTCCCTGTCGTGGCTGCCGGGGGTATCGGTGATGGCAAAGGGCTTGCTGCCATGCTTGCCCTGGGGGCAAGCGGTGTGCAAATGGGCACTAGATTCATAGCAACCAAGGAAGCACCATTCCACCCGCAATATAAACAGAAAATTATTGAAGCATCCGATCATGAAACCCTTATAGTGGGGCGTTCAGTTGGAAGAATAAGAAGAGTGCTTTCCACCGGGTATGCCAATAAATTGCTGGATTACGAAAAACAGGGCATCAGTCTTGATGAGTTTAATAAACTTACTTCAGAAGACTATCATAAAATTGGAGCAATAAATGGAAACGGTGATGAAGGGTTTATGAACAGCGGGCAGATAGCTGGCCTGATTGCTGATCTTCCAAGCGTAAAGGAGCTTTTGGATAATATGATAGAGGATGCTAAACTTCAGCTTCATAAGGCTAAAAAGCTATTAAACTAGCAAGCAGGCAGTTATATTCCTGCTTGTTTTTTTATGCCATCATAACTTATTAAATATATTAAATTTTTAGAATATTATTGACACTCAAATGCTTAGGGTGATAATATAACGTTGTATTTACGATATTGAAAGTAAATATCATATAAATGGTGAAAACCATTTTGCGTACTGTTTTCCACTTCGGGATGTAAGCGCATACATAGCAGGATTAAACTATCAGCAAGCTGATAGTTAATAAATTTGAATAGGGGGTCATATAATGAAAAAATCGTTAAAAGCTCTTTCCTTATTAATGGCTGCAGGAATGCTTGTTTTAAGCGGCTGCGGAGAGGAAAAATCCAGTGGTTCTTCTTCAGAAGGAGATGAGAAGAAGCAATACACAATTGGCATCACACAATTTGTTGAACATCCATCTTTAGATGCTGCGACAGAGGGATTTAAAAAAGCATTGGAAGATGAAGGGTTTAAAGAAGGCGATAATGTAAAATTCGATTTCCAAAATGCTCAGGCTGACATGAATAACACGCAGTCGATCGCTAATAATTTTGTCGGCGATAAAGTGGATATGATTTTTGCAAATGCTACTCCGAGTGCCGTGAGTGCTCTAAATGCGACGAAGGACATTCCGATCCTTTTCACATCTGTTACAGACCCTGTTGGAGCCGGCCTTGTTGAATCCTTTGATCAGCCTGGAGACAATATTACAGGTACTACAGATAACCACCCGGAAGGAACTTCAAAAACAATTGATTTTATGATTGATGAAGCGGGTGTTAAGAATATTGGCATCATTTACAATTCTGGAGAGCAAAATTCCGAGGTACAGGTTAAGCAGGTAAAAGAACTTGCAGAACCAAAAGGAGCAAAAATTGTTGAAGCATCTGTTTCAACCTCTGCTGAAGTTAAGCAGGCGGCCGACTCTCTTGTTGGAAGGGTAGATGCCATATATATCCCTACAGATAACACGGTTGTGTCTGCGCTTGAATCGGTTATTTCTGTCGCTGACAGCAAAAAGATCCCTTTATTTGTGGGTGAACTGGATTCCATGAAACGCGGGGCTATTGCAGCCAGCGGATTCAACTATTTCGATCTAGGTTATCAGACAGGCAAAATGGCCGCTGAGATCTTAAAAGGAAATAAAAAGCCATCTGAAATTCCGGTTGAGCTTCCTGGAAGCCTCAAACTGGTGATCAATAAAAAAGCAGCTGAAGCACAAGGACTGGAAGTAAAAGAAGAATGGGCTGATTTCGCTGAGTTCCATGAAGAGTAAATGTAAATCTGCCGGCTGACAATGCAATATCCGGCCGGCTGCTTTCTAAGCTATTAGCCAAGAAGAAAAGCGGAAGCGCCTTGCCGATCCTCAACACCTTGAGGGGGCGGCGCTCCTACTAAAAGCTAACGTTTTTGTCGAGTGACGGCATGTTTTAATTTCTTATTCAATTTATAAAGGGTGTGATTCTTAGTGTTTACAGCCATATTCGGTGCGTTTGAGTCAGGTATTATTTACGCAATTATGGCACTTGGAGTTTATTTATCGTTCAGGGTCCTTGACTTTCCTGATTTAACAGTCGATGGAAGTTTTGTGACTGGAGCGGCGGTAGCCGCAACCATGATTGTCAGCGGTGCTAATCCTTTTTGGCTACGATTACTGCCTTATTTGCAGGTTTTATTGCCGGCTGCCTTACTGGTATTATTCATACTTTCGGAAAAATCAATGCGCTTTTATCAGGAATCCTTATGATGATTGCTCTGTATTCAATAAACCTTCGTATCATGGGTAAATCAAATGTTCCGCTCTTGAACACAGAAACTGCTATTACTCATGTCAGGGATTTTTGGGATAAAACAGGAATTGATTCTTTTTTCAACAGTCTATTGACCATGGCGGGACTTGGCGGCAGCCTCCCGAGAACATGGGGCATTATCATATTTATGTTAGTTGTAACATTGGCAATAAAATTTTTGACAGATCGGTTTCTTCAGACGGAGATTGGTTTAGCTTTAAGGGCTACAGGCGACAACAAGAGAATGATCCGCAGTCTTTCTGCCAACACCAACATGATGGTGATTTTGGGGCTCGGCCTTTCCAATGCAATGGTCGCTTTCTCCGGAGCATTGATTGCCCAGCAGGGAGGATTCGCCGATGTTGGTATGGGTATCGGAATGATTATCATTGGGCTTGCTTCAGTCATCATCGGTGAAGCGTTATTTGGCACAAAAACCATTGCCAGAACTACTCTAGCGGTTATTGGCGGAGCAATTATCTACCGCATTGTAGTGACCATGGCACTGAGGGTAGAGTTCCTGGAACCGGGTGATATGAAGCTGATTACAGCAACAATTGTAATCCTTGCTTTAATAATGCCGAAAATTATTGACCGCACTAAGGAGAAGAAACGGAAAGCCAAAAGACTGGCAGGAAGCATGAACATAAGTGAATTGCCATCAGGCGGAAAGGGTGAGACTGGTGCTGCAATTAAATCAGATTCATAAAGTCTTCAATGAAGGGACTCCAGATGAAAAGATTGCACTTGATACGATCAATCTCACATTAAATGAGGGGGACTTTGTCACCGTAATTGGAAGTAATGGCGCAGGGAAGTCCACTTTAATGAATATTATCTCCGGTGTCATGATTCCTGATGTCGGCTCCGTTTATATCGATGGCCAAAATGTCACGGGCATGTCTGAATATAATCGGGCAAAGCTCATAGGCCGGGTTTTTCAGGATCCGATGGCTGGTACCGCTCCGTCCATGACAATTGAAGAAAATCTTGCCATGGCATATTCAAGAAATAAAACAAGATCATTAAAAAAAGGAGTTACGAAAAAGCGCAAAGACTATTTTCGAGAAGTTCTGGAAACCCTCCATCTCGGCCTTGAAAACCGTCTAAATGCAAAGGTTGGTTTATTATCAGGAGGAGAGCGGCAGGCACTTTCATTACTAATGGCTACCTTCACAGAGCCATCCATTCTATTGCTCGATGAACATACCGCTGCTCTTGATCCGGCTCGTGCAGAGCTTATAACGAATCTGACAAAAGAAATTGTTAAAAAGTACAATTTAACCACTTTAATGGTCACTCATAATATGCAGCAGGCGCTGGATTTAGGTAATAGGCTGATTATGATGGATAAAGGCCAGATTATTCTTGAAGTAGATGATGAACAGAAACAGCATCTGACAATTGAACAGCTGCTAAACGAATTTCAGCGGATTCGCGGAACAAAAATGGCAAGTGATCGTGCTTTGCTTTCTTAGAAAAATAAAAAGGATTAGCCAATTTTGCTGGTTAATCCTTTTTGCATGGAAGGGAATCAAAAGAATTTTTAAAGTTTTTACAATTTATTGACTATTTATTTAACGTAATGGTATCATATCGTTAAATAAACGTCATACATATTTTATGTATTACAGGAGGGATGGTATGAAACCTGGGCTGCAAATTGGGAACCAGGCAGTTGTCCATGCAGTGGTTTCCCCTGAGATGTTCGCACAGTTTGAAGGGGAGGTCATTCATCCTGCCTATTCAACCGTAACGATGATCTATCACATGGAATGGGCATCACGCCTGCTGATCATCCCCTACTTGGATGAGGAAGAAGAAGGGATCGGGGGAGCTGTTTCTGCCAGGCATTTATCCCCTTCACCTGAAGGCTCATCCATTATCATAACGGCTACCGTATCCAAGCTGGATGGAAATTCAGTTTACTCAACTGTTACAGTCCATAATGGAAAAATACTGGCTGGCGAAGGTGAAGTCAAACAGGTAATTCTGAAGAAAAGCAGGATTGCAGAAATGTTAAAGAGAGATTAAAAGATTAGATGCAGCTGAGCCTAAACAAAAAAGGCATTTTTATTTAATTTTATTGTAAGCGCTATCATGAATAAAGGGGAGAATGAAATGACAGATATGTTTCAAAAAATTAAAGATCATGAACAAGTTGTTTTCTGCAACGATGAATCAACCGGTTTAAAGGCTATCATTGCAATCCACAGCACTAGATTGGGGCCGGCTTTGGGAGGATGCCGTATGTTTCCATACAACAGTGTGGATGAGGCCCTTGAAGATGTCCTCCGATTATCAAAAGGCATGACCTATAAATGTGCAGCTGCCGATTGTGACTTTGGAGGCGGGAAGGCTGTAATTATCGGGGATCCATTAAAAGATAAAACACCCGAACTATTCCGTGCTTTTGGCCAATTTGTAGAATCCTTGAACGGGCGCTTCTATACAGGAACAGACATGGGTACTTCTACAGAAGATTTTGTTCATGCCCTAAAGGAAACGAATTGCATTGTAGGTGTTGATGAGGTTTATGGAGGAAGCGGCGATTCTTCGGTCCCAACTGCGCATGGAGTTATTTATGGTCTGCAGGCAACCAATAAAGCACTGACTGGTACAGACGACCTTTCAGGCAAAAGTTATGCCATTCAGGGACTGGGGAAAGTTGGATATAAAGTGGCAGAAAGACTGCTGGAGGAAGGGGCAGATTTATTTGTGACAGATATCAGCCGGCAGGCAATCGACCAGCTTCTCAGTAAAGCGAAAGAAATTGGTGCCGGGGTGAAGGTACTTTCCGGCAATGAAATATATGAGGCCCAGGCAGACTTTTTTGTTCCATGTGCAATGGGCGGGATCATTAATGATGACACAATCGGTTTGCTTAAAGTAAAAGCAATCGTAGGCTCTGCCAATAACCAGCTTAAGGATATGCGCCATGGTCAAATCCTTAAAGATAAGAGCATATTATACGCACCCGATTATATTGTGAATGCAGGGGGATTAATCCAGGTCGCAGACGAATTATACACACCTAATAAAGAAAGGGTACTCCGCAAAACAAAAGCTATTTATAACTCTCTTCTGAACATCTACGAACATGCTGAAGCAAATGGTATAACAACCGTGGAAGCATCCAACCAATTCTGCGAGAGCCGTATTGAAGCGCGCACACGCAGAAATAGCTTTTTCTCCCATATGAAACGCCCGAAGTGGTCAGTAAGAACCTAATTTTTTTACTTGGATAACAATATATGTACCTTATAAAAGTGATAAAAATAATTAAATAGCCAAAGGGTGAGAAGATGGAAAATCACTTTCCGATCAGGCGGATAATGGACGAAAATGGAAACATCATCAATTCCGATTATGAAGAAAAAATAACTGAAAAACTTGTAAAAGAGTTTTATAGAAATATGGTAAGAATCCGTATTTTTGACCGCAAGGCTATTTCACTCCAGCGCCAAGGCAGGATAGGCACATATGCACCTTATGAAGGACAGGAGGCTTCCCAGGTCGGAACTGCTGCTGCCCTAAGGGAGAACGATTGGATGTTTCCTACCTATCGCGACCACGGAGCAGCTATGACCTTTGGCCACTCACTGCGAAATATCCTGTTGTTCTGGAACGGAAGAAATGAAGGGTGTGTTCCGCCTGACGGAAAGAAAATTTTTCCTCCGGCCATCCCGATTGCGACACAAATCCCTCATGCAGCAGGAGCTGCATTCGCAGAAAGGAAAAAAGGCACAGCAAATGCTGCTATTGCTTATTTTGGAGATGGTGCTACTTCCGAAGGGGATTTTCATGAGGGGTTGAATTTCGCCAGCGTTTTTAAAGCGCCGGTTGTCTTTTTTAATCAAAACAATCAATACGCCATCTCTGTTCCTTTTAACAAGCAAATGAATTCAAAAACAATCGCCCAAAAAGCCCTGGCATATGATATTCCGGGAGTCAGAATCGATGGCAATGATGTTTTCATGGTTTATTTTGAAACCTTAAATGCATTAGAAAGGGCCCGTAAAGGTGAAGGGCCGACACTAATCGAAGCAGTTACGTGGCGGTATGGGGCACACACCACTGCAGATGATCCATCTAAGTACCGTGATCAATCCGAAAGCAGCAACAGAAGACAGGAGACTGACCCCATTTTAAGACTAGAGCGCTGGATGAAGAATATGGGGAGATTTGATGAGAAATGGGTGCAGACCATTGAAAAGAAAGCAGCAGATGAAATAGATAAGGCTATTGCCGAAATGGAAGATTTCCCTCCTGCCGATCCAGCAGTTATCTTTGATCATGTCTTTGCAGAGCCGACATGGCAAATCAAGCAGCAGAAAGAAGAGTACCTGAAGCTGATAGGAGGTGGCCAATAATGAAAACGGCAGTTGAAGCAAAAACCATGACATTGGTTCAAGCCATTACCGATGCCCTGGATATTATGCTGAATGAAAAGGAAGAGGTTTTGCTGCTGGGCGAAGATATCGGAAAGAACGGTGGTGTTTTTCGTGCAACTGATGGTCTTCAGGCTAAGTATGGCGAAGGCCGTGTTATTGATACTCCTTTAAGTGAAGCGGGTTTTGTCGGAGCGGGGATTGGCATGGCTGTAAATGGGTTTTTACCTGTGATTGAAATTCAGTTTCTGGGCTTTATTTATCCTGCATATGAACAAATCATGACTCATGCTTCGAGGATCCGAATGAGGACGATGGGACATTTTACTGTTCCGATGGTTATAAGGGCTCCGTATGGTGCAGGTGTAAGGGCTCCTGAAATTCACTGTGATTCAACGGAAGCCATTTTTACACATATGCCTGGCATTAAGGTAGTCTGCCCATCCAGTCCTTATGATGCGAAAGGACTGCTGATTGCTGCCATTGAAGACCCGGATCCAGTTCTGTTTCTTGAGCCCATGCGCTGCTATCGTTCGGCCAAGGAGGAAGTTCCTGAAGGGAAGTATAGCATTGAAATTGGAAAAGGCAATAAGCTCATGGAGGGTGATGATGTGACGGTCATTACGTGGGGAGCCATGGTGCCTGAGGCTATGAAAGCGGCAGAGCTGATGAAAGAAAAGAACACTCATTGTGATGTGATTGATTTAAGGACCCTTTTCCCTCTGGATAAAGATATGATCGCAGAATCTGTCCAAAAGACAGGGAGAACAGTCATTGTCCATGAAGCTCATGCTACCGGTGGAGTAGGAAATGATGTGCTTGCCATCATTAATGATACATCGTTTTTATATCAGAAAGCACCGGTTGAAAGGGTTACTGGATTTGATGCACCAGTGCCATATTTCGGTTTTGAGGACCATTACCTGCCAACTCCGGCAAGGATCCAGCACGCAATAGAAAAAGTTATGAAGTTTTAGGAGGAGAAGCCATGGAAGTGAAACTTCACGATATTGGAGAAGGCATGACAGAAGCAGAAATCAATTGCTTTTTAGTCAAACCAGGGGATGCAGTGAAAGCCGATGATCCGCTAGTTGAAGTACAGACTGATAAAATGACTGCTGAAATACCTGCTCCCAGAGCGGGAATTATTAAGGAATTTAAAGTGGAGCCCGGCGAGACGATTACAGTGGGGACGACCATTTTAATTTTAGAGGCGTCGGGACATGATGGCATGGAGAAAGTGAAGGTCACTTCTCATCCTGCAAACTCTCATAAGCTGAAGGAGCCATTGCAATCTTTTGCCTCATTCAAAGGAAAACGGGTGCTTGCATCTCCATTTACGAGAAAAATAGCACGGGAAAATTCGATAGACATTGAGAATATTACAGGGACAGGTCCTGCCGGACGTATTTTGGATGAAGACATCTATCAATACTTAGCATCCGGACAGAGTAAGCCTGACCCAGCTGAACAGGAGCCAGCGGTTTCGATGGATACAATATTAAGCCCTCCTGCTGAAAAAGGAATCATTCCGTTTAGGGGCAGAAGGAAACAGATTGCCAGAAAAATGGCACAATCCCTCTATACCATTCCACATTGCACCCATTTTGAAGAAATCGATGTAACCGAGCTGATCACTTTCAGAAAAGAACTAAAAAACCAAAACCAAAATATATCTGCAACAGCCTTTTTCCTGAAGGCATTGTCAATATGCCTGAAAGAATTTCCTGTGTTCAATGCAGTCCTGCATGAAGAAAAGGAAGAAATACATTTAGCAAGTGTACACCATATCGGTATTGCGGTTGATACGGATGAGGGGCTCATCGTTCCGGTCATTAAGCATGTTGAGAACAAAACAATCAGAGAAATTCATGCGGAAATGAAACAGCTCACAGAAAAGGCGGTGGAAAATAAGCTTTCTGTAAAAGAAATATCTGGCGGGACATTCACGATCAGCAATGTGGGACCGCTGGGCGGAAGCTTTGGAGCGACACCGATTATTCAGCATCCGCAAACCGCACTGGTATCATTTCATAAAACAAAAAAGTTGCCTGTTGTCACAGACGATGACCAGATTGTGATCCGGTCAATGATGAATATTTCTATGTCTTTTGATCATAGAGTTGCAGACGGGGCGACAGCTGTTCGCTTTACTAACCGGTTTGCTGAACTGATTAAAAATCCAAAAATGCTTGTTCTGGAGATGGTATAAATGGTAGTTGGAGAACTGGCACATGAGCGCGATGTCATCATTATCGGAGGCGGCCCCGGAGGGTATCATGCTGCGATCCGTGCCGCTCAGCTTGGACGCAGTGTTACCTTGGTTGAACAGGACCAGCTTGGCGGGATTTGTTTAAATAAAGGCTGCATACCTTCAAAGATCCTTACACAGTCTGCAGAAAAATTCACTTCATTTCTAGAGGGGGAAAATTGGGGGCTAGAAGGAGGAGATATATCGTTTAATTTCAATAAGCTTCAGCAATACAAACAGAAGAAAATTGAACAGCTCCGCACAGGAGTTGAAGCGCTCTGTAAAGCCAATAAAATTGAAATACTTAATGGGTCAGCTTTTTTTCTGTCTGAGGATAAGGTTGGCATCGAAAAAGGAGACAAATTTGATGTTTTCAGATTCAGGAATGCAATCATTGCGACCGGCGGAACACCAGAAAAACCACCTTGGACCAGAGAGTTAAGTGAACTGGTATTTGATCAGCATTCCATTTCGGATTTGAGTGAAATACCCGATAAACTATTAATCTATGGCAGTGACTATATTGCGCTTGAAATTGGTATGGCTTTTCAGGCCCTGGGATCCAAAGTAACTATGATCCTTGATGATGGGAAAGAGGATTTTGATTTCGATCAATCCATTTGCCGGGAACTGAAGAGGATTTTAAAAAAGAAAAAGATAGACGTTGTAAGAAATTCGGAAGTATTGAAATTACAGTTTAAGGAGGACATGTTTACAGTAACTTTTGAATTGAAGGGAAAAATAGAAACAATTTCAGGCACACATTTATTTGTTTCAACTACAATCAGACCAAACACCAATCAGCTGGGTCTTTCCCGAATAGGGGTTGAACAATGTGCAGCGGGGTTTATTAAGGTGGATGCTCAAAGCCGGACAACACAGAAACATATCTTTGCTGTCGGCGATGTTACAGAAGGCCCTGCACTTGCTGTTAAAGCAATTAAACAAGGAAAAACAGCTGCAGAAGCGATTGCAGGGATTCATTCTCAATCAGATTTCCATTTCATCCCGATAGTAGCTCATACACAGCCTGCTATTGCGAGTGCCGGGTTAACGGAAAAGGAAGCAATTAACTTGGGCAACGATATTGAAATTGGCCAATTTTCATTGTCTGCCAACGGATTCAGCACTTTGGCCGGAAAAAAGAAGGATTTATAAAAGTGATCAGCTGCAAGGAAAAGCAAGTTCTTCTGGGAATCCACATGGTAGGCACCGGGGCAATAGAGCTAATTTCAGCCGGCATCACGGCATTGGAAATGGCTGCCAGGGATGAAGATCTAATTTTCCCGAACTATCCCCATCCCAGTGTAAATGAAGGCTTGCTTGAAGCTGTAGAAGCTTTAAGGAATCAGGCTATTCACATCCCGCCCAAAAGCATAAATGAGCAAAAATTAAAAGTGTAACTTACTTTAATGCAGAAGTGCATTATAGCTTTAACTTGAACTCTTGAGAACGTTTGCAAGTTTCATATATGATAAATTCAAAATATTACTAATATTTGAAATGGAGGCGTTAGTATGCAAGATGAAAAAATGTTAAGGGAGCAAAAGAAAGCCGATTTCTTTCCAGTGAAGGAGGTAGATTATTTAGAAATCTACTCTGGGAATGCGAAACAGTCCTGCCATTATTTCTGCACGGCTTTCGGCTTTAAGCCAGTTGCATATTCTGGTTTGGAAACAGGCAATAGGGAAACGGTGTCTTATGTTCTTCAGCAAAGAAAGATCCGCCTCGTTATAACCGGAACTTTAAATGACAGTTCCAGAGTATCGAATTTCATTAAAAAGCATGGGGATGGCGTAAAAGATATTGCTTTAGCAGTCGATGATGTTGAAACAGCCTACAATGCTGCAGTCGAAAGAGGCGCAATTGAAATACAGCCGCCTTTTGAGATAAGGGATGAGCATGGCACAATAAAAAAAGCAGTTATTGGTACATATGGGGATACAATTCACACACTTGTCGAACGAAATGACTATAAAGGGGTATTTATGCCTGGCTTTGAGCCTTATCAAACTGAAGTTCCATTTGAAGATGCCGGTTTTATCGGAATCGACCATGTGGTTGGAAACGTAGAAAGAATGGAGGAATGGGTTAATTATTATGCAAATGTAATGGGCTTTAAGGAAATGAAACACTTTACAGATAAAGACATTACAACAGAATATTCCGCACTGATGTCCAAGGTTATGCATAATGGCGGCAGGATAAAGTTTCCGATTAATGAACCTGCAGAAGGGAAGCGCAAATCCCAGATTGAGGAATATCTGGAATACTACAACGGGCCTGGTGTGCAGCATCTGGCGATCCTGACAGAGGATATCGTCAGCACTGTCAGCATCCTTCGCAAGAATGGGGTGGAGTTTTTAAGTACACCTGATTCTTACTATGAAATGCTTTCTGAACGTGTAGGAAAGATTGATGAAGAGATTGATAAATTGAAAGAATTAAACATTCTCGTCGACCGTGACGACGAAGGGTATTTGCTTCAAATTTTCACTAAGCCAATTGTAGACCGTCCGACCCTATTCATTGAAGTCATTCAGCGTAAAGGTGCACGGGGATTTGGTGAAGGCAACTTTAAAGCACTCTTCGAATCAATTGAACGCGAGCAGGAAAGACGGGGAAACTTATAAATAGAAAAGAGGAATGCCCCGCCCCCTTCACCATGAGGGGGTAGGCGCAGCAGTTAAACAGTAATGGAATTCCAAGATTATGTATTTTTTATTTTTGAGGGGGAGATACTTTCTCCCTTTTTTAATAATTAAGAAGGAGGCAACACAGATGGCCAGAATCCAGACAAAAAGCGCCGTGGAGAAGATTGTTTCTTATCCGCTTGGCAGCTCGCCGGAAGAGATCAAAGAAAAGTTCAATTTAATGGCTGTCCGGAAAATGTCTGATAATGAAAATGTGTATGGCTGTTCACCAGAAGTAAAGAACAGCATCAGCAAGGCGATGAATAGCCTTTATTTTTATCCGGACGGAACTGTTTCCCTGCTTAAGCGCAAACTGGCCGGATTCTACAATATAAATCAAGATAAATTTCTTGTAAGCAATGGATCAGAAGAAATCATCCGTTTATTGACTAGAGCATACATAAGCACTGGAGACGAGGCTATTATGGCACAGATGACCTTTCCTCGCTATGAAACAAACGTCCTGATTGAAGGAGGCAGTGCTATTACTGTCCCGCTGCAAAATGGCACACATAATCTAAATGCCATGTATGCACAGGTCAGCAAAAAAACAAAAATGATATTTATCTGCAATCCCAACAACCCTACAGGAACCATAGTCGGTAAAACAGAACTTCTGCAATTCATCGAAAAAGTTCCTTCGAATATCTTGATTATTCTAGATGAAGCTTACTATGAATATGTGCAATCATCAGATTACCTTGACTCTATTTCACTTTTGGAAAAGAAGCCGAATTTGATCATTCTGCGGACTTTTTCCAAAATTTACGGTCTTGCCGGTCTCCGTGTCGGCTATGGAATCATGGATTCCGAGATAGTGAATGAGCTTCATAAGGTGAAAGATGTTTTTAATGTCAATCATCTTGCCCAGGCAGCCGCTGCAGCGGCATTACATGACCAAGGCTTTATAAGGGAATGTGCTGAAAAAAATGCCAAAGAGATGAAATTTGTGAGTCAGAAGTTAAATGATTTACAGGTTCGCTTTTTTCCTTCCCAAACCAACTTTATTTATATTTTTAGTCAGTATCCAATAGCGGAGAACTTGATTGCCAATGGCTTAGTTGTCCGGCAAATGAAGCTTGAGGGATATCTTGATGCTTTTCGGATGACTTTAGGCACAAGGGAAGATAATGAAGCAGCCATAGATGTGATAAACAAACTTCTAAATGAAAAGGCGGTGTAAGGTGTATGGAATTAAATCCTGCCAGTCTGGAATGGAATGACGCTTATAAGCTGCTGGTTGGTTCTATCCTGCCGCGTCCCATTGCGTTTGTTACCACTATGGATGCGGATGGAAATGTAAATGCAGCTCCATTTAGCTTTTTTACTGCCATATGTGCAGATCCGATGCTGATTTGTTTTTCTCCGATGCGAAAAGGGACAGATGGCTCTAAGAAAGACACACTTGCCAATATCGAAGAAACAAAGGAATTCGTTATTAACATAGTCAGTCAAGACTTTACAGAGAAGATGAATATTTGTGCAGCGGATTACCCGGCTGGTACAGACGAACTGGTCGCCGCTGGGCTCACTAAAGAAAAAAGTGCCGCTGTGAATCCTCCTCGGGTGAAAGAATCAAAAATTCACTTGGAATGCAGTCTCCATCAGGTACTTCATTTTGGAGAACGACCTGGCTCAGGAAGCCTGGTGATTGGTAAAGTGGAGCATGTGCATGTTGCTGAAGAGCTATATGAAAATGGAAGGATTAGTTCTGAGAAACTAAAGCCAGTTGGCCGAATGGCAGGACATATTTATACCAGGCCGATGACGGATGTATTTGAATTAATCCGAAAAACAGAGCCAAGGTGATGCTATGAAATTCATAACTTTTCAAAAATCAGATGGATCCATTAGAGCTGGCTGGCTGAAGAATAAGGAGTTTGCCGTTGATATGCATGAAGCGACCAATGGTGTTCTTCCCAAAACCATGCTGGCATTCCTGGAGAATCATGAATTTTTTATGGAATACTTATTAACCAGCAAAAAACTGAAGGACACTGATAGAGGGGTATATTCTTTATCGGAAGTCACCTTAAAAGCACCACTTCCAAATCCAAAAAGCTTCCGGGATTTCTATGCTTTCGAGGAACATGTAAAAACGGCAAGAGCTAACCGCGGACTTGATATGATACCCGAATGGTATGACATACCAGTTTTTTATTTCTCAAATCATTTAAGCATCAAGGGGCCGAATGAAGAAATTTCACGTCCCAGTCAGTGCAAATGGCTTGATTATGAGCTGGAAATTGCCTGTATCATTGGAAAAGAAGGAAGGGATATCAAAGCTTCTGAAGCGGATGATTATATTTTCGGTTATTGCATCTTGAATGATTGGAGCGCAAGAGACATTCAGCGCAAAGAAATGAAGGTAGGTCTTGGCCCTGCAAAAGGGAAGGATTTTGCCACTAGTACAGGGCCATATATCGTTACAAAAGATGAGCTGGAGCATTTCCGTGTTGAAAACGGCTATGATTTGCCGATGACAGCAAAAGTAAATGGAACTCTTCTCTCAGAGGGGAATATGCAGGATCTCTACTATTCTTTTTACGAAATGATTGAGCGGGCTTCTGATGGTGTAACCCTTTGCCCTGGTGAAATGATAGGCTCTGGGACTGTTGGGAGCGGCTGCATCCTTGAGCTTGGCACAGATGTGCACCGCTGGCTTGAACAAGGGGATGAAGTTGAGCTTGAGATTGGAAATCTGGGGGTCTTAAAAAATCGAATTGCAAACAAGTGAGGTGGAAAACATGTTTTATCGCCAAATGGGAAGAATCCCGCACAAACGGCATACGACTTTCAAAAAATCGGATGGAACCCTTTTCAGGGAACAGGTTATGGGGACAAAAGGTTTTTCCGGCACCCAATCCATTCTTTATCATCACTACATGCCGACAGAAGTAGCACGTACTGAGCTGATAGGAAAATATGTTCCCGAGTATGAGGAACAGGAAAGCTTGAAGCACCGCCATTTGTTTACAGATCAAATCGAAAAGAAAGGAAATGCACTTTCAGCACGGGAATATCTGCTTGGTAATGATGATCTTTTAATAGGCAGTATAAATATTACAGAGCCGATGAAGAGCTTTTACCGGAATGGTGATGGCGATGAGATGCTTTACATTCACTATGGAACAGGAAAAATTGAGACTATGTTCGGAACCTTAACCTATCGTCCGGGGGACTATGTCATAATTCCGATAGGCACTATTTACCGGGTGATTCCGGACAATGAGCAATTGACAAAAGTACTCCTGGTGGAGTCCTTCAGCCAAATTACAACACCAAGAAGATATCGAAATGAATATGGGCAGCTGCTCGAACATAGTCCTTTCTGTGAAAGAGATATTCGGGGACCAGAGACCTTGGAAACATATGATCAAAAAGGGGAACATGAAGTCATTACGAAAACAAGGGGATATTTGCATTCTCATATCCTGAATCATCATCCGCTTGATGTGGAAGGCTGGGACGGCTATCTCTATCCGTGGGTATTTAATATTGAAGACTTTGAACCGATTACTGGAAGGGTCCATCAGCCCCCGCCAGTTCATCAGACATTTGAAGGACATAATTTTGTTGTATGTTCTTTTGTTCCCAGATTATATGACTACCATCCAGAGGCCATCCCTGCCCCTTACTATCACAGCAATGTCAATAGTGATGAACTGCTTTATTATGTGGAAGGCAACTTTATGAGCAGAAAGGGTATCAGGGAAGGCTCCATCACTCTTCATCCGAGCGGGATTCCCCATGGCCCTCATCCCGGGAAGACTGAAGCAAGCATTGGCAAAAAGGAAACTCTTGAGCTTGCTGTTATGATTGATACATTCAGGCCATTAAAATTGGTGAAAAAAGCTAAGTTAATAGAAGATGAAAAGTACATGTATACATGGATTGAATAGAAAAAAGCACTTTCCCTTTTTCCGTAGGGAGAGTGCTTTTTTTACTTTTCATTCTGCCAAATGATGGCGATTGTACCTTCGCCTGCATGGGCAGCAATGGTTGAGCTTATTTCACCAATGATAATATCGAGGCGGGGAAAGTGTGATTTGATTTCCTCTGCCAGTTCCTCCGCTTTGCCCCGCACATTCCCATGCATGATTTGAACCTGAGGAATGGTGTGGCTTTCGTAAGCATCCCCGAGCAATTCTATCATTCTTTTAATTGCTTTTTTATCCGAACGGACTTTATCAAACAATTCAAACGCACCGTCCCGGTTAATGCGGATTATTGGCTTTATTTTTAATATGCTTCCCAGCAGATATTGTGTTCCTGACATTCTGCCGCCTTTATAAAATTGCTCAAGGCTGCCAAGCAAGATATAATTCTCAGATTTGTCTGCCTCACTTTGAAGGATTTCAGCAATCTTATGAACTGGCATTTCATTCTCAGCAAGCTTTAATCCTTTATAGATTAAAGACGTAATAGCATAAGACATGCATTTTGAATCAACTGCCGAAACAGGGAACCCTGCCAGCTCAGATCCGGCCAGGCAGCTGTTCATCGTACCGCTTAATTTGCTGGAAACATGTACAGCGACCGCAGCATCATATTCAATCTTCAATGTTTCAAATAGTTCAGCAAATCTCCCGGCAGAAGGCTGTGAAGTTTTAGGAACTTCTTTTTCAGTCCGGATCCGGCTGTACAGCTGATCTGTGTTTAAATCAATACCATCTTCAAATGACTCCTCACCGAATGTTATTAATAGAGGCACAATATAAACATCAGGGTGTTCGAGCAGATCCTCAGAAATATAAGCAGTGCTGTCTGTTATCCAGGCAATCTTCTTTTTTGTCATGGATGTTATAAGTCCTTTGCCAATTATTTTTCACCAAAATTAACCGCTTCCATTATTGAAAACTTCCCTTATTATACACGAAGAAATCATTGCCTGTATTGCTTTTGAGTGATCCATATATAGGAAATGGCCAGAGTATCTTAATAGAATGTTTATATGTAGCACTTGAAGGTAAATAAGAATTTTTTGTGAACAATGTTTGAACCTGATAAAATGGCGACCTGAAATGAAAAAACCCCTGCGCCGCAGGGGATTGTGATTGTATCTACTTTATTGACCTAATACCATTTAAACTTGTTTATTGAAATTAAAAAACTTTCGTAGTCCAATCCTCACAATTCCAAATATCGGTCGCAATTTCACGATAGAAATCAGGTTCGTGGGATACCATCAAGATACTTCCGCGATATGCCTTTAAAGCTCGCTTTAACTCTTCTTTTGCTTCCACATCCAAGTGGTTGGTAGGTTCGTCTAGAATTAATAAATTCGTTTCTGTGTTTAAAATTTTACACAATCGAACTTTGGCTTTTTCGCCGCCAGAAAGGACTTCGATTTTACTTTCAATATGTTTCGTCGTTAATCCGCATTTTGCCAGAGCAGCACGAACTTCAGCCTGATTCATACTTGGGAACTCGCTCCAAATCTCTTCAATACAAGTGTTGTAGTTGGCCTGCTTAACTTCCTGCTCGAAGTAACCGATGTATTGATACTCACCGCGTTCCACTTTACCCGAAATGGGACTAATCAATCCAAGAATACTTTTTAAAAGAGTAGACTTACCAATACCGTTAGCTCCCACGAATGCAATTTTTTGTCCGCGTTCCATTTTTAAATTCAGAGGGCGTGAAAGTGGTTCATTGTAACCAATAACAAGATCTTCAGTCGTGAAAATCCAGCGACTAGCTGCACGAGCTTCTTTGAAAATAAACTCTGGTTTCGGCTTCTCTCTCCCCAATTCAATAATTTCCATTTTGTCGAGCTTCTTTTGACGAGACATCGCCATATTACGAGTCGCAACACTTGCCTTGTTGCGAGCAACGAAATCCTTTAAATCAGCAATTTCTTGTTGTTGACGTTTGTATGCAGCCTCTAGCTGCTGCTTTTTCATTTCATATACTTTTAAGAAGTTATCATAGTCACCAACATAGCGATTTAACTCTTGGTTTTCCATGTGATAGATCAAGTTAACAACATTGTTCAAGAATGGAATATCATGTGAAATCAAGATAAATGCATTCTCATATTCCTGTAAATAGCGCTTCAACCATTCGATATGCTGTTCATCCAAATAGTTTGTAGGCTCGTCTAGTAATAGGATTTCAGGTTTTTCCAGCAAAAGCTTTGCTAGTAAAACTTTCGTACGCTGCCCACCGCTGAGATCATCTATATCACGATCAAGTCCAACATCGTCTAATCCTAGGCCACGAGCAACTTCCTCAACTTTTGAATTAATTTGATAGAAATCATTACTATCTAAAGTTTCTTGCAGCTCGCCAACTTCTGCAAGTAATGCATCGATATCAGCACCTTCATCACCCATTTTTGCATAAAGTTCATTGATCTCTGATTCAGCATCAAAAAGATATTGAAAAGCAGTACTCAAAGCGTCACGCATCGTAGTGCCCTTTTTAAGTACAGCATGCTGATCTAAGTAACCAACACGAACTTTTCGTGACCACTCAACTTTCCCCTCGTCGGGTTGTAACTTCCCGGTAACAATATTCATGAAAGTAGACTTACCCTCTCCATTTGCCCCAACTAGTCCAACGTGTTCACCTTTTAAAAGTCGAAAAGACACATCATTGAAAATCGCACGATCACCGAAACCGTGACTTAAATTTTGTACATTTAATACGCTCATTTTTTTACCCCTTCTCTAATATTCCATGTGGATATCTTACTAGATTTATACTGTTTTTTCTATCTAAAGTTATTTCTTGTGAAAAATGTAATTCGATTATTGGGATAAGTTGGAGTCTGCCCTTTCTTAATTAAAGGCTCTATTAAAGCTGGATGTTGATTTTATGGCATTGAAATATAGGCGGAAAGAATCTGCTAAATCATGGAATCCATATAATTCCCTGATTTAGCTATTATTTCTATTATTTCTATTTCCCAAATTAACCTTGAAGGACCATTTCCAAAGGGAGACCACCCGCGCTGCTTTCTCAATTTTAATATCCAGAGAATAAAAAGCCGCCATCATCAAGATGGTCCTGGACTTCGCCCATTTTTTCAAGATGCTCCTCATGCTCTTAAGGGGTGGCATCTGCCATTTTGGCTGTTGCTTCATTTAGTTCCTCCTCTTGCTTGTAATGGGCAGGGGGACAGGAAGCTTCTTTAGATGGACATGAAGCCAATCTTACACAAGGAAGACAAAGGATAACCAGGAAGGAAGTTATGTTGGGGGATCAGCAATAGGGGGCACACTAACACTTCACCCGGAAAAAAGGTGCCAATTAGGTTATTGGCACCTTTCGCTATTTTTAATGGTTCACTTAACTCCCTGCGGAACTGCCAGGCCAAGACCTTTAGCAATACGTGTACCATAATCAGGATCCGCTTTAAAGAAATGCTGTATCTGGCGATGCTTAATTTCTTCTTTTTCTACAGGCTTCATGGCAGCAACAATGTTTGCCACAAGACGGGAGCGTTCCTCTTCACTCATTAAGCGGTATAGATCACCGGCTTGTGTGTAGTGATCGTTATGATCATATGCAACACTTTCGGCTAAACCGGAAACAGGGTATGCAGCCTGCTTGTGCTCCGGTGCCTCAGTAGGTCCTCCAAAGCTGTTCGGCTCGTAATAAACAGAGCCTCCGCCATTGTTGTCAAAGCGCATCTGACCGTCACGCTGATAGTTTTGCACTTCGTTCTTAGGTCGGTTGATTGGCAGCATCTGATGGTTCGCACCTACGCGGTAGCGGTGTGCATCATGGTAGGCGAACAGACGGCCCTGGAGCATCTTGTCAGGTGAAACATCAATCCCCGGCACGAGCGTTCCAGGAGAGAAAGTAGCCTGCTCAACTTCAGCAAAGTAGTTTTCAGGGTTTTTATTCAGTACCATGCGTCCTACTTCGATTAATGGATAGTCTTTCTGTGACCATACCTTTGTTACATCGAATGGATCGAACCGGTAAGTATTCGCATCTTCAAGCGGCATGATTTGCACGCATAGCTTCCATGATGGGAAATCGCCATTCTCAATTGCATTAAATAAATCCTCTGTATGGTAATCAGGGTTTTCTCCAGCCATTTTCGCTGCAGCGTCCACGCTAAGGTTTTTAACGCCCTGTTCCGTTTTAAAGTGATACTTAACCCATACACCTTCACCTTGTTCATTTACCCATTTAAATGTATGGCTGCCGAATCCGTGCATATGTCTAAGGGTTGCAGGTATGCCGCGGTCTGACATTAAGATGGTTACCTGGTGCAGCGATTCAGGTGATAAGGACCAGAAGTCCCAAACGGCTGTCGGATTTTTTAAATGTGTCTTTGGATCACGCTTTTGTGTATGAATGAAGTCAGGGAATTTAATTGCATCCCGAATAAAGAATACAGGCGTATTGTTCCCTACAAGGTCGTAGTTGCCTTCTTCTGTATAAAACTTAACCGCAAAACCGCGTGGGTCGCGTACAGTATCAGCAGAGCCCAATTCACCCGCAACAGTTGAGAAACGGACGAATAAAGGAGTTTTTTTGCCTACTTCTGATAAGAATGCGGCTTTTGTATATTTAGTGAGGTCATTAGTAACTTCAAAATAGCCATGTGCGCCAGCACCTTTGGCATGAACTACCCGCTCAGGCACGCGTTCTCTGTTGAAATGGGCCAGTTTTTCCAGCAAGTGTACATCCTGAATCAAAGTAGGCCCTCTAGAGCCAGCTGTCATTGAATTTTGGTTGTCGCCAACAGGGGCGCCCCAGCTTGTAGTTAGATTATTCTTATTTGTCATTCTATAATCACCTCATAAAAGTTTAATAGCTTGCTACATTCATAATGATAACATTTCTCAATGTAAAATCAATACTTTTTTATAATTATTATAAATAAAGATAAGTTCTTAAGAAGAATCTCTTATAAAAAGAGGAGGAGAATGCTTGTTTTTAACGGCATTAGTATATTTATATTTGCGTTTTTTCTTAAAAGAACTGGTTTTTTCGGAAGGATGGGAGCAGAAGGGGGATGTTCATGTAAATTTAGAGGATCCATATGAAAAAATCGGGCGGTATAAGGAACCGCCCGATTTACTAGCTAATATTTTCTCTTATTATCGGCATGCTCATGCATCTTGGGCCACCCCGTCCTCTTGAGAGTTCTGAGCTGAGAATTTCAATGACCTCAACCCCATTTTGACGGAGGATGTCGTTTGAGACATAATTCCGGTCATAAGTTACAACTACACCGGGAGCGATGGCGAGTGTATTGGATCCATCATTCCATTGTTCGCGTGCCGATGCAATCGGGCAGCCTCCTCCACAAGGGATTAACACTATTTCATCAAGATTAAGAACTTCTTTTAATGTTACCTTCAAAGAGTTTTTCTCTGTAATTTTAAGAAGATCTGAATTCTCCTCCTGTTCCAGTATGTAAATCTTCATACTGCCATCTCTATCTTCAATAGCAGGATGGTAGGTGAATTTATCGTGGTCAATCATTGTAAATACAGTATCCAGGTGCATGAATGCACGGATTTTGGGGATTTCAACTGCCACAACTTTTTTAATGGATTTCTGGCGGGTGAATAGTTCCCTTGCAAGTTTTTCTATCCCTTGTGCAGAAGTTCTTGCGCTGACGCCAATGGCGACTACTTCATCGCTCAATATCAGTTCATCTCCACCTTCTAGTGAGTAAAGATCATCACGTTTAAAGTAAGCAGGAATTTCATGTTTATTAAAACGGGGATGATGATTCATGATGTAGTCCATAAAAATGGACTCCCGTCTCCTTGCGGGTTCATGCATTCGATTAATGGTAATGCCTTCACCTATTACCGCAGCAGGATCCCGGGTAAAATAAAGGTTGGGCATTGGGTCCAGATAAAAAGGATAATGATCAGGCATCAGTTCATGAAGATGAATTTTCTTATCCTGATCAATATCCGATTTTACGACACCTGACATCACTTTCTTTACCAGCTCATCAGGCGGAAGAGATAAGAGATAATCTTTTACAGTTTCGTAGGAACCATTTATATTCGATTGACTTTCCCATAAGACCTTTTCAATAAAAGACATTCTTGTCTCGTCTAGCTGTATGGCTTCTGTCATCAATTTATCGAGATATAAGACCTCAATTCCCCGATTGCTTAGTATATTGGCGAAATAATCATGTTCTTTTTGAATGGCAGGCAAAAAGGGGATGTCATCGAATAAAAGTCTTTTCAAATATTGAGGTGTGAGATTTTCAATTTCCTTACCCGGCCTATGCAGAAGGACCGTCTTTAATTCTCCAATTTCCGAAGTTACATTTAACGGATGTTTCATTATTAATACCTCCAAAGGCTAAATGCCTGACCTATTGTTCTATGTTTGATTGGTTCCCTGTGTATTCATAGAGTAAACAGATCAATTTTGCGCATATTTATTCAATACAGCAAAAATGTGCCGGGTAAATTTTTTCAAATTAAAAGGGCAAACTACATATCAGGCAATCTTAGTGAAACTGAAAGAAAATCTGTCCTTCATAAGTGTACAAATTGAAAAAATGTGTTAAAGTATAAATTGAAAAACCTTTACATAGCTTTATTTGCTTAATGAAATAATGTCCGTGCTGAAAATACAGTTGTGTATGAGTTGGCGACATTCAATAAAAATGAACTGGGGGATACTGAGATGACCAGCAAAATTTTAGATTCTTTTTTACAGGAAAACCTGGAGGATTTAAAGGATAGAGGACTTTACAACGTAATCGACCCTCTTGAAAGCCCAAATGGCCCTATAATCAAAATCAATGGAAGAGAACTAATCAATCTTTCATCCAATAACTATTTAGGTTTGGCAACTGATGAAAGACTTAAAAAATCTGCCATCGAAGCAATTGAGAAATATGGGGTTGGAGCAGGTGCTGTCCGTACTATAAATGGAACGCTTGAACTTCACACAAAACTTGAAGAAAAGCTTGCTGAGTTCAAACATACAGAAGCAGCCATCGCATACCAATCTGGTTTTAATTGTAACATGGCGGCTATTTCAGCTGTTATGGATAAAAATGATGCTATTCTGTCTGATGAATTAAACCATGCCTCCATTATTGATGGATGCCGTCTATCGAAAGCTAAGATTATTCGAGTAAATCATTCTGATATGGAAGATTTACGGGCAAAAGCGAAGGAAGCAAAAGAATCTGGACAGTACAACAAAATCATGATCATTACTGACGGCGTTTTCTCAATGGATGGGGACATCGCAAAGCTTCCTGAGATCGTGGAGATCGCCGAAGAATTTGATCTGATCACTTATGTGGATGATGCGCACGGTTCAGGAGTACTTGGAAAAGGAGCAGGGACTGTAAAGCACTTCGGCCTTTCCGATAAAATCGATTTCCAGATCGGAACACTTTCTAAGGCAATAGGTGTTGTTGGTGGATATGTGGCCGGCAAAAAGGATTTGATTGATTGGCTGAAAGTCCGCAGCAGACCATTCCTATTCTCAACATCTTTAACACCTGCTGATGTAGCAGCAAGCACGAAAGCCATTGAGCTGCTTATGGAAAGCACAGAGCTGAATGAAAAGTTATGGGAAAATGCCAATTACCTTAAGGATGGTCTGGAAAAATTAGGATTTAATATTGGCGACAGTGAAACACCAATCACTCCTTGTATTGTTGGAGATGAAGTAAAAACACAGGAATTCAGCAAAAAACTCAATGAAGAAGGCGTTTATGCGAAATCAATCGTCTTCCCTACTGTCCCAAGGGGAACGGGACGTGTCAGAAATATGCCTTCTGCAGCACATACGAAAGAAATGCTGGATCAGGCTATTGCAATTTATGAAAAAGTCGGCAAAGAAATGGGAATTATTTAAGTTTGACTATAAAGCAAAATCTATAAGGCAAAGAGGAAATGTTGGAGGAATAAAATGAAACGAATTATGATTACTGGAGCTTTAGGTCAGATTGGCTCTGAACTAACCTTGAAATTAAGAGAAATCTATGGAACAGACAATGTTATTGCAACAGACATCAGAAAAAATGAGTCTGAAGCTGCCCAATCAGGACCGTTTGAAATGGTTGATGTTACTGATGCAAAATCAATGCTGGATACGGCTAAAAAATATAATGTGGATACAGTTATCCATATGGCAGCCCTGTTATCAGCAACAGCTGAAGCCAACCCAGTATTTGCATGGAATTTAAATATGGGGGCTTATGAATGCACTTGAAACGGCTAGAGAGTGCAGCGCACAATTCTTTACGCCGAGCTCCATTGGCGCATTTGGTCCTTCTACGCCAAAAGACAACACACCGCAGGATACTATTCACCGCCCAACTACTATGTATGGCGTGAACAAGGTTGCGGGCGAATTACTGTCTGATTACTACTATTACAAGTTTGGTGTTGATACTAGAGGCCTGCGATTCCCTGGTTTAATCTCTTATGTTACTCCTCCAGGGGCGGAACGACTGATTACGCTGTTGAGATCTACTATGAAGCGATTAAAAATGGCCGCTATACTTCTTATATCGACCAGGGCACATATATGGATATGATGTATATGCCGGATGCATTAAATGCTATCGTTGATTTAATGGAAGCCGATGCAGATAAACTCAGTCACCGCAACTCCTTCAATGTAACTGCAATGAGTTTTGAACCTGAACAGATTGCGGCAGAGATCAGAAAGCATATTCCTGGGTTTGAAATTTCCTATGAAGTTGATCCTGTGCGCCAGGCGATTGCCGACAGCTGGCCAAATTCGATTGATGCAAGTGCAGCAAAAGAAGAGTGGGGATTTAAAGCAGACTTCGATTTAGCCAAGATGACTGCTGATATGCTTGATAAACTAAGAACAAAATTATGATAAAGCAAAAGGGACGCCGTATGGCTGTCCCTTTTATAGTTTTATATTGAATTGCTTGCGGAGGAATTCCCTTTTTTCCTCCTCGGTTAGTTCATATTTTTCTTTTGTGCCCGCTTCAGACTTAGTGACAGTCAATCCTGAGAGTGTAACACGGCCATTCTTTGTCGCAATAGTGGCCAGGTCGCCATGTGTAAAATGGGATTCAGGAGAAGTCTGATTGAAAAAACATGCATCATGAAAGTCATTCAGCTGCCTTGGCTTATCAGAAAAACGGTAAAGAATTCTCCATTTACCATCCTCAAGTCTTTGAAGATCATAAATTCCTTCACCGGACTCTCTTATCCGGTAAGTTCCGCTTACATCAGTTTTTTCCTCACCCGTTAAAGGTAAAGGCTGCCTGACGGAATCACCAAATCCTACGTCCACCAAATAAGGAATTTGGTTTAATAAAACCAGTATGGCTGCATGGGAATCTTCTCTGACCCATCCATCCGGCTTTTTGACGGTGCAGGAAATCAAGTGGGATTGAAATCCCAGTTCTGACAGCAGATGTTGAAATAGACCGTTTAATTCATAACAAAAGCCTCCCCGGCTTCTTTCAAGAATTTTTTCAAAAAACGCATCTGTGTCAAGCATAATAGGAATTTTTCTTGTTACATCCAAGTTTTCAAAAGGAATTTTGTGCATATGGCTGCTCTGAAGTTCTTTCAGATATTCAAGATCAAGATTACGTTCAGCCGATACTGCAATGCGTTTTAAGTATTTCTCTGCATCCATAAGATCACTCCATAAATTTTTTCTTTTTTAGCGATTAAGAAGGAAAAATAAATCAATTTGCAGTAATGAAATAGTTATACTAAAATGTCATTATATTTACATTTTAGCAAATTACACACGGGGGTTTAAATATGGCATATGAAGTAACTGTTGAATTTTGCATGATGTGAAACTACGCACCAAAAGCCGCGAGTTTCGCGGAAGAACTTTTTACACATTTTCGCTCTGATATTTCAAAAATGGAACTGGTTCCAAGTAAAGGCGGAGCTTTTGAAGTGACAGTAAATGGAGAAAAGCTTTATTCTAAGCTCGATACTGGCATTTTTCCTAAAACCAAAGAAATTATTGATAAGATGCAGGGATAACCTGCCAAACCTTCTCCCCAGGGAGGAGGTTTTTTACTGATCCATAACATTTTATCGCAGTCTAACGGGCAGTAAGACTCCCACTTCAAGACTCAGAGGAATCAATGGAGGATAAGTGGGGGTCAAACTGCCCGTAAAGGCCCGATTGGTTCAATTAACAATCAGTGGGGGATAAAACACCACTGATTGAAGTTTCACTATATGTAAACAAAGGGCAGAAAGGCTACCTCTATCTCAGTTTTCAATTGATGCTGATATCTCTATCGCATCCTGGCCCAGCTTCATTTTTATTTATAAAAATTTCTAATATCTCATTGGAAAAATTTGCACTTACCCTGTTTTTAATAACTGAAAAAGGCAGCTTAACTTTCCGCATACATGGCTGGCCGCAGCGAATCGGGTCAGTTTCATCTATTTTAACCGCTTTAATGATCACCGTGTTTTCCTTTAAGGAAACGGTTACATCTTTTGAAACGCATCCTGTTAAGAGCGCCTCAACAATAATTTCCGCTTCCGTATCATATAAGTCGATGCGAAAAGTAATTTGATCCAAATACGATGACAGCGGGTCCAGATAATAATCCTCCATCCATTTTTCCAATTTATCCAAATTAAACGGATGGAAATCTTCCTTTTTGTTCAATTTCAAAACCCCTTGTTTCAATCTATAGTATTCATTTCATGCAAAATAGTGAAAAATGATATAATAATCAGGCAAGTGCTGGAGGGATCTTAATGAAAAGTACAGTCAGAAATATTTTACCGGTTCATGAACTGCAAAAAGACCGGCGTTTTACCCATTTAATGAAACAGTATGGACTTGACTTTATACATACAACAAATATTTTAAAAGAGGTAATTTCTGAAATCAGGAATAACATTCTTGAAGGGAATTGGACGGGCGAGGAGCCTGGTACGGAAAAATTTACGGAAGATATATTTAAAAAAGCAGAAGAGGTAATCAATGTTCGGTATGGATATACTCTTAAAAGGGTTATCAATGCCACTGGCACTATTCTTCACACTAATCTTGGCCGAGCGCGTTTAAGCAAATCAGCAGCTGAACATATGCTTGAAATTGCCATGAACTATTCCAATTTGGAATATAACCTGTGCGAAGGAGCCCGGGGATCCAGGCATAGTCACCTGGAAAGCCTGGTCAAAGAGCTGACAGGAGCAGAAGCAGCGATGGCAGTTAACAATAATGCTGCTGCCGTTTATATCATCCTAAAAGCTCTTGCAGAAGAAAAAGAAGTAATAGTTTCCCGCGGTCAGCTTGTTGAAATCGGAGGCTCCTTCAGGGTATCAAGCATAATGGAAGAGAGCGGTGCAAAGCTTGTTGAAGTGGGAACAACGAATAAAACCCACTTAGAAGATTATAAACAAGTGATCAATGAAGATACAGCCATGATTATGAAGGTACATACGAGCAATTTTAAAATAATAGGTTTTACCAAAGAAGTTGGAACTGACGAACTAGCCCAGCTATCTAAAGAAAAAAATATCATATTCTATGAAGATTTGGGCAGCGGTGCACTATTTGATTTTAAAAGCAAAGGAATCGGTAATGAGCCAGCCGTAAGTGATGTGATAAAAATGGGGGCAGATATCGTTTCTTTTAGCGGGGACAAGCTTTTAGGCGGCCCGCAGGCAGGCATTATTGCCGGGAGAAAGGACTTAATCGAAAAACTGAAGAAACACCAGCTTGCCCGGGTACTTCGAGTTGATAAAATGACAATTGCAGCGCTCGAAGGCACGCTTATTGATTACTTAAAAGGGGAAGAGGGGCTGAAAAATATTCCGGTAGTCCATGATGTAATGACGACAAGTGAGGAACTCGAAACGAGAACTGCACAATTTCTTCACAGATTACAAGCAGCTGCGAAGGATTATGAATGCTCTATGAGAAAAAGCACAGGGCAAGTTGGGGGAGGAACAATGCCTGATGTTGAACTGCCTTCCTGGATTGCCGTTTTAAAGCACCGGCGTTACTCACCGGAACATATTGGCCGACAATTAAGAATTAATTGTACTCCTTCCATAATAGTGAGGATACATAAAGAAGAAGTACTGATTGACCTGCGGGCAGTAACTGTAAATGAAGAGGACATCATTATAAAAGCATTAACTGCTATTTAATTTTTGCAGCTGCCTGATTTTAAGGCAGCTGCTTTTTGATTAAACTTTACATATCATGGTGGGAATTATGTTTTTGTCTGGTATGGTTCCGGTTTTTCACTTTTTTTGAGCCGCTTAAAGGTTCAGGCTGTCCATCGTTATTATGCCCTTTGGGTGCATTTTTTCGCATATCTTTGCCGTTGTTTTTATTCATTTTTTGATGCCCTCCTCATAATATAGGATGCTGACTTCCGCTCCAGGCAGCGTCCATACTGTGCTGCCGTCTTAAGGCTCTGGGTAACCAAGATAGAAGGTGAAACTCATCTTCCTCTCATGTGTTAGTGTGGCTCTTTTCCATGGAAAATTGCCTTGCAAATTGTGGCTGAAATTCAAGATTTCCACCTGAGTGATTTGGCGGAATATTTTATGGTTCTATTGCGCAATTTAATGGTACAAATTTTATTAGGAGTGAAAAAGCATGCCATATCATAAAGATAAACAGCAGGCATTTCAGGCAGCGCAGCAGGGAATGGAAGATGCACAGGAGCTTTATGCTGAAATTGTAAAAGATTCTGCCAGTTACGGCCATCAGCTTAAACATCTTAAGCAGGAGGTAAATGAAGCGTACGCTCAAATTGAAAATGCACTTGAGGTTGCATCCGATCATCAGCGGGCACAATTGGAGAGATTCCAGCAGGACTTGCGGTCCATGGTTGATGATGTGAACCAATACTAGAATGTTATGAATTGAAGGGAATAAAGTTTCACCTAAAAACCCGGCTGCGACCAGCCGGGTAATTTACTTTAAAATCATGGTCTCGCAAAGAGCCTGCCTCCTCGAGGTGTCCTGAGTTGGGCAAGGCGTTTCCGCATTCCTTATTTACTGATTCTTCTTCCTCTTTTTATTATTTTGCTTTTGCGCTTCTGTTAGGGGTTCATTGGCAAATTCCTCATTGTATCCGGTGCCCATGCCCTGCCCTTTTGCATCATTCATACCCTCTATAATATGATTAGCCTTTCTTTTAGCCATAGCGAATCACCTCCGTATTATTATTTTTCCGTGAATGATGTCAATTTATGTTGTTTTTTAGATAAGAGATTCCTCTTTTTCGTTTTATCAGTATAATAACTAAGCTAGAACGGGTTTTATCCTCTAATTGAAAAACGCTATCAATTAGGGCGTTTAAAAGGCTTATTGTAATATATAAGAATTTGTGATAAGAAAAACTTATCAAAAACAATAACTTTCTTGTTATTTACTTATATAACAGGTTGTATTAATATAGGAATTGTGAGAAAAGTAAGGATGGATGAAAATTCAAACTTTTCGACAATTACCTAACACTTGGTATATGATGTTTATTGAAAGAGGGGTAATACATTTGGCAAAGAATGATGTGTTCAATTCCCGCAAATCCTTTGATCTGGACGGGAAGCGCTATCATTACTATCATTTAGGCGCTCTGGAAGAAGCTGGAGTAGGTAATGTTTCCAAATTGCCTTATTCTATTAAGGTATTATTGGAATCAGTACTTCGTCAATATGACGGCCGTGTAATTACAAAAGAGCATGTTGAAAACCTTGCAAAATGGGGAACTTCTGAAGTAAAAGAAGTAGATGTTCCTTTCAAACCATCACGTGTAATTCTGCAGGACTTCACTGGGGTTCCGGCAGTAGTTGACCTGGCTTCATTGCGTAAGGCAATGGCTGACATGGGTGGGGACCCTGACAAAATCAATCCTGAGAAGCCGGTTGATCTAGTTATCGACCACTCTGTACAGGTAGATAAGTATGGTACTCCTGATTCTCTTGAAGCCAACATGGAGCTTGAATTCGAGCGCAATGCTGAGCGCTACCAGTTCTTGAGCTGGGCACAAAAGGCATTTGACAACTATCGTGCAGTTCCGCCTGCAACAGGTATTGTTCACCAGGTAAACCTTGAGTTCCTTGCGAATGTTGTTCATGCTCTTGAAACAACGGAAGGTGATTTTGAAACTTTCCCTGATACTCTTGTAGGTACTGACTCCCATACAACCATGATCAACGGTATCGGCGTTCTTGGATGGGGTGTAGGAGGTATTGAAGCTGAAGCAGGTATGCTGGGACAGCCTTCATATTTCCCTGTGCCTGAAGTTGTAGGGGTTAAGCTTACTGGCGAGCTTCCTAACGGAACAACTGCTACTGACCTTGCATTAAAGGTAACCCAGGTACTGCGCAGCCAGGGAGTGGTTGGCAAGTTTGTAGAATTCTTCGGCCCTGGTGTTACACAGCTTCCATTGGCTGACCGTGCTACAATTGCTAACATGGCACCAGAATACGGAGCTACTTGCGGATTCTTCCCTGTTGATGCGGAAGCTCTGGATTACATGCGCCTGACTGGACGTCCAGAAGAGCAAATCAAAATTGTGGAAAAATACTGCAAAGAAAATGGAATGTTCTTTGATCCAGCTCTAGAGCCAGTATATACGAATGTAGTTGAAATCAATCTTGCCGAAATCGAAGCGAACCTTTCAGGTCCTAAGCGTCCACAGGACTTAATTCCGCTTTCAGCTATGAAAAAGGAATTCAATGACGCTATCACAGCTCCTCAAGGCAACCAGGGATTCGGTTTGGATAAGAAAGAAATCGACAAAGAAATCACTGTTGAGTTTGCAAATGGCGATTCAACCAAGATGAAAACGGGTGCTGTTGCCATTGCGGCAATCACTAGCTGTACAAATACTTCAAACCCTTATGTTTTAGTTGGTGCAGGTTTAGTGGCGAAAAAGGCAGTTGAACTTGGAATGGAAGTTCCTAAGTTCGTAAAAACTTCCTTGGCTCCGGGATCTAAGGTTGTTACTGGATACCTGCGTGATTCAGGACTTCTTCCATACATGGAACAGCTTGGATTCAACCTTGTAGGGTATGGCTGTACAACATGTATCGGTAACTCAGGTCCATTAAGAGAAGAAATCGAAAAGGCTGTAGCTGAAAGCGATCTTCTTGTAACATCTGTTCTTTCCGGTAACCGTAACTTTGAAGGGCGTATCCATCCGCTTGTAAAAGCTAACTACCTGGCTTCTCCGCCATTAGTAGTCGCTTATGCACTAGCTGGAACAGTCGATATCGATCTTCAAAACGAGCCAATCGGAAAAGACAAGAATGGCAACGATGTCTTCTTTAACGATATTTGGCCATCTACTGCTGAAGTTAATGAAGTGGTTAAACAGACTGTTACACCTGAATTGTTCCGTAAAGAATATGCGCATGTATTTGATGACAATGCCCGCTGGAACCAAATCCAGACAAGCAATGAGCCGTTATATTCATTTGATGATAATTCAACATATATCCAGAATCCTCCGTTCTTTGAAGGCTTAACTCCTAATGCTGATGAAGTTAAACCTTTATCAGGATTGCGTGTTGTCGGCAAGTTCGGTGATTCTGTCACAACTGACCATATTTCTCCGGCAGGTGCGATCGGCAAGGATACACCAGCAGGAAAATACCTTCGCGAGAACGGTGTTGAACCACGCGACTTTAACTCTTATGGATCCCGCCGCGGTAACCATGAAGTTATGATGCGCGGTACATTTGCAAACATCCGTATCCGCAACCAGATCGCACCAGGTACAGAAGGCGGTTTCACAACATACTGGCCAACTGGCGAAGTAACTTCCATCTATGATGCTTGCATGAAATACAAGGAAGATGGAACTGGCTTAGTAGTTCTTGCCGGCAAAGACTATGGAATGGGATCTTCCCGTGACTGGGCTGCAAAAGGTACGAACTTGCTTGGAATTAAAACAGTTATTGCTGAAAGCTATGAGCGTATCCACCGCTCCAACCTTGTTCTAATGGGTGTTCTACCGCTTCAGTTCAAGGCAGGCGAAAGTGCAGAAACTCTTGGCTTGTCAGGTAAAGAAACGATCGATGTTCAAATCGACGAAAATGTTAGACCGCGTGACTTTGTTAAGGTTACAGCTACAGATGAAAACGGCAATCAGACTACTTTTGAAGCTCTTGTTCGTTTCGACTCTGAAGTTGAAATTGATTACTACCGTCACGGCGGAATCCTGCAAATGGTTCTTCGTGATAAATTGGCAAATTAATTTAAAAAACCGCTATGTGCTCGTTCACATAGCGGTTTTTTATTTACAAAATATACGGGCTTAGGTATCCTAAATGTATATTAACTTTGGGGGGTGACATTGGATGCTTTTTTGATTGGACCTTTAATAGTAAAGTATGAATGGGTTTTAGTCCTGCTATCAGGTATCGTTGCTTATTTTACTATTGCAAATGTATTAAGAGACCAAAAGGAATATAAAAAAATCTTTCTGAATGTCATGCTCAATTCAATGCTCTTTGGCTTTTTCACTTATAAGTTTAGTTCAATTCTCTTTCAAACCGAAAATATTCTAAGCAGCCCTATAGGGATTTTATATTTCTCAGGTGGAAGGAAAGGAGCCATTTTAGGGACTTTATTGGCACTTACCTATATAGTAATGGAAATTAAGAAATACAAATATCCGCTCAAAAAATGGATGTATGGAATTGTTTACGGATCTGTCACATATATGCTGTCTTATTGGCTGTTCAGAACCTTATTAATTTTGCTTTTCTAGGTTAAAATACAATCAAGGAAGCAAAAAGGTTTTAATAGCCGGGAGGGAAAACAGCATGTTCAAAAAATTATTTGCAGCAGCTGTGTTATTATTAATTACTACTGCAATATTTGTAGTACAGGCAGTTGAAAAAGATGAAGTCGAGAGTCATCCCGTTAATCAGACTGGTTTAGGAATTGGCTTGAAAGCCCCAGATTTTGAATTGAAAAACCTTCAGGGGGAAACAGTAAAGCTCTCAGATTATAAAGGAAAGAAAGTTATGCTTAACTTTTGGGCAACATGGTGTCCTCCATGTAAAGCTGAAATGCCTGACATCCAAAAATTCTATACTCAAAAGGGAAATCAAGTTGCTATCTTAGCAGTGAACATTGATCCACAATCTGATGTTGCCGGTTTTGCGGAAGAAATGCGAGTGAATTTTCCCATACTGCTTGATGTAGATGAAAAAGTATCTAATGCCTATCAGATAATGACGATTCCTACCACTTTTTTTATTGATGAAGAAGGAATTATCCGGAATAAATACTTAAGTGCGATGTCCCTAGAAATTATGAATCAGTATATAGATGAAATGTAAGAACATCTGCAAAGAGCAGATGTTTTTTATGTATAGGTTTACACCGCTATAAAAAAGGACATGAAATTAGAAGAGTGATTTTTATGAATATTTTACCAATAAAAGCGAACCTTATGTACTTTTTTCACGTATTGTGGATATATGCGGATTAAATTTTCGAAAAGTTGTAATAATTTAAAGAGTTTCTGGAGATAATGACTGTTACAATGGTATTAAAGGAAGGTGAAAGATTTATGAGAAAGCCTAGAAAACGCTCCTTTGCTGAATTAGTTTCAGAAAATAAACGCCAGCTTCTTAAAGACCAAGATGCAATGGAAAAAATCGAAGAACGCCTCGAGCTTAAACGTCTTAATAAGGCCGAATAGAATTACTTGCCATTCATGAAACTCTCTGCATTTGACCATACTTAAAATGAGGAGGGATATCAATGAGTAATCAAAAAAGACACCCTAATCATTTTGCTCCGAACCATATTGGTACACAATCACGCGGATTTGGCGGCAACAAAGGCAAAAAAATGCAGGACAAATCCGGACAGCATGCACAAGTAATTCAAACTAAAGGCGAATAATTGTAATTAACCTGCCGTTTCATTTTCGGCAGGTTTTTTGTTTCAAAATTCAGGCATACCACAGGCAAGCTGCCCACACATTACCGCCAATATTTTTCTTGTTCTTTCACAAACTAATTTTGTACCATCACCTAATAAAGGGAGGAACAAACCATGGCACATAACAGACCAAATCCAGATGACCGCAGCGATAACGTTGAAAAGCTTCAATCCATGATCGTTCATACTATCGAGAATATGGACGAAGCTGAAGAATCAATGAAGTATGCAAATGCAGAAGATCTTGCAAGGATTGAAGCAAAAAATGAACGCCGCAGGGAAAGCCTTGCTTCATTCCGTTCAGAAATAAAGGACGAATATCAGGCACAGCAGAACGGCAATAACGTTGAACAATAATTATTAGCATCCTATAAAGACCTGATCCAGTGTGATTAGGTCTTTTTCTGCTGGAAGGTCATGATAAGAAGCTCATCCTTATAGATAATTACAGAAATATGGTAAGATAAGTTGTGGAAACTAAGAAGAAGAAGTGATAATCGATGACACAGCAGAAAAGACAGGCAAAACCGGCAGAGGGTCAGGCATATCATTGGAAAAATGAGCTTGATCAATACGGATACATACAAAATGAAGCAGAATTGCTTAATGTTATTAAAAACATCAATGAAAAGGCAGATCCCGGACTGCTTTCGGAATTACTGACCATTGCCGCTATTTCACGGTTAAGCAGGTATACAGATGATACTCTTGCCAGTGCATGGCTGCAAAAAGCTGTTGAACTGGACAATGGCAATAGTATGGCGGCTGCCCAATTGGGAAAATCGGAATGGAAAAATAAAAGCAATCTTCTTGAAACCCTGACTTTCCCGCCGATTCGGGAGACCGATAACAGGGCAGCAAAAAAGAAGACAGCTGAGCAATTTATAGAAATTTGCAGAAGCTTTATCAACAAATCAGATGATGAGTTAGAAGATCTGCAGAAAAAGCAGCATGCCTATGAGGATGTGGAATACCGGAAGCTGACTGAAATACTTGAAAAAGCTATTGAAGAAACAGCTTTTCTTTTAAAAGCATCTGAAGAATATGAGCAATCTATATCCGGTGTTTTTCATACTTCAACCTACTACACCGATATGAAAAAGCACTTGAATGCCATTAACAGACTTAAAGGTGAATGGAAAGAGATATTTGATGCGGAGGAAGAAGAATCTGATTTATCAAAAGATCCCTTGGATGAACTTAATGAAATGGTTGGCCTGCACTCGGTCAAAAGCAGAGTTCATGACTTTTACCGTTTTTTAAAATATCAAAACGAACGTAAGTCACTTGGTTTTCAAACGAAAGATGAACTTAGCCTCAATATGATACTAACTGGCAATCCAGGTACAGGCAAAACAACTATTGCCCGGCTTTTAGCAAAGATTTATCATAGCCTGGGTGTATTGCCGCGGGAAGAAGTGATTGAAGCAGATCGGTCACAGCTGGTTGGCGGATTTGTCGGGCAAACAGAGGAAAATGTCAGGGCGGCAGTTGAAAAGGCAATCGGTGGGGTGCTGTTCATTGATGAGGCGTACAGCTTAAAGCGTGAGGGACAGACAGGCAGCGATTATGGACAAACAGCCATTGATACTCTTGTATCGCTGATGACCGGGACTGAATATGGGGGAAGTTTGCGGTTATCATGGCCGGTTATCCAGAAGAGATGAGACAATTTCTGGACAGCAATCCTGGCCTTCGGAGCCGTTTTCCAGAGTCAAATTTTATTGCACTGCCTGATTATTCTAATGTGGAGCTTCTCCAGATTGCTGAAAAGCTGTCTGCGGATAATGATTATGTCCTTACGGAAGGAGCAAAGCAGGAACTGGGCAAACGAATTGAAAAAGAGCGGGTTGATGATACGTTCGGAAATGCCAGGACCGTCAGAAACATTGTTCTTGATGCCATTTTTAGAAAAGGCTCCCAAGCTAAAATGAACGAAAACATCATGTCATATACACTCCTGGAAAAAGAAGATTTTGAAAGTGAAGAAGAAGAAAAGGTAATGAATCCTCAAGAGCAGCTTGCCCAGTTAATCGGACTTGAAACAGTCAAAACAGAAGTTCAAAACTTAGTGTCATTTGTTAAGATGCAGCAGCTGCGCCGTGAAAGAGGGCTACCTGTAGTCCCTATCCAGCTGCATTCAGTATTTACCGGTAATCCGGGGACAGGGAAAACGACTGTAGCCAAGATTTATGCAGAATTGCTGGAGGAATGCGGATTTCTTAAACGAGGACATTTGATGGTTGCGAGCCGTGCGGATTTTGTAGCTGGCTATGTAGGCCAAACCGCCATCAAAACAAAGAAAAAGATAAGAGAGGCATTAGGTGGCGTCCTATTCATCGATGAGGCCTATTCACTTCTTTCCCAGACATCAGGAGATTTCGGAAAAGAAGTCATCGATACATTAGTGGATGAAATGACAAAACATAACGAAAATCTTGTCGTTGTTTTAGCAGGCTATCCAAATGAAATGGAGAAGCTATTGTCAAGCAATCCCGGGTTAAAGTCCCGATTTAAAAAGTTCTTTCATTTTAAGGATTATTCAACGGCAGAGCTCTTGGAAATAATAATTTCGTATGCTGGACAATATGAATATACGCCTACGGAAGAAGCGAGGGACTACCTTAACCGCACTTTATCAAAGATCGAAATAAATGGGAACGGACGTTTTGCCGCCAACCTTGCGGATGAGGCGATTCAGGCACAGGCAATGAGAATTGTATCAGCAATTGATGAGGATATTGAGCAGGTTAGCATTTTGGAAAAAGAAGATTTCGAAATCGCTTTAAATAAGATAAGCAAAGGGGAATAGGTATGCTCATTTCAACAAAAGAAATAGAAGTAAGGTATGCAGAAACAGATCAAATGGGAGTCGTGTATCACGCCAATTATCTGGTTTGGATGGAGCTTGGCCGGACACAGATCATAAAAGACCTTGGATTCAGTTATGCTGAAATGGAGAAGGATGGCATCATTTCGCCTGTTCTGGATATCCTGGCTTCCTACAAGAAACCATTGCGCTACGGTCAAACCGCGACGATAAAAACGTGGATTGAAGAGTATGACGGGTTCCGCGTCAGCTATGGATATGAAATATACAATGATGAAGGAGACCTTGCAGTAACAGGCTTGTCCAAGCATGTTTGCGTCAAAAAGGATAATTTCCGGCCGATATCAATTAAAAAGAAATATCCTGATTGGCATGAAGCATATGAAGAAGCTAAAAAGCAGCCTGAGAGTGCTGTCAAATAATTTTGCCTGCTGCTTAAAGGATGGAGAAAATATATGGCATTCGGTCTTCGCAGAAAAGATCTTCAGGAATGGAAGATGAAAATTGATCGTGGAGAAATTGCTTTTTTAACCCATTATTGGATAGATGATCGTTTCCCAGGCTGTAAAACGGTCACAAAGGTCGGATGTTCGGATCTGAAGAAATTGATAGAATGGGGAGAAACACATGGCCTAAAGCCTGAGTGGATTGATTATCGTAATGATGGGTACTCGCACTATGATTTGATTGGTGCCAGGCAGAAAGAAATCCTTGAAAAGGAAAAGCTTTGGGAGCAGCTGGAAAGGCTGAAATGAAAAAGAAGCAGGCCGGATCTGCTTCTTTTACCCATTGTTATATTTGAATTCAGGTTCCTGTGCTTTCTCATTAAATGTCACCAATAAATCATGATTATCAAAGTACCATAAGTCCTTTTCTTCAATAAAATAAGTAATTCCGTTTTTTTCAGTCTGGACTCCTGCGTTATGTGGGTGTTCATTAGAGACTCCTAATGAAAATCCCTGCTGGACAGTACTGCACCCGCCATATCTTGCAAAAAAGCGGACGAAGTCACCCTTATTCAAGAGCATTTCCTCCTGATACCATTGGGCAGCCTGATCTTCAATATGTATGTTCATTTGAAATTCCTCCTCCTGGGTGATAGTCATATTATAGGCTAGTTTTTCTTTATGCGCGAATATAATGTTTTCATAAAATGAATTGATGGGGTGATTAGATGAATTCATTTCGTTTTTTTAATATCTTAGGTGCCGCTCTGTTTACAGGCATAGCCCTCCAGGTGTTCATTCAAACGGATGGTACTAAAAAATTAACTGAATCAGGGATTTTTTTAACTGTATCAGCTCTATTGTATTTTGCCCTTACATTTATCTTTCATAAAAGCAAAAATCTTTTCGTCCCCCTGATGGCAGTTTTGGGTCTGCTTTCTGTTGGCATGGTTTTTCTTCAGGAGCTGGTATTTGGAGGAGGACATTAATAATTTGGCAAAGTAGGATGTGTATCCAGCTATGCTTATTAAGCTACTTTAATCCTATACATAAAAAGGACTTGCTGCTGTCAGAAGTCCTGCTTTTAACCTGGAAAAGGGATGAATCCGCTTAGAATCATAAATACATTCATGGCAATATGCCATATGACAGCCGGAAAAATGCTTCGGGATTTTACTGTAATGGCGGCATAAAAAACTCCGCCAAAAGCAAACAGCAGACATGAGATAAAAGAGTAGCCTAGCATTATATGGGAAAAACCGAACGCCAGCCCAGAAAAAAGGACAGCTGTCTTTTCTCCTGAAAGCTCCGACATTCTGGATAAGATGATTCCTCTCCATAAGAGCTCTTCCATCATTCCATTAATGATGGAGAAACCAATCAGGAAAATGATAAAGTCCCTGGTTAAGGAGTTTTCAGCTAAAAAAATTGAATACGCAAATGAAGCAAAATTAATCATGATAGCAACCACAAGAAAATGTTTTATTTTTAATGAATGGAAGCCGCTCCATATGAATGGAAAAAATATTTGGGAATTCCAATCCGGCTTCCGCCAAAAAGGAATGGCAGTTTTGTTAAATTTTTTGAGATATAAACAAGAAGAAGGATAGGGATCAACAGTAGAATCCGATTGAAAATCATTAAAATGAAGTGTTGAAAAGACAGTGCATCTAGCATTTTATCGCCGTAAAGAAACAGTAGACTGCCTGTTAAATACCCTGCAATGATCCAGGGAAAAACACGTTCCTGCTCTGAAGTGAATAGTAAAAAAATGATAAGCCCAAAACAAAGTATGAAAGCGAAAGCAAAAAGTTTGTATTGAAAAAGCAATATTGCAGCTGTGAATATACATAATTGCAAATAAGGAAAAGACTTATTAACATAAGCGGTTTTCATGATCAGACCTCCTTTGCCTACAAAATATTTTACCATTTTTTACACAAAAAAAGCGCCAAAAAGCGCTTTATTGAACATGATCGAGCATATGTGCCATAATTTCGCTGTATTTCGACTCTGCATTGGGAAGGCCATAGCCGCCAGCATCCTTCAATGGTACTACCCGATATTTTGGCTGTTTATTACTTACGTATGTCGGGATGAACCCCGGATTGGAAAGTTCAATATCGACCCCGTTTTGATCAATATATTTCGTAATCTCCACAGTTGCAATACCGCCTATGTCCTTGTAATCATTAATCTGGCCGGATAAAAAATTGCCTAGAGAGTATACAACAAGAGATTTCCGTCCGTCTTTCCTGTCAATCCATTCCATTGGCTGCAGTACATGTGGATGGTGTCCGAAAATAATATCCACACCATCATTTGCGAGGACCTCTGCCAGTTCCTTTTGTTCCTCTGTGGGCTGAAGCTGGTATTCATTTCCCCAATGCATACTCATAACAACTACGTCAGCTTCATCTTTTGCCCGGTTAATTTCCTCTTTCATTGCTGTTCTATCAATGAGGTTAACGAGATAATCTTTTCCTGCCGGAACGGGAATTCCGTTTGTACCATATGTGTAAGAAAGATAAGCAACTTTAATTCCGTTTTTGTTTATTACCTTCAAGGTTTGCTGTTCGCTGGGTGTTCTGTTTGTTCCCACATGCGGCAATCCTATCTGATCCAAATAATCCAGGGATGTTTTCAATCCTTTTTCTCCCTTATCGAGTGAATGGTTATTGGCAGTTGAAACTATGTCAACACCAGCCTCAATGAGGGCGTCTCCCACTTCCTGAGGGCTGTTGAACATGGGGTAACTGGAAATTCCTATTTCCGGACCTCCCAAAATAGTTTCTTGATTGGCAAGCAGGATGTCGGGCGTTTTTAATAGCGTTTTTGCATGTTCAAACATTGGTTTGAAATCATAGCCTGTTTTTGTTTGTGCAACATTATATACCCTGTCATGAATAAGGATGTCGCCAATTGCTCCCAATGTCACCTTCTCTATAAGCATTTTATTAACCGCGGTGGTTTCTCTGTTTTCCATATGCAATTGAGCAGGTTTTGCTTCAGCTGCCTCCGCTTTATTCTCTGTGTGCAATTGATAGATGAATAAAGCCGAACAAATAATTAACATTGTACAGATGACTGTGGATAGTAAGAAGGCATTACTGAATTTCATAAAAATTATCCCCTTAATATAGAGTATAAAGATATATTAATAGTCTAATTTTAATATGAATTTTTTCAATTTTCATCATTTTTCTGCTATTTTTTTATTTTAAATGTCATAATCTGATTTCCATTGATAACTGTTTACAAAATAATAATTAATAACTTCAGTTGATAATCATCGGAAATTCAATTTCAAAGACAGTGCCCTGTGACATTTTCGAATGGACATTTATCTTGCCATCATGCTCTTCAATTATTTTTTGGCATATGGATAGACCGATGCCGGTTCCTTTTTCTTTTGTTGTATAGAATGGGACGAACAATTTGCTTATTGTTTTTTCTGACATTCCCAATCCATTATCTTGGATGGTGATGGATACTTTTTGGTTAAGGGCTTTTGCTTTAAGATCTATTTTTCCTTCTGGAGCAGGAATGCTTTCACATGCTTCCATTGCATTTCTAATAATATTGATGAGGACCTGCTTTATCTGCTTCACATCACCATAGAAAATGGGATTATTAGGGCAAAGGCATACAGAAAGGTTAATATTTCTAATATGCGCCTCGCTTTCGAAGAATATTTTCATTTCCTTAACTAATCTGTTGACTTCTATTTCCGTTCTTTTGTTTTGAGGAGGTTTTGATGCATTTAAGAATTCATATATTATATCATTTGCCCGATTAATTTCTTCAATTGCAATCTCAGCGTACTGTTCTTTTCCGATTTCTAATAAATAAGGCTTCAAAAGCTGTAAAAATCCTTTTACAGTTGTTAGCGGATTCCGGATCTCATGTGCAATCCCCGCTAACTGTCCAGCATCAGCTGAATAGTCAGATATCAAAACAGTTTCTTTATTCTCTTTCACTGCTTTATTTAAGTGTTTCTTTTTTCTCTTAATTGGTAATTAACGCGGTGCAGCCTTTTTTGCATGTGCTCCGCCATCTTTCTTAATTCCTCATCTTCTGAAGAGAGGGAAAACAAAAAAGATGATAGTGCGCAGCATCACTTTTTTCTAGATGAATTCTATATGGAAGAATGCTATTACCTATTTTAAGTTTAAAAATGCCAGATTCATTTTTCTTTAATAGATTGTTGAATCTGCTAATATCTTCTGTTGCCAAAAATTCGGTAAACATTCCTTCAGCACTTATTAATGATGAAGTGAGTATTCTTAGGTTATGATCAATGAAAAAGTATGGGAAGGAAACGTTTTCCAGCAGGCCTTGAGTTTTATCCATTTAATTCTTCATCCTAACTTTAACGTTTTTGGCTGAAATTTTAGCCTAAACTAATGTATGGCGAAAGATATCAATTTATGTTTCTTTATGTATAAAAATTGTTATATAGGCTTTATAGTATTATGTTTCTAGGCCTTTGTAATCAGTATAATATTCCTTTAACACTTTATTCAAATAAACTAGACTGAAATATCTGAAAATAATTTAAGAATTAGAAAATTAGACAAAAAAATACAGCAGATCTAGTCTGCTGCATTGCAGGCTGGCTGGTTTTCAGCCAAGCCATTTTATTTTGGGCTCGGTTTTGTCCCTGATTCGTTTAATATTTTCCCTATGTCTGTAAATAACAAAGATGCCAAGTATAGTTACTACTATAATTAGTGGAATGTCCCATATAATTAGTGCGTAAATGATGGATGCCAGTGCTGCCAGAATAGAGGACAAGGACACGTACTTGGTTATGTAAAGGCTTAGAAAGAAAACACCCAATATGATAAGAAACATTAAGGGAACATAGGCTAACAGCACTCCCCCGATGTAGCGACTGCTTTACCACCGCGAAAGCCGGCAAACAGCGGATACATGTGCCCAATAACTGCAAAAACTCCTGCAGCAAGATGATGCATGTCCGATCCAAAGAAAAAGGGCAGGGATGCAGCAAGGGTGCCTTTTAAGATATCAGCTATGGTCACAATCATGCCGGCCTTAACTCCAAGGGTCCGGAAAGTATTAGTTCCGCCTAAATTTCCGCTGCCATGCTCACGGATATCCACTCCATAAAAAAGTTTTCCTACTATTAAACCAGAAGGAATGGAGCCCAGTAAGTAAGCTAAAATAATGATAATTCCATAAATCATAAAAACTCTCCTTCATACTTTCTATGTTAGTATATTGTACCATGTGAGCAAACCTGCATACCATGTGCAAATAAAAAGTTGTCCAATTTATTTCAGGGAGGTTTTTCAAACTCTCTGGCTTGTGTTTGACATGATTAACAGCGGGTATTAGTAGACTGTCACAGCAATCACATCCATATAAAGGAGAGATTCAAGCATGGAACAGAATATGAATAATGTAAATGGACAAGCAGGCAATGTAGAGGAAAAACTCAGTAATATGGGAAGCGAAAAGAAAGATGAAATTCTTTCAAGCTTTGACGGTTTTAAAGAATATTTAAGCGGAAAGGTCTCCCTGGGCCAGAAAATGGGCATGGATGAGGAACAGCTCGCGAACACAGCTCAAAAGGTAGGCGATTATCTGGCTTCCAAAGAGGATCCAAGAAACAGGGAAGAAAAGCTTCTGCAGGAATTGTGGAAGGTAGGAACTGAAGAAGAAAAGCATAAACTATCTCATATGCTTGTAAAGCTTGTAGGTTAAAATATATATCTTTAAAGGCGAAGGCGCAGGCCTTCGTCTTTTATATTGAGTGAAGGCGTATAGATGAGTTTACAATAGTCAAAAATGGTCTATATATAGTTATCGCAGTCTAGCGGGTAGGGGGAGTCCTGGTGAAAAAGGTTCTGGGAAAGTTAAATAGAAAAACGGTATGGATACCCATTTTGAGCCTTGTGCTGGTATTGGCAGCAACTATTATCTATCAGTCCAATAAACCATTGCCAAAAGGCCTTTCTTTCGAAGGCGAAGTTTACACTGTAGAAGATATTAAGTTTTTATACGATTTGAATTTTGAAAAAGGTAACGGCAGAAGAGAAAGCGATCAACAGATCTTTAAGCGGATATTAGAAGCCATTGGTGAGGCGGAGGATTTTATCGTGATGGATATGTTTTTATTCAATGGTTTTACTGATGGGGATAAAGATTATCCGGATATTAGCGGTAAAATAACTGATAAGCTCATCGAACAAAAACAGAGCCACCCCAATATGGATATTACAGTGATCACAGATCGGATTAACAGCACATATGGATCACATGATGTACCCGAATTCAAGAAGCTGAAGGAGAATGGAATAAATGTAGTTTATACTTCATTAGTCCCTTTGAGAGATTCTAATCCAATTTATTCGGCATTTTGGCGTGTATTTATACAGTGGTTTGGACAGGGAGGCAATGGCTGGCTTCCCAATCCGCTCGCAGAAAATGCTCCTGAAGTGACATTTGGGTCATATCTCGATCTCATGAATATTAAAGCAAATCACCGGAAGGTTTTTGTAACGGAGAAAACAGGGATTGTAACATCCGGAAATCCCCACAATGCCAGTGGGTATCATTCTAATATCGCGTTTGAAGTAAAAGGGCCAATCCTGGCTGATCTCGTTAAAACCGAGCAGGCGGTGGTCGATTATTCAGCATCAGGCAAACTGACAGATTTTAAGCCTGAAGACAGCAAAAAAACTGGGACTGTAAAGGCCCAGGTGCTGACTGAAGGGAAAATCTATAAACACATTATTAAAGAAATCAATAAATCCGGCAAAGGTGAAACCATCTGGCTCGGCATGTTCTATCTTGCTGACCGGAAAGTGGTTGATTCTCTAAAAAAGGCAGCTGATCGGGGAGTGAAAGTAAAAATGATCCTGGATCCAAATCAGAATGCTTTCGGCTCTGAGAAAATTGGGCTTCCGAATATACCTGTCGCAGCTGAATTAGACAAATTAGGCCACGAAAACATAAAAATCAGATGGTACAATACGGGATTTGAGCAATACCATTCGAAAATCATGTATGTAACCGGCAAAGAAAATAGTATGATCATTGCTGGCTCAGCCAATTTTACAAAGAGAAATCTGGATGATTTAAACCTGGAGACAAATTTAAAAATCAGCGCTCCTGACCAATCCCAGGTTATGAAGGATGTCGACAGCTACTTTAATAAGCTTTGGAATAATAACGGTGCAATTTATACGAAAAACTATCCTTCCAATGAAAAAATGCCTTTGGTAAAATATATTACTTACAGATTGCAGAATCTTACTCACTTTACAACATATTGATAAAAACCTGAAACCTTTCCTGTTTTCATTCCGTTAATATAGGAGGGGTGGAAATAAGTTGTAGGTATTCTAAATTTTCTTCCCATTTTCTGTTTATTTCGATACGATGGAATTAAGGGAGGAAAAGGAATGTATAAAATTGAAACAAGTCCACAAAAGCCTGCCGCTAAAAAACTTATCTTTGCGGGGCTTTTGTTTGCTTTTACACTGATAATTTCAAGCATTTTCATGATTTTATATCCTTTTGCTTCAAAGGAAAAGGTGTCTTACTTTAAAGGAGAACATCCGATATTGTTTATGGGCAAACAGGCGGGCAATGCTTATATAGAAGGTGAATCGATCTACCTGCCATTAACGTTTTTGCAGGAATTTGTCGATGAAGGCATTATTCTTGATGAACACTCACAATCCATCATTATCGCCACAAAAAATAAAGTAGTGCAGATGCCATTGGAATCTTTGAGCTATTATGTGAATGATAAGCCTATGAAACTGGATTTTACAGCTGCTAAACAGATAGGAAAAGACAGATATTTGGCTATCGAGCCGCTTTTGGCTTTCTATCCTATTACTTATTCAATTCTCTCTGATACAGGTGCAATATGGGTTCACAAAGATGGAGAGTCAATGGTTTCCGGCAAGGTGAAGGAAAAAGATATTCATGAAGAATTGCTTCGGCTGAGGACGAAAGACAGTCTGGAATCTCCGTACACGGCTTCAGTATCTCCAAATGAAGAAGTTTTAGTAGAACAAGAAAAAGGAGACTACTATTTTATTAGAAAAGAAGACGGTACAGCTGGTTATTTGAAGAAACAATACATAAAAAAGGGTGAGAACAAACAGATTGCTATTTCCCTTGAAGAATCTGCGTATACAGTGCCGGAACTGGAAGGTCCTATACAGCTGACCTGGGAAGCGGTATATACAAAGAACCCTAATACTTCAAAAATACCGAAGATGCCGGGTATTAATGTCATTTCTCCAACATGGTTTGAGCTTGCGGACGGAAAAGGTTCCATCAAAAACCTGGGATCGAAAGAATATTCAATGTGGGCAAGAAAACAGGGATACCAAATATGGGGCTTGTTTTCAAATGCATTTGACCCTGATTTAACACATGAAGCATTTGGTTCTTTTGAATCAAGGAAGAATATGATTCGGCAGCTTATGCATTTCAGTCAAATGTATGAATTAAATGGGGTGAATCTGGACATTGAAAATGTTAATCCGGAGGATGGGCCATTAATAACACAGTTTGCGAGGGAAGCCACTCCGTACTTTCATGAAGCAGGTTTAGTTGTGTCTATGGATATCACATTCATTTCATCGAGCGGTAATTGGTCGGCTTTTTATGAAAGGGATAAACTTGCCGGGATAGCAGATTATTTGGTTGTCATGGCTTATGATGAACATTGGGGAAGCTCGCAGGTTGCAGGAAGCGTAGCGAGCCTGCCGTGGGTTGAAGAAAACCTGAAACATCTGCTGGAGATTGTTCCTAATGAAAAATTAATATTGGGAGTGCCTTTATATACAAGACTGTGGGAACAAAAATCAAACGGGGATGTTTCTTCTAAAGCACTTTCTATGAGCAAAGTAAAAGAGTGGCTCAGTCAGAATAACGTTACTCCAGTATATGATCCGGAAAGCGGGCAAAATTATGCTGAGCATTTTTCAGAAAAAGATAAAATCACATATAAAGTGTGGCTTGAAGATGAACTATCATTAACCAAACGGACTGAATTGGCAAAGAAATATAATTTGGCCGGTGTGGCAAGCTGGAGCAGGTACTTTGCAGATGAAACAGCTTGGGCAGCATTAACATTAGATAATAAGGAAGTCACTAAGAAATGAAATAAGGCTGGAGAAAACCCCGGCCTTATTTTAAAATATAAGAATGTATAAATTCTGAAGTTAGATAATTGACTAGCTCCATGCGCCAGCGGGTCTCGGGTCTAAGCGTGTCTAGTTTCGACTCCTAGGGAGTCTAGGTCATAAGCCGTTCCCTTCCAGAAGGAAAAACCGCCTTATGCTTGTCGTCCCTGGACAGTCGCCTCAACATTTCTATCAATCCGTCCAAATGGTTTAAGTACAGCCATTTAGCCGGCTCGTCTTATGCTTGAGGCCCGCAGGACAAGGAAGGCTTCGTCAGCGTAATCTTCGCACGACCAAAAGCGGCAGCTTTTGGGAGGATGCGGGTCATGCAGACGCTGCCACAGGACAAGGAAAGCTACGGCAGCGATACATCGCACGACCGAAAGCGGTAGCTTTTGGGAGGACGTAGCGCTTTAAGTCTGGGTTCCTTTATAGGCGGGCGGCTTCCGCTTTTCTATGATTCTGCATTAATGTGGCTAAAGGAGCTGACGGAAAATAATCCTCTATCAGTTAACTTGAGCTCAGGTATTACTGGAAGCGCTAAAAATGAAAGCGTCAAAAACGGGTTGAATTCCATGCTGCATCCGACTGTTCTAAGTGCATGATTCAACTCAGACAAACGTCCGTAAATAAATGAAGAATCCCGATCACTCATGAGCCCTGCAATAGGCAGGGGAGTTCCGCAAGGATTTTTCCATCCTGGACAACAGCCAGGCCGCCTTTCATTGCTGCCGTATGCTTAATTGCCGCCAGTAAATCTTCATCAGAGGTTCCTGCTGCCACAATATTATGGGAATCGTGGGCAACCGTTGAGGCAATCCCTCCTCTTGTAATCCCCAGCCCCTTAATTATGCCAAGCCCGATGCTTCCAGTGAGGTGATGCCGCTCCACCACAGCCAATTTTAAATAATCTTTATCAGAATTAGGCTGGAAATAGCCATTAAGTGAATCGGCCTTTTCCACCAGGTGCCTGGTCACAATGCTGTTTGGTATAATGCCAATAATATTGGCATTCCCAGTTCCCATTCTTATGCTTAAATCCTCACCGTTTAGGCTGCCGATTTTGACACTGTCCAAAATGGCAGTTACAGGTTCGAGGCTCTCAGGAACTGGATCCTTAATGACCCCGTTTTCTGCAGCAAGTATTCCGCTTTTCATTACTTTCTCAACCTTTACATTCCTAAGATCACTAAGAAATATCAGGTCGGCTTCATAACCGGGAGCAATAGCCCCTTTATTTTTCAGGCCGAAGCATTCTGCTGCATTAAGCGTAGCGATTTGGACGGCAAGAATAGGATCCATCCCTTCCTTAATGGCCATTCTGACATTATGGTCAATGCTGCCTTCATTGATCAGGTCATCCAGATGCTTGTCATCCGTTACAAATAAACAGCGCCGTGCGTTATGTTCGCTGACAGATTTGAGAAGTGCTAATAAGTCCCTGGCCGCCGATCCTTCCCTCAGCATAACATACATTCCTTTGCGCATTCGGTCCAGCGCTTCTTCAGGGTTTATGCATTCATGGTCCGTTCTAATCCCGGCGGCCATGTATATATTAATTTCATCTGCATTAAGTCCTGCTGCATGCCCATCGATACATTTTCCTTTGCTATGAGCGTCTTCCAGTTTTTTTAGCATTTCTGCATCATTGTTCATAACAGCAGGGTAATCCATTACTTCACCAAGACCGAGCACTCTCGGGTGACCGTAATATTTTTCAAGATCCTTGTAACTGAGAGAAGCGCCGGCATTTTCAAATGGAGTTGCAGGCACACAGGATGGAAGCATAAAAAATACATCAAGCGGGATCTCTTCTGAAGATTCCAGCATGAAATCAATGCCTATTGTTCCGCTGACATTGGCTATTTCGTGAGGGTCTGCAATGACAGTCGTTACTCCGTGCGGGAGAACAACATTGCTGAATTCAGCAGGGGTAACCATCGCTGACTCAATATGGACATGCCCATCAATGAACCCGGGGGCTATATAGGTGCCCCCAGCATCAATGATTTCCTTCCCTTCATAGCTTCCTAAGCCAGCTACGATTCCATCGGCAATGGCTATGTCTTCCTCAATGATTTCGTGTGTAAATACATTTATTACCTTCCCGTTTTTAATAACCAGATCGGCAGGAGTCCTTTTGGCTGCCACGTCTATTCTTTTTCGTAAATTTTCAATGGTTAGCTTCATGTAAACTCCTCGCTTTTTTTGAAAATGACAAACATCTTTTTAATGTCCGCCCATAATGAAATTAATGATAAAGGCTGTACTGACAAAATACATGATCCAGTGAATTTGATGATGCTTGCCTGTAAGAAGCTTAAGCAGTGTGTAAGAGATAAAGCCGAATGCCAGCCCCTGGGCGATACTGAAAGTTAAAGGCATAAGAACGATTGTTAAAAAAACAGGTATGACATCAGTGAAGTCATCGAAGCTTATATGTTTTATTTCACTGAGCATTAAGGCACCAACGAGGATAAGGATAGGTGCTGTGGCTACAGACGGTATGAAATAAATGAGCGGAGCAAAAATGAGCGACAGAAAAAATAAAACAGCTACAGTTAAAGCAGTTAAGCCAGTTCGACCGCCTTCCGAGATCCCGGTTGCGTTTTCCACATATGCGTTTAAGGCAGTGCTTCCAAAGGCTGCACTTGCCATCGTGCCAACTGCATCTGCCTGAAGTGCACGATCCAGATTTTCAATTTTTCCATTTTCATCAGTGAGGCCAGCTTTTCTTGATAATCCGATGAGGGTAGCTAAATTGTCAAATAATTCTACAATAGTAAAGGAGAAAATGACTGAGATGATGCCATATTTTACTGCTCCCATAATATCCATAGCTAAAAACGTGTCAGACATGCTTGGAAGACTTAGGGATACGATATCACTTACGGCCTTTGGATAGGCAATAAAGCCAACAATCATGGCCAGCGCACTTGTACCCAATATGCTAATCAGCAGCGCGCCTTTTACTTTTTTCGCCATGAGGAGGGCGGCAATAATTAATCCAAAAAGGGCAAGAAGCGGGCCTTGGCTTGTTATGCTTCCTAAGCCGACAAATGTAGATTCATTTGCGACCACAAGTTCTGCATTTTTTAAGCCAATAAAAGCAATGAATAATCCAATCCCAACACCTATAGCTGACTTTAAAACATCCGGGACACCATCTACGATCTTTTGGCGGACTCCTGTAACTGTTAAAATTAAAAACACAATTCCCGATATAAATACAGCTCCAAGGGCTGTTTGCCAGGAAAGTCCCTGACCAAGGACTACTGTATAAGCAAAAAAAGCATTCAGCCCCATGCCAGGGGCAACCGCAACAGGGAAATTTGCCCACAGTGCCATTAGAAGAGTACAGAAGACACTTGCGTATATGGTTGCAGCCAGTGCGGCTTCTTTTGGTATTCCTGCGTCCGCTAAGATAATCGGGTTGACAAAGATAATATAACTCATTGTCATAAACGAAGTAACGCCCGCAAGAAGTTCTGTCTTTACATTGGTGTTTCGTGCGGATAGCTTAAAGAGCCGTTCTAAGAGGTTCGCACCAGAGGCAGGCGGGAGGCCTGAACCAAGATCCTTTTCGATTATCGACATGAAAAGTCACTCCTTCTTCATGGTAAATGTCCATTCTGCCATACAAACTGACTTGACCATGGAATAGGCGGGAGTTATACATTATTTTGGTTAAATTGGTTCAATAAAGACATCCATAATTCCGCCGCAGATTCCTCCATCTTCAAAAAGTAGCCCTTTCGTTAAATCGACGCGCTGTTGACTTGGAGTATTCGATTGGATGATTTCGAAGGCCTTCTCAATCACTTCTGCTTCACCGCAGCCCCCGCCAATTGTACCTTCAATTCTTCCGCACGGAAACACAATCATTCTGCTTCCAGTTTTTCTCGGAGTGGACCCTTTGGTGCGAATAATTGTGGCAAGCGCTGCTTTCTCACCTCCCTTCCTGACTTCCATGGCTCGCTTTATGAGCTGCATTTGGTCCATTTGCCGGCCCCCTCATGGAAACCCATCTTCGCATACTTTTTAATCTGTGTACTTAAAGAATTTCCAGATTTTTGATTTTTTACTTTCAGAATTTCTGCCATAATACTGACTGCTATCTCTGCAGGTGTTTCTGCTCCGATATCTAGTCCTACAGGGGTGTATAAATTGTCAAAGCTTTCATCCGGAAAATCCTGCTGAAGTTCTTTAAAAACACCTGAAATGCGCCTTCTGCTGCCAATCATGCCTATATATCCTGCCTGACTGTTTCTTTTTAAAAGTTCATTCAAACTGAGCACGTCATATTTATGTCCCCTGGTAAGAAGGAGAATATAGGTTTTTTCCGAAATATCCACATCCCTGAAATAATGCAGATAGGATTGGCAAACCACTTCATTGGCAAATGGAAAGCGTTCCCTGTTTGCGAACTCTTCCCGATCGTCTATTACTGTGACGAAAAATCCCAGCATACGCCCCATTTCTGCCACGGGTTCACACACATGGCCCGCCCCGGCGACTATTAAATGGAGCGGAGCAGGGAAGTATTCTGCAAAACATTCAATTATGCTGTCCTTCCACACAAATTTCACTGCGCCGGACCGCTTTTTGGCGACAAGTATACTGCATTGTGCTATTAATAGATCCTTCACATCCTGCGGCAGCAGTGAGTTTTCAGTACAGAGGCCTCCATCTGGCCATAATAACGCTTTTGCTCCGAGGATTTTGTTATCAGGATAGTCTGTAATGGTAAGGAGATATGTGTCTTTTCGGTTATTGATGGACTCTTCTAATTTGGCAAATAAATTGCGGCTCATCAATTGCATCACCTTGCAGATTGGACTTTTTGTTTTTTTAGATCTTTCAATGCATTAAAAACTCTTTCAGGAGTAGCAGGCAGTTGAAAGATTCTAGCTCCTGTTGCATCATATATGGCCGACATGATAGCAGCGATAATCGGAATCATCACTACTTCACCAATTCCTTTTGCCCCAAAAGGCCCTGATTGTTCGGGCTCTTCAACAGGGAAGGTCTCAATTAAAGGCGTCTCGCGAATAGTGGGGATGATATAATCAGTGAAATTCCGTGTCTTATGATAACCATTCTCTATCAGCACATCCTCAAAAAGGGTATAGCCGATTCCCATTACTGCTCCGCCTTCAGCCTGGCCCTCTAACCCCTGCGGATTAATGACTTTTCCTGCATCAGGGATGGAAACAACCCGCAAAACATCCGTTTCACCAGTTAAAGTATCTACTTCAACCATCACGACATGGGTTAAATATCCGTATAAATGATGGGGGCGCCGCCTGAGCCTTTGATTTCTTCCTTTTCTTTTGGAAGGTAGAAGTGTCCTTCTACTCTGGCAGACTGATGTTGATCATAAAGGTACTTATATATAGACTTATAGGGTATGATTTGTCCATCGGCTGAAATATGGTTTGGTCTTAAGTCAATTCTTGATGCTTGTAAATTCAGCATTTCAGCAGCTGTTTGGATAAGAAGCTCAGTCATCTTAGGTGCTGCTGCCGCAACAGCTCTTCCGCCGGTGTAGGTGGAGCGGGAGGCAGTTACAGTACCGCCATCAAGTGTCTTCTGTGTATCTCCTTGAACGACCATAATATTGCTGATATCACAGTTCAGCATCTCAGCCGCTATCTGGGCGTACACAGTGCTATTGCCTCCGCCGATTTCCTCGCATCCGACACCTACAAGAAATTTACCGTCTGACTGAAGTTCGATAGAGGCGGCTCCATAATCAGGCAGGCCAATACCCATTCCAATGCCATGAAAGGAAGTTGCGAGGGACACCCCCGTTTTTTCCATGGCTCACTCACTTCGGATTTATATTTTTCACGGTTCTTCCACAGATCGCAATTTTCTGCGGTTTCAAGTGTTTTATAGGTGCCCACACTGGATTTGACAATGTGGCCGACACTTGAAACTTCGCCCTGATGATAGACATTTTTTTTGCGAAGTTCAATTGGATTCATTCCCAGTTTTTCTGCAATCATATCCATATGGGTTTCAATTCCCATACATACCTGGTTGACGCCAAAGCCTCTGAAGGCACCGGCAATGCCATTATTGGTATAAACACAGAAGCCTTCGAGATCCACATTTGGAATTTTATAAGGGCCGCAAGAATGCTCGATTGCCAGAGCGATGACTGCCCCACCCAGGGAAGCATAGGCCCCGGTATCTCCTATGGCAGTTACCTGGTTAGCGATCAATGTGCCGTCTTTTTTGGCAGCTGTTTTCATTTTGACTTTAAATGGATGCCTTTTTATGCCGGCAATGACAGACTCTTCACGGCTTAAATGAATTTTTACCGGCCGCCCGTTTGTATGCATGGCAAGGAGAGCCAGATAAATTTGAACCGTAATCTCATCCTTCCCGCCGAATGCTCCTCCAATAGGACTTGAAATGACTCTGATTCTTTCAGGGTTATAAGCCAGGGACCTTGCAATCTGCATTCGATCACGGTACGCGTATTGGCCAGGGCAGCGAATCGTGAGGAATCCTTCTTCATCCATAACTCCCCAGCCGCCTTCTGTTTCAATAAATGCATGCATTTGGCGGGGGAGTAGAAGGTATTCTCAACAATGATGTCAGCTTCTTCGAAGGCTTCCTCAATGTTTCCGTTTTTTATTTTCACATGGCTGTGCAAATTGCCATCAGGATGAAGCTTTGGAGCAGAATCGGTTAAGGCATATTCAGCATCAGCAACAACTTCCAAAGGCTCATAATCCACTTTGATTAACGTCAGTGCCTGTTCGGCGATTTCCAGAGTTTCTGCTGCAGCCAGTGCTACAGCATCCCCTGTGCACCGTACGACATCTGAGCACAGAACAGGCTGATCGGGAACAACAATCCCAAATCCATTAAAGCCGGGAATATCTTTATGGGTAAGTACACAAATAACACCTGGGAGGTTTTTAGCTGCTTCAGTGTCAATGGATTTTATTTTGGCATGCGGATATTCAGACCGCAGGACTTTGCCCCAAACCATATTGTCAAATTGGTAATCGGTCATATATTTTAATTCTCCTGTTACTTTTTCCGGGCCATCAATTCTTTGGACTCTTTTTCCAACCCATTTGGTGTTCATTGGTTTTCCCACCTCCTGATTAGACGATATAACCCTCTTTCCAGTAAAGCGCTTGCCATATCTCTTCTATATGTAGCAGTTGCTCTTCCATCTGAAATGGGCATGACCTCTTTCCAGGCAATTTTGGCGATATTCTGGATTAATTCCTCGTTAAGCTGCCCCAGGGTAAGCATTGATTCACACTTACGTGCACGGATAATAGTCGGCGCCACAGAACCGAAGGCAATTTTTCCTTCCGTGCAATTGCGGTCATTGTCCATTGTGAGTAAAATGGCTACATTCACAATGGAAATGGATTGTGCTTTTCGGGGGCCGAGCTTTTGGAAAATGCCTATACCATTTGGTTTTTGCGGCTTTATTAGGATATTTGTAATCATTTCATTTTCTTTTAAAACTGTCCTGCCGGGACCAGTGATAAACTCTTCGATTGGAATGGTCCGTTTATTCGTCAGCGAGGTGAGTTCGAGCATGGCACCAAGAACATACAAAGCCGGAAGGGTATCGCCTGCAGGGGAAGCAGTAGCAATATTTCCCCCGATTGTTCCCATATTCTGCATTTGGGTGGCTCCGACTTCACGGGCTGCTTCCACGAGAACATCTGCTTTTCTCTGCAGAAGCGGTGATTGAATCATATCGGTATGTGTGGTCAAGGGGCCAATATGGATAAAATCTTCACTTTCTTTGATATAGCGCAGCTCTTTTAAGTTTTTAATATTTATCCATGTATCAGGCCGCCATTTGCCTTCCTTCATCCGGACTGCTGCATCTGTCCCGCCGGCTATCAATCTATGTTTCCTGTCTTCCTTTGATAGCTGGGTCAGACATTCGGATAGTGAGGAAGGGGTAATCATATCAATTTCTGAAACGAGCATTGACTTACCTCCCAGGTCATTTTTTTAGGGCATTTATATAATCTGCCTCTTTATTCAGGTTGAGATGAATCTCATCATTTTCAACGGGCACCTCAAGAAGAGCTTTTTCATGCTTTTGAATTACAAATCTCAGGCCCATTCTTTCTTCCTTGATAGATAAAAGATCGCTTCTCAATTGGGCGGAAAAGAGGATAGGGTGACCTCTTTTGCCTTGATGGCTGGGAACTGCAATCAGGCCGCCGCTTTTTGCAAGAGATTCTGCAAGCCTGTTAACGGTGAAAGACTGAAGCGGCTGGTCAACAGATGTAATAAGAATCGTTTCTGCTGACTTGACTGCGGTTTTAACTCCGGAAATGATTGATGAGCATTTTCCTTCATGGAATTGTTCATTCATTATGATTTTGATAGGGTATTTCTTTGCGATAGGAATAAATTCTTCGGCTTTGTAACCCAAAACGACAACAATGTCAGAAAACACGGATTCCTTGAGGTTTTGCAGCTGATGCTCGAATAATGTCGTTCCTTGCCACGGCAGCAGTCCTTTTAAAGTGCCCATTCTACTGGATCGGCCTGCAGCAAGAACAATAGCTGTATGTGTCATGGACTATTTGGCTGCTTCCGGTTCGGATATTTTTTTTGAAGCAGCTGTCTGCACTGCCTTAATAATTTTTGTATAGCCTGTACAGCGGCATAGATTGCCGCCTAATGCTGTTTTAATTTCCTCTGCAGATGGGATCGTGTCAACTTTATCTAAAAATGCTTTAGCTGATACGATGATACCCGGAGTACAGTAACCGCACTGTGTTGCCCCTTCAGCAATAAATGATTCCTGAATTACATCGAGATTTGGTGATAGGCCGACTCCTTCACAAGTTGTGATCACCTGGTTTTCCGCCTGGCCAGCGAGGACTAGACAGGAGCATACAACCTCTTTATTGATTAGTACAGAGCATGATCCGCATTCTCCCTTGCCGCAGCATTCCTTGCTGGCAGTCAATCCTAAATCTTCCCTTAAGACATCCAGGAGTGTTTTAGCAGGCGGGCAAACGACCGTACGTTCCTTTCCATTAACAATAAAATTAATACTTTTCAAATCTTCGCCTCCTCATAGAACTTTGAAACTTAAAAATGACAATGAGAAATTGTGTGAGTATTAAGGGATAATAGTCTGGCGAGCAAGCAGAGGTATTTAAATTATGATATTATGCATATTCTACTAAATAGACTAATAAGCACAAAAAAATTCCTGCACAAAAGGTTCCTGGCTGCTGTCCACAGGAAAATGCCTTTCGTAGATAGGAATTCCGGTTCCCAGTAGAAACCCTCAAGCCGATTATTGAGGTTATACGAAAAATTCTATTTGATTTTTCAGTGTGCTGGAGGGAGGTATTATCAAGACAATTATAGAAATAGAGGGGGAGTTGATTTGTAGTGTAATAGTTAAGCTAATATTTTGTCAAGTAAGAATTTTCTGATAAATGGTATTGACTTATAAAACTGCCTTGTTTAATATAGTGAATAACAGGAGGACTACATGACTGTAATAACCTCAAAATTCCATCAATCATTAAAAAAAGATCTCGCTTTTCTTTATAATCGTGTCAATCAGGAGATCTACGGTACAGGCGTAAAGAAACAGCGTCTTGAAACTTTTGATGATAGAGTCATCATATTTGCTCAGCATAAGCGTGTACAGGCACTGCATATGCTAAGCCAGAATTTTCATCACCTGACCATATCGGTTGATTCAGCATTAATTGTTGAATTTAAATCGCTTTTAAAGGGTCTGATTGAAAATTCTCTCCATTTGAAAGTCAAAACGATTTTAAAAGATTACGATCCTGATACCGAAGAAGCATGCACAGTTATTTATTTTGAAGAATAGCAGTTTTACAATATGTTTGGGGAAGCTGTGCATGCCGCAGTTTTTCTTAAACCTGAATATCGGAGCGGTTCCTTTGCCTTTTGTTTAACGGAAGCTGAATGAAACCGCAGTAATAGAGCATCTATGTGTACTTTGATGTTATCTATTGCTGCGGTTTTTTTATACTCATTTTTCTTTTGGGAGGTGATGCCTGTTTTTATCCGCTGGAGTCAGGCTGAGGCATAACAAAGAATTAAACCTGGAGGGGAAGTCTTTGGAAAAGCTAAATCCTTGGAAAGTAGGGACTTTGGGATTTCAGCATGTGCTGGCCATGTATGCAGGTGCTGTTATTGTTCCACTGATTGTTGGACCGGCAATAGGGCTCACGGCCCAGCAGCTTGCTTACTTAATTTCAATTGATTTATTTACTTGCGGGATTGCTACATTGCTTCAAGTAATAGGGGGAGGCATTTTGGCATAAGGCTGCCGGTGATTCTTGGATGTACTTTTACAGCAGTCGGACCCATGATTGCCATCGGGAATTTGCAGGGCATTACAGCCATCTACGGGGCCATTATTGCTTCGGGAATCATCGTAATGATCTTATCTCAATTTATGAGTAAAATAATGAGATTTTTCCCGCCGGTCGTAACCGGTTCAGTGGTAGCTATTATCGGGGTTTCCTTGATCCCTGTTGCAATGAATAATGCTGCAGGAGGACTTGGTTCCCCAGAATATGGGAGTGCCCAGAATTTATTCCTGGCTGCATTTACACTCGTTCTCATTATTTTAATGAACAGGTTCTTTAAAGGCTATATGAGAGCTATATCTGTGCTGCTTTCATTGGTGGCCGGAACGATCACTGCTTATTTTATGGGGCTCGTCAGCTTTGCCGAAGTCAGCCAGGCTTCCTGGTTTCATGTCGTTCAGCCATTTTATTTCGGATTCCCGACATTCAATGCCTCGGCCATACTTACAATGACTTTAGTAGCTATTGTGAGCATGATTGAATCTACTGGGGTATTTCTGGCCCTCGGAGATGTCTGCGAGAGAAAGCTGGACTCCAAAGACATAAAAAAGGGCTGCGTGCAGAGGGGCTGGCTGTGGTAATAGGAGGAATCTTTAATGCATTTCCTTATACGTCCTTTTCACAGAATGTGGGACTTGTAGCGCTAACTAAAGTAAAAACGAGAAATGTAGTTATCGCAGCTGGCGTTATATTAATGATTTTGGGGCTTTTGCCTAAAGTGGCAGCTCTGACCACGATTATCCCTATGGCTGTTCTTGGCGGAGCAATGATTCCAATGTTTGGAATGGTTATCTCATCCGGAATCAGAATGCTTTCTGTTGTTGATTTCAGCAAAAATGAAAACTTGCTTATCGTTGCCTGTTCCATAGGAATCGGACTTGGTTCGGCAGTTGTCCCGCAAATTTTTGAAAGTCTTCCAACAAGCGCACGCTTGCTGGTTGAAAATGGGATCGTGCTGGGAAGCATCACAGCAATTTTATTAAATTTGGTATTTAATTATAAAGATTTAAATATAAGTGAAAGTGAAAGAATCGAACAGCTGAAAGGAGATCATTCAGCTGAAGCGATTTAAATGCAATTGCTGAAACGATCTGCCTTTTCTTCGGGAGGCAGAAATCCAAATAATAGATAGGAGCAGGAGAAATGGATTTAATTTTGAAAAATGCAAGCATTCCCCAGGGAGATCGTCAGGTTTTAACAAATATTCTGGTAAACGAGGGAAAAATTGTTGGCTACACTAATGACATTTCTTTTCTAAATGCAGCCAGGGTAATTGATATTAAAAGAAAATTAGTCGTTCCAGGCTGTATTGATCCGCATACTCATTTTATGGATCCAGGCTTCACTCATAGAGAAACCTTTGCTACTGGCAGCCGTTCTGCAGCAGCCGGAGGCTTAACAACCATTATAGATATGCCTTGCTGCAGCAAGCCATCCGTTCGTGATGGGGAGAGTTTCAATAAAAAAATCGGACCAATCAGGGATCAGGCCTATATTGATTACTGTTTCTGGGGAGGCATGACTGGAGAAGATGCTCGTGAAGGCTGGATTGATAATATTTATCCGCAGATTGACCAGGGAGTTGTTGCCTTTAAAGTTTACATGACTCCTTCTGTACCTACCTTCCCTAAAGTATCGGACGCAGAGATGCTGGAAATTTTCAGGAACGTTGCAAAAACCGGACTCCCAATTGGTGTACATGCTGAAAACTATGATATCTGCACATTCTATTCCAAAAAACTTGAAAAGGAAGGGCGCCTTGACGGACCAGCATGGGCGGAAGCGCGTTCAAGCCTCGCTGAGAAGGTGGCCATTGAATTGATTCTCAGCTTTGCAGAAGCTACAGACGCACGTGTACATGTGGTACATATGAGTACAAAAGAAGGCGTCGAGCTGGTAAAAGCAGCCAAGAAGCGTGGTGTTAAGGTTACAGCAGAAACCTGTCCTCACTATCTTGTTCTTAATGCAAAGGACTCCATGTCAGAGCGCGGTTCCTATGCAAAGATTGCTCCTCCTTTACGAGGAAAAGAGGATAACGAATCTCACTGGCAGGCTCTGGCTGACGGAACCATCGATTTTGTCGGTACAGATCATGCTCCATATGAAATTGCCACAGAAAAGGATTATCCTGGGGCAACGATCTGGAACACTTTCCCTGGCATACCCGGGGTAGAAACGATGGTGCCGATCCTTGTCAGTGAAGGTTTAAATAAAGGCCGTTTATCCCTATCAAGATTTGTCGAGGTAACGAGCCGCAATGCCGCCATTCACTATGGCATTTACCCTAAAAAGGGATCAATGGAAATTGGCAGTGATGCTGATTTCACTGTTATTGATCTTGAGAAAGAATATGTAATAGACGAGCAGAAAACAGAATCAATGGCTAAATATAACCCGCTGCATGGCATGAAGCTTAAAGGGAAGCCAGTCCAAACGATCATTCGCGGAACCGTGATTTTCGATGAAGATAAAGGCATCGTAGGAGAAGCTGGCTATGGTGAGTATGTTCCGCGCCAAAGCATTCAGAGGCTTGAGAGAACATTCAAGTATGAAAAATACGAAGCGGTAAAAGCAAAAACAAAAGACCCAGTAGCACAGCAATAAATAGTTAATAGAGGGAGGCTGACCGGATTGGAACTTAGGGGAAAAAAGCACTGTGTGGTCATTATTGATATGTTAAACGACTTTATCGGCGAAAAAGCAGCATTAAGGTGTGAAAATGGCGAAAAAATAGTTCCCAAAATTCAAGAGCTTATTCAATTCGCTCATGAGCACAATATCCAGGTTGTGCATGTTCAGGAAGCACACAGAAAAAATGACCGGGATTTTCGCGTGAGGCCTGTCCATGCAGTTAAGGGAACCTGGGGTTCGGAATTCATTCCAGAGCTTCAGCCTGATGAGAGCAAAGGGGATTATGTGGTCCAAAAGAGGCGGCATAGTGCGTTTAGCTACACCGATTTTGATCTCTTCTTGAGAGAAGAAGAAATTGATACCGTCGTGCTGACTGGAGTCTGGACCAATGTATGTGTTCGCAGTACTGCTTCTGATGCTTTGTATCACGGCTACAATGTCATTTGCATTTCAGATGCCACCGCTTCTCAGGATGACGATATGCATGTATCAGGTTTAAGAGACATTGATATCTTCGGAGATATATTATCAACAGAAAATTACAAAATGCTTGCTAAAAAGAAATTCTCCCAAGACGAATCTGTTGTCTAACTCCTCGCTGGGGACTAGGAAAAAGCGGATTTTAGTGGGCATTACCGGAGCAAGCGGATCATTGTATGCTTATACATTGATCCGCGCTCTTCATCAATTAGAGATCGAAACGCATTTAATTGCTACGGAGATGGGAGAAAAAGTAATGCAATTTGAATGCGGGGTCAAGATGGACGAGCTGAAGGAGTATGCCACTATCCACAGCAACCAAAATCTTTTCGCTGCGGTTGCCAGCGGATCCTTTAAGACAGACGGAATGGTTATCGTGCCATGTTCGATGAATACATTGGGAGCTATTGCGAATGGGGTCGGTGATACGCTACTAAGCAGGGCTGCCAGTGTTGTCTTGAAGGAGAATCGAAAGTTCATTATTGTTCCTCGGGAAGCACCTTTTAATTTGATTCATTTGCGCAATATGACTCTTCTTGCTGAGAGTGGAGCATGTATAATGCCTGCATCACCAGGCTTCTATCATAAGCCGACGGAAATATGGGAGCTGGCCAACTTTATGGTGGCAAGGATCTTGGACATGCTGGATATTGACCATGAGCTGCTGGAGAGATGGGGGAAAAGGCATGAACCCTGTAACAATGAGGGCATTGCTGGATAGATGGGAAAGCATGGGACTTCTTCATCGGGTGAAAAAAGAAGTGGATCCGATGCACGAGCTGGGGGCAGTGATTAATGCCAAAAAAGGAAAAGAGCCTTTTTTATTTGAAAAAATTAAAGGCTATCAATCTTCCATGGCAGCCGGTTTGGGAGGTGACAGAGAGCTGATGGCTGACAGCATGGGAATCCAGTCTGCCGAACTTATTCCTAAAATCATCGACTCAATTGTTAACCCTATTCCAACCACGTTAAGGCAAACTGGCCCTGTTCAGGAGAATCTGGTGAGCGGGGAATTCGATCTTGCAGACTTGTTTCCTATCCCAACCTATCACGCGGAAGACTCAGGTGCCTATTATGTTTCAGGAATATTGGTGGTTAAAGATTTATCGGGGAGAAAAAGGTATACCTCCATTCGCAGAATGCAATATCTTGGCGGGAATCGAACAAATATTCTCATAACCTCCCCAGAGCTGATGGAGCAATATGCCCATTATGAAAGCATTGGCGAACCGATGGAAGTGGCTGTTATGTTTGGAGTGGTTCCAGCAGTTGTATTAAGTTCTCAGATTAGTACACATTTGTATCATACCGACAAATTGGATGTTGCCGGTGCACTGCTCGGCCAATCCCTTGATGTTGTTCAATGCAAAACGGTCGATCTGGAAGTATTGGCTGAGGCGGAAATCGTTTTGGAAGGCAGAATGCTGCCATATGAAAGAGAACTGGAAGGACCGTTTGGCGAACTGGCAGGTTATTATGGCACCAGAACGCCTCAGCCGGTTGTAGAGTTTTCAGCCGTTACTTATCGTGATAATGCTATCTCACAGACTATTTTTCCATCAAGCTATGAAGAAAGGCTGCCGATGGCGCTTGTAAGGGAAGCTACGCTTTTAAGCACCGTCCGGCAAGTGGTTCCAAATATAAAAGCTGTACATATCCCGATGGGCGGGGTGGCTCGCTATCATGCAGTCATTCAAATTGAGAAGAAGCATGATGGTGACGGCAAGCAGGCAGCACTTGCAGCTTTTGCAAGCGATAAGGATTTAAAGCATGTGGTTGTCGTGAATGATGATGTCGATATTTTTGATTCAGATGATGTTGAATGGGCCATTGCGACAAGAGTCCAGGCTGGTGATGACATATTTATCGTTCAGGGTGCAAAGGGATCGCCGCTCGAGTCTTCCCATCATCTAAAAGGAGTCAGTGATAAGATGGGCATCGACGCAACCTATCCTCTTGGAAAAGAGGAGTTATTTAAAAGGACTTCAATCCCCATTGAAGTGAATCTCGAAGACTATCTTTAAGCTTCTGCAGTAGAGGAGGTCAAAAATGAAGGCAATAGGCTTGATTGAAACTAGGGGTTTGACAGCGGCTATTGAAGCGCTGGACTCAATGGCAAAAGCGGCAAATGTCAGTTTAGTTGATTTAAAGAGAGTCGGATCCGGCCTTGTCACCGTCATTATTGAGGGCGATGTCGCAGCAGTGTCTGCAGCTGTTGAGGTTGGGAAGACTGCACACACCATGACAGGAGGAGAACTGGTTTCGGCTAATGTTATTCCCCGCCCTCATTCAGAACTTCGCAAAATTCTTTAAAGGAGGTGCATAATGTGTGTCTGACTTTATTAAAAGTGTTGTAGAAGAAGTGATGAAGCCTTACGGCAAGTCAAAAGTAAATCCTATTAATGGGGTTTCCAACCAGTCCCCTCCAAGCAGGCAGCAGGGAACGAAGAAGAATATACCGGGCATTAGCCGGCCTAATTACCAGAAGGAAAAAATGAATAAAAGAATATCAGTTCATCATTCAGTACCGGTCAAGACTGCAGAGCCACATCAAAACCTTAAAAGGCAACCAGTTTCTCATTCTGCACCCAAGTCTTCAGCTAAGGAAAAAATTGCACAGCTTCAAACCCTATCCCTGGTACAGGGGAAACATCCGGTTTCTTCCAATGCTGGCTTTGCTGATATAAAACCTGACCGTAATGCAAGAGAAAGCCAGCTTATCGGACAAACGCCGGAGGGTGTAAAAGTCTGGCTGTTCTCAGAGCTTCATCCAGCTCTTGAAAGCTCTTTTCAGCGGGAATTAAAAACAGCCTCAATCGGTGTAGTCATTTCAGAAAAATGCACGCCCGGGCAGTTATTTATGCTGAATGACCTTTTAAGAGAGTTTCCTTCTTTAAGATATTGCCTGACATGGGACAAAAACAGCGGGAAATCTTTTTCGCTGGAGCTATATGAAGAGAATCATGGGACACTATTAAACGCCTTAAAGAGCTTCTTTAAAAAACTTTCCCAAAGATCCTTTAAAACTACTCAAATCTATAGAGAAAAATCCCCCAGTCCATGGCTTACAAAACAATTGGGGCTGAACTCTTCAATCGGCGGTGTGGCTGTCATTGAAGGGATCGACTATTATTCGGGTATTTTGATCCTTGACCGTTACATGAAAAAAAGCACTTCTGAACATTTCAATTTTTTAATAGAGAAGAAATACTTGCTGCTTCATGGACACTATGATGATGTTTCACGCATCTCTGATCAGCTTCATAAGGAATTCGACAGAATTAATTAGTTGTAAGCCAGCATCTCTGTCACAGATCAGAAACTATTCATCCCGGAAGCATCTTATAGGCATGGAGAGATGATTTGTCTATTTCATAGGAGGATTTACCAGTTGCAAGCATTGGGACTGATTGAAACCGTTGGTTATTCAACAGCAGTTTCTGCAGCAGATGCAGCCGTAAAAGCAGCAGATGTAGAAATTGTAGGAATTGAAAAAGTAATAGGAGTGGAGAGCTATTTGGGGGTTACAATCCATTTTAACGGGGATGTAGCGGCAGTGAAGTCTGCTGTCGATGCTGGTGTTAGTGCTGCAGAAAGAATTGGAAAAGTAATTTCTGCTCATGTCATTCCGCGTGCCCACAGTGAAGTAGCAGGGAAGCTGCTTCCGAATTTTAAGCTGGAAGATATGCATCCTGGAAATGATGCTCAAGGGGGTAACAGACTAGAGGTTAACCCGAATAGAAAAAAGCAAGCGAAAGAGAGCAGCAACGTTAATATAAACGATACAGACAAATCATCAGGTTAATAAATTTAAGGAGGAAACACACAATGGGTGAAGCATTGGGATTAATCGAGACAAAAGGTCTTGTAGGCGCAGTAGAGGCAGCGGATGCAATGGTTAAAGCAGCTAATGTGGAGATCTGCGGATATGAAAAAGTGGGATTTGGTCTTGTAACGGTTATGGTCAGAGGAGATGTTGGAGCAGTTAAAGCAGCCACCGATGCAGGTGCGGAAGCGGCCAGCAGAGTTGGAGAACTCATTTCGGTACATGTCATCCCAAGGCCGCACAGCGAAGTTGAAAGAGCTCTTTTATCAAAAAATATCGGTGAATAAGCATGAGCAGCAAAAAGCAGAGTGTTATGGCAAAAAACACTCTGCAGGAGCTTTACCTGCGAAATGACAGCTGCAGAGACAGAAAACCTCACATCCTGGCTCTATTAACCTCTCATATGATAGGGATGGAACCAGGATTTTCTTACTTGAAAAAGTTAACAAAGAAAGATATTACACTCAGAATGGCTGCTGAGGAGGAAATGCTAAAACAATTTCCGCTTCAGGAGTTAGTTAACCTGACTGGAAATGACGATTGGATCTCTCCGACAGCGTTTCATGCCCAGTCAATTGATCAATTCGATGAGATCTTTTTGCCTATTCTATCCTTTTCTTTAATAACAGACATACTGTCCCTTAACGAAAAGAGACCAATTGTGCAGATCATCCTAAAGGGCTTATTGAAGGGAAAACGGATCACGGCTTTAAAGGCTGGAGGTGATCCCTTCAGCCAATATTGGAAACTGAAAGGAATGGATAAAGGCCCCGACCTGTTAAAAAGGAAGCTCAATGAGCAGATGACAGAACTGAAGATGCTTGGAATCAGATTAATAGATTTCCATCAACAAGCAGAATTTGATGTTCAGCATGTGAAGAAAACGGTTATTACCGATGAATCAGTCCGGTTTGCCCGCTTTAGTAAGCTTGATCAAATAGCTGTTCCAAAAGGGGCTATCATTACCCCCTTGCAAGAGATACAGCAAAGGAACTGAAGATCGAAATCATTCTACATTAAGGAGAAGGTCTTTATGCAAATGGGAATAGTGGTTGGTCGTGTAACTGCCACAAGAAAAGATGATAATCTTGTGGGCACAAAATTATTAATTACCCAGCCTGTAGGATTGGACGGCACGCTGTTACCGAACCCCATTATAACCGTTGATACTGTTGGTGCCGGAATAGGAGAGAAGGTCATATATGTGACTGGAAGCATGGCATCAAGAGCCGTCCAAAATAAAGATGCTCCTATAGATGCGGCCATTATCGGAATTATTGACAGTGTAGAAGGGGAGACAGGGGGTTAATAAATGGATGCAATAGACATAAAAAAGGCAGTGCAATACCGCAAGCTTATTGACGTGCTGCTTGATTCCAGCCAGTTTGCTGATGTAGTCCTGAAAGGAGGATACTTCATCAATGTCATCACCCGGGAGATCTATGAAGCAGACGTTGCGATGAAAGGTGAATATATTTTAATGGCGGGAGATGCAAAAGACTTAATCGGGCCAAAAACGAAAGTGGAAAACATTCAGGGGAAATTCGTATGTCCCGGGTTTATTGATTCTCATATGCATTTTGAAAGTGCAATGCTGACTTGCACGGAATTCTCCAAGCTTTCCATTCCGACTGGGACCACCACGCTGATTGGAGATCCGCATGAAATTGGAAATGTCCTGGGGGTTCACGGGATGCAGGCGATGATTGAAGAAGCAAAGACACTTCCAAACCGGATCCTTTTCACGGTTCCCTGCGCGGTGCCTGATGCTCCCGGACTTGAAACCTCCGGATTTGATGTGACTTCCAAGGATATGAAAGAGCTATTGGCTGACCCAAATGTACAGGGAATTGGAGAGATACAGAGCTTCAGCAATATCAGGCCGGTATATGAGCATGCCCCGGAATTAATAGACGACCTTGTTGCCGCAGTTTCGTATGCAAACAGCATAGGAAAAACGGTTGAAGGGAATGCACCAGGATTGTTTAGCAAAGAGCTTGCCGCTCATATTATCAGTGGCGGGAACCATGTGTCCTGCCATGAGACTACGACAAAAGAAGAAACTGTCGAAAAGCTGCGCAATGGTGTAAGTGTGTTCATGCGTGAAGGCTCTTCCCAAAGAAATATGGCAGACTGTATCCGTGCCATAACAGAGGATGGGCTCGATTCCCGCCGTGCAATCCTTGTATCAGACGATATGGTGCCTGCTGATCTGTTAAATTACGGACATATGAATGATATTGTCCGCAGAACTATTGCTGTAGGCATTGATCCTGTGGAGGCCATCCAAATGGCGACCATAAATCCGGCTTCCCATTTTGGCTTTAAAGATGTTGGGGTAATTGCACCAGGCAAACGGGCAGACGTTGTCGTGATCAGCGACCTGAACAATATGACCGTTGACCAGGTATATCTTGCAGGAAAAAAGCAGCTGAAAAAGGCGAATTAACCATAGATATTGCTCCTTACATATATCCGGAAAGTGTGAAAAAGTCAGTGAGGAGAAAACCTGTAACACTCAAGGAGCTGGCTATTGAGGCTTCAGGCAGCCGAGCAAAAGTAAGGGCAATTGAAGCTATACCTTTTCAGAACTTAACTGGCGGAAGCGAGTTCACTCTGAATGTCAAAGACGGCATTGTGCTGCCTTGCCTAAAGCAGGATGTGCTGCCGCTTCTGGTTGTAGAACGCCACGGCAGAACAGGAAAAATCGGTAAGACTTTCCTGCATGGCTTCGATTTGAAAAGCGGTGCCATTGCAGAAAGCGTCGCCCATGATACACACAATATCATCGTAACAGGGACAAACTACGAAGATATGGTAACTGCGGTGAACCGTGTAATTGCAATGGATGGCGGAATAGCGATGATAAAGGATAGCAAAGTAGTCGGTGACCTGCCATTGAGGATTGGCGGTTTAATGACAGACGAATTAACTGGAAAAGAAATGAGTGAAAAGGTAGACGAATTGTCGCAGCTTGCAAAAGATGTTCTTGGCTGTGGCATGGAGGTTCCGTTTATGCATTTATCATTCTGGTCACTGGTAACAAGCCCTAAGTGGAAAATTACAGATATGGGACTGATCGATGTAGATAAATTTGAGGTCATTCCGACCATTATTAATTGAACTTAAAAGCGGCGTTCTCTGCCGCTTTTCATATAGTAAAAAAATTAGCAGGCAAGGAGGAATAGCATGGGAGTTAAATTAGTCGATTTAACGCAGGAAATTTATCAGGGAATGCCTGTTTTTCCCCTTCATCAAAAAACAATGATCTTCCCAAATATCTCTCACGAAGAAAGTGAAAAGCAAGTGGGATTTATGTTTGCAACCAATAATCTATTAATCAATGAACATGGCCCTACCCATAGCGATGCAACCTATGAATATGATCCAAACGGCAAATACATCGATGAAATGCCGCTTGAATATTTTTACGGGCCCGCAGTTTGCCTGGATGTGTCCCACATCCAGCCTGATCGATATATTACAGACCGTGATCTCGAGGCGGCATTGCGGAAATCACAGCAATTTATTGAAAAAGGAGATATCGTTCTCCTCTATACCGGCCACTATAATCGCTCTTATGGTACAGACAAATGGCTCACAACCTACACGGGCCTGAATTATCAAGCAGCAAAATGGCTGGCTGAAAAAGGTGCGGTCAATATAGGCATCGATGCCCCGGCCATTGACCATCCGGATGATCCGAAGTATTCCGGGCACCTCATTTGCCGGGAATATGGGATAACCAATACGGAAAATCTCTGTAATCTCGATCAGATTGCAGGAATGCGATTTCTATATTTCGGACTGCCGCTCAGGATTCGAAAAGGAACGGGATCTCCAGTTCGTGCTGTTGCCGTTTTCATTGAATAACAACAAAGGTTGGTGATCAAATGAAAGAGGTTTTTAACAGGGGGAAGATCAGAGACGAAATGATTATCCCCCTTATGAAGGAAGAAGCGCCCTGATTCACAAAGGAGAAGAGCTCATTATTATTGATATGGAAGGAAAACAAGTGGGGGATTTTGTCTGTTTTAACTATAAAGATCCTGAGGAACATGTTTCACCTGTTCATATGCGTGCCTCATTAAGCAGCATTCGGCTTAAAACGGGAGATTGGCTTTACAGCAACCGCCGCCGCCCGCTGATGCAGCTAGTGGAAGACACTGTTGGAAAACATGATTTCTTCTTTCCTGCTTGTGATTATTACCGCTATAAAGTTGATTTTGGCAAGGAGGATCACCCAAATTGCCATGATAATATTGCGGCTGCTTTGAAAAAGTATGATATTCACCCCCTGTCATTCCGGATCCCATCAATATATTTATGAATAATGTCCTTGATGATGCTGGTGATTATGTCATTACCGAGCCTCTTTCCAAGCCTGGTGATTACATAAGGCTGAAAGCATTGTGCGATGTTGTCATTGCCTGTACAACCTGTTCCCAGGACATGGCACCGGTTAATGGGTTTAAAGTGACCCCTATTAAAATGCAAATAGTGGAGGCGGATTAATGAATGACATTCAGTTTCTTCAGCAGCTGCTTCAAATCGACAGCTCTAATCCGCCAGGAAACGAACATTTAGTGACTGAAGCTTTTATTAACAGATGCAAACAAAATGGTCTGCCGTTTAAAGTGACAATGCTTGATGAGACTCGAAGCAATTTTGAAGTTACGCTTCCGGGAAAAAGCGGTAAACAGCTAGTCTTATGCGGCCATATGGATACCGTTTCTTCTGGAACGGGAGAATGGATTTACTCTCCATTTTCAGGAGAAATCGCAGATGGACGCATATATGGCAGAGGAGCATCTGATATGAAAAGCGGTCTTGCAGCGATGTTCCTGGCATTGGAAGAGCTGTATCTCACGAGTACTGTACCCCCTGCTGGCGTTACTTTTTTGGCAACAGCCGGGGAGGAAGTCGACAGCTGCGGGGCAAGGGCTTTTATAAAGGAGAATGACTGCAGAAAAATCGATGCACTAATCATTGCCGAACCGACAAATGAAAAAATTGTGATTGGCCATAAGGGAGCTCTTTGGCTTGAAATAACAGCGTATGGAAAAACCTCTCACGGTTCGATGCCGGAACAGGGAATAAATGCAGTAGATCATATGCTTAAAATAGTCCGGCTATTGGATGAAATGAAAATTGAATGGATGACAGATAGGAAGCCACTCGGACAAAGCAGCCTGGCTGTTACCATGATTGAAGGCGGAGTGCAGACCAATGTCATTCCAGATAAATGCAGCATCAGAGCAGATATAAGAACCGTCCCTCCTCAATCCCATTCCAGTTTTATAAACATGCTGAAATCCAAACTTGATCTGCTGATGGATCAGGAAGAGATTTATAAATACAGTGTTGAAACCATCCTGGACCGTCCATCTATTTTAACAGATCCTGCTGTGGACATTATTCAAATAGCGCAAATGATCAAAGGCGAATCGCCAGCAAACCATTACGGGGTGTCCTACTATACAGATGGTGCCGTTCTTAATCCAAGGAGTGAGATTCCTACCCTGATTTACGGCCCGGGAGACGAAAAGCTTGCCCATCAGCCAAATGAGTGGGTGAGTCTGGCGGCTTATCAGCGCTCCATTCAATTTTACAAGCAGCTTATCATGACATATGGAAAACTGGAGCCAGGAGAAGCAAGTCCTGTACAAGGGGAGGAAGAAGTTGAGCAGTATACTGATAAAAAATGCTGAAATCATCACGATGAACGCAGCTGAAGAAATCGTTTTCGGCGACCTTTATATTGTGGATGACCGCATCGTGGAAATTGGCCAGAATTTAACACATAAAGCTGATAAAGTAATGGATGCTTCAGGAAAAACAATCATACCGGGATTTATCCAGACACATATACATCTATGCCAGACATTATTCCGAGGACAGGCTGATGATCTTGAACTGCTTGATTGGCTGAAACAGAAAATCTGGCCGCTGGAGGCTTCGCATGATGAAGAATCCATCTATTATTCTGCCATGCTGGGGATTGGTGAATTGCTTCAAAGCGGAACAACAACTGTGGTGGACATGGAAACGGTCAATCATACCGAATATGCATTTCAGGCAATTGCCGAGAGCGGCATACGGGCACTTGCCGGAAAGGTCATGATGGATAAGGGGGATGAAGTTCCAGTTCCGTTAAGGGAAAATACCTTAAAGTCCATCCAGCAAAGCGCAGATCTGCTTGAGAAATGGCATAACAGCGATAATGGACGAATACAATATGCCTTCTGTCCCCGTTTTGTAGTTTCCTGCACAGAGGAATTGCTGAAAAGTGTCAGGGATCTTTCTGCACAGTACAATGTAAGAGTCCATACGCACGCATCGGAAAATGCCAATGAAATTCTGCTTGTTGAAAGAGAATTAGGCATGCGGAATGTAGTTTACTTGGACAGCATTGGGCTTGCCAATGAAAGGCTGATTCTTGCGCATTGTGTTTGGCTTGATGAAGAAGAAAAAAGGATCATCAAAGAGCGTGGTGTAAAGGTCAGCCATTGTCCGGGATCCAATTTAAAGCTGGCATCAGGTGTAGCAGAAATTCCTTCTTTATTGGATCAGCAGGCTTTTGTCAGCCTGGGTGCTGATGGTGCTCCCTGCAATAACAATCTGGATATGTTCAATGAAATGAGATTGGCTGCAATCATTCAGAAGCCTGTACATGGACCAACAGCAATGAATGCCAGAACAGTCTTCAGAATGGCTACGATCGGCGGAGCTAAAGCAGTTGGAATGGAAAAGGAAATCGGAAGCCTTGAGCCCGGAAAGAAAGCAGACCTTGCTATTCTTAATCTGAATGATTTTCATGTGTATCCGTCATTTGATATCGACACCATCTCGAGGATTGTCTATTCAGCCACTCGAGCAGATGTAGAAATAACCATTGTAAACGGGAAAATCGTCATGGAAAATAGGAAGCTAAAAACGGTTGATAAAGAAATGGTGTTAAGAGAAGCGAACATCAGCATAAAGAGGCTGCTTAAAAGATTAGAGACAGCCGTTTATTAATCTTCTAATTCGGCTGAAAGCAAATCAGCCGTTTTTTTTATGGTAAAATATAGTAAAGAGGAGTGATGATGTGAAAGCCGGCATTTTGGATCATGCAAATCTAGTGCAGGCATCCGAGTTTATTGCAGGAATGAACTCTCTGCGCCAGTGTCATATAGGGTATTTGGGTACCAGCCAAAACGATATTCTTCATAGTCTGGAAGAAATGAATAGTGATGCCGAATCAGCTGCATTTATTGTCTGGAAGGATGGCGCAATTGCAGGTTTTCTGGGAGTAGATGCTGATCTTAATAAAGGGACAGCAGAATTATGGGGTCCTTTTGTTCAGGAATTTGAATTTATGAGACTTTTATGGGAAAAAGCACTTCATTATTTTGAAGGAAACCTGCATTCTTACTTTCTGTTTGCGGATACAGCCAACCATACTGCTGCCGAATTTGCTTTAAGTAACGGATTCAAGCCGCAATCTGCTCAGACATACATGGAACTGAAAGGAAATCCCAGTAATGAATTAAGAGATATCAGTTTATTGCCGCCTCACAGCCATAGCGAGTTTATCCATTTGCATGATACATTGTTTCCCCATACATATTATTCAGGAAAAGAGATTATCGGAAGATTGAGTGACGAACACAAAGTTTATACATCTGGTGATGCGGATGGATTAAATGGCTATTTATATGCAGAATACAATCGTGATGAAAAAGAAGGAAGCATTGAATTCATTGGTGTGAAATTCTGTAAACGCAAGAAGGGCATTGGACGAAAATTGCTTGATATGGCGGTTCATGACCTTTTTGTGAATGCTGGAGCCGCAAGCATTAAGCTTTGTGTGGGAACAACCAACCAGAAAGCCCTGTCTCTTTATAAAAAAGCAGGATTTAAAGTTGAAAGGTCATTGAGTTTTTATAAGCTGTATATTTGGGAATAAGAGCAATAAGTTAGTGCGCTTTTAAGATTTTAGGTAAAATATAATTAACCAGAAAAATTGGAGGGAACAAAATGGCTATTGAAAATCCAAGCAGGGACCAAATCGGTGTTCTATTAAAAAAGGCAAAGCGGATTGCTGTTGTGGGGTTAAGCGGAAATCCTGAACGCACATCCTATATGGTGTCAGAGGCGATGCAAAAAGCCGGCTATGAAATTATCCCGGTTAATCCCGCTGTTGATGAGGTACTTGGTGTAAAGGCTGTAGCAAGTCTTAAAGAGATCGAGGGGCATGTAGATATCGTCAATGTATTCAGGCGTTCAGAGTTTCTTCCGGAAATTGCTCGGGAGTTTGCCGAAATAGATGCTGATATCTTCTGGGCTCAGCTTGGAGTGGCAAACCAGGAAGCATATGATTTTCTAAAAGAAAAAGGCTGCACTGTCATCATGGACCGCTGCATTAAAGTTGAACACGCACTAACGAAGTAAACTCAGCATGAGGTCTGCTTAAGATCTCATGTTTTTTATTTTTTATAGAATCCCTGTAAATAAAGGGTTTGTGTAACGGAAATAATCAGGATAAATCTTTTAAATCCCAAGATCTTATTTGCCAAAACCAAATAAATAGATAAAATAAAGCATAGACCATCCTAAATTATATGGTAAAATATGAATACAGAACATCTGTTCTAGCCTTGGGATATCAAAGGAAATGGACTTAAAAGCCGAATTCTCATACGGGTGTTCTTAGTGCCGAGATTTTGACGGCATGTGTTTTTGCAGGAAATGAAAGGGGTATGTTCGTGGCAAGAAATCAGGAAGCTTTTGACTACAATGATGATGCCATACAGGTACTCGAAGGGCTTGAAGCTGTTAGAAAACGCCCTGGGATGTACATTGGAAGTACGGATGCAAGGGGTTTGCACCATCTTGTATATGAGATTGTCGATAACGCTGTCGATGAAGCGCTGGCAGGTTACGGGGATCATATCATTGTCAAAATACATAAAGATAATTCAATTAGTGTTCAAGATAAAGGACGCGGTATGCCTACAGGTATGCACAGAATGGGCAAGCCGACTCCAGAAGTCATATTAACTGTCCTTCATGCAGGGGGAAAGTTTGGCCAGGGAGGCTATAAGACAAGCGGCGGGCTGCATGGTGTTGGTGCATCCGTAGTCAACGCCCTCTCAGAGTGGCTTGTTGTTAAAATTAAACGTGATGGCTTTGTGTATGAACAGCGTTTCGAGCTGGGCGGAAAGCCGGTTACAACGCTCGAAAAAGTGGGCAAGACAAATCAATCAGGAACTACCATCCACTTTAAGCCAGATCCGTCGATTTTTTCGACTACCACGTATAATTACGAAACACTCTGCGAGCGGCTTCGTGAGTCTGCATTCCTTCTAAAAGGAATGAAAATAGAAATCATAGATGAACGTAATGACTTTCATGACGTTTTTCACTATGAAAATGGCATAGAAGCATTTGTTGAATATTTAAATGAAGAAAAGGATATTCTTCACCCTGTAGTAAGCTTTGAAGGCGAGAGCAATGGAATTGAAGTGGATTTTGCTTTTCAATTCAATGATGGATATTCGGAAAATGTCCTTTCGTTTGTTAACAACGTCCGCACAAAAGACGGCGGTACGCATGAGGCTGGGTCCAAAACAGCGATGACAAGGGCTTTTAATGAATATGCCCGCAAAGTGAATCTTCTGAAGGAAAAAGATAAAAACCTGGATGGAGCGGATCTGCGGGAAGGATTCACGGCTATCGTCTCTGTTCGTGTTCCGGAGGAGCTTTTGCAGTTTGAGGGCCAGACGAAAGGCAAACTGGGGACCAGTGAAGCACGGTCGGCTGTTGATTCAGTTGTTTCCGAGCATTTGTCTTATTTCCTTGAAGAAAACCCTGAGACAAGCTCTCTATTAATTAAAAAAGCGATAAAAGCTTTCCAGGCGAGAGAAGCAGCCCGCAAAGCACGTGAGGAAGCAAGAAGCGGGAAGAAGCGGAAAAAATCTGAAGCCATGCTTTCAGGAAAACTTACACCAGCACAGTCGCGCAACCCGCAAAGAAACGAATTGTACCTGGTTGAGGGCGATTCTGCCGGGGGATCTGCTAAACAGGGCAGGGACAGGCGCTTCCAGGCTGTTCTCCCGCTTAGAGGTAAAGTAATCAACACGGAAAAAGCAAAGCTCCAGGATATCTTTAAAAATGAAGAAATCAATACCATTATCCATGCAGTCGGAGCAGGCGTTGGCTCAGATTTTAATCTGGAAGATGTCAACTATGATAAAGTAATCATCATGACAGATGCCGATACCGATGGAGCACATATCCAGGTGCTTTTGCTTACTTTCTTTTACAGGTATATGAAACCGCTGCTTGAAGCGGGCAAGGTATTCATTGCGCTGCCTCCTTTATACAAAGTCAGCAAAGGTTCAGGCAAAAAAGAAGTGATTGAGTATGCATGGAGTGATGATGATCTTCAGGATACCATTAAAAAAGTGGGTAAGGGATATATGCTTCAGCGCTATAAAGGTCTTGGCGAAATGAACGCCGATCAGCTATGGGAGACGACTATGGATCCAGAGTCGCGCACACTGATCCGCGTTAAGATTGATGATGCAGCAAGAGCTGAACGCCGTGTGACCACATTGATGGGTGATAAGGTTGAACCGCGCCGCAAATGGATCGAGTCCAATGTGGCATTCGGCCTTGAAGAAGATGGAAGCATACTTGAAAATGAGAATATTTCAGTGCTAGAGGAGGAGGGTGATGAATCATGAGTTCTGCTGAAAAATTCCGGGACCTTCCTCTTGAAGATGTATTAGGCGACCGCTTTGGGCGTTATAGTAAATATATTATTCAGGATCGTGCCCTTCCCGATGCTCGTGATGGATTAAAGCCTGTTCAAAGACGGATCCTTTATGCCATGCATGTAGAAGGCAATACACACGAAAAGGGCTTTAGAAAGTCTGCTAAAACAGTCGGAAATGTAATCGGCAATTATCATCCGCATGGCGATACTTCTGTATATGACGCCATGGTGCGGATGAGCCAGGATTGGAAGGTTCGAAACCTTCTTGTTGAAATGCACGGCAATAATGGGAGCATCGATGGAGATCCTCCGGCAGCCATGCGTTATACAGAGGCACGATTATCGGCCCTTTCTTCCGAATTGCTGAGAGATATTGAGAAAAGAACCGTTGAATTTATCCCGAACTTTGATGATACTTCCAGTGAGCCAACCGTTTTGCCCGCTGTCTATCCGAATTTGCTAGTCAATGGCTCAACAGGTATTTCTGCTGGATATGCAACGGATATTCCGCCTCATCATTTAAATGAAATTATTGATGGGGTTATTTTACGGATGGATAAGCCGGATTGTTCTATCGATGATCTGATGGAGCATATTAAAGGACCTGATTTCCCTACTGGAGGCATCATCCAGGGAGTCGATGGAATTAAAAAAGCTTATGAAACAGGAAGAGGAAAAATTATTGTCCGCGGAAAGGCCGAATTCGAAGATTTGCGCGGAGGCAAAAAGCAAATTGTCATAACTGAAATTCCTTATGAAGTGAATAAAGCCAATCTGGTAAAGAAGATTGATGAATTCCGACTGGACCGGAAAGTCGAAGGCATCGCCGAAGTCCGTGATGAAACGGACCGGACAGGCCTTCGGATTGTGATTGAGTTAAAAAAGGATGCAGATCCTGAAGGCGTCCTTCATTATCTGTACAAAAACAGTGATTTGCAGATCCCTTATAACTTCAATATGGTTGCTATCCACAATCGTCACCCGAAATTAATGGGTTTAAGAGAGCTTCTGGATGCCTATATCGGCCATCGTAAAGAAGTTGTTACACGCAGATCTCAGTTTGAACTGCAAAAGGCTGAGGCGCGTCAGCATATCGTTGAAGGCCTGATGAAGGCTCTTTCCATCCTGGATGAAGTGATTACTACAATCCGGGCATCTAAAGATAAGCGGGATGCAAAAGATAATCTGATTGCAAAGTTTGAGTTCACTGAACCTCAGGCTGAAGCAATTGTTTCCCTCCAGCTTTATCGCTTAACCAATACAGACATTACTGCCTTAAGAGCAGAAGCTGAGGATCTTGCTAAGCTAATCGGCGAACTGAAATCCATTTTGGAAAGTGAGAAGAAGCTATTCTCTGTTATAAAAAAAGAGCTAAGAGATGTCAAAAAGCGTTTTGCCGATGAACGCCGTACGAGAATTGAAGCGGAGATCGAAGAAATCAAGATCAATCTTGAAGTTCTGGTAGCCAGTGAAGATGTGATTGTAACGGTAACAAAGGAAGGCTATGTCAAGCGCACAAGCCAGAGGTCGTTTGCCGCCTCAAACGGACAGGATTTTGGCATGAAGGATTCAGACAGGCTGATTGCAAAGCTTGATATGAATACGACCGATGTTCTCCTTGTGTTTACGAATAAAGGAAACTATTTATACTGTCCAGTACATCAGCTGCCGGATATCCGCTGGAAGGACCTTGGACAGCATATTGCCAATATCATACCGATCGACCGGAATGAATCGATTGTCCGGGCTATTCCAGTTAAAGATTTTGAAACGGAAGAATACCTGCTCTTTATGACGAAAAATGGAATGGTAAAGAAAACCGAGCTAAAAGCTTATAAAGCTCAAAGATATTCCAAGCCGCTTGTGGCAGTTAATGTAAAAGGCACTGATGAAGTTCTTGACGTTTATTTAACAGATGGCACGAAGGAAATATTCCTTGCCACTCACCAGGGATTCGGCCTCTGGTTCCATGAAGAGGAAGTAAGTATCGTTGGTGCCCGGGCAGCAGGCGTTAAAGGAATTAACCTTAAAGACGGCGATTTTGTCGCAGGTGCTCAGCTAATTGAGGATCAGAAAGAGCAGTCTGTCGTGATTGTTACACAGCGAGGATCTATTAAAAAAATGAAGCTGAGCGAATTTGAACGGACTTCCCGTGCCAAGCGCGGTGTAGTGATGCTTCGTGAATTGAAATCTAACCCTCACCGTATTGTTGGGTGTGTGATTGTCAGAAGCAAACATGAATTATACATTGAAACGGAAAAAGGCCATATTGAAGCAGTTAATGTTTCATCTATCCGCTTTAATGACAGATATTCCAATGGATCGTTCATCATTGACGAATCCGAAAGCGGTAAAGCAAAATGCATCTGGAGGGCTGAAGAACCTAAAAATGATTCAGATGCCCCTGCCGAATAATCCTTTTGAATCCCCCTGATAATGACAGGGGGATTCATTTTATATTTTTGCATAAATAACGAATAAAATATTATTTGAAAACGTTTAAAGAACCGATTACAAGGGAATATAAATTTTGGCATTTTTCTTTTAAAACAAGATTTTATTGTGTTTTTTAAGGCATTGGAATGAATATACGTCTTGTCTATTAAAAATTCTTTTGATAGATTAGAAGAGGTGTTATTTTTGTGAGATAATAAATGCCGTAAATTAAGAAACAGGGGGAAATGAATGAATTTATTTTTAGAAGGTTTAAATTCGGCTGTCGGCTTTCTAAATGATATTGTCTGGACTTATATTTTAATTGCAGTACTTATCATTTTAGGCCTCTATTTCAGTCTAAAAAGCAAATTTGTACAATTCCGTTATTTTGGAGAAATGATTCGGATACTTGGCGATAAAACCATGGTTTCTGCAGAAGGAAAAAGAGGGATTTCATCTTTCCAGGCATTTACAATCAGTGCTGCTTCCAGGATAGGGACCGGCAACATGGCTGGCGTTGCTACAGCAATAGCGGCCGGCGGACCAGGTGCCGTATTTTGGATGTGGGTCATTGCCTTTTTAGGCGCCGCCTCAAGTTTTGTGGAGAGTACTTTAGCACAAATCTATAAGGTCAAAGATAAAGACGGTTTTCGCGGCGGTCCTGCTTATTATATGGAAAAAGGACTTAATAAACGCTGGATGGGCATTTTGTTTGCTGTTATCATCACTTTCTGTTTTGGACTTGTATTCAACTCAGTCCAGTCCAACACCATTTCATTAGCTTTCAATGAAGCATTTGGCACAAGCCGCATGACAATTGGATTGATTCTTGCTGCCTTAACGGCTATTATCATTTTTGGAGGAATTAAGAGAATAGCCTATGTATCACAAGTTATTGTTCCGATTATGGCGGTCATTTACTTAATTGTTGCCATTGTAATAGTAATTATGAATATAACTGAAGTACCAAATCTTATTGCAACGATTGTTAAAGGCGCATTTGGTATGGATCAGGCCTTTGGCGGGGCAATGGGCGCTGCTGTCATGATGGGTATTAAAAGGGGCTTATTCTCCAATGAAGCCGGAATGGGAAGTGCACCCAACGCTGCTGCAACGGCTGCTGTTTCTCACCCTGTTAAACAGGGGTTAATACAAACTTTAGGTGTATTTGTAGATACGATTTTAATTTGTTCTGCGACTGCCTTTATGATTATCCTTTCAGGAGCTTATACATCACCAGATCTTTCAGGTATACAATTAACTCAAACAGCATTGTCATCTCATATTGGCACATGGGCTCCTATTTTTGTGGCTGTGTCAATCTTTCTTTTCGCATTTAGTTCTGTTATCGGCAATTACTATTATGGGGAAACGAACATTGAGTTCATTAAGGAAAGCCCATTGGCAATTTTCATTTATCGTATTAGCGTTATCGGCATGGTCATCTTTGGGGCTTTAGTCGACCTGGCAACAGTTTGGGGCCTTGCAGATTTATTTATGGGCATTATGGCTTTAATAAATCTGGTTGCTATTACCATGCTCGGGAAAATTGCATTCGCTGCACTCAAGGACTATAAGGCACAGAGAAAAGAAGGAAAAGATCCTGTGTTCTATGCTGACTCTATTCCGGGTCTAAAAGGGATTGAATCATGGGAAACCAAGGAAAATGCATTAAAGAAGAAGGCAGCTAAATAATTTATTTCTGCAAAACCTCTTATCCTTAGGATAGGAGGTTTTTTGTGATTTTACATGTTATTTCCATAAATGGGCAAGATAATAAAAAATTAGGGAGGATTAGTAAATGAAAAAAGAATTGCTTTTTGCGTTTGCGGCTTTCTTTTTTATGTCTCTATCCGCCATAACAGGTGTATATGCTGGTGAGGAAGAACAAAGAGCTGTAACGGTGTCAAAAGATAAAGTGGATGTAACAGGTGATAATAAGGCGGATACCGTCTATATTAAGGGTGTTTATTATGAGGAAGGCGCGTCCTTTTTAAAGGAAATATCACTCGAAATAAAGGCTTCAGACGGTAAAATATATAAAGCAGAGCTTGCAGGAGGCTATGAACCTCAAATACAGTTTGAGGATTTAAATCATGATTCCATTAAAGATATGTTTATAAGTATTCCAACAGGGGAAGCGGCGGTCTGTCGAATTTTTATTTATATACGTTAAAGGACTTCATGTTAACAGAACTGGCAGTTCCAGACCCTTTAGTGATCAATAGCCAATTCGAAAATGGCTACAAAGCCAATATTAGCATTCAAGACACCAAACAATCATATACGTTTGATTTAAGGGACCGGAGCGAGGAATATGAACGGCTTGGTCTGTATTTAAACGGAAAACTAAGTGAACCTACTGAACTAATGGTAAACCCTTATAGCACGCTGAAGATCATCCCTGTTGAAGGACAAAACGGATTATTGGGAGTTCAGAGAATTAGCGGTGCTTATAATGCAGATACAATCGCATTTGTAGAATCTTTCTGGCTGTATGAAGAAGGGAAATGGATGTTAAAAGACACCAAAGTGATGAAAATGAATTCCCGCAAGCGTTAACGATATGGGCATTTGTCACGTTTCTTTCAGCACCCCATATACTGGGCATATGGAAATTTGTATATGGGGGCGCTTATTATGAGTAATTTTAATCCATCTAAGCTGTCGGTTAAATATTTGCCTCCTGCGACGGAATTCAGGCCCGTAGACAGCAGGAAATATACACTTACACACTCAGATGCAACAGGAGAATTATTTTTGGCGATAGGTGAATGCTATGATTTTAATGCAGTCAATCGTAAGTTCCGCGATGAAGCATTTGCTGAATGGATTCCCCAAATGGGGCAGTATGTTCTGAGCGGAAGGGTGTATATCAGCGGCGGAGAATTCGATCAGCAATACGCAAAAATAAGGTTTCTTATCTTCCAAAAAGAATTGGATCTGGCGCTGACAGCGATGGTTTATGGAGATAGATGCTTTTTTACCAATTATCCCTGGCTGCTCGATTCGCCAATCTTTATATATTTTGAATCCGTTTACCCGGAGTTCAGCAAGCTGCTTTATTACGGAACTCCCAGAAAATATTTAAGTGCTGCATTGCAGCCAGTATGAAAAAAATGCGCGTGATGGAACGTGTGTTCCGTTTTGTGAAAAATGGCTCTAAACGCAGCAACAAATGTAAAAGAAGCTGTATTTTATCATAAAAGCAAAGGAGCGATTAGAATGAAGAAAGAACAGGAGAAAACATTTGGATTGAGTTATGAATCGGATGGAGAGATGGGGGAAAAAAACAAAAGCAATATTAAGGATAATAAAGAACAAGATGATATGTTTTTTAATATTACACAGGATAGTGAATAAATTAAATGGATTTAGACATATGGTTTGTATAAAAATGTTATGTAAACTAGATGAAAAAAGTATCAGTTAAGAGGGATCATTGAATATCTTTGAAATATCGTTTTTTAAGAATTGATTGAACAAATATTTATCCATAGCTTCAGCAAGAAAAACATGAATTAGTTCTTTAAAAATAAATTTGAAAATGATTCAATTCAATTTTCGCAGATTAAACCATTTAAGTAATATTTGACTGAAAATTTTCATGTTGTCTCACTATCTTAAGTATACTTAGATAATGAGACAACAATTTCATTTAAACCCAATACTTCCTATAATATATATTATGTAAACTAGAAAAAATTATTGTCCCACATAAATCTCTCTTAATAATCTTTATTGGGCATTACTCTCCTCCATGCTGACAATAAATTCTTGGATCAATCCCAATGTTTTAACCCTTTAATAATGATGGATTTTAAAAAGAATACATTAATTACAAAAAAGTAAGCATACTGATAGTAAAGTTTCTGTTGGTATTATAACCAAAAATTTGTGTTTATGTTTTGATAAATAATGGGAATGAAAAATGATTCGATGCTGGTTAGTGATTTCTATACCTTGCCGCCCTCTCCTCTGTTATTTCCTTTTTGTCTCATTATTATTTCTTTGAATAGCAATTGAGAATCAAATGCTCCCGCCTCAATTTATTTATTGCATAAAGTTAATATAGACTATATTTCAAAGCGCAGGTGAAAATTGTTGATTCGTTTGCTTCCTTGTATAATAGCTATTTCTATTCTCCTATTCGGCTGCGCCAGCAGTGGTCAAAATTCAAATGAACAGGATAAGAAAGCAGCTGCTATTCAAACAGAAAGTCAGTCTTCACCTAAAGTTATACTTCTTGTTATCGATTCGTTGATGGATGAGCCTTTAAAAAAAGCAATACAAGAGAAAAAAGCTCCTGCTCTGGCCTTCTTTTTAAAACACGGACAATATAGTAAAAATGTAGTAAGTTCCTATCCAACCATGTCGGTTACAATCGACAGTTCTTTAATAACTGGTGCTTACCCGGATGAGACTAAGATTCCTGGACTCGTTTGGTTTAATAATGATAAGAAGCAAATCATCACTTATGGAAATGGGCTTTTTGAAATAATGAAAATTGGGGTTTCCCAATTTGCTGAAAGTATCATGCATCAATATAATAATGTTGACCTCAGTCCAAATGTAAGCACCATCCATGAGGATCTGGACAGAATTAAAAAGGAATCAGCATCCATTAACGCATTTATTTATCGGGGAAATTATCATCATACCCTTAAAGTACCCAAGTTGATAACAAAAGTGAGTAATTTACCTGGGGAATACGAAACTGCTGGGCCGAAAATGCTGTCTTTAGGTACATTTATTCAACAGGACAAAAAGAATAATCACATTGTGAATCGTTTAGGACTTAATGATGCCTTCGCGGTTCAAGAATTAAAATACCTTTTGGGAAAAAATATTATCCCTGAATTTACAATCCTGTATATTTCAGGAAATGACTTTACTGTACATAGGAAAGGGCCAAAAACAATAAAAGGAATTGAAAAACTTGATAAGTATCTTCAGGAGGTCTTGAATAGTTTTCCGAAATGGGAGGATGCCCTTAAAAATTATAATTGGGTTATTGTTGGAGACAGTAAACAATCACCTGTCATTGAATCGAAAAAGAAGCTTTAATCGATTTAAAAGAAATCCTTTCTGAATATAGGATTTTAAAGCTCGGCAAGCCTGCTAGAAAAGAAGATGAAATTGTCATTACAGCAAATGAACGAATGGCTTATGTCTATGAAATTAATGGAAGTATTTCAGTAAAAAACATTGCCGAAAGGTTAAAAAAAGATCAGAGGATTGCCTGGATTGCATGGAAGGAAAAAGAATTAATACATGTGATATCTGGGGATCATGAGGGTTCCTTCGATTTTAATTCAGGTGGAACCTATCGTGATGTTTATAATCAAGCATGGTCTATAAAAGGAAATACCTCCATTCTCGATTTAACCTTAAAGAACAAGAATATTCATTATGGGGATTATCCTGATGGATTAGCAAGGCTATATGGAGCTATGTATTCTCAGGAAGGTGAATTTCTTGTCGTTGACGCAAAACCCGGGTATGAATTCATTGGTGAAAGTTCACCTGAACATTCCGGTGGCGGTGCCCATGGCTCCATGCATAAAGATGATTCACTAATCCCCATCATTGTTACAGGAACCAATAAAAGTATCGAGCACCTGCGGATTGTAGATTTGAAACAATGGATTATGGATTTTTGGAATTGAAAAAACATAAACCTGCTCTCAGCAAATACCTGAGCGAAGGTTTATGTTTAGTTTAAATCACCAGTTATTTTGAATCAGTTCAGTATGCTAAATTTAAAATGATTCATTAACCTCCCAGGATTCCACCAGTTTATATGCTGTTTGCGGATTATAGCCTTTTCCCAGCAAGTACGCAATGGCTGCAACCTCAGTCATTGCATGGGAAACTGAAGTGAATTTTGCTTCTGTTAAGCCATAATTCACAAATGGCTTTACCATCATTAAGGTTTCGTTTTTTATATCTCTGTATGGAATATAGTAACCATAATTCATATAGTGCATTTTTACAGCTGCCTCCCCCATTTTTTACCTTGATGTTATTTTATGTTGGATTCTTCAGAAATGATTTTTGTCCAGGTGAATACATTTCTTTTCAAAAATATAAGCATACTGAAATTAAGGCAGCCGCGAATGATTAGGGATATAGGCAAGGAGCAATTTTATGCGCAGATGGTGGATTGGATTAGCATATGTCATTTTATTGATCGTTGGAATGACCAATAAAGATTACTTATTAGAATGGCTGCGAACAAGTGATCCATCTTGGCTTCCTGCAATGTTTTTACTTTCTGTACTGATTGCGTCTATTCCTTTCTTGCCATTTACTCTTTTTGCAGGAATAATGGGAGTCAAATTTGGTGCGATGGTTGGTCTGCTGATCAATTGGTTTGGCATTCTTTTGACTTCGTTAATTTACTTTTTTATCAAGATACTATTTCAGGAATTATTTCACCGCCTACTTGGGAAAGTATAAAGCCATTAATAAATTTCAGTACCTGTTCGAAAATAATGCATTTATGGCAATTTTGTTTGGCCGAATGATTGTTATCATCCCTCCTCAGGTGTTTAATATCTATTGTGGAATAGCAGATATTCCATTTAGGCATTTTTTTATAGCTACTGCAATTGGAATGCTGCCTCCTATGTTTATGCTTGCATATAGCGGCGAGCAATTGTTTTTATCACTTCATAATTTTTTGCTGGGAGTAATTTGGTACCTTCTATTTCTCCTCTGCTTGTTCCTTTGTTATAAATTATGGTTCCATAACAAGCTGGATCAATCAAAAAGATGATCTGATCGAATGCTGAAATAAAAATTATGAAAATAAAAAAAGCCCACAAAATACGTGGGCTACTATGCGTTATTTGTTGTTTATCGGGTTCTTATTCGATGTTAATTTCTCCGCAAACTCAGTTACCCCCGCCATATTTGGCTTCTGGAAGTTTTTCGTTTGGGCTGTATTATTGAATTTGTTGTTTATCGGGTTCTTATTTGATGTTAATTCCTCTGCAAACTCAGTTAACCCCGCCATATTTGGCTTCTGGAAATTTGTCATTTGGGCTGTATTATTCATTAAATTTTGAAACGGGCGAGCCATATTTCTGCCGCGATTTCTAGTAAAGCCATATGCAGCTGCACTTAAACCCAGGCTAATTAAAGATCCCCACAGCATTCCTCTGTTTCTTCTTCTCTTTTTGCCAAACATATTTAAAAACGGCTGCATTTTGCCCGTATTAAAAATCGCATTTATCCAGTTATTCAAGTTTAAGCACTCCCCTTTAAGTAATAAGAAGGAATCATATGTCTCCTCCCTTATATAATTTTTACTTTTAGGGATTCGAATATGCTGGCAAAAATTTTATTGGGTTTGTAAATAATATTTGTGTATACCTATATAGTACTGATTGTACATGGTTATTATACGCCTAAAACCCTTGCCTATTGCAATGGCAAGGGTTTTAGAATGTATTATGATATTTCATGATAAGTGATTTCAGGCCGGCTGCCGATACGGATATTGACCCCTGTCTGGCCTAGTCCCTCACTTATATAAAAAGGTTTTCCGCTATGATAATGAAGGCCTTTCACCATTTTCATCCGGACAAGCCTGCCCATTTTTATCAAATGATATGGCTTTGGCCAATGAATCTGTCCGCCGTGAAAATGCCCTGATAATAAATAATCAAAAGGAACATTTTCCATCTCTAATACAACATTGGGATCATGGGTCAAAACTAGATTACAGCCTTCAATTACTCCTTCATAGGCCTTTTTTACATCACTGTGTCTGGTGCTGTAATTATCAATTCCAATGATGTTTAATTTTTCCCCATTAACCTGTATCGACACATGCTCATTTTGAAGTGTTTTACAGCCATTTTCTTCTAGAGTGTTTTTCAATGTTTCAAAGTTATGACCTTTTAAGACATAATCATGATTGCCAAAGACTGCATAGATGCCATGCTTTGGATTTGTCTTGTTCAGTGCATGGAGATAGCCCGCAAGCTTAGGAATACTTCGTTTGCGGTCAAGAAAATCGCCTGTAAGGGCAATTAGGTCCACTGGTTGCTTTGAGATCATCTCAAATAATTCATCCGGACTGACAGAAATATTTTCGAGGTGCATATCAGATATATGAAGAATTTTTATGTTATCTCCCGAAACTGAGATATTAGGACGGGAAACAGAAATTGAATTTATAGTTACATTCTTAGTGTTTTTATTGGCTTTGTAAATAAGATAACAGAAAACGGTGAACAAGATTAAGGTGAAAAATAATGCCATATTCATATCCCCTCCCTCCTTCAAAGTATAAGGGGATTGAGGGGACAGTCCTAGTGGGAGTTAGAGGAAACAGTCTGCATCATTTATTTATATTTATTAATCAGGTTTTCTTTAGACATCAATAAGTAAACAGTGCGATGCTTTTTTAAATTTGCAGCAGAAATTTTTGAACACGATAAAAAATATATAGGCAATTGAAATGTTTTTTTAAACCAGCAGTATAATTTATTTTTTGGAGATATACATTCAAATCCAAGCGTGCTGAATCCCTTGTTTATAAGGGTGATGCCAATAACCCCTTTTATTTTCGTTTCTTCCGGATGGCTGAGGATAAATGCAGTCAAAAGCGGCATAGATTCCTTAACACGTTTATAGATGGCTCTCCCTTTTAATAACTCATTTTTCATATAGTTAAAATCTTTTAACAGCCTGACATTATGCAGATGGATTTTAAGTAAAAGATCATTTTTTCTTATGATAACTCCGTCAGATAATTGAATGTCATTTCCTTTATATTTTGTCAGCCTTACACGAAAAACTCCTCCCTTTTCCGGATCTGCTGTAAGATGCTGTAGCCGGGTAAAAGGATAATAAAGAGGATCCAGGAATACCCATATTGATAATAAAATATTGCGGAACATGTTTTTTAGGTCTCCTCCTTCCTGCGCTATAGTAAATAGGATGTTAATCTAATGGAAATTTTAATTATGGAAATGAACGGATATAGTGCCTTTTTAAATATGGCAGCTCGCAGCCGGGTCATACAAAGCGAGATCCAGATCACCTTATATGATAAGTTACTGAATTTGGTATGAAGTTTATTACATAAGCATTCAATAAAAAGTAATAATACATTGTGTAGTTTATTTTTCATTTGAAAGAAGGAATTAAATATGACAGTTGGAACTCAAGTAAAGCAAGCAATTGTTGGCTTGAAGAGCGCTCAGGCCAGCTTTGAAACGTTTGCACTTGCTACGGAAAACCAAAATGCTAAACAGCTGTACCAGAATGCCGCACAGCAAACACAATCGATCATTGACAGCCTTGAACCAAGGCTTCAAGAGATTCAGCAAGAGGAACCTCAATATAATCAATAGACATTCAGGCTGGCATATGCCAGCCCTATTACAATTATAAATTTAAATCTTGAAATGGTGTGATCTCAATGACAATTGCTTCGAATGTAAATCAATGTCTTGCAGCAATTCGTTCTATAGAAGCACAGTTATCAAACCTGGCTTTAACCTCAATGGATGAAGAAGCAAAGCGCCTATTCCATGAATCAATGCTGGAAATTAGCGAGATAAAAACTGATCTTGAACACCGAAAAAAGGTTATAGAGTTTGAGGAACCCCAATATAAACCAAATTAACTGAACATGGAGATGAAAATATGCCTGAATGGCTTCTTATTGGTGCACGTTCTATTTTATTCGCAGGTGTTTTATTCGCTATAACCAAACTGATAGGAAAAAAACAAATATCAGAGCTTTCATTTTTTGAATATGTATCAGGAATTACAATCGGAAGTATAGCCGGTGAAATAATTATGGGGCTTGATAACCACTGGGCCAGCGGAATCCTTTCTATTTTGATTTTTGGTCTTGTTACATTATTTGCTGATATTCTTTCGCTTAAGAGTAAAAGCTTCCGTGATTTCTTTGAAGGAAAAGGAACAATCTTTATTAAAGATGGGAAAATATTAGAAGATAATTTAAAAAAGAAAGATACTCGATTGATGATTTATCCTCCCTGCTTCGCCAAAAAAATGTCTTTAAAACAGCAGATGTGGAGTTTGCTGTTTTAGAGCCGCGCGGAGATCTTAGCATCATGCTGAAGAAAGAAAACCAGCCGCTTACCCCAAAGGATCTTCAATTGAATTTACCTCAGGAAAAAGAGCCGCAAACGGTTATTATGGATGGGAAAATTCTAAACGATCCCCTTGCTGAGTCAGGGAAATCGAGAAAATGGCTTGACATGGAGATAGAAAAACTGGGTTTGACCATTGATAACATTTTTTTGGGTCAAATTGATTCTTATGGAGAACTGACTGTAGATATATTTGATGATTCACTTAAGGTTCCTGCACCACAGCAGCGTCCTCTGCTTATGGCAATGATAAAAAAGTGTGCTGCTGACCTTGAAGTGTTTTCCCTGCAGACTGATTCCAAAAAGGCACAGGAAATGTATGAAAAAAATACTCAAAAGCTGAATCAAATCATACAGAAATTATCCCCATATTTAAAGTAAGCTTGTCCATCAGCAGGACTTCAAAAACATAGTCCGCACTCTCCCTATATTAGAATTCTGCAGTGAATTCCTTTAATCACCCTTTTGGTCCTTGCTGATTTTAAATAAACCGACCGCCTATTTATAGGGCTCCTTAAAAAGGAATAAGAAAAAACTTAATTACAGCGTCTAAAAACTGAACAAACACCAGAATGAAGACTGGTGTTTGTTTTTTATTGTTAACAGCTGCTCCCGCCTTCTTTTTTCCATACTTTTTTTGCATGATTAAGGCTACAATCGCTATTAATGCCACAAATATTAAACTGACAAAAAATCCAAACCTTATGGACTTTTCAATTAATGTGCCGCTTACCGCAGCCAGGATCAGAAGCAATCCCACCGCAGCCATTATCTTTCCGAACACTTTATTTTCCAAAATCCGAAGAGCTGAAATGATGATGAATGACCAATTGAATAAAATTAATATACCAGCAGCAGTAGTGATATACTCATATATTTTGCCAGGCAGCAATAAGGCGGTTACGATGGATGCAATTAAACCCGCTGTAGCCAGTCCCAGCGAAGGTAAAGGAAGGTCCTTCCACTTCTTTATCTTTTTTGAAAATACCGCTGGAGCATCGCCGTCATCAGCCAACGTAACCAGTAATGCAGTTACTCCAAACAGTGAAGCTGTCATCGTAGAGAAGCCGGCAATAATGATTGCTGCATTAAAAACGTGCGGGAAGAAGGCCAGATTATACTTATCCATTGCAGTTACAAATGGGCTCTCTTTTTCATTAAAAGCACCATGTGAAGCCATATAAACGGCTAAGCCAAGGGAAATGACATAGATGATGACAAGGACGATAAGCATGATGATGCCCGCCTTAGGTGCATCCTCCTTCTTTTTTAATCTTGTTGCCATTAGCCCAATCACTTCAATTCCTCCGTATGCATAGAAAGCATAAATCAACGATGACCAAAAGCCCCTAAAGGCTTCAGGAAACCATTCCCCAGAAGAACCGGGGAATCCGGGATGCCTGGCATCTCCATTAATCACTCCGGACAAAGCAGCTGCTGCGAGGATGATAAACATAATAATGGCTGCTGTTTTAATAACTGCAAACAGGTTTTCCACCTTATCAAAGCCTTTGTTTCCTGTTAATACCACTATAATGGAGAGTATGGCATAACCCGCTGCAAAAACCCAAAGGGGCACATGAGGAAACCAAAATCTTGTCAAAATGGAGAGCGCGGTTAATTGGCTTCCCATGATAAGTATATTTGAGCACCAGTAATTCCAGCCGCAGCTAAAACCTGCCCACTTTCCATAGGCTTTATTGGCGTAATAGCAAAAAGATCCTTCCTGAGGGTCTTCAGCTGTCATTTTAGCCAAAAGGTTATAGACGATATAGGTTCCAAGTGCCGCTAACATAAATGAAAAAACGATGGAAGGTCCGGTGATCTTAATGCCAATGGCTGAACCGAGAAAGAAACCGGTCCCAATGGTACAGCCAACACCAATTAATGATAATTGCCACCATTTTAGGTCACCGGATTCACTTTTTTTGAGGAATTTCCGCTGGGAAGAAAAAGTCCATGGTGTACCTCCTGTTTATCTCCTATAGCTGTTAAACGTGCTATTGCTTTCATTCAAATAAATAAGCCGATTCCTTTTGGTGATCGGCTTCCGTTCAAATCTGCAAAGGATGGTGCCAAAGCATTTATTTCTTTTGTTCTGAACTGTCGCTTTTTAATCCTGTAACAGATCTGAATAGCTGTGTGTTCATGCTGCCCTGGACAATATCCTCAAGGAAGAATTGTTCGATTAGCTTTTTATATTCTTCATCTTCAAACATCTTCCTGTTTTGAAGCTCCATTTCAGCAAGACCTTCATATTTGGAAAGAAAAGCATAGGTATGGTCTTGTCCTGAAATGGGCGATAATAGCTCAACCTCATGCTGATAATTCTCGTTTCGGTAGCTTTGGATCATTCTCACGTTTTTTAACGCTTCAACAAAATTGTCCTGCTTCACTTCAAATGTCTGGTAAACGAAAACTGACATAATAATCCCCTTCCCAAGAGTTTTCAGAATGTGTTATTTATCCTCTTCGCTTCTTACATCCGGTCTTACAGGTGTTAAATCCTCGGAAACTTCAGTATTATAGCGAAGGTTTCCTTGGTTAATAGTGCCTTTTTCATTACTTGCTTCTGTCATATTTCTAAGCAAATATAAGTGGAATAGATATTCAAATAATGCGACTCCAAGAGCTGCGGCTATTGACATTGCAATAAGATTATCACCATTGGTTAGAATTGAACTCAAAAACCAAATGAGCAAAAAAGCCAATCCAAAGTCGGCTGCCGTTGCGATCATATTGCTGCTCCTTGGGAGTATCACCATGTCACCAAGGATATAAGCTGTAATGCCCAGAATGGCTGTTATTATAAATACATTTACAAAGCTCATTCCAAAGAATATTCCGAGAATGATATATAAGAGAACAACACTTGCGAGAAATTTTAGAGCCAATGCCTTGAAATGCTGCATAATCTCCCTCCTTTACATTGTTAGTTTGTTTATTAGCACAAAAATTATTCCCATATATAGCTGTACATCAATTTAAGAAAAAGATTCCTTTTATTGATTTAATTTTCTAGTGTGAAGGTGATGGGCAAAGAGAAATAGATCAAAGGGGCAAATGTCCCTGAATAATTATTAGGAGGCTGTTAATATGCATACAACTCAACATGGAGTACAGCAGGCAAATCAAGCCAGGCAGCTAGCTCAGCAGCTGATTCAGCAGACACAGCAAGGAAGCCAGCAATATCGTATGATGATGCTGCAGGAACAGCAGAACATTCAGATGCTTGAGCAGATTCTTCAGCGTGAAAAGCAGGCTGCCCAATTAATTGAACAAAGCCTGCAAAGCCATGACTTAGCCATTCAGCGATGCCAGGAAGTCGTACACATTTGCAATCAAATGCAGGGACAGCTTACTGGGCAAGAAATGGCTGGAGGAAGTCTTTCAGCAATGCAGCAGCCTTTTAATAGCCAGAGCCAATTTCAGACTGGTTCTCAATTCAATTATGCAGGAACTTTCCGCCAGAAATAATTGAGTACAAAAAAACAGCCCGATTGATTCGGGCTGTTAAAACGGTATGTTAAACCATTACTTTGCAAATATCATTCGTAAACTCAACAGGATCACTGATCGGAAGGCCTTCTATCAGCAAAGCCTGGTTATATAGGAGGTTTGTATACAGATTTAATTTTTCTTTATCGTTTTCTAAAGCATTTTTTAAGGCTTGGAAGACTTCATGGTTTGAATTGATTTCCAAAACCTTATTTGCTTTTACGTCTTGATTATCCGGCATGCTGCTAAGGACTTTTTCCATTTCAATGGTAACTTCTCCATCAGCTGTCAAGCAAACCGGGTGGCTTTTAAGCCTTTTGGAAATTCGTACATCCGTCACTTTTCCTGACAAAATTTCTTTCATGCTGCTGAACAATTCCTTATGTTCTTTTTCTTCTGATTCGGATACCTTTTCATCCTCATTCTCTATGCCGAGATCGCCGCTTGATACAGACTTGAATTCCTTGTCTTTATAGGTCATAAGCATCTTAATGGCAAACTCATCAATATCTTCTGTAAAATATAGTATTTCATAACCCTTGTCAGCCAAAAGTTCAGTTTGCGGTAGTTTTTCTATTCTTTCATGTGACTCTCCTGCTGCGTAATAAATATATTTCTGGTCATCCTTCATCCTTGATATATATTCATCAAGTGATGCCAGTTTCTTTTCTTTTGAAGAATAGAACATCAATAAATCCTGGAGCATTTCTTTATGGGTTCCGAAATCGCTGTATACACCATATTTTAATTGTCTTCCAAACGACTTATAAAATTGTTCATATTTTTCCCGCTCATTTTTCATCAGGCTGTGAAGTTCGTTTCTTATCTTTTTGCTGATGTTTTTAGCAATGAGCTTCAGCTGCCGATCATGCTGGAGCATTTCTCTTGAAATGTTAAGTGATAAATCTTCAGAGTCCACCATCCCCTTTACAAAACTGAAATAATCTGGAAGAAGGTCTCCGCACTTATTCATAATTAATACGCCATTTGAATAAAGCTCCAGGCCTTTTTCATATTCCTTTGAATAATAATCAAATGGAATATTCTCAGGAATATATAAAATTGCATTATAGCGGATTGTGCCATCCACATGAATATGGATATGCTTTACCGGCTTGTCAAAGCCATAATGCTTCTCCTGATAAAATTTTTCATAATCTTCGTCTGTCAGTTCACTTTTATTTTTCCGCCAAATCGGAACCATGCTATTGATGGTCTGCTCTTCGGTGCTTTCTTTATATTCATTCTCAGCACCTTCTATTGGTTCTTTGATTTCTGCATCCATCTTAATTGGATAGCGGATGAAGTCTGAGTATTTCTTTATGATCGATTTTAAGCGGTACTCTTCGAGGTATTCATCAAAGCTTTCATCTTCCGTATTTTCTTTTATTTTAAGGATAATATCAGTACCGACTGCCTCTTTTTCACATGGCGTAATCGTATATCCTTCCGCCCCATGTGATTCCCATTTGTAGGCCTGTTCACTGCCAAGGGCTTTGCTGATCACAGTTACAACATCAGCGACCATGAATGCCGCATAAAATCCTACTCCGAATTGGCCAATAATATCATGGCCATCTTTAATCTCCTGTTCTTTCTTAAAAGCGAGAGAACCGCTTTTAGCAATGATGCCAAGGTTATTTTCCAGCTCTTCCTTTGTCATTCCAATGCCAGTATCTTTGATTGTTAATGTTCTGTTTTCCTTATCAGGAACGACCTTTATGTAGTAACTCTCTTTGTCAAACGTTAAGGAATCGTCTGTAAGTGCTTTATAGTAGATCTTATCGATCGCATCGCTGCTGTTGGAAATAAGCTCCCTCAGGAACACCTCTCTTTGAGAGTAAATGGAGTTGATCATCATTTCCAATAATCTCTTGGATTCTGCCTTAAACTGTTTCGTTTCCATGTTAGTCTCTCCCCTTTCAAATTTTCATTACATTAGCACTTAAACCTTAAGAGTGCTAAACAATATTTAAATATCATATTAGTCAATTTGTGTCAATCAGCATGAACTGACTTTCGTTCTAAATGATTTCTTCTGCACATTCAACAAGATTGTGTATTGTCTCTTTTAATTGCCTCGACAGCTGTTCTGGAGTCCATTTCGCTCTCTGATTGTCCAGATCTGATTGTATTAGCATCATCATCCAAACCGAAAAAACAGCTGAAAACACATAATATTCCTGTTTGAACTTCTCCCTGTCTGGAGCAGAAATTTGAATTTCTTTACAATAACAGTCCAGAATCATATTTCGCATAGTATGGTTATTAGGCTTAGGGAAATCCGGATGTGAAATATCGATTAAATGAAACAAATCCCAAAAAGGTGTGTTCATGTGGCAATGTTCCCAGTCCAGAACCACCGTCTTATCCCCGCATACCCATAATTCCCCTGGTGCAAATCCCCATGGCAAAGAACTCTCACAGTGGAAAAGGGTTTACTGGTAAATGCGCTGAAAATTTTATTGCCTAAACGATCTGAAATATTATGTAACTTGAAAATAGAAAACACTTTCTCTTTGTTCTGCAGGATTTGGTCTGCCATCTCCTCAATAGGCGGTTTAGGACCTTTCAGCTGTGCATGGGAAAACCGCTCAGCGGGCAGAGAGTGCCATTTGGCCATTAATGCAGTTAGTTCCAGTGCAATATTTGAATCAAATGTATGTGTAATGGTGCCAAGGTCTTCTAAAATAATCCAATTATCGCTTAGTTTGTTTTGGACGGAGTACGACAGGATTTTTGGAAACTTTAGCGGGAGTTCTGACAGTACATTTTCAAAAATCCACACTTCTTTTCCCAGCTGAGTATTGTTTGTCAGAGGTTTGAAAATAAAGCTTTTTGACGCATCAATAAAAAAACGCTCGACAAACCGGCCGTTCGCTCCCTGATATAAGTTCTCTCTTCTTAAAATGTAACGGTCATTTAGAGTCCCGTTTTCAGTCACAATATTAGTAAACAAGCTGGAGCTCCCCCTTAATAGGCATCCTATCTCCACAATATATATCAATCTGCTTTAAAAAAATACTGCTTTTTTCACTGCACAAAAAAAGTATCCTGCGCAAGGATACTTTTTAGAGCAAACTGAATTCATAGCCTTTATTTCGGATCTCAGCAATTAAAGCAGGGAGAGCTTCAACAGTCTGGGTTAATTCATGCAAAAGAATGATCGCTCCCTCTTCCAGGTTCTCTATGACGTTTGCGATAATTTGTTCAGGCTGTTCTTTTAGCTCCCAGTCCATTGCCGAGATTCTCCACATGATGGTTGATAGCCCAAGCTGTTTGGCTGCGGCTATAGTGTGTTCATTGTACTGCCCAAATGGGGGCCGAAATAGCTTCACTTCCTGGCCGATGATCGACTCAATCTTAGTTTTGCTGCTGCTGAGATCCTGGACTTGTTCATGTGGACTCAAATTAACATAATTGGAATGCTTTGAAGAGTGGGTACCTATCTGATGACCTTCTTCTATGACTCTTTTCCACGGACGCTGAGGGTATAAAAGCCTGGATTGCCAGAAGAATACAGCTGGAACATTCTCTTTCTTCAAGATATCCAATATTTCCGGAAGAACTCTACCGGGTCCATCATCAAAGGTCAACACCACTGTTTTCTTGGATGCATGGCCCTCATTAAATAGTTTGATATCAGGGTCATTCGAAACGTACACGACGTTCGAGCTATCCACAACTCATGGACAATTGGCCATTTCCTCTGCCTCCTTTTTTAAGTAGAACGGATATATGATTTCTCGCCATAACTTTCTGCATCATATGTAAATACATACATATCGTCTGTAAACTGCTCTGGTTTATCATCAAAAACGACTTCCCCATCTTTTAAAGCGATAATGCGGGTTGCATATCGTTTAGCTAACTGAACATCATGGACATTAATAATGGTTTGAAGCTTATGCCGCTCATGCATCTCCTGAAGCAAGCTGAATATCCGGTCTGAAGTTCCAGGATCCAGGCTTGCAACAGGCTCGTCGCCTAGAAGGAAACTTGGATTTTGAAGGAGAGCCCTTGCAATGCCAACTCTCTGTTTTTGCCCTCCGCTAAGATGCTCGACCCTGCGATCGGCAAAATCGGCTAAGCCCACCTCTGCAATGACTTGTTTAGCCTGTGCCTTTTCTTCATCTGTGAACCATCCAATAAGATTCTTGAAGCTGCTCCTGAAGCCGAACATGCCTGTCAGAACATTTTGCAGTACAGTCAATCGGGGAATTAGATTAAAATGCTGAAAGATCATTCCCATCTCCCTGCGGATTTTTCGAAGCTGTTCATCACTCAGTGCAGAAAAGGATTGGCCATCCCAGATGATTTCCCCGGATGATGGTGTCTGCAAGCCGTTTAAACAGCGGATCAAAGTGGATTTTCCAGCACCGCTTTTACCTAACACACAAACAAAATCACCAGGATGAATGGTCAGGTTTATAGAATTCAGGGCATTATGCTTCATGCCGGGATAACGGACTGTTATATTTCGAATCTCAAGCATTTCAGGCCTCCTTTATATCACTCGGTTCCTAACATAGCTTCCGAAAAGATCCACAAGAACAACGATGATCATTATAACCAGTACATCGAGCGAAACTGAACTGTACTGGAATGTTTTAAAATCATTAAAAAGTCTCTGGCCAATACCTCCACCGCCAATAAACCCCAATATAAGAGAAGTTCGAATGGCAACCTCAAACCGGTAGAAGTAATTCGACAATACATTTGGCCATATTTGAGGCAGGATGCTGAACAGGGAAGCAAACCAGCTTTTAGCACCAACTGCTTTCATGGCCTCCTGCGGGCCGGGATCGGATGCTTCAATGAGTTCTGAGATCAGTTTTCCCAGAACCCCAATATTATGAAACATAATGGCCAGGACAGCAGGAAAAGGACCAAGTCCAAGAGCCGTAAGAAGAATCAGACCGAAAACAATTTCAGGGATGGAACGGACAAAGCTGAGGCCGACTCTGGTTAAATGGTAAATAAGTTTAGAGCCGGACGTGTTTTTGGCTGCCATAAAGCTTAAGGGGAGTCCGATGATAAGCCCGAAAAAGCTTCCCAAAAAAGCCATGGCCAATGTTTCCAGACTGTCTTCAAGTATCTTTGGAAGAAGAGAAAAATCCATCGGGAACCAATGGGACAGAAAGTCAATCATATTGCGGAAGTCTTTGAATTTCGATAAATCGAATTCCGTTAGCCTCATGCTAAGATAAACGAATAAAGCCAACACGAAATATGTTAATATGCTGCGTTTTTTAAACCACAATCTTATCAGCCCTATTCTTTAATAAGTCCCTCTTTTAGGGCAGCCTGGCGGATGCTTTCATAATCTTCATTGCTTGCCTCTGTAAATCCGCTTGCCCCGAAAGCATCCAGAATTTCCGGGTCTTCAATCGCCAGAAATGCTTCTTTTAATGCTTTAATCGTTTCTTCATCGGTGTTCTCATGTACAGCCCATGGGTACTGAAAAAGCTTTTCTGATTTCCAGATCGTTTTAATCTGATCTCCATCTACTTTTCCTGAATCCACTAATTGATTGTAAATGGCGCTGTCGATCGCACCTGCATCAACCTGCTTATTTTGAACTGCCAATGCAGTAGCATCATGCGAGCCTGTAAATCTGACGGACTTAAAGCTGTGGTCGTCCTCTGATTTGTAAACTTCGCGGTCCTTCAATTCAATGGATGGGATTAGAGATCCTGAAGTTGAATTGATATCACCGAAAGCAAAGTCAGATTCACTGCTGTTTTTCAGTAAATCTTCAAGTGAATTCCATGGATTGTCTTTATGTGTGATGATATATGAATAATAGAATGGCTCTCCATCAATCAGCTGTGTAATGATGGCTTTTGCGCCGCTCTTCTCATGTGCAACAACATATGTTAACGGGCCGAAATAAGCCATATCAATTTTATCGTAGTTCATGGCTTCCACTACCCCGTTATAATCCGGATATACTTCGACAGCTACATCCCTATCGAGTTTTTCAGATAAAGTGGACTGAAGTTTCTCCATGGCAGCTTCCATGGATCCCTCTGTTTGAACTGGAATGACCCCAATGGTGAACGTTTCTTTCGATTGTTCTTTTCCGTTTCCGTCTGTGTTATCTGTTTCATTTCCGCCGCATGCTGACAAAAGCATCAGTGAAAAGATAGTTATGAGCATTAAGAATTTTTTCATGTTTGCACTTCCTTGTTTTTGATTTTGGCTCTATTGCTATAAAATGTCGGTTAGCTTGTGAATATTGTTCGTTGATCTTTGGCTGCATGCACGCAGCGAACCCGCGGGGAGAGATGAGATCCTCTTCGGCTACGCCTGCACCTCTCACTTCCCTGGCTTCCCGCAGGACATTGAATAAACTTCCCTGAATCAACACCGCACGAAGAAATGCGGATGCATTTTCGAGGATCAAATGCCCTCCGCTACAATCAACTCTATTGTTAGATTTAGTTGCAAGTAAAAACTCTAACGAAAACAGCCTTAATTTTGTAAAGGTAAAAAAGGACTCTTTTCGAGTCCTTTTTTCAGATAACAGTAATCTTTCCAGGATTCTGATCTGTGACAGTCCCAATGATGGAAGCCCATTCTACTCCTTTTACCTTAAGATCTTTAAGGAGCAATTCAGCTTCTGTTTCAGGAACGGTTATTAAAAGTCCCCCTGAAGTGATGGCATCACAAAGGATCACCTGGTCCACATCATCAATATTTTCATATTGAATCCGGCCGGACAGCCATTTATGATTCTTTTTGGAGCCTCCAGGAATAATATTCTGTTCAGCAAGCTCTCTTGTTTTTGGAAGGATTGGAACGGCTTTGCTTTCAATGGTAATGCCTGTGCCGCTTCCTTCCGCAATCTCCATTGCGTGGCCTAGAAGGCCAAAACCGGTAATGTCTGTACAGGCATTGACCTGGTAGTTATCCATAGCTTCAGCTGCGTCTTTATTTAAGGCAGCCATGACTTCCATTACACGGTCAATTCCTTCCTGATCCAGCATATCCCTTTTAATCGCTTGAGTAAGAATGCCCACGCCAATCGGCTTGGTTAAAATCAGTTTGTCACCAGGTTTGGCTCCTGCATTTGTTCTAACTCGTTCAGGATGTACTGTTCCAGTCACAGATAAACCGAATTTTGGCTCCTGGTCATCAATGGAGTGCCCTCCAACTAAAACAGCACCGGATTCTCTAACTTTATCGGATGCGCCAGCCAGAATGTCTGCAAGGATGTTTTTATCCAATTTGCTGATTGGAAAACCTACAATATTCATAACGGTTATCGGCTTTCCGCCCATAGCGTAAATATCGCTAAGTGAATTGGCTGCGGCAATCTGCCCGAACATATACGGGTCATCCACGATAGGAGTAAAGAAATCAAGTGTCTGCACCAGGGCAGTTTCATCATTTATTTTATATACACCTGCATCATCAGAAGTATCCAGTCCTACTAAAAGGTTGGGGTCAGGTACAGACTTTGGCAAATGACGCAGAACCTGCGCCAGGTCTTCAGGACCAATTTTGCATCCTCAGCCGCCTTTTGTAGATAAAGAAGTTAGTTTTATGATTTCTTCTCTCGACATATTTCTCTCTCCTTGCCTATGATTATTTACTTGGGACTTTTCTAAAATGGTTTTGTACATTTTTTGAAGTGTTTTAGCTTCATATTCTGAAGAATGGCTGCATTCAACATAGAATTTGGCAGCACGCCCCAATTTTATCCTCAACTCGTAATTATTCACTAGTTTGTCTGCATAATCAAGAAATTCGACCGGATTTGTATAGATTAAACCGGTTTCCTGATGGTCAATGATATTTCGATTTCCCAGGTTATTGGCTGCAAGTACTGGAAGGCAATATCCCATTGCTTCTAAAATAGCAGCAGGCTGGCCTTCAGAATGGGATGTATTCAATACGGCATCAGCTTGCCTGTATAGTTCCCCCATATGATGATGGGGGATTTGACCAAGATATTGAATCCACTCTTTATTCTCTTCTGCAAGGGACTTTACAATATACCCCTCTTCTTCTTCAATAATAGGGCCCGCCAGCCAAAGTCGTATCTCAGGATTTTTTTCGTAAATGATTTTAAGCTTTTCTATGGCAAAAGGAATATTTTTCACCTTGCGGATCCCTGCCGGCAGCAAAAATAAAAAAGTGCCAGGTTCTTTCTTATAATCACCTCCAGGTTCAGGAAATATTACAGTGCCCTGATGGATAACGCTGATTTTATCTCTTGCTTCGGGAAGTTCTTTTGAGAGTACCAGCTTGGCTTCATCATCAAATACGTGTATAGCTTCGGCATGGAGGATGGTTTCCGAAACAACGGCTTTTTTTCCGGATCATAAAGATCGATATTTAAGTCCGTCCCTGTCATGGTTACGACATATCTTTCAGGCCTTTTAGCAAGCCTTTTAATAAATTGGCCAAACCTGTAAGCGTTAAAGCCATGCACAATATCAGCTTTTGGCAGGTAAGTGAATTCGTAATCGTTTGTGATATTAATGATTTTAGTCTCGATGCCAAGCTTATTAAGTCCATCAGAAATACGCTGAACGGTAACCGTATTTCCTCTTGCCTGGTGAAAATTTGGGCTTGCCAGTATTACTTTCATCCTTTCATCCTTCACAATTATATTTGCACTATCTTCGTTTTAATTAAAGTTTGCATCAATTATTGCAGGAATATTTCATCCTGTCCATTAATTGTATTTCAGCTAGCTGTTCTTTTAATTATGACAGTAAAAAAGCCTGTTTCTAAGGCAAGAAACAGGCCGGATTCTTCTATTGGTTTCCGAATTCTTCTACAAGTTCTCTGAATTTCCGAAGTGAGTTTTCAATTGGATATGGGGAAGTCAGATCCACTCCGGTTTTCTTTAACAGCTCAAGCGGATAATCGGAACTTCCGCTTTTTAAGAACTCAAGATAGCTTTGCAGCGTTTCTTTGTCCCCTTCAAGAATTTTCGCTGCCAAATGAATGGCAGACGCAAATCCGGTAGCGTACTTATAAACATAAAATGGACGGTAAAAATGAGGGATCCTAGCCCAGCCGAATTTTACCTCTTCATCAAAGACTATTTCATCCCCATTATATTCGCGGAATAAGCGTTCATAGATTCCGCTGAAAACTTCAGCGTTAAGCGGTTCTCCCTTTTCAGCTAATTCGTGCGTTTTCATCTCAAATTCAGCAAACATGACTTGAGTGAAGAAGGTTCCTTTAAACTGATCAATAAAATGATTAAGGAGATGCCTGCGGACTTGTTTATCCTTTTCCCTGTTCAGCAAATAATTAATCAGCAGCACTTCGTTTACTGTTGAAGCCACTTCCGCTACAAAGATGCTATATCGGGCGGTAATCTGCGGCTGGTGCTGAGAGCTCAGCTTACTGTGGACACCATGTCCGCATTCATGTGCAAGTGTGAAAAGGCTGTCCAGATCATCCCGGTGATTCAGGAGGATATAGGGATGAACGCCGTAGATGCCCAGGTTATACGCCCCTGACCGCTTCCCTGGAGTTTCCCGCACATCAATATAGCGCCCTGACTTAAACTCCTTGAGAATATTAATATAATCCTCTCCAAGAGGCTCCAATGCTTTACACATCGTTTCATAAGCTTCTTCATATGATATATCAGGTTTTACACCCTCTGCTAATGGAACACTCAAATCATATTGCCTCAGCTCGTCAAGGCCTAACTGTTTCTTGCGGATCCTGGTATACTGATGCATTGCCCCGATATTTTTTTTAGTGGTCTCAATAAGATTTACATATACTTCCTTGGGCACCTTATCTCCAAATAATCCTTTTTCAAGGGCTGAAGGATAATTCCGGATTTTGGCCATGCTCACATTGTTTTTTATCGCAGCAGAAAGGGTGGAAGCAATGGAATTCTTTAGCTGCACATAAGGCTGGTAATAGGCCCTATACGCTTCTTTTCTCTTTTCCCGGTCTTCCTCTTCCATAATTTTTGCATACATGCCGCGTGTCAGTTCAACCTTTTCGCCATCGTCTTTTGTTACATCGCCAAACTTTATATCAGCATTATTCATCATTCCAAATGTATGACTTGGAACCGAAAGTGCTTCGCCAAGGCGGGACAGAATTTCTTCCTGGTCCTTATTAAGGACATGAGGCTTATAGCGGAAAGATTCGAGCAGATCTTCCTCAAAGTATTTCAAGCCCTTTTCCTCAGCAATATAGCTTTTTAGGGTTTCTTCATCCAGACTTAAAAGAAAAGGCATAAAAAAAGAAGTGGAAGAACTGATTTTAACGCCTAATTGCTTTGCCCTGTCCACAAAAGCCTGTGAATCAGACACCCGTGTGTCTTCATCTGTTTTTAGCATCGCATATGCATATAGCTTATTAAATATGTAAGAAAGTTTTTCTTTTTGCTCAAGATATTGATACAGGGAATAACCATCTTGAATCTGCCCATCAAAGGTCTTCAGCTTATCAGCTAATTGTTCAATCCTCTGGTAATCTTCCTCCCATTTTTCCAAACTGGAATAAATGTCTTCCAGATTCCATTTTTCATTTAGCGGAACATCATTTCTGTTTTTGTATGTCTTCATCTTATAGCCTCCTTTACAGCAAAACTGTCATTCATTTATTAACTATATTCAAAAGTTATCGGAAAAACCCTTCCTCATTTTTGATTTTATCATGAACGGCCATTAAAATAATCTTGAAAGGATGTGGACGGATTGGCAATAACTCTGCCTCATATTGAAGACTCAAACAATACGGTATATTTTCCTCCAGTGGGGAAATTTGAAACGTTTCAGGATGATGCTCATTATGAAGAGAAAGTCAGGGAATGGGGCTTATCAACTACAAGGGAAGTTAAGAAGGAATTCTGGTATAAAGAAAAATCACAGCAGCGGCTTGTAACTGTGAAAGGTTATCAGGCATACGGTGAGTCTGATGATTATTATACAATCATAATCGAATTTCAGGACGGAAATCTGAGCTGCATACACCCGGCTTATCTTAAAGAGATGCAGTCGCCAAGCTTTGGAAAAGCATTGACTGCTGGTTTCTCTGCTCCTTCTGAAAAGGAAGCACCTAAAAAAGACAGTGAGAAGTCTGAAGACGTTACTAAGAATCCGTCTGAAAACAGCAATAAGACAAAGCCTTCAGCAAAAAAAGCCAAGAAGGAAAAACAGCCTGCATTGGAACTGCCAGCAGAAAAGGCCCACTTTACTGCTAAAGTAAAACAATTTGCCTTGAGCTGGAACCATTTCAATGAAGAAAATGATGAAGTCATCGTCTTAGAAGATGTTGTCATTGAAGAGAATGAACCGATTGAAGTGGGACTTGGCTGGTGCTCCCACTCAAAAACGCTGAAGAAATTCGAACTTAAGCCAGGGGAAAGCCTTGAATTTGATGGGAAAATTGTTAAAAAGAAACTGCCTAAAGGGAAAGACTGTGACGAGGAATTCATTGTAGAAGAAGCAGTGACATATAAGATTAATAATCCTTCAAAAATCAAAAAAAGCTAAGAGTGGACGCTCTTAGCTTTTTTATGATTATAAAAGAATTCTTTTTTCTCCCTCGATTTCCTGGATTGGATTGATATTCTGTGTGAATTCCAGGGTTCCTGCATAGCTTCCGTTTTCATCCCTTACAGCAAAATAACGGATATAAACATATTTATCTTTAAATTTTATCCAGAAATCTTCAGAGTCCTTTCGGCCTGCCTTAAGATCCTTCAGCAATTCTTCCACAGCATGGACACTGCGGGGAGGATGGCAATTCTGCACGGTTCGCCCTATCACGGCTTTGGTTCTGGCAAAGATTCTTTCCTTTCCGTGAGAGAAATAGCGGACTACGTCTTCATGATCAATAAATGTGATATCAACAGGCAAATGATTGAATAATAGCTCCAGCTGTTTCAATGATAAAATGCCAGTTTCCATTTTGATATAGCCTTCTGATATTGCTTTCCCAGCAATCCCTTTGCGTTCGGGCTTCCATTCTCCTTGCGGGCCGGTCAGGCAGAAGCCAATCTCATCGCTCTCATGGGCAATCTTAACCCATTCATCTTCTGTAAGATTCTTTAAGGCCATAGGGAAAAGGATATTTTCCTCCCTGTAAATCATAGCGCTTATTTCATTGAAAATGAAACGCACGGCATTGGTGACCTTTTGCTTGTCCCCATCGTAATCCTCGAGCAGGTTTTTGGCATCCTTGATTCCATCCCTGATATAGTCATCGATGCTCCACATATTATTTGTTGGTCCATAGATTCCGTACTTCTCCAAGTATGGGAAAAGCAGATTTTCCTTCCGGCTGTAATGCTTATCAAGATCAAGCAGCAGGATGCAGTCTTCCAATAGTTTATATGCATTTTCCCCGTTATCCTCCTGGATGAACGCTTCGAGATGGACTTTTACCTTTTCCCTCAGATGCTTATCAATTGCCTTATTCTCCCGGATAAATGTATGTATGGGGTGTCCGGGCTGTTCTTCCGGCTTGGGAAGAGCGGTTTCGCCATTATTGTCCTGAGCAGGACTGCTGTGATGGTCCTGATGTTCACGGTTATTAATCAATTCGCTCACTGTACATTTCCTCCTCTTTTTCCAGGCTGTATAAATTGCTTATAAGGAATGTACCATGGGGGAAAAGTTTGGGATGTGATGAGAATCATATTTTATTGAAAGTTTATTGGTTTATTTAAGAATGGAATGCAAGCAATAAATTACCACCCCCTCCTTGTTCTCTTTTTTGATACACTTTTAAAGGATTGAATGATGGAGGTTTACTATTTGTGAAAAGAATACACCAAATGCTGATATTGATTGTTTTTATATTTTCCAGCGGTTTTGCTGCAGGCATTTACTATACAAACATCACCGATCAAGGCCAGCCTTTAAAACAGTCTGTGCCGGTTTCACAATCCAGCAAACTTCTGGTCAAAAAAGGAATCCCGGAGCTTTCGGAGATTCCCGAAAAAGTGCTGATGGGTTATATCCAGGATTACCGTGATCCAAAATCGATCGATTATTCAAATCTGACACATATCCTATTTTCTTTCGCTCATCCTGAGAAGGACGGCAGCATTTCTTTAAATGGTGATTCAGCCCTGAAAAATCTGAGAAGTGTGGTAAGAAATGCACACCGGCAAGATGTAAAGGCTATACTTGCCGTAGGGGGATGGTTTCATATCAATGGCGGGGAATCTTATGATTATTTTAAACAAGCCATAGCTGATGAATCCTCGAGAGATAGGCTGGTAAAAGAACTGGCGGGACTGGCTCAAAACGAAAACCTTGATGGCATTGACATTGATTTTGAGCATCCGCGTTCTAAAGAGGATGCAAAATACCTGGCAGTCTTTATCCATAAGCTTAGCGAAATGCTTCATGCAAACGGCAAAGTGCTGTCTGTTGCGGTCCATGCCAAAATTCATAGTGTAACCGGGACAGAGACGGGCTATGTCGTATATGAGCCTTCTATGTTCATGAAGGTTGATTATGTAAATATTATGGCTTATGATGGCCAGTGGGATGGCGGTTACAATGCTCGCAATCTTTCTCCGTACTCCTTTACAGAGAATATAGCAAACTATTGGGGACAATTATTTGATTCACAGGGTATTCCAAAAGATAAGCTGGTTCTGGGGGTTCCGCTTTATGCTCAGCCAGCAGATCCTGCTATTAAGCCGGTATCATATAATGCAGTCATAAACGATAACCCTGAAAACGCAGAAAAGGATAAGATCAGCCTAAATGGCACCGACTACTACTATAATGGTGCCAAAACGATGAAAAAGAAAACAGCCCTGGCTCTCAATCACGGATTCGGCGGAATGATGATCTGGGAAGTGGGCCATGACGCCAAAGGACCATACAGCCTTATGGGAACGATTGCTGAAGCTCTCCAAAATACAGAAGAACCCGTGAAGTATTATTCCTTGAAAAATACCAAATAAGAAAAAAGAGCATGGGCAGCACCCATGCTCTTTTTTCTTATTTCAAATCACGATAGTATAAACTTTTTTATTTCCTCCCGCCGGTCCTGATAGACCTTCTCTCCAAGCATAACCAATTCCTCCACAAACTTTATTTCATCAAATGGCATTTCTTCCCCCAGTTCTTCATTTATGCGCAAGTAATTTTCTCCGAGCAGATGCTTGCAATGGTAGGTAACAGATTCGGAGGATAAATGAAGGGCCAGGTCCAAAAGCTTCGGCGTCACTTTCATGGACGGGAGCTGGAAAGGCAGCCAATGTTTTACACCCCAGTATTTATTATTGTCAATCGTAAAGTCAATTTTTTGAAGACCGGTTCCAAGGGAAAGGATTTTTATTTTTTGCAGCTCCTCCTTGAAGTGATGCATAGCCTCCGTAATGCAGACGAGTGATGGATTATTCGCCCAAAGCCCTCCGTCTATCGATAAATAACTGTTGCTGATGTTATTAGGAGGGAAATATACAGGTGCTGAACAGGAGGATAGTACTGCGTCCCAAAGCTTCATTGATAAACTTTCATTTCCAGTACTGCCGTAATTGGAACGGTGGATAAATGGCTTGCCATGGGTCACATCGACAGCAGGAATTAAAAGCGGCTTTTTAATATCGGAAAGCTCTGTTTCACCAAAAGCTTTGCGGATAAAACGCCGCAGGTACTTATCACTGTATACACTTTTAAAGAGGCCAACCTTTGCCTGTTTTACAAATATTTTTTTCCCGAATGACTCGTATCCTTTCAAGACCTCGCTCATATCTTTCTTCAGGATCAGTGAAGCGGCAATTATAGATCCGGTGCTTGTGCCAGCAATCATATCAAAATAGTCGCCGGCTTGCAGATTCAGTTCCTCTTCGAGAGCTTTTAAAATGCTGACAGCAAAGACACCGCGTATTCCACCGCCATCGATGCATAATATTTTCATTGGATCACCTGCTGTTTCATTCCTTTTGTGATATTTGCCCATTACTATTGGGGAAATTACGTTATCTGAAGATTAGGAGCTAATGCCTCTTCCTATGTAAAAAAAGAGAAGGAATGATTCCTTCTCTTCTATTCCTCGTTTATCATTTCCTCGAATACAGCAGAGATCTTGTTAAATTCTTCGTCGCTTTCAATGGGGGTAAAGTCGCCGTCTTCATCCAGTTTTAAGAAGAACACGTCGATATCTTCTTCTGTGTCTTCTTCAAGATCTTCTACGAAGCTGACAGCAGCATATTGATGGCCATCCACCTCTGCAGAAGCGAGGACCTCCACTTCCATTTCCTGATCATTTTCATCACTGATTGTAAATACTTCTCCAACTTCTATCTTGTCCATTTTTTATCTCCTCTCTATAGTAGGTTCTTTCTATATTTTCCCGTTTTAGCAGATTTTCATGCCTAAAATAAAAATAGGATCGGCTTTATGTGCCGATCCTTGCCTGCATTGAGGATTACTTAATGCCTGCTGCCTCTTTTTTCCACTTTTACACTCCATCCAAACGGGTCTGGCGCGGTTCCTTTTTGGATGCCTGTCAAAGTATCATAGATTTTCTTAGATAATTCGCCGGTGATCCCGCCGCTGATTTCAATTTTCTTATTGTCCCAGAAAAATTCGCCAATTGGAGAGATAACAGCAGCAGTGCCAGTTCCAAATGCTTCTTCAAGCTGTCCATCCGCATGTGCCTGGTAGATTTCTTCAATGGAGATTCTGCGCTCTGCCACTGGGATATTCCAGTATTTCAGCAACTCGAGTACAGAGTTTCTGGTGATTCCTTCTAGGATGCTTCCATTAAGCTCAGGTGTTACAACTTCACCGTTAATTTTGAAGAAAATGTTCATGCTTCCCACTTCTTCAATATATTTATTTTCTTTTCCGTCCAGCCATAGAACCTGTGAATATCCAGTTAAGCTGGCAAGCTCCTGTGCTTTCAGACTCGCTGCATAGTTTCCTCCGGTTTTAGCGGTGCCTGTTCCCCCTTTTACGGCACGGACATATTCGTTTTGAACAGCAATTTTAACAGGGTTGATGCCTTCCTTATAGTAGGCGCCTACTGGAGAAAGAATAATGATGAATTTGTATTTCTTTGATGGTGCCACTCCAAGGTATGGCTCAGTTGAAATGACAAATGGACGGATGTACAGTGAAGTTCCTTCAACATTGGGAATCCAGTCACGATCGAGTGATATTAATTCTTTTAAGGCATAAAGAGCAAGCTCTTCATCAATTTCAGGAATGCATAATCTGGAGTTGGATTTATTCAATCTCTCCATATTCTTTTCTGGCCTGAACAGCAATACCTCATTATCGATTGTAAGATATGCTTTTAACCCTTCGAAGACACTTTGCCCATAATGGAAAATCATTGCAGCGGGATCAAGTGAAAGCGGCTGATAAGGTACAATTCTTGGATCATGCCATCCCCTGCCGGCAGTATAATCCATTTCAAACATATGATCGGTAAAATTTTTGCCAAACTCCAGGTTATCAAATGCAGGTTTTTGTTTTTTCTCAGGTGTGCGATTGATTTCAATTTTAAATTCATTCATTGTCAAAACTCCCTATCTGTAGATGATTTAAAAACCTCATGCCTGCTTTTCCTGCTGCTCTTAATAGAGGATAAATAAAAACGCCCAGTCATCCTCCGAGCGTGGACGAAAGGGCTTGCTTCCCGGCAACAACCAATATGGATGTTCAACAGCTGCTTATAGTCATTATATTAAGACTCATATGCTGTTTTTGAAAAGGTTGCCATTCGCTCTTTTCTACTTCAAGGCAGTAGTGCAGTTATCTGTTAAAGTTTTTATAAGTTTTTCTAATATTATGATATTCTCCTATTTAATTGTCAATATGAATTAACAATAAATTTAGAATTAATTCGAATTACTGAAAATTCTATTTGCAAAAGAAATGGCAATTTAGATGAAAAATCATGGATTTAAATCTATAATCAATATATAAATACATAAGGAGATTTATGAAGATGAACAGCAAAGAGCTAGAAGAAAGAATTATTCAAAACTATCAGGGCGAAGAAAAAATGATGATTCTCGTTTTTGCCCAGTGGTGCATTAATCACAATTTAGATCCCGAGGAAATCTATTTAAAGGCATATCCTGATCAAAGCAAAAATAATTCACTGCAGGAAGCGCTGGAGCTGACAGTTCCAAAAGAAGAAGCGGGCGATGTGCCTGATGAGACATTGCTTGGTGTTCTCTCAATGTTCGGAAATGATGATTTGGCCTTCGTCGTTATGGAAGAATTAAAGAAAATGAAAAAGGACAGCTAAGCCAATTGGCTGCTGCCCTTTTATGCAAGAAACACTTTTATTTAAACCAGCCCTTCTCTTTGGACTGGGTAATGGCTTCAATCCTGTTCGTAACTTCGAGCTTGTCTAGAATAGCAGAGATATAGTTACGGACGGTTCCTGTTTTAATGCTGAGCTGGTCGGCAATTTCTCTGGTGTTTTTGCCGTCGGCAATCAGCTCAAGCACCTCTTTTTCACGGTCGGTCAGCGGGTTTTCTTCTCCATATACATCATCCATTAATTCAGGTGCATAGATGCGCTTTCCTTCTACGACGTTTCTGATTGAGCTGGCGAGCTCTTCACTTGGGCTGTCTTTTAATAAGTACCCCCTTACACCGGCCTTAAGGGCACGCTGAAAATACCCTGACCTTGCAAAGGTTGTCAGAATAATAACTTTGCAGCCTATGCCCTTCAATTCTTCCGCCGCCTCCAAGCCGCTCTTTTCCGGCATTTCAATATCCATGATGCATACATCCGGTTTGAGCGTTTGGACAAGAGATATGGCTTCCTTGCCATTCGATGCTTTGCCAATGACCTCCATATCGTCTTCGAGATTTAACAGGGATCCTAAAGCACCAAGCACCATCCGCTGGTCTTCAGCTATGACGATTTTAATCATGCCTTTTCCTCCTTATTTGTTTCTTTTACGACTGTTGGCACCTTCATTGTAATCGTTGTTCCATTTTCAGATTCGATATCAAGACTTCCATTGACAAAGTCGAGCCGCTCTCCTAATCCAAGCAGTCCTGACCCCTTGCCGACATCTGTTGCGGGATTCATGCCGACCCCGTTATCCTGGACAGTAATGCTAACTTCATTCCAGGTTTGTTCAATGCTGATGCGGCATTCTGTAGCATTACTGTGTTTTACTACATTTGTCACAGCTTCTTTCATGCACATGCTTAGAATATTCTCAAGGAATAGCGACACGTTCTTTAATTTGATATCTTCTTCCCCGATGAATTCGATTGAGGCTGCCTTTAAGATTTGCTTAACAAGTATAATTTCTTCCTTCAGCCTGATTCCTCTCATCTGGGAAACCATTTTTCTTACTTCGTTTAATGCTGTTCTGGCCGTTTGCTGAACGTCTATAAGTTCTTCCTTTGCCTGGTCAGGATCCTTGCTGATAAGCTTACGGGCCAGATCGCTTTTTAACCCGATCAGAGACAATTTTTGTCCGAGTGTATCATGAAGATCTCGGGCAATCCGCTGCCTTTCTTCCTGTTTGACAAGCTCCGCAATCCTTTTGTTGGCATCTTCGAGCTGTTCTTCAAGCATTTCCTGCTTTTTCTTATTGTGAATGTTAAAAGGAAGCAAAATCACACTGATCCAGATGATAATGATAAAAGGTATCTGCTCGAGAAATAATGGCTTCTGTGTGACAAAATTAATGTTTATTGAGATGGTGGTTGCAACAAGATGGATGACATATAACGTTAAAAATGCAATCCTGTTTTTGATATGGCCATTGTAATAAGCAATATAAAAAGCAAAATAAATAAACGAAAACAGAATGGTCATCGTAATCGATATGCTGATTAAGATGCCAGTCCATAGATAGACAGGCCACTTCCGCGATATAAAGGCAAAACGCAATGATATAAAAAATAAAATGGTCAGGATAATGCCTACGGCTATGGCGATTTTAGAGGTGGACCTGAAGATGAAATAAAACGGCAAAATGCTGAATACACTCCATATATAAGGAGAAATGCCTGAACTTTTCAATGTGGTGAAATACTTTTTAAACATGTGAGGTACCCTCTTTTTTATTCGTAAAATAATGAAACAGCTCCTTTGTTATCATATCACAAAGGAGCTGTTCTTCAGTAGATTATAGACTTAGTTTATGGCTTCACAGATGCCGTTTTCGCTCTGCTCTGTTTTTTGCTGAGGGCAGACTGCCTGGCTGCTCCATATCCAGTGAAGTCCTGGGCATCTTCATCCCATAAGCGGAATCGAAGTGACTTTAGACTGGTCGAAAAAGTAATCGTCGGTACATTCTGAAGCTCAGCTGTATTATAATGTGCGCTTTCGAGATTATAGTTAGGCACGCGCGGGCTTAAGTGATGAATATGATGGAACCCGATGTTCCCGGTTAGCCACTGAAGTACTTTTGGAAGCTTGTAAAAGGAGCTTCCTTCTACTGCCGCTTTTACATACTCCCACTTATCATCTTCTTCAAAATAGGAGTCTTCAAATGTATGCTGTACATAGAAAAGCCAAATCCCCGCTGCTCCGGAAATTAAAAAGATAGGTCCCTGCACCATCAGGAATGCTTCCCATCCGATGGCCCAGCACATGAACGCATACAAACCAGCGATGGCTGCGTTTGTAAGATAAGTATTGATGCGTTCATTCTTTCTTGCCCCTTTTCTGTTAAATCGATTTTTTAACAAAAATACATAAATCGGGCCTAAACCTAACATGACGAACGGATTGCGGTAGATGCGATAGGCTGCGCGTGTCGACCAAGCCGCATCCTGGTATTCTTTCACTGTCAGTGTCCAGATATCTCCTGTACCACGCTTGTCCAGATTACCGCTTGTTGCATGGTGAACATTGTGGTCATGCTGCCATTGGTGATAAGGGAAAATGGTAAGTATCCCTGTGAATGTGCCAACAATTTTGTTTGCTTTGCGATTTTTGAAAAAGGAATGGTGGCAGCAATCATGGAAAATGATGAAGATCCTGACCAGGAAGCCAGCTGCAATGACAGATATGCCAAGCGTCAGCAGGTAAGAAAAGCTCAGGCTCTTATAAGCAAGGAACCATAGCAGGAAAAAAGGTCCCAGAGTATTGACCAGCTGCATGATGCTGCGTGTTAAATCGGATTTTTCATAGGGTGCCATTTGTTTTTTTAAGTTGAGTTGTTTTTGTTTAGAAGTCATTTTTTAATTCCCTTCTTCATGACGTTAACTTTATGATAAAGGGTTTTCAGAAGGTTTTGTAGACATGAGTGTCATGTCCAAACCATGATAAATGTCATGGTTTGCAGAAAAAATTAAGATGAGATCCTATAAACAGGCTATAATTTTTATGTTTCCCTAAAAATTTTTTTATTTTATAGGATTATTTTGCCTTACACATGACTTCTAATTCCTTAGGACATCATGAAATTGATATTAAATTAAAAGGAGAGTTTTGTATGAATCAACACGGCAAAACAGATATCGATTCACCCATCCAAGCTTCAATTGAGCAGATTTGGCAGAATATATGCAGAGGCTGGGATCAATTCAATCAATCAGCCGTACTGGATTTCTTAAGTCAATGTGAGGAAAAAGGCATTGATTCCCAATTCGCAATGAGCTGGGTTGAGAAATATAAAGATAAGATTCCGGATTGGCAGGCGGTTTCCAGAGTGTCTCTTGATTGGATGAATCAGCATACAGCTGCTGGCTCTCCATTATCGAATGAGACCTTTAAATAACCACATATGCAAAAGAATGCAAGAGCCCCTTGGCATATTACCAAGGGGCTCTCTTTTAATGAGGAATATTAGAATTTGGCATTTGCCCTTGAGCAGCATTTGGCATTTGCCCCTGTGCAGGAGCATATGCATTTAACATTTGCTGCATATCCTGCTGTGTAAACTGAGGTACCTGGTAATAATGATGTTTGTTTTGATAAATCGAAAGTTCATAAGCCATCTCAATGCAATTTGGGACAGAATCAGCCAGTACTCTCCGGACAACTGGATTTGTTGTTTCGAGTGCAGCCATTGTTTTCATGGAAGCGGCCGATTTTAATGCTCCCAGAAGGCAGCCGGAAACTGTTTCTTCATTCATTTCGGAGACAGATTGGATTGGCTTTTTTGGCTGAGAAGGCTTTAAGCCATAAATAAAATCATTATCCTGGTTCATTTTATAGCTCTGTGTTGGTTTAGAAGGATCTTTACCTGTCTGGAAGCATTCCAGTGTAGTATTGTATTCCTCTTGCACAAATTGATATTGGCGGTCCATTATACCTGCCAGTTCCTGATCTTGTACGTGCTGCCGCAATAATGAGTATGTGTTTAAGGTGCCGACTGTACCTGATAAAACCTCTTGAACATCAAGAACTTCATGTGCTCCATGGTTGAGCTGCTGGGGTATATTTCCTGTATGCATATTGATGCATCTGGTTAGGCTGATTTTCCATTTCGATTCCTCCTTTTTTAATAACAATCTTTATCATGCAGATTTTTAAATAGAAATATCCATGGGATGGTAAAAAAAATAAATAAAAAAAGCAGTTCGATTGAACTGCTTTTTTAGTTGACTTCCTCAATCGTTTCTGCCAGTAAGAATAGATATCTGTAAATTAGAATGTAAGCATCGTTTATGGTCATGTCTTCTTTAAAGCCCTCCAAGTCATCCAAAGCAAAATTGAGTTCCCATAACCCATCTTGCTGGTTAAACATTAGGTCAAATGTTGCTGAATCACCTTGTAATGTTCTTTTTAAATATGACCTTATTGTTTCTGCTTTCTTTTTAGGCAATTTAAGTCCAAGCATGACATCATAGGTTCGGAACAGATCATCGAATTCAAAAGAGATGGCGTCTGCACCAATAATCCCAAACCATTCAGACTCAAGGTACATAAACTCTTTAATATTTTTCACAAAATAATCAATAGGCTGGTTTAGAAATTCGGGTGTCTCCTGTGAGAGGACTTCTTCTGTTTCCTTGTTTCCTCTCTCTATATAAGCATTTGCAAAGCGGGTTTCAGGATTTTTGACTATTAAAGATTCAGCATTTGATAATAGCTGATGCTTTTCAGCAAATTCTTTTTCTTCTTTGTATATTTCGTTTCCTGGTTCCTTGAGATGGTTTTCAATCCGTTCTTTTAACATTTCGCTACTCCTTTAATTATGGTTACCTTCCGCGTCTTTTTGACCTATTACTCACAGATTTAGGCGCTGAAGTCTTCTTTTTTGATGGTGATTTACTGCGGTTTACATGACCAGCTGAATTCAATGGTTTTGAGTTTTTCCTTTGCCCTTTTCTGCCCTTTGCTGGGGAGGTTTTGCCTTCAGTCTTTTTTCTGTCTGCATCTTCCCGATTATCATTTTTCTTTCTTCCGGATGAAGCTGGGATTTTTTGCACTTGAGAGTTTTTTCTGATGACCTGGAAGGCTTTTGCCTTTCCTGGCTATTGCCAAGGTTCTGCTTGGAGATCGTAATGTTCAGTCCTTTTTCAATTGCTTCAAGAAGCGGTTTGTCTGCGGATGAATAAAAAGTGATTGCCATCCCCTTCATGCCAGCCCTTCCCGTTCTTCCGATTCGGTGAACATAGCTTTCCGGATCCAGTGGAATATCATAATTAAATACATGTGTGACACCTTCCACATCAAGTCCCCTTGCTGCTACATCAGTTGCTACTAATAGCTGTAATTCGGCATCCCTGAATCGTTTCATCACTTGTTCCCGTTTGGACTGAGACAAATCTCCGTGAAGCTCATCACATTGGAAGCCATTTGATTTTAGTACGTCATTAAGCTTGCTGACCCTGCGTTTGGTCCGGCAAAAGATGACGGCTAAATAAGGTCTATGAGTTTGAATTAATTGCATGAGTGTGGCCTGCTTGGCACGGTCGATCGTATGTATGGCGATTTGCTTGACTGATTGTGCTGGCCCTTGTGTTTTTTCGATTTGCATATACTCTGGTTCTTTCATATGTTTCCTTGCCAGATTCCTGATCTCTGCTGGAATCGTTGCAGAAAATAACATGGTCTGCCTTTTGCCTGGTGTTTCTTTAATAATATCTTCCACTTCATCCAAAAAGCCAATATGGAGCATTTGATCGGCTTCATCCAATACTAAAAAATCTGCTTGTGATAAATCAATTGTTTTCCTCTTAATATGATCGAGAAGCCGGCCAGGCGTACCAACGACAATTTGAACCTTTTTCTTAAGCTTATTAAGCTGCTTGTCCACATCTTGGCCCCCATAAACGGCTAATACCTCTAAATCATCATCGCCTGCAGTCAGTTTTTGAACTTCATCTGTAATCTGCAGAGCTAATTCTCTTGTCGGTGTCACAATGAGAGCTTGAATATGGACAGCATCCGGGTCAAGCTTCTCAAGAATCGGCAGAATAAAGGCAAATGTTTTGCCAGTTCCAGTCTGTGCCTGTGCAATAATATCCCTGCCCTCCATCACGGCGGGTATTGCCTGCTCCTGAATAGGAGTTGGTTTTCCAATGCCATGGCTCAGCAATATATTTGTTAGTTTTTTTGAAATACCCAGTGTTAAAAAATCCTGCAAATAATTCCCTGCTTTCTTCACTTTCTTTATTAGAGGCTCAGGTGAAGTTTTAAAGAAATTTCACCCTTATTAATATTGGATGTTTGATGGCAAAATAGCAAGGTATTCTTATTCTGTTTTAAAAAACCCAATACCGACGGATAAGTCTGCATTGGGTTTAGTTGCTTATTATTCAGTCAATCCCAGTCCCTTGTTGGCTCTTTTTCTTCGGCCATTTCCATTCCATACGCCAGACGCGGATTCAAGGCCGCTTCTTTGCGATTTTCCTCCTGGCTGACATCGGCCCCTTTCTGCAGATAGCGGTGCACAAAGACTTCGGAAAGAGTGATAATTCCTGCTGCAATGACACTTCCCCACGCTATTTGCAAGTAACTGTTAAGCAATACACTCCCAAAAACCCATACAGATGCATAAACCAGGAAAAAGTCAGCAATGAGGGCATTCCGGTTTCCCAGGCGGGGAGAATAATCCGATCACCAAGCATATATGACATAACCGTTACCAGCAGGCTGAAAGAAACAATATCGGCAAATGCTGCATCGAAAAATAAATCAAGTGCTATGGCAAAAGCAATCATGCTTGATACAAATTTAAGTACAAAAATTAATGTTTTATTCATATGTGATCCTCCTTTGCCCATAGTTTTTATCAATCTGCGCATTCCCATTCATCCAGCCTTTAAACAATGCTAAGTATAATTTTTTCAAAAAATAAACAACTTGTTCGGAGCCTCTCAATATAATGGTAGTAAAAGTCTAACATCTTAAGTTAAAGGTTGTGGAAGAGTGTTACTCCCAGACAAATTACTTAATGTGGTGATAATAAGTGAGTGCTGAATATAAATTTCAAAATCTCCAGGAGCGCAATTTGACGTTTGAGCAGGTATTCGATCGTATTTTACTTTTTATGAGGCGAAATCCTGATGGGAACTTCCGTTTAATGATTGGGACTGATTCACAGGTTCATTGCAATCGAACAGTGTTCATAACCGGAATAGTTATTCAAAATGAACGGAAGGGCGCCTGGGCATGTATTAGGAAAACCATCATTCCAAGGAAAATGGTGCATCTGCATGAGAGAATCTCATTTGAAACCTCGCTGACGGAAGAAGTCGTCTCTTTATTTACTGAGGAATGCAAAGATAAAATGTTTGATATCGTACTTCCATTTCTTTATAAAGGCGGTTCCTTCTCCATGGAAGGACATATGGATATCGGTTCTGGGAAAAGGAATAAGACCAGGGAATTTGTAAGTGAAATGGTATCGAGAATAGAATCGATCGGTCTCGAGCCAAAAATTAAGCCGGAAGCATTCGTTGCATCCAGCTATGCCAATCGATATACGAAATAAGGAAAAAAGAACTCAAGTTAATGAGTTCTTTGCATTGCACTTAAAACTATACGCCTGCATGCTCTTTATAATTCTGTTCCAGCTTCAAAGCAACAGCTTCTGTAAGCTCAGCAGTAATTTCCGGAAGAGATGTATTAAGCAATGAATTGGCCACTTTAGCCATCATACCCTCAGCGGTAATTTGAAGAGCGCCTGTCATCAAGTTAGTATTATTCCTTCCTTTGGAAGCAAGAAAATACCCATCGCCGGTAAATTTCTCATTAAGCCCTGTTAATTGAAAGGTTACCTTGGTTGGTTCCTGCCAGCTTGTTATATCCACCTTCAATTCGATTTTTTCTTAATGATCCCCATATCGCTTTTAAAGCTCCAGGTAGACTCTTTTTCACTTAGTACCTCATGTGTAATATAACCGGGTACTAAGGGAGCCCAGTTTCCAATATTACTGACAAAATTCCATATTGCCGTTATTGGAACGTTCACTTCTGCCTGATGTGTGCAGCTTGCCATTTTTACCGCCCCTTTTGAAAAATTTCATAGTTGGTTTCCATGAATATGTATTCAAATTTATAGGGCAAGATTCATTAATTTTATATTTATTTGATCAATTCTTTGGCGATCAATTCATATGAACGCAAACGGTCCTCATAACGGTGAACAATGGTAACAATCATAATCTCATCTGCTTGGTACCGCTGCTTCATATCTTTCAGCTGCTCGGAGACTTCTTTCGGATTTCCAATAATAACGCGGTTTCTATTGTTAAATGGCTCCACATCCAGGCTGCGGAAATAGTGTTTTGCTTCTTCAATCGAAGGAATCCCCTCATTGCGTACCCTGCTTTCTGCTCTTATCTTCCAAAGCATACTGCTGAGTGCCAGCTCCTTAGCTTCCTGTGTTGAGTCAGCGCATATAGCAGAGACTGTTAAAATGACTTTTGGTTTCTGTATAATTCCCCTTTCAATGAAGTTTTCCCTATATTGTTTTATGATGTCGTCCCCATCTTTTTCACTCATGAATTGGCCAAATGCATAAGCAGTTCCAGACTCAGCAGCCATTAAAGCACTTTTCCTGCTTGTTCCCAATAACCATGGTTCCGGGCTAATTGCAGGTAGAGGTGAAGCGGATATTTTAGCAAACATGTGATCCTCAGGAAAATGATTATATAAAAATTGAAGAAGTTCCATCACCTTATCCGGCATTTTGCGGACACCTTCCAAGAAATTATCGGAAAGTGCCATAGACGCTTCTGCTGATCCTCCTGGTGCCCTTCCGATTCCCAGATCCACTCTGTTAGGAAATAATGTAGCAAGCATATTGAACGACTCCGCAATTTTGTATGGTTTATAATGCGGCAGCAATATGGCACCTGCACCAATCCGTATATTTTTTGTTTTAGCACCGATATAGCTCAACATGATTTCAGGAGCTGAACAGGCAAAGCCTGATAAATCATGATGTTCTGCAATCCAATATCTTGTGTAGCCCAGCCTCTCTGCTGACTGTGCCAGCTGTACAGAGGCTTCCAATGCTTCTTTGGGTGAATATCCCGATGAAATGGGAGCCTGATCCAAAATGCTTATTTTCAAGGTTTATCCCCTCTTTCAAATGTGCTTGTTTCCTAAGACTGCGGCCATTTTAAAATGTAAAACGAATAATAAAATGCTGATGAGTGAAACTTATATTATGGCCTCTTTGTATAAGATGAATCTTTAAAAAGTATAACAAACCAAATTTTCTTTATCGTTTTATTGATATTTTATACTGCTAAAAAATCTTAATTAATGGAGTGTTGAATATGAAGGCGGTCACCTATCAGGGCCCTAATCGTGTAGCTGTTACCAATGTGGATGACCCTAAGCTAGAAAAGAAAGATGATATTATCGTTAAAATTACATCCACAGCGATCTGCGGTTCTGACCTGCATTTATATCAGGGCAACATGCCTCTTCCAGAGGGTTATATTATTGGCCATGAACCAATGGGCATTGTGGAGGAAACAGGACCGGATGTAACAAAAGTAAAGAAAGGGGACAGAGTCGTAATCCCTTTCAATGTATCCTGCGGCCAGTGCATTTATTGTCAGCAGAATCAAACCAGCCAATGTGATAATTCCAACCCCCATTATGATTCAGGGGGATACTTTGGATACACAGAGAAATTCGGAAATCATCCAGGCGGGCAGGCGGAATATTTAAAAGTCCCTTTTGGCAATTATACGCCGTTTCTGGTTCCTGAATCCTGTGAATTGGAAGATGAATCTCTATTATTTTTGTCAGATGTACTTCCGACTGCCTATTGGAGTGTTGTTAACGCCGGTGTTAAAAAGGGTGATACAGTAATTGTCCTTGGCTGTGGCCCTGTTGGGTTAATGGCGCAGAAGTTTGCATGGATGGAAGGCGCGGAGCGTGTTATTGCAGTTGATTACCTTGATTATCGGATCAATCACGCAAAGGCAGCAAACAAAGTGGAAGTCTTCGAGTTCACCAAATATCCTGATATGGGGGAGCATTTAAAGGAAATTACCCATGGAGGCGCTGATGTAATAATCGATTGTGTAGGCATGGACGGGAAAAAGTCGCCCCTTGAGTTTATAGAGCAAAAATTAAAGCTTCAAGGCGGCACTCTTGGTCCCATTCAAATTGCGACAAAGGCTGTAAGAAAAACAGGAACAGTCCAAATAACCGGTGTCTATGGAGCAAACTATAATATGTTCCCTCTCGGTGCCTTCTTCACCAGAAACATTACACTTAAGATGGGACAGGCACCTGTCATACCATTTTTGCCAATGCTCTATGAGAAAATTGTTAATAAAGAATTTGATCCGAAAGACATTATTACTCATAAGATTAACCTGGAAGAGGCGAGCCATGGCTACAAAATTTTCAATGGACATGAGGACGACTGCATCAAGGTAGTATTAAAGCCTTAATTGACACGACTAAAAAGCCTGCTGTATAATAGCAGGCTTTTTTAGTCATGGCTGTTTTCCCCATCTTTTAATTAGAAGTTCAACTTCTTCATGATGTTCAATTCCTTCACCAGAAGGTGTTTCCAGAATTAATGGCAATCTTTGAAATGGTTCGGTATTGACAACCTGATCAAATTGTTTCGCAGTAATATGACCTTTGTTAAATATATTGGCATGTCTGTCTTTACCTGAGCCTGCAGGATATTTGGAGTTATTTAAGTGAATGGCTTTAAGATGATTGAAATAGCCCAACTCTTCCCTTTTTTAAGAAAATCATTTAGATTTTCTCCATTCCAGAGATTGCTGGCAAAGGCATGGCAAGTATCCAGACAAAAACCAATCTGATCCCGGTGTTCACACAGGCTCCGAACCTGAACAAGCTCCTCCATCGTTGTACCCATTGACCCGGGGTGGCCAGCAGTGTTTTCAAGCAGGATCAAGCAAGGGTCTTCCCAGTGAGAGAGGATTTGATTAAGCATCTCGATCATTAAATGATATCCTGCAAGCGGATCCTTTTTGTTGATTGGGTTTCCGAAATGTACAACCACTCCTGCCGAGCCACAGGCACTGGCAATTTCCAGATCATTCAGCAAAGACTTAATCGTCAGCTCTTGCTTCTCCGGCTGCGGTGTGAGGCTGGTTGGATATGGAGTATGTGCAATCGAAAAGATTTCATGCTCTTTGCAAAACGCCCTGCAAAGAGCTGCATCCTCCCGATTAAAATCCTTTACACTCAAGCTTCTTGGATTCTTCGGAAAGTACTGAAAGGCAGAAGCATTCATGGCCTTTGCAGCTTTTGCAGCTCCTAAATATCCTTCCCTTATGCTTACGTGACAGCCAAATAACATCCTGATCCCATCCATTCATTACCTTCTATAATAATTATATCTTCTCCTTGAACGTGAAGAATGACATTCATCACAGATTTGATATTCGTGTTCCCAGGGCAGTTTTTTGCCGCACTTTCTGCATTTTCTTGAGAGCTCTTTTATATCGGTTTTTAGTCTTTCGTGAACATGATCGCTGATTTCTTCCCTTAATCTTTCCCAATATAACGCTTCTGTTCTCTGCTCAAGACGATACAGGAACAGCAAATGCAGGCCTATTGCTTTATAAGTCAATTCCAGCTCTTCCAGATTACGGTTCTTAATTCTGGGCTCTGGAAGCTCCTCGCCATCAATAATGGCATACATGGTCTCTTCCCATTGACGGACAAGATCATGTTCTTTTTTGAGAATGGCAGATGGAGAAAACCATACAGGTCCATTAGTCCAAGCTTTGCTTCAATTTCTGTTCCGCGTATCCTTTCATATAGGTCTCTCTCCTCTGTTAATGCCGCTTTTTTGGTTCCTCTGGGGCTCTCAAACTTATCCCAAAGCTCAAAGAATGATCCGAGATCGCGGTAATACCTTTGGAATCTTTCAAATACTGTATTTGTTGGGGCTATGGCAAAGCTGTGGACCGGGGCATCCTCCATTTCAAGCAAGGCCTTCATTCTTTTGATATCTTTTGTAAAAGCAACTTTTCCAATGTTATAAAGCCCTTTTCGCCCTGCCCTTCCAGCAATTTGCTTAACCTCCTGTGAAGTAAGGGTTCTCCTTTTTGTTCCGTCAAACTTATCATTTTCCAAAAAACAATTCTCCGGATAGGCAGGTTGAGTCCCATCCCAATGGCATCAGTGGATACAATGACGGAAGTTTCTCCCTTTGTAAAACGCTGGACTTGTTTTTTTCTGGTTTCAGGAGGCATCGCTCCATAAATCATGCTTACTGAGTGCCCTTCCTGCTGAAGCCTTGAGGCAGTTTCAAGCACTCTCTTTCTTGAAAAACAGATGAGTGCATCGCCTTTTCGTACATGACTGAATTTGAATTCCTTTGCTTCGACTTCAAGAGGTATATCCCGGCTGTATTCATTCAATTCAATATCTGCTTCGCCAAGAAGCTGGAGCATCATGCTTTTAGCGCTGCGGCTGCCAATGATATGGACTTCATTTGCATTTGCCTTGGTAATGGCTTTATACCAAGAGAAGCCTCTGTCCTTATCCGTGATCATTTGGGCTTCATCAATGACAATGACGTCGTAATAGTCCTTTTCGTAGAACATTTCAACCGTGCTGGAAAGATGCTCAGAACCGGCAACTGCCTTTTCCTCTTCACCGGTTTTCAAAGAACAGGGTATACCTTCGCGGTTCAGTTTATCATATACTTCCAGTGCCAACAGCCTTAAAGGTGCCAGATACATGCCGCTTTGGGCTGATTTCATTCCTTCAAGGGCATGATGTGTTTTCCCTGTATTGGTTTCACCAATATGAAGTACATACCTTTTGGCCCGTTCCACAGAGGGGCTGTATTCCTGCCCGAATATATATTCGAGCATGCGTTCCTCTTCTTCTTTCTTCCGCTGCTGCTCAGCCAATTCTTCTGCTATTTTTCTTTCTCTGTCAGCAATATCCTTCTCGAGCAGATCTTTATGGACTTCAGGGTCAAACGGTATATCCGCAAGCCTCAGCAGATCTTCAATATATTCCTCCTGAATGCTTTCAAAAAGCTTTCATCAAGATCCTGAAGGGTATGGGCCATTAACTTCTTCACCGACTTACCGGTCAGCGGTTTCTGATAAGCGTCTTCATATTCCTCGAATAAATGATGCGGAAGGTTCTGCAGGACGAGCGATTGCAGAGAATCGGACAGATATCCTGATATATGGTTCTTATAGACATAGTAATAGGCTTCATATTCAAAGTAACCTTTACCTCCATACAATGCTTTATGGATATTTCCTGTCAGCTCATCAAGGAATTCCCCCATTACAGTATAATCACCTGCATCAAAGCTGCCTGTCTCTTCAAGCTTTTCCTCCAGAGCAAAGGTATCCGCTTTTTGATATCTTATCTTGTTTCTAAAATCGGAAACCAGCTGCTTTGAAGCCATATGTCTGACATGAAGATAAAGAAGGCTATAATCTCTTTCAATAATTTCATCAATATTCTTTTCAATATCTTCGCGGATTCGATACTTCTTTCGCTGAAGCAGCTCCTCTTCTGCTTTATGCAGATAATGAGCCCGTGCATTCTCATAGCGCCCAGCCCATGCTTCATTATTGTTTTCAAAGAGGTCATTAAGCCAGTCCAAACTGTTAAAAGGCTGATAATCCCTCATTTCAGTCCGGAATAAGTGATTGATTATTTTCCTGTCAACATTTTCGGTGTCGTACCCTTTTTCACTTAGATATTTCTTTTTCATGCTTGGATATTTTGGCAGTGATTTTATTCAGCCATACATTTACCCAGATTTGATCGATATAATGAAATCTTTCAGAAAGATATTCCTTATAGGAGGGCATCGACTCTTTACTGCCCAGATAGCGGTCGGCATCCTCCAGGATTTTTATTTTTGTATGCTCTGCAGCATTATTGTAAATCTGTTCAAGCTGATTCATGGTTCGTTCCCCTTTAAACATCACTAAACCGTAATGTAATGATTATGACTTAGGTTATGTATGATATTGATAATTTAAGTAGTCTTCATTTTACCATCTTTTGAAAAAATATCATTGACATAAAACTTAAACCGGCATATAATTTATCTAGAATTAAAATATCTTGAATTCAAAACAAATGAATTCGAACTATTGGAGGAGAAAAATATGGCTAAAACAAAATGGGCAGTTGATCCTGCGCACAGCAGTGTGGATTTTTCTATCAAGCATATGATGATCGCAAACGTGAAAGGCAGCTTTAATAGCTTTGATGCAGAAATAACTGCAGATCCTGCAGATTTAACAACTGCTGATATTACATTCAATGTTTCACTTTCAAGTGTTGATACACGCAATGAAGATCGTGACAACCACCTGCGTTCTGCGGACTTCTTTGATGTTGAGAACCACCCGAAAATGACCTTTAAATCAACAAGCATTGTAAGCAAGGGTGATGATGAATATGATGTTACCGGCGATCTTACAATTCATGGTGCAACAAAAACAGAAACCTTCACTGTGACATATGAAGGATCAGGCAAAGATCCATGGGGTAATGAAAAAGTCGGCTTTACTGCTGCTGGAGCAATCAAACGAAGCGATTATGGCTTAACCTGGAATTCAGCCCTAGAAACAGGCGGAGTACTTGTTGGAGATAAAGTGAAAATTGACCTGCAGATACAGGCAGCAAAAGCAGAATAAGACAGAAAAAGGGCAGGTAAACCGGCGAAATGGTAACCTGCCCTTTTTCTTAATAGTTAAGAATGTGCAAATTCTGAAGTTAGATAATTGTCTCGGCTCCCGGGTCTAAGCGTGTCTAGTTTCGGGCTCTTAAAAGCTTGAGGTCATAAGCCGGTAGGCGGACGGCTTCAGCTTTTCTATACTGTTTATTGATCGGCTAATAACGTGGCAATTTTGTCTTCTATAACCTTACCTTGACCGCCATCAGTTAAGTTATTCAGAATAACAGAAAAGATAAGTTCTTCCCCGCTGGCCGTCTTAACATATCCTGATAATGAACTGACTGTTGAGATGGAACCTGTTTTTGCTTTGACATTTCCGTCGGCATTGGTGTTTTTCATGCGATTTCTAAGAGTTCCCCCACCATCCGGTCTGTATTGCCGGCAATCGGCAATGAGTTCAAATAGGAGCTGAACCATTCTTCGTCCTGGACTTCGAAAAGAAGTTTTGAGATTTCATTTGCCGGAATTAAGTTTACATGTGAGATTCCGGAACCGTCCCGGAGCACGAGGGTTTCCTTATTCATTCCAAGGGCTTCAGCTTGTTCTTCTAATACCTCGAGCCCTTTTTCCCAGCTGCCTTCTCCTTTTACAGCTTTGCCCATTTCCTTGATTAATGTTTCCGCATGGCCGTTATTGCTTAATTTCATAAATGGTATGAGCAAATCTTTGATAGGCATGGATTTATGCTCAGCAAATAGTTTTGCGCCTTCTGGAGCAGTGCCAGCTTCTGTTTTCCCTTTGATTTTAATGCCTTGTTCAGCGAGAGAGCGCTTCAATAGATCCAATGCGTAGCCAGTAGGCTCCCATACAGCGATCCATTCCCTTGAACGGCTGCCTTCAACTGGAATTTCTCCTTCAATTGTAACTGTGTTCGTACCGTGATCTCTTTCAATATGGATATCCTTCTTTTCGTCTTTAGAGACGGTTTTAGCCTTATTGACGATCTTTATGTAATCTGTTTCCGGCTCCATTTTTACAATCGGTTCCTGCCCGGCTTTTTCTCCGGGATAAACCTCTACAATTACTGTGCCTGCGTCATAGTCCTCGTTGGGGGAGGCTGTAAGTGCCGAAACTTGTCCGCCATAATACCATGATTCATCGCTCCATGATAGATCGGTGGAATAGCGTATATCATCATACCACGTGTCATCACCGATCAGGCTGCCATGAATAACTTTAATGCCTGCTTCTTTTACTTTAACGGCAAATGAATCAAAATCCTTCTTTAAAAGGGTTGGGTCTCCTTTTCCTTTTAAGATCAAGTCACCTTGAAGTGTCTTTCCCTTTATTGAACCTGTATGAAGAAGTTCTGTTGTGAACTGATAATTTTCTCCCAATGTTTCTAGAGCCGCTGCTGCTGTCAGAAGCTTCATATTAGAAGCCGGTCTTAAACGTATATCCCCGATATGGTCGTATACCAGCTCGCCTGTTTCTGCATTGCGGATACTGACTCCTGCAAGCCCCCTGAAGAATTGGATCATTATTAAGCATTTGGTTTAACTGCTGTACAAGTTCGCTGCCTTCTTCCGTTGCTTGGACTTGAGGCGATTCAGGCTGAGCAAAAGGAACAAGTGCCAGCATAAATACCAGCAATAAACTGATATTTATTTTTACACTCTTTTTCATATGTATTAAACCACCTTCCATTTTTGTTTCTTAACCTTTTCTCCTTAGAAAGGTGTGTTTCCTTTATTTCCATAATGAGGAAAAAGAATCAATTTTTAATTTACTTAACTATTTTATTCTCCACTGCAGAAGTTATGAGGACTGGCTATTATTTCTAATTTTTTCTAAAATAAATATTATGCTACTAAGAAGATTTATTCTTAAAATGGTATTAGAAAATGGTATGATAAAAGCAGGTGAATTTTTTAAGGGGTGGAAAGTATGAGTGTACATAAAGCAATTTCAGAACATGTAGGAAAGCAGAATAAGATTATAACGAAATTTGCTGCCCTGGAACAGCAGCGCGAATACTATATTGAGCAAGCATTGGATCTATGCAGGCGAGGACTTCCTTTTTCTGCGGATAAGATAAATGAAGTAACCGCTGAAATCAATGAACTTTCTAAACAGGGAATTATACCTGCTAGAAAGTATGTAACAATTGAGATGATTGAGGAATATGCATCAAAGACAAAATAGGTATTTATGATCATAAAGAAGCGTGACTTCTAATTGAATGCACGCTTCTTTATTTTTGCTGTGAGGATTCGTGGGCAAATTCCTGCAAATCAAGTCTTTTATTTATATTAAAATGTATCCCCTCATTTTCTAATAGTTCTCTCTGAATGTCATGCAAATCTCCGTCTTTAAACCCAATTTCCCCTTTCCCATTCACAACCCGATGCCACGGAAGCTGATGCTTTTCACTTTGGGTATGAAGGATCCGGACCACCTGTCTAGCTCCTCGGGGGCTCCCGGCCAGCCTTGCGATTTGCCCGTATGTCATGACTTTTCCTCTTGGGATGTTTTTAATGATTTTTATAACTTTTTCTGTGAATGCCTGCACATGATTGCTCCTTTTTTATTTTATATTATAAAACAAACCCGCCTGAGTTTCAGGCGGGCTCTCTTATTATCCTAACATTTTCTTAGCATGTTCCGGAAAATCAATAAATGGGTTGCGGTTTCCCTGGAGTTCTTGAATGGCAGCGTTTCTATGCTTTTCATATACAGTCACTGGATATTCTGCATGCCATCTCAGTAAAATCTGCATATCCATCTTTTCTTCGATTTTAATTACTTTTTTATATCTGACAGCAAAATAGAATACTGCTCTTGCGGCAATACCCTTTCCATATTCAGGCTCAAACTTTTCCTGTTCTGCCATTCCGCATCCGTTCCTGATACTCTCAGCCTCGAAATCCGGAGCATAGGTTTCAAAATCAAAGTAGGGGAAGTTGCTTCTCATACTGTTGCATGCCGGTTCACAGGCAAACAGGTGATGGAGATCCCCTCTCATTGGCTGCCTTTCCTCAAACCAGGATTGTGGAACGACATGTTCGGTATTAAAAATTACTCTTTCAATGCTGCTATAGCCGCTTTCCTGAATCGACTGCAGAAGCTTGAGATCCTGGTCAATGGCTTTAAGCGGGTCCATCCCTTTCCCGGAATATAAACTTTTTAGCTTGAGATTTTCCTGCAGATCCACCCATGGATATACATACTGGTGGGGTGAGTAATCCAATTGCCGGTTATGGGTACGAACCACCAGAGTATGGATTTGTTCTGGGATGTCTTCTTTTTCTAAATCAAGGGTGCTGTAGTAATCCTCCAGATTGATTTTATCCTTCTGAGCATCGTAATAGGGTTCATTCTGAGCATTTTCAATATACTTTGACTGAGCCTCTGCCCATGCGGCTGAAATATTGTTCACTTTAATCATATAGCATTATGGACCATGGATTTGAATTTTTGGACAAAGATCCCGGCTAAATGCTCAGGTACGGTTAAATAAACAAGACCGTTTCCTTCCAGTTTAGGCGAATTGCCTAATGGAACTGTCCTTCTGATTAATTGTGCATATAGTTCTGGTTCTGAAAGCTTTCTTTCAAATTGCTTGTTTGCTAAATCTTTGATTAGGGCCAGCGCACCTGAAACGTGTGGTGCTGCCATTGAAGTGCCGCTAAGCGTTGCGTATTTCCCGTTTAAGAAGGTAGATAATATCTCTTCACCAGGTGCCACCAAATCAATTTCATTATGTGAGTTTGTAAATTCGGAAGAATCCCTCTCAAGGTTTACAGCACCCACACTAATCACCTCATTGTAGCAGCCAGGATAAGCAAACTCGTCTGTAGAATCGTCCCCATCCCCTTCATTTCCTGCTGCGCAGACGACAAGGATATTCTTTTTAACAGCCGCTTTTATCGCATCATGCAGTTCAGGAACATCGGCTGGTCCGCCAAGTGACATGGAAATGATATCAGCATTTTGTTCGATGGCATAATGAATGCCATTGATGATCCATTCATATTGGCCGGAACCATCCTTATTTAAGACCTTCACAATAAGGAGATCTGCTTCAGGAGCTACCCCAATGACACCAGCATCGTTTTCATGCGCAGCGATAGTTCCAGCAACATGTGTGCCGTGGCCATTATAGTCTTTGAAAATATTTGGATCGCTGTTATCGTCATCTGTAAAATTCCGTCCTCCTGTTATTCGATCCTTCAGATCAGCATGGCTTAGGTCGCATCCGGTGTCCAAAACAGCAATTTTAATTCCTTTTCCTTTTGTTTCGTTCCACATTTTTGGCGCCTGTATTAAATCCACGCCTTTTGGAACTTCCAAAACTTCCTCTTCCTGACGAATCACCTTAAAAGGAATAACACGAACATATTGCTCCATTTCTTTCCCTCCTTAAGAGATTAAATTGAAGCTGGTTCTTGCTGTTGAATCTATTTTAACAATTCTGAATATTAATTAACAGTACCGTTGGTAGGGGAAATTACTAGAATAATGTTTGTGAAAAAGGAAGAATGTGTGCTATTTGCCCTATGAAATGGCATTAGGCTGACCAGGCGGCAAACCATTCAAGTAACTGGTTTTATATGAGAGTTTTTAATAGCTTCGGAATCTCCGCATAGATTTGAATGATTTCATCCATTTTCATTCGGACCAGTCCAGAAGACGAAGGAGCAGCAAAATCAATTGTTCCGGGAACCACAGATTCCTCCTGTACTCCCCATGGCAGCTTCTTTTTGCGGCTGTATTCCTGATATACTCCTTTTCCAACAAAGCAAATGACTTTTGGCTTAAGTTCAACTACTTTTTTAATCAGTTCTTCTCTGCCTTCTTTATATTCTTCCTTTGTTATTTCGTCCGCTGCTTTAGTTGGCCTGGAAACAATATTTGTCATCCCATATCCCAGATCCAATAATTTATAGTCCTCCGCTGCGCTGTATCTTCTGGGAGTTAACCCCGATTCATGGAGAATTTTCCAAAACCGGTTATTAGGATTTGCAAAATGATGACCTGTTTCTCCTGAACGGATACTCGGATTGAAGCCGACAAAAAGCAAATCAAGATTTTCTTTTAAATGATCTTTTATAGGCTCCATATAATCATCCTTTCATTATTGGCAAGGTACTTTTATATTATATAAAATCACCTGGGTATAAAACAAAAAAGAGCCATTTCGGCTCTTTTTGCTGAACTATTTATCCTTCAAAAATTTCAACTTTCTCCATAACATCGCCATTTCTCATCGCTTTGACTGCTTCAATGCCTGAAGTTACTTTTCCAAAAACAGTGTGAACACCGTTTAGATGAGGCTGTGGCTCATGAACGATAAAGAACTGGCTTCCGCCTGTATCGCGGCCCGCGTGTGCCATAGATAGTGAACCTTCTTCATGCTTATGAGGGTTGCCTTCTGTTTCACATTTGATTGTATATCCAGGTCCGCCAGTTCCTGTTCCATTAGGGCAGCCTCCTTGGCTTACAAACCCAGGAATTACACGATGGAAAGACAAACCATTATAAAAGCCTTCGTTCGCAAGCTTTTTGAAATTTTCAACTGTCCCTGGTGCCGCTTCAGGATATAGTTCAAATTCAACCTTTTCACCGTTTTTCATTAATATGTATCCTTTTTCTGCCATACTAATCATCTCCTTATGTAAAAATCAAATTAATAATACCATTAATCTCTCCAGGAATAAAATTAAAAGACGTTTTTTCACTGATTGAAAATAAATAACAAAGGGTAAAGTTAAAATAGCATAGCAGCATAAAAAGCAGAAATGTCTTATTGGAGGTTTATAGAATGAAAAAGTGGGCTTTTGTCTCAGATTTTGACGGAACAATATCAAAAAGAGACTTCTATTTGATTATGATGGATAAATATTTTCCGGAGGGGCGCAAGCTGATGCCCAAATGGAAGGCTGGGGAGATAAAGGATATCGACTTTTTGAATAAAGTCTTCACTTCCATCAATCAGGATGAAGAACAAATTATAAACGATATTTATTCAATAGAAATTGATGAATATGTACCTGACTTTATCAAAAAGGTTCAGCAGAACGGCGGAGATTTTTATATTTTGAGTGCTGGCACAGACTATTATATTTATCACCTATTAAAAAAATATGGAGTGGAACATGTAAAGGTTTTTTCGAATGAAGGGCATTATCATGAGAAGAATGTGCACATGAATATAGATGAGAATCATCAGCATTACTCTGAAAGATATGGCATTGATAAATCGAAGGTCATTCAGGACTTAAAGAAGGAATATGAAACTGTGTTTTTTATTGGGGACAGTGAACCGGATTCCCACCCGGCGGAGTATGCTGACATTACTTTTGCCAAAAATGGGCTTCAGGATCTTCTTCGGAAAAAAGACATAGCATTTGTGCCGGTAGAAGAATTTAGAGAAGTGGAAAATTATTTAAAGGAAAAAGGCATATTGCCAAATCCATAATCTTCACGCCAGGGCAAATCCGCTTTTATTGCCCTGGCATGTTTGTATGTACTTAACCAAATAGCTCCAAGAATAATATTAGGATAAATATGATAAATGCATAAAATGAGAGATGCAGAAATACAGTTGTTAATTTAAATTTGATTTCTTCCACATTAAATGACTGTTGTCTTCGAGTCCTTGCTCTCACTGCCGCAACACCATCCCTGGACATAATAATATTGATAATCGGATTATTTCTATCATAAATTATATTTCTTCATGAAATAGGCGCTTCCCTTCAAAAAATAACAGTTCATAAGTAACGGATTTCCTGGGGAAGCGCATAACATGACAGAAATTTAGGTTATTCTTCTTTTTCTTAAGGTAATCATCAATCTTATTATCGAGTATTTCGAGGCTTTTCATAGCCCGCCCAAAATCGAGTTCACGATAATGATGCGCTCCTCCGGGTTCTTCATCTTTTTCATCTGCCAATTTGACTATGGATTGCAGCGGAGTTCTTACAACCTCACCGCCAGGCAGAAATGAATCCGTGTGAAAAAGGATGGCTAAGGCTATTTCTTTAGCTTTAATCGGGTTTTCTCCAAGCCTGATTAGGAGTTTGTGTGCCCGCTCAGCACCTTTAATGGCATGAATGTCATTCAGCCGGTAAAGGTCGTAATCCCACTTTCCATTTTTGTACCAGGTATAATGGCCAATGTCATGCATGAAACCTGCTTTAGCCGCAGAATCAACGTCTTCTCCGGATTCTTGTGCGAGCTGGAAAGCATGATAGGCAACTGCAATAGCATGAGCGATGCCGGAGCGTGTAATATATTTCTGTGCGATCCGATGCTGATATATGTCGGTTAGTTTTACATCTCTCATGTAATCCCCCTCCAATCAGGATTAAAATTTCTTATTGAGCTTTTTTGCTTATTCATTACTTCATATGATTTTTCAATAATATCTGTTAAAACGTCGCCTTTATAAATCCTGCCGAGTTTCGTGTTTTCCTGATAATAATCAACAATTTCATCGAGCATATTTGAAGTCTCTCTTGTTATGCGGACGTTAAGCTGAATACGGGTTTCTCCACTCATTTGAATCCTCCTAGCCATTAATATCTGAAAGCTAGCAACGCGCTAGCATATGCTGTCGTTTTGTTAGTGTGTGCTATAAATATTTAGATTACACTGTTTTCCTGAATTATTCCAGTATAAAGTTTACTTGAGGCACAAAAAGAGAGAATGGCTATTTTGGCCATTCTCTCTTTTCTTTTAATTGCTGAATTGATCCCATTTGTCTTTCAGGTATCTGCCGAATTCCTCAAGTTCCTGCTTGCCTTCGCTCAATTTTTCCTTCCAAATGGGAAGATCCTCCCTCAATTTGCCTTCAAATTTTTCGGCCTGTTCTTTAATGGTTTGTCCAATTTCCTCTGTTAATTCCTTTTTTTCCAGCTTTTCATTTATCGATTTAGTAGTAAATTCCTCTTCCTGCATATATGGCAGGCTTGATTCCATAATCGCTCTAAATACAGGTACTGCTGTTTCAGAGCTGCTTTTTGACAGATAATGTTCCCTGTCAGTCTGGTCATACCCCAGCCAAACGGCGCCAACCAAATTCGGCGTATAGCCAACAAACCACTGATCTTTCGTTCCGTTAATGTCTTTATATGGGAGCTGGGTTGATCCCGTTTTTCCGGCAATTTGAACTCCTTCTATCTTTGTTGCGCTTCCTGTACCCGTTTCAACCACATTTAACAGCATGGAAGTCATTTGATTCGATACTGTTTTTGTCGTAACCTTAACTGTTTCTTTGTCGCGTTCGGCAATGATGCTGCCTGTTGGGCCTACTATTTTCGTAATTAAATGGGCATCCTGCCGCTTTCCGCCATTTGGAAATGCAGCATATGCTTCTGCCATCTTTAAGGGTGAGACGCCTTTTCTCATCCCGCCTAAGGCAATCCCTAAATATTCATCTTCTTTTTCAAGCGGTATGCCGAACCTGTCAAGTGCATCCAGACCTTTATCAAGTCCAATTTCATTAAGGAGCCAAACCGCTGGGACATTGATAGAGTCTTCCACAGCTTTATACATGGACACTTTGCCCGCGTATTGTCCGGATGCATTAGCTGGTGTGTAATCTCCATATGTCACTTTTTCATCTTTAAGCATGGATGTTGGTGAGTAGCCTTCTTCAAGTGCTGGTGTGTAGACAGCTAGTGGCTTAAGTGTTGATCCAGGCTGGGCCTTGATGTGTGTGGCCCTGTTGAATCCTCTGAATACATGTTCACCTCTGCCTCCGACAAGCCCTCTGACACCCCCTGAAGCAGGATCAAGAAGGACAGCTCCACTCTGGACGATCTCTCCGTTCATTCCTGGAGGGAAGATTGAGTCCTTTTCATAAACATTTTCCAGGCTTGATTGCAGATTTTGATCCATTTCCGTATATATTTTGTATCCTCTAGTAAAGATTTCTTCCTGGGTTAATCCGTACTTATTTATAGCTTCATCCAGTACGGCATCAACATAGTAGGGGTATTTTCTTTCTTGCTTGCTTCGTGTCCCTTCCTTTAATTGGATCTTTTCATTTACAGCGTCCTTATACTCTTCGGCTGAAATCATCTTGTGCTCTTTCATCTTTCCAAGTACAACATTTCTTCTTTTCATTGCCCGTTCGTAATGATTGTAAGGATCGAGCGCAGAAGGCGATTGGAGCAGCCCTGCAAGCAGTGCGCTTTCGCTTATGCTCAGTTCCTTTGGGGTTTTGCTGAAATATTTATTGGATGCTTGTTCGATTCCCCATGAACCGCTTCCGAAGTATACCTGATTTAAATACATTTGCAGGATTTCATCTTTTTTATAATTTTTTCGATTTCTACGGCCAGAAACAGCTCTTCAGCTTTTCGCTTATACGTCTGTTCAGGGGAAAGCAAAGCATTTTTGGCCAGCTGCTGAGTAATCGTACTTCCCCCGCCCGTTATGCCACCAGCAAATAAATTGCCAAAAAAGGCTCTGGCAATTCCTTTAATATCAAATCCGTTATGCTTATAAAAGCGTTCATCTTCAATCGCAATTACGGCATTGCCTACATGATCCGGCAATTCTTCAATATTTGCACCCTCTGCCCTATTCTCGGCAAGTCCTGCAGCAGCATCGCCATCTTTATCGTAAATAACAGTTGACTGCCTTAAACCTTCTTTTAAGGTCTCCACGTTTGCTGTAGCTGCCAGAAATGCAAAAAATAGAATGGTTAAAAGTATTATTGTTAGTGTTAAAAGAAGCAGGATTTGTGTCAGGTGTTTTTTTCGCCAAAACCCAGCAAAAGCTTCTTTGAAACGCTGAAATTTTTCCATGATGACTCCTTCTCTATTCTTTAAGTTCCATTATTATATCCCCTTATTATATATTAAACGAACAAACTCCATAAAAAGTTTCAACTTCAAAAGGAAGGGACGAACACTTTTGTTCATCCCTAAACACTATTCTATTCACTTTTCGTGTCCAGTGGTGTAATCTTTGCCTCGATTTCCTCCCGGCTGTCTTCAATATATGGGGGTAGTGCCAGCTTTTCTCCCAATTGCTCGAAAGGTTCATCTGCTTCGAATCCAGGTCCGTCTGTTGCCAGTTCAAAAAGAATACCGTTTGGTTCCCGGAAATATAAAGATTTGAAATAATACCTCTCCACAAAACCGGAGCTTGCAATCCGTAATTCTTTCAGTTTTCGTACCCAGTTTCTTAATTCATCTTCATTTTCCACCCGAAAAGCAACATGGTGGACACTTCCGCGGCCTGGACGCTGCTTGGGCAAGTCATGGCTTTCTTTAATATGAATTTCTGCCCCGTTTCCTCCTTCACCGGTTTCAAATACAACTACAGTATCTTCATCCAAAGAATATTCTCCTATTCTCCGATATTCCATTACTTCTGTAAGCAGATTTGCGGTGGGTCCGAGTTCAGAGACGGTGAGCATTACGGGTCCAAGCCCGATTATACCGTGGTTTGGAGGAACAGCAGCTCGATCCCATGGCTTCCCGCCTTTTACTCCTTTATTATTTTGATCGGAAATCAGGGCCAAACGCTGCCCTTCGAAATCTTCAAAGAACAGCATCTTCTTTCCGTTTGCTTCTCTTATTTCTCCATGTAAAACTTCTTGTTCTGATAGTCTCTTTTTCCAATAAAGAAGCGATTCATCAGATGGCACACGCAGAAATGTACAAGTTATACTGTCAGTCCCCCTGTAAGTGCGGCCAGCATTTTTGATTTCAAAAAACGTTAAGTCAGTGCCAGGGTTACCCCTTTCATCCGCATAAAATAAATGATACATCGTGGTATCATCCTGGTTTACTGTCTTCTTAACAAGCCGCATTCCAAGGATTCTGGTGAAAAATTCATAGTTCTTCTGAGCATTGGCTGTTATGGCAGAGACATGATGCTGGCCTTTTAATGGTTTCATATTCATATGATCACAACCCTAATCAATGTATTTTAGGTATATTTTGATTGAACAATGAAAGGAATGCAACGGAAGAGCACAAAAAACTCTTGTTTCTTTTATAGAATAATGCTATATTAGTAAAGCGATGAGCTAATTGCATAAGACGACTGACAAGCCTAACTGGCAATGCACTATGTGGAGTGCAGTCGGGTCGCCGCAATACGTATAAAAAGACGCCTCTCTGGGGCGTCTTTTTTATTTTAATTGAGATGTAAGATACGAGCATACAGCTGTTGATTGAAGCCTTGCAGCTACATATGGGGGCCGTGCGCTATTATGGCTCTCTGCCGGCATGCCCAGCCACAAAATATGTCCGTCAATTATGACGCAGGGAAATGGAATGCCGTTTGGCAATATTTCATCAGGAGCAGCGGAAGGGATAGAATGCTCGGCAAGCATGGTAAGCTTCGTTTGCGGAGGCCTCCCTGAAAGTGCCTGACCCCACTCATTCCCCAGTTCCTTGCCATCAGGCAGGGAAATAATAATCTCCTTTTTAGCTTTAGAAATATCCTCAAACACTTTTTCCAGCTTTCTTGCATGCACCCATTGGAGGCGTGGATGCTGATTTTTGATCCATCTGCCAATCTGATCAGGATGAATGGCCTGTCCATTGTGCAGCTGGTGGTCTGCCAGCTTCCGCCACGTTTTGTTTTTAAATACGTTGTTGTGTATAAATTCCAAATCGCAAATATGAATAAATTTCCCCTTGGTTCTAGTTATGGCAACATTCAATAATCTTTCGCTTTCTTTCCCGATTAATAGCATTCCAGCTCTCTCATGGGTCGGAGCATCTACAGAGTCAAAAATCATGACATCCCGTTCACTTCCCTGAAAACGGTGAACTGTTGCAGCGATAATATCAGCTGCAGACCTTTCCTGCTCGTATAGCTCACCCAGAAGCTGTTCCATTAATAATGCCTGTGCCCGATACGGGGTGACATAACCTATGGACCTGCTTCCTCCTGTATAAGCTTCATGTATTAACTGAAATCCCAGCAAAAGATCCCATAAATTGATTCTTGAATTCGAACTGCCATCTTTCATGCCATATTCACCTGATCCGGCTGTATTGAGCAGGATCGAGGCTTTGGCGGGAAAAGGCGTGCAGGCAGCGATATCAGCTCTTGCAGCCAAAACATCCGGATGGTCACCAACAAGAGAATGATAGATATGTTTATTCGAAAATGCTGAAATGTCCGGGTGCATACGGCGCTGCTCTTTTAATAGAAAAAGGTGCGGATGCAAGTGTCCATCCTTAACTGCGTCTGACACGCCAGAGTGATGAAAGATATCCTCCCTTAGCCATTTTTCGGACAATTTATGTCTTGATGCAGCAATAGGAGGAAGCTGTTTGAAATCCCCGCAAATGATGACTCTTTTGCCAAGTGAAGCTGCAAAGGCAGCCTGTGGAACATAAGCCATGCTGGCTTCATCGATGATGACTAAATCAAAATTTTTCTCGTAAATTGACGGATCACTTGCGGCTTTTGCCAGTGTTGTTCCAATAATAGAAGCATTTTTTACAAACTCTATTTCTTTTTGCCTGATCTTTTCAAGTACTCCAGATAGCTTCTTTTCTATTTCAATAAGATGGTCGGAATCTCTCTTGCTGAAGGATCGGGATAAATCCTGTTTAAGCAGGCGGCGTTCCTCAAATAGAGCAGCTTTTTGCTCCGAGAGATTTGTATGCTGCTTATTTAAAAGATATTCGGCTGTTAATGAATGATGATCGAATAGTGCTGGACCGACTTGTGACCCGTAACGAAGCAGATCTCCATCAGGAATTTTTCGTTTGCATGATGCAAAGGATGAAATTTCTGCCATTAGGACATCTATTGCCTGATTTGAGTGGGCCAGAATGAGAACACTTTGTCCTTTAAAGTATTTGTTAGCGGCCACACGTGCCAGTGTATAGGTTTTTCCTGTGCCTGGCGGTCCCCAGACATAAGTGGCTGGATTGTACTTAGAACGCAAAATCAATTCATGGGCACCAGTCTTTACCTTATCGGCAGGGTGCTTTGGTGGCATGGAAGGATTCATCAATTTTTTTATCCTATTTCTTTTTCTTTTACTGTCTTTTATGTCCTCTAAGCGCTGAAAAAGCTGATCCAATAGCTCCCAGGGATCATGAAGCAAATATGCTTCCGATAGCTCGATTCCAATATCCTCTTCTAATGCCACTATGACATTATTTCCTTCCGCAGATAGGACTCTTCCTTCCACTCTCTTTCTTCCCCATTCGATTTTTATGGACGATCCAGTTGGAATTTTAATGGCAGAAAGTGTATCAAAAAAATAGGTATATGCATCTGATTTTGAAAGCTGCCGTCCATTTATTATTAAGTAGCGGGAACTCCCATATTTTTTTAAATGTAAGATCTCAGCCTGGATGGCTTTTTGCCACTCTCTTATAAAGCCAAGTGTTGATGTCATTTTGTATCTTCCTTTGTTCACTATGGTATTCAATTAGACTAATATATCATTTACTTGGCGATATGCAAAAAAAATAATGGAACCTGAATGATTCCATTAACATCAATAGGGTTAATTCCACAAAAGTATGAGATAATGTGTTAATAACACTTTATATGTGTAAAGAAAGAGGGATCAGTGTGAAGCGCAGAAATAAGTTTGAGCATAATGATATTGTTATTCTGATTGACACGGGAGAGAAAGTTACGATCAACAAAACCTGTTATGTGGCGAAAATGAAGAAATACACATATACGATTAAAGAAAAACCAAAAATGTTTTATTTTGAAGAAGAAATGAAGGAGCTTCTTTAAAAAGGGCTATAGAATAGTAAAATTTTTATCCGCAAATGCCCAGTTCTGAGGAAATCGCAAGCTTAATTGCCAGTATGTCATCCCTAAAAGATTATACTGGTCAATTAATTTATATTTTTCAGTAATGCTGCGGATATCTTCAAACCAGACTACATGTTCTTCTTCTCCGTTCCAATATCGGAACCATGGGGATGCTGCATAAGCATCGAATTGAATAACTGCTCCTCTGCTTAGTGCTAAATTCTGAATGGCTTGCATGGAAAATGAGCGGGTTAGATTATCCGCAGTTCTCCAGTCATATCCATATAACGGCAAAGCTATTTGCAGTTTTTTCGGGTCAATCTGGGTGATCGAATATTGAATGACTTCTTCAACCCACCATAGTGGAGCGACGGGATTAGGAGGACCAGTGGGATAACCATAGTCCATGGTCATGACTGCAACAATATCGGCGCCCTCCCCAATTGCTTTATAATCATATGCCCCTATTATCCGGTTTGCCGGGAGATCTTCTGTCTTAGCATGTACATTGACATGAAGCACTTTTGGACCTAAGGCATTTTTTAATTCTCTAATGAATGAATTGAAATCCTGGCGCCTTGGCGGCGGGATAAATTCAAAATCCAGGCTGATGCCTCCATAACCTTTTTGAGTGACAAAATTCATCAGGCTTAAGATTAAGTTCCTCCTATTTGCCGGACTTTCAAGCACCCCGCCAATCAGTTCTGCATTAAATTCACCTTGTGCAAGATTTCTGATCATCAGCAGCGGAATGACATCCAGCCGGCGGCTTTCTGCCAATATGGCTGAATCGTCAAGTTCAATATATGCGTAACCTTCCCTTGTTAAAGAATAGGCAGAAATGGCGATGTAGGTTAAGTTCTTTGCTGTTTCCCTGAAAGCGGGTAAAAAAGTATCAGGAGAATACGGGACTATGAACCCTAATGTTTTCATGACTAATCTGCTTGGTGATGGAATATTTAACTTCTGCCCGATATATAGACCCTCCGGCCTTATTTCCGGGTTTGCTGACAGGATAAGATTAATTGTAGTTTGAAAACGCTGGGAAATGCTCCATAATGTATCTCCCGGCTTTACCAGATAAGACCTGATAACTGGTCCGCTTTCAGGAATGTACAGCGCTAAACCAGGGATGATACCAGGTCCGTTCTCAAGGCCATTAGCCGTTCTTATATCCAGGGTAGGAACATTATACTTTTGAGAAATGGCCCAAAGGCTATCGCCTGCCTGAACGATATGAATCCCCATGATGCACCTCTTTTCACCTGCTTTTAATCAGTTTATGGGGGAGTCAAGCCTGATTAGTACCAACAGAGAAATACAGTCAATTGTAAAATTTTAAAAGATTTTTATTAGGGGAGTGATTCGGTGCTGGCTGAAGGGTGAACGAGTTTTTTCTTTTTCTGCTGATGACAAAAACAAGTGGCTTCAAGAATTCTTGATAGCCACTTGTTCATTTCGGTATGAATAATTACTGATAATCAGCCTCATGCCCGCTCAGGGAATCCATGTGGCTGGCGATCATGGCAATGATTGTGCTTGCCTCTTCTTTGCTGAAGATAAAGTGATCTTCATCTTTGATCATTTCTTCGTCATCTGTCCAAATGCGGTTAACCCTGCGAAGGACTCCATCACCGGTTTCCTGGACCACTCCAAACTGATAGGATACCTCCACTTCGTCTTCCTTGAAAAAGGCAGTTACTTCAGGAGTTTCCCACTCTACATCTACTTCTTCAAAGATATCATCTTCGCCATCAAGGTCATATTCGTCGTCAATGTCGAAATCTTCCTCTTCTGAAACATATATTTCTTCATCATCTTCAAATGCAAAATGATCTTCATCCTCGCCATTCATATAATCGTGAAGGCTTTCGTGGACTGTATCGATTATGTCTTCAATATCAAAAAGCATGGTTTTAGAAGTATGTCCCAGCTCAAAATCAAAGTCTTCTACATAGAATTCTTCATTATGCGGATCAAAGAATAGAGTGCAAAAATACTCTCTGTCATTATCACTGGTTTCAATAAAAAACTCCATTCTGGGATGCTTGGCACCCCGGTCAATCGACATATGGCCAATCTGATCATATTTACTGCAAATCGATTCAAGATGGTCCTGCAACTCACCGCTTACCCTGTCAAACCATTCAAGTGACATACTGCATCCCTTCCTCTCAAGGTTTTTCTCACACCTATTTTGCCCATTCGCAATTTTTTAAGTATGGGATTAATAACCATCAGCATTGGCTGAGGGTTCTCACTTGACAAACAAAATAGGCACCCAAACCATTTGGGTGCCATGAAGGAAAATTAAACCTGCAGTCCATAGTTGCGGCAAAGAGCTGCCAAGCCGCCTGAGAAGCCGCTGCCAATGGCATTGAACTTCCAGTCATTCCCGTGGCGGTATAATTCACAGAAAACGACTGCTGTTTCAATTGAAAAATCTTCTCCTAGATCAAAACGCAGCAGCTCCTGATTATTGGATTCATCCACTAATCTTACGAATGCATTGGAAACCTGGCCGAAATTTTGCTGCCTTAATTCTGCATCATGAATAGTTACAGTTATGCCAATACGATGAACATGTGAAGGTATTTTGGTAAAGTCGACAACAAGCTGCTCATCGTCTCCGTCTCCTTCACCTGTACGATTGTCTCCTGTATGTATAACTGCTCCGCTTGGATGCTGCAGATTATTATAGAAAATAAAATCATGGTCATTTACACATTTACTGGTTTCATCTGCAAGAAATGCAGATGCGTCAAGGTCAAAATCATGACCGCCGCTATATTTGTTCGTGTCCCAGCCCAGCCCGATAATGGCTCTAGTCAGGCCAGGATTTGTTTTAGTCAGATCAATTCTTTGACCTTTTGATAATTGTATACCCAAGATCATCACTCCTTCATAACACAGGTCCTTTTTTTAGGCAGGTCATCAATATGAGGGGAATACACCCTAAAGAGAAAGCCAGGGAAAAGCTGCTGCTCTGCCTGGAATAATGGAAGTTAACCTACCTGCAAACCGAAGTCTGTCGCAATACGGGCAAGTCCTCCCTGATAGCCTGAACCCACGGCAGAAAATTTCCATTCGCCATTATGACGGTATAATTCTCCTACAACAATGGCAGTTTCAATGGAGAAATCTTCTCCTAAATCATAACGGATTAATTCTTCATTTGTTTCTTCATTAATGATTCTTACAAATGCATTTGAGACCTGACCAAAGTTTTGACCGCGGCCTTCCCCATCATGGATCGTAATGACAAAAGAAATCTTCTCAATGGAGGCAGGAACAGCACTAAGGTTAACTTTAACCTGCTCGTCATCGCCATCGCCCTCACCTGTTCTGTTATCACCTGTATGCAGGACTGAGCCATCGCCGCCTTCAAGCTGGTTGTAGAAAATAAAATCTTTATCAGATGCACACTTGCCATTTGCATCTAATAAAAACACACTGGCATCGAGGTCGAAATCCAAGCCACCATCATATTTATTCGTATCCCAGCCGAGTCCTACTATTACTTTAGACAACCCGGGGTTAGTTTTTGTTAAATCAATTTTTTGCCCTTTCGATAAAGAAATACCCATCCTTCATCCATCCTTTCAAGTTCAATAATTTTTAGAGAAATCGCTATCATATTTGCGACTGAAAACTATGTACCCTTTAAGTGTAAACGTTTCAAAAGAAATCGTAAACCGATTTGCCATTGCACTGGGAAAAAGTTTCATTCCTGCCAAATATCTTGATGGATAATTCTGTTCCTTCCTTTTTTGCCCGTCATTCTTTATAATATCTTGTTGGATAGCTGGATATTATAAAGGGGGAAGGCGTATGGCCGAGCTAAAACAGCTGATATTCTTTGATTTTGAAATGCTATGCAGCAAAAATGGTATGCTTTTTGAAGATATGGAAGCCATTCGCCTTGGTGCTGTAAAAGTTGAACTTGAAACAGGTAAGGTAACTGGATTTGACAGGTTCATTCGTCCGCAGCAGGACTCGCCGCTTAGCCCATTCTGCAAAGAATTGACGGGGATATCCGATTCTGATTTAAAAACAGCAGATGACTTTTCTGAGGTGTTTAAAGATTTTCTCTTTTGGGTCGGCGGAGTTAAAAAAGCAAGATTCTATTCCTGGTCGACCAGTGACATCTTAAGATTAAAAGCCGATGCTTTCAGGCATAATCTTCCCCAAGCTACGATTGATAAGATTACCAAAAGATATGTCGATTTTCAGGCTATTTTCACAAAAAGAGCTTCCCGGACTGCAGCTTCAGTGGAAAAAGCATTGTCTTTCTATGACCTTTCTTTTATTGGAGAACCCCATCATCCCATGTATGACGCCTATAATACTTTACGGATATATCAGTCATTTGAAGAACAGAATGTAAAGACCGATTTCATTATGCTGCAGCAGTTTATATTTCAGGAAGCTGAACTTCCTCCTATTGAAAGGCTCAGCCAGGAACTTAAGAATATTTTCCAAAAAGACTTGATAGAATTCTATTCCCATTTAAATGATGCTTTTCGTATGAAAGATGCTTGGAAATTGATAAAGAAAACTAAAAAGCTTGTTGAAAAATATGAGAATATCCTTCTCAGCCGGTCAGGCGTTTTTGATAAAGAATTGATTTCCAATGTTGAGGAATTAACCACTTTTTATCACGAACTTCAAACAGCTTATAGAGAGCATTGTTCATACCCATCAAAAATTATGATTCTGCATGAACAAATGGTTGAACCGCTGCAGAAAATATGCGGATAAAAATGAGGTGACAAAACAGTTGCCTCTTATTTTTATGCCTCTAATTTATGATGATCCAGCACCCTTTGCAATGCCGAAGAACGTTTAACTTGGTATTCTTTGCATTTTCAGAGATAATAACAGTGCGAAAAAAATTGGGAGATGATACTTTTGGATAGAGTGCAGATGGCAGAGGATCTGTCGTTTTCAAGAATCGTACATGGTCTATGGAGACTGGATGAATGGAAATTATCAGATGAAGAATTAATCACCTTAATAGAAAAGTGTTTGGAGCTGGGAATAACGACATTTGATCATGCCGATATATATGGCAGCTATACATGTGAAAGCCTGTTTGGAAGGGCTCTTGAGAAAAAGCCGGAGCTCCGCAAAAAAATGGAGATTGTAACGAAATGCGGGATTGTACTCCAGTCACCAAATCGCCCTGAGCATAAATCCCATCATTACAATACAGGAAAAAAACATATTATTGCTTCGGTTGAGAAATCTTTGCAAAATCTGAGAACAGATTACATAGATACCCTGCTCATTCATCGTCCTGATCCTTTTATGGATCCGGAAGAAGTTGCTGAGGCATTTTCAGTTTTAAAGGCTGCTGGTAAGGTAAAGCATTTTGGGGTATCCAATTTTAAACGCCATCAGTTTACGATGCTTCAGTCATATCTTGATATGGATCTGATTACAAATCAAATTGAACTTTCTGCCTATCATCTGGAGAACTATGAGGATGGCACATTAAATCTGTGCATGGAAAAAAGAATCGCACCGATGGCCTGGTCCCCTTTGGCTGGCGGGAAAATTTTCAGCGGTACTGAAGAAAAACCGGAACGCCTTAAAGCGGCATTACATAAAGTCGCAGAGGAAATCGGGGCAAGTGATATTGATGAAGTTTTATTTGCTTGGCTCTTAAATCATCCTGCCCGAATCATGCCAATTGTCGGGTCCGGCAAGATTGAAAGAATTGAACGTGCAGCCGGTTCATTGTCTTACAAACTTAACAGGGATCAGTGGTTTGAGATTTTTCAAAGTTCAATGGGGCATGATGTGCCTTAATATATACAAACAGCCCTATTCAAAATCGAATAGGGCTGTTTGCTGGGCATTTATTGGAAAACGCTGTTAAAAGCTGGAGCAGATAGTTCCACTTCTTCAAAAACTTTAGTCATTGAATTGATATATTCCTCTTTAAATGGCTCTGCTTCCGACATATCCTGGGATCCTGCTTTTACCAGCTCAGCTTTTTTAGCATAGTATTGAGAAAGGCTATCAACCGCCGCCTCAATATCCTTAGTGTAGTCTGTTAATTCTTCTGGTACAGACACGGCTTTCGCTTCCTTTTCAAAAGCTGCAGCTGCTTCAGCTGGATCCTGACCTTCAGCGGTCAAGTTTGCATCTGTGTTTCGAATTACCTTTGTCACTTCTCCCTGATAGCTTAAAAGAGCTGAGCGCACTTCTTTGCCTTCATCAGCGGCCTCAGTCGTCTCAGCTGTGGCCTCTTCCTTTTCATCCCCTTTAGAAGCCTCTTCGTTTGAGCATGCTCCAAGCATTAATGTCAGTGCAGCTGCTGAAATCAAGAAAGATAATTTCTTCATGTGATGGTCCTCTCTTTCTTTTTGTTTTAGAGGTAGTTTTGGTTGACTCCCTATGTATTCAGATCCATGACATCGCCTGCCAATTTACTGACAATTAATAATTTACCTATTTTTTCAATTTTTTGCAACACTTTTTAGTACGATTTGCGAAATTTCGTGGAATCGGGACCCTCATGCTCACTATGCTTATCAGCATCAAATTTGAATTGTTCAGGTTTTATAGGATAGTGCCCATCCCTCTCAAAAGGGCTGGCATAGGCTATTATAAAAGTTAAAACTGAGGAGTGTTCCTATGGCCAAACAATCAAATGCGGATGGAAACCCTAAGCTTTATCTAAGCCATTCTGACACTGTTTCCAATCAGGGTACTTATCGGCTGAACTTTCTCCAGGAAGTACTGAAAGAACAGCAAACTGTTAATACCCGTATATCCGAAACATATGAAAATATGAAAAATCAGCTCGATGATTCCTTTTCTGACTTGAGTAAACTTGTAAAAAAAGCAGCTGGAAAACAAAATTATCATATTGAGCATTTGACAGCTAAGCTTGAAAAGCAGGATGCTTTTTTAATAAGTTTTATGGAAATGATGAACAAGTGCGAAAAGGAAAATGATACTTTGAATAAAAGGCTGGCTGCACTGGAGGAACTAAATAAAGCAATAATGGAAACTCTTGAAAATGAAGAGCAGGTAAATCAGAAGATACTAGAACAAGTATCATTCCAGGAAGCGGCAACTCAGGCACTTTCCCGGAAGTTTGATAAATTTGACGCTTTTACTGAGGAAGCTGTTTCAAATTTTAAAGCTCAGGAAGAACTGAAAGAAGAATTAAGCAAAAAGCTTGATGTTCAGGAAGTATTTCATAATACAGTAATGGAACGTTTAGAACAGCAGTTCTCTGCATTTTCGGAGGAAAAAGCTGAGAATTATGGAATACAGGAGCAAATAAAAGAAGAAATAAATAAAAACTTTGGTTTACAGGAAGTTTATCATAATAAGGTTATAGAACGTCTAGAGCAGCAGTTTGCAGCATTTTCAGAGGAAGCTGAGAAAAAGTTAAATACACAGGAGCAAATGAAAGAAGAATTAAACAAGAAGCTTGGTGTACAGGAACAGGCCAGCAAGTCGATAATGGAACGCTTAAACCGGCAGGAAGCAATCCAGGAAGCAATCACAGAAAAAATCAGCAGGCAATTAGACAATCTTAAATCGGTTGTTTACGAGCGGGCCTCTCACCTTTCTGAACGATTTGAAAAAAGCTTTAAACAGCTGGCAAAACCAGTCCATAGTTTCTTTGTAAATCAGGAGGAAAAAGCAAGAGGAAGTAATGATAAAGAGTAAAGAAAAGAAGGCACCCAAAAAGGTGCCTTCTTCAGTTTGTAGACAAAAAGAGTTCGGAATAGTCTCATTCCGAACTCTTTTTTTGATTTTTTGTAGGACTTCAAGTAGTTACAGAGAATTGCAGACCTCTCCGAGGTTATCATTTAGGCCATTTCTGGACCTTGCCAAGTCCAGTTGGCCATTTTCTTCAAATTCATGGCAGCGAAAGTAAGCATCGCCTGCATCGACATTTTTTTAAGTCCCCTGAGGGTTGTCCAACGCATGCCATGCTTTTCTTTTGCATCTGCGAATACTCGTTCAATTGTTTCTTTGCGTTTTTCATAGATCGGTTTGACGTCTTGATGGTGGCGAAGATGATCTGCTTCTTCCACATGTTCCTCCCACACATGACGTTGAATCAGTTTTTGATGTGCTTGACTCTGTGTGCATTGAGACAAGAAAGGGCATCCAGCACAAATTCGAGGATCTGATTTATATTGACGATAGCCTTCCTTTGTAGTTGTAGTATATTTTAATATCTCACCAGTTGGGCAAATGTAACAGTCAAAATGCTCATCATAAACATACTCATGTTTTCTGAAGAAACCCTCTTTTGTGCGAGGTCGTGTGTAAGGTAAAGCAGGTGTGATGTCGTTTTTCAATAAGTAGCTCGTGATAGCAGGTGTTTTATAGGCTGCGTCTGCCGCAACAGCTTTTGGTTTACTAACTTTCTCAATGACTTGTTCTACCAATGGCTCTAAAATATGACTATCATGCGTGTTACCAGGGGTTACAATTGCGCCTAACACGAAGCCGTTGCGGTCTGCAGCCGCATGGAAAGAATAAGCGAACTGTTTTGTACGCTCATCTTTTACATAGTAGCCACTCTCTGGATCTGTTGTACTTTCCTTGATTTCTTTGTATTCTTCTTTATCAAACTTATCAGGTGGAAACGGCTTTTTCCATGATCCTCGCGGTCTTGGTTAATCTCCTCTTGAAGGCGTTCTTGATAAGCACGGGTTTCTTTTCGAACAACTTTCTTTTCAAATTTGCGTTTATTTGCACTCGCTTTTACATGAGTAGAATCTACAAAAACGTGTTCAGCACTAATTAAATTCTTTTCAGCTGCGGTTTTTAAGATTCGGTAAAATATTTGTTCAAAGAGATCGGTGTCTTTAAATCGGCGCTCATAATTTTTACCGAAAGTTGAGAAGTGAGGAACTTTATCGTGAAAGCCATATCCTAAAAACCATCGATAAGCCATATTCGTTTTCAATTCTTCAATTGTTTGACGCATGGAGCGAATACCGAAGGTATATTGAATAAATGTGAGTTTAATTAATATTACAGGGTCAATACTTGGGCGGCCTTTTTCTGAATACTTATCTTTTACCAAGTCATAGATGAATGAGAAATTAATCGCCGCTTCAATTTTGCGGACCAAATGGTCCGCCGGTACAAGTTCGTCTAAAGCAACCATTTCAATTTGATCCCGTTGAATTGGATTATGTTTTGAAAGCATTTAAATCACCTCAAGCATTGTATTACTTCTATTTTAAAATAAAAAAGACTGCAGACAAGCACGATTTTCATCGAGTTTGTCGACAGTCTGAAGAAGGCACCCAAAAAGGTGCCTTCTTTTCTAGTATTAATCTAGAATTGTAACTTTAACTGTTTTTCTGCCGAAATTGATTGCGTCTTCCTGAGATGGCATGAAGATATCGATCTTGTTGCCTTTAATGGCTCCGCCAGTATCACCTGCTACAGCATTACCATAACCTTCAACATGGACTTTAGTTCCCAGTGGTATCACATTAGGATCCACAGAGATTACTTTTTGATCCGGATTCTCTTTTAAATTGATTCCTGTAGCAGTAATTCCTGAGCAGCCTTCACAATCGGCTGTGTAGGCTGTTGCTTCCATATTCAGCACATTTTGAGCTGTTTCATTATTTGCAGTTTCAGCGGGTGCTTCTGCTTCAGCTTCGGCAGCAGGCTTGGATTCCGCTTCAGCCTTGGCCGGCTCTGTTGCAGGCTTAGCTTCCGCAGCAGGTTTCGCAGGCTCTGGTTCTGGATTTGACTTTGCTTGTGGCTTTGCTTCTGGCGCCGGCTGTGCAGCTTTTTCAGCTGGCTGTGTTTCTTTTGCTACAGTCTGTTCAGACTTTTGCACAGGAGCTGAAACCGTTTTTGCAGGTTTAGCTGATGTTGATGGAGCCTCAGCAACTGCAGCGTTAACAGCTTTAGCATTCGGGTAAAGGATTAATTCATTGTCAGGCAGAATTAAATCAGAGCTTAAGTTGTTCCATTCTTTGATTGCCTCTGCTGTGACGTTATGTTCTCTTGCTATATCCCAAAGAGTATCGCCTTTTGATACTATGTATTTCTTTTCCGGATATACATTAAGTACATCTTCTGGATGGATGATATGAGAAGACAACCCATTCCATTCTTTTATCATATCAACTGGTGTATTATATGTTTGGGAAAAATCCCAAAGAGTATCGCCTTTTTTGACTGTCACTTCTTCTGCTTGTACATTAGCACCTGCTGTTCCGGTGATTGCCGCAGCAGCTACAAAAGATAAAATTGATTTTTTCATGTTGTTAAAACCTCCCGTATAGCTCGTTTTTAGCTAACGGGATTAATAATAACATGGAATCTTTACTAAAAAAGAACAAACAGATAATAATCCCGTTACGCACATAACAGAACGATAACAAACATATTTCAGAGAAAAGGGCACTATAAAGCCAAATTCATGTTTTTCCTTGATATCATGGGAATCTCTCCAATGTTATGATATTTTTCCTATATATTGGAAAATCAATTATTAAACAGGACAGGAATTATTTTCTAACAAAAAAGCCAATCCTTTTGGGATTGGCTATGCAGATTTCGCAGGCAGAACAATATTGAATGTTGTACCTTTATTTAATTCACTCTCGATAAATACTTTTCCGTTATGGCTTTCGATAATTTTAAAGCTGACCATCAGGCCTAAGCCGTTCCCATTTTTGGTTGTAAAAAAGGTTCTCCGATATTTTTCAGTTTTTCCTGCGGGATTCCTACTCCTGTATCCTTTATTGCAATTTGAACCTGGTTATTTATGATACCAGCTCTAACGGTGATGTTCCCTCCATCAGGCATCGCTTCAATTCCATTTTTGATAAAATTAAGCAAGACTTGTTTTAGCCGATTTTCGTCACATTCAATTTGAATGATATCCTGTTGATATTCGAAACCAATTTTCACGTTTCTATTTCGGGCTTCAAATTCCAAAAAGAAACGACATTTTTTATAATGGGTATGATATCTCTTTCTTCCAGTTCTGCGGCTTTCGGCTTAGCGAGAACCATAAAATCTTCTACTATATTATTTACCCGGTCAATTTCATCCAAAATGATGCTTAAGTATTCCTGCCGCTCTTCATGTGTCTCTTCCAGCTTCAGGAATTCTGTATATCCTTTCATGGTTGTGAGCGGATTGCGGATTTCATGTGCAACCCCTGCAGCAAGCTGGCCCACTGCTGCCAGTTTATCCTGTTGATGCAATACTTCTTCAGTTTTTTCCTCTCAGTTATATCGTTTCTTATTGATAAGTATTGATAAGGTTTTCCGTTTGCATTCAGGAACGGCACAATCGTAGTATGAACCCAGTAATAAGATCCGTCTTTTGCTTTATTGCGTATTTCTCCTTTCCAGACTTCTCCCTGGCCAATTGTTTTCCATAAGTTCTTAAAGAATTCTTTTGAATGAAGTCCTGAATTTAAGATGGAATGATTCTGTCCTATCAGTTCTTCCCTGCTGTACTGGGAGATTTCACAAAACTTCTCATTTACATTGGTTATTGTTCCTTTTTCATCTGTAAAGGCAATAATAGAAGACTGATCAAGCGCAAATTTAATATCGTTTACATCTTTCAGGGAACTTTTAAGGCTGGCTGCAGCAGATTTCAATGCCGATATATCTGTCCGGATGGAAACATACTGATAGGGTTTATTCTTTTTATTGAGAAAAGGGACAATTGTAGTATCAACCCAATAAAAGCTTCCGTCTTTCGCTTTATTGCGTATTTCCCCTTTCCATATTTCCCCTGATCCAATTGTTTTCCATAGATCTTGAAAAATTCCGGCGGATGAAAACCCGAATTTAAGATATTGTGATTTTTGCCAAGCAGTTCATGTTCTTCATATTTAGATATCTCAACAAATTTATCATTCACATAAGTGATAACGCCCTTTGGATCTGTAATAGCCACTATAGATGATTCATCAAGAGCAGCCTGAATATCATGTAAATGGGTGTCGCTTGCTTCCAGCCTCTTGCTGATTAAAGTGCTTGAAGCAATAAGCCCGCTCAGGATAAGAATCCCTGCAAAAAATACAAGATAAATCAGAGAAGTCTCCGGAGAGCCTCCCCTGCTAATTTCCCCATTTGAATAGAATGATGACGATCGGATCAGCAGAAAATAACCCTCCACAATGGCTCCGGTGAATATGAGTGCACTTAAGGGCTTGATCCAGATAGGTCTGGAGTACGAAAGACTTTTCGAATAAAAGAGCATCCATAGTGAAAATAAAAAAGAAACAAAAATGATCAGTGCTGAAATGAGGAATATGCTGGGGGAAAACTGCACATTCATCCCCACAGCAAACATACCTGTTACATGGATAGATAGGACTGCCATAGTTAAAAAGAAGCTTCCCGCAAATAGATTGCCTGTTTTCAGCTGCCTGTCGATTACTCTATTAAAGGCCATACCGGTAAATGAAATGCCAAAAATCATGGACAATAAGGTAAGCGGAATATTATAACTTCCTGAAGCGTTTATGTTGATGGCGATCATGCCAATAAAGTTCATAATCCATATCCCGATTCCAAGGGAAAAAGTTCCGCCTAAGAACAAAAACTTCTGGTTTCTCTCAGATGATTTAATCAATGTAAATAAATCTAATGCTGTATAGGAAGCCATAATGGTCAGTATAACCGCTACAAATATTAATATTGGATTAAAAGATTCAATTATCTCAGTCATCGCAGGCTGTTAGCCTCCTCATTATTACTGTATTAAATATGATTGTAATGCAATCATTACAGCCTTGGAAGAGGCCCGGCGAAATAAAGTCAGAAGTTCATTAGTACAGATAGACCTTTTGCTGTATGGCTAGAAATTATTAGATGACTTTACCTCATGCTTCGGACTCTCCCCAATGGATATCCACTTTTCCTGTCCGAAAGATGACCAACTACGGACTTGCTCATCCGGATTACCCCTTCTTCTGTCCGAATGGGTGGCGACTTCGGACTTGTACCTCCAGCCTTCCGCTTCTTCTGTCCGAATGGTTACTAACTTCGGACTCATACTTCCGAATTTCCGTTTTTCCTGTCCGAATAGGGACCGACTTCGGACTCGTACCTCCGATTTTCGCTTTTCCTGTCCGAATGGTTACTGACTTCGGACTCATACCTCCGGATTACCCCTTCTTCTGTCTGAATGATGATCAACTTCGGACTCGTCATTCATATCCCCTCTGTCCAAATCGATCCAAAATCTTAATTTGCACCAATAAATATAATAGATAAAATTTTTAAAAAATTTAATCAAACCACTTCACATTTAATTTTGTTTGGTATATACTGTACTACAACAGATGAAAACACGATTAACTGTATTATAAAAAGGAGGAAATTTCATGATTAAAAGTCCAGTTGAATTTTTTAGAACTCTTCCCAAAAAGGTATGTCCGGAGTGCGGCCAAACAGTCAAGGAACAGGCCGAATCTTATCTGATGGAATGTGATCGCTGTCTTTCAAAAAAAATGGAATAGCACAATCAGCGGAAGGCTTCAGGCCCTCCGCTTTTTTATTTACTGCTATATGGCCACTAACAAGAAAACTCAGGATGTTATAGTACAGTGAAACTTAAAATGTTTGAAAAGTCTATAAATTTACAAGGCCATCCTGTATAATTGTTCCATAAACTCTATATTTAGAGAATCGAAATAGGAGGGATCGCTAAATGGTTCAAACAGCAGTAACCAGATTAAAGCGTGTTGAAGTACCGGAAGATCGTACATGGAAAGTGGAGGATTTATTTGCTTTAGAGGAAGATTGGCATAAAGAAGTGAGAAGTATAGATGAAGACCTTGCTGTTTTTGAGCAGTACAAGGGAAAGCTCCATGAAGGCCCGCAAATATTACTGGGCTGCCTTTCCGCTCAGGAAAAGCTCTCCATCCGTTTGGTTCAAGCTGGAACGTATGCTAGCTTGCGCCAGTCGGAGGATGGAACAAATCCGCGCAATCAGGCAAATTCATCCATACTTGCATCTTTAAAAGCAAAAGCAGCCTCTGCTCTTTCGTTTATTGACTCTGAATTAATGTCCTTACCTGAAGGCACGATTGAAAAATACATAGACGATGAAAGCGGCCTTGAACCTTTCAGAAAACAGCTGACAGATCTTCTTAAATCGAAGACGCACAGGCTTTCTCCAGAGACGGAAGAAGCCCTGGCAGCATTGGGGGAAGTATTTGGAGCTCCGTATAATATGTATCAGGCTGCAAAACTTGCTGACATGCCATTTTCCTTTTTTAAAGACAGTAAAGGAAACGATTTGCCAAACTCTTTTGCTCTTTACGAAGATCGTTATGAGTTTTCGTCAGATACTGCCATCAGAAGGAATGCCTATGTCTCATTTACAGATTCACTGGAAAACTATAAGAATACATTTGCCTCTGCCTATTCTGCCGAGGTGAAAAAACAGGTAACACTTGCTAAGCTGAGGAAGTACAGTTCAGCCACACAAATGCTCCTGGATTCCCAGCATGTTACAGAGGAAATGTACAACAATCAGCTGAATATTATCCAAAAAGAGCTTGCCCCCCATATGCGCAGATATGCTCAGTTAAAGAGAAAAGTTCTGGGATTGGATAAGATGCTTTTTTGTGACCTGAAGGCTCCTCTTGATCCGGAGTTCAATCCTGAAACAACATTTGAAGAAGCATCAAAAGTCATATTAGAGGCTCTCAAAGTAATGGGACCTGAGTATACGGATATAATGAAGAAAGGCTTGACTGAACGCTGGGTTGATTTGGCTGACAATGTAGGGAAATCTACAGGTGCATTTTGTTCAAGTCCATATGGATCGCATCCATTCATCCTGATTACATGGACAGACACGATGCGCGGTGCTTTTGTTCTCGCTCATGAGCTTGGGCATGCGGGTCATTTCTATTTGGCCAATAAATATCAGCGTATAATGAATACCCGCCCATCAACCTACTTTGTAGAAGCTCCCTCAACACTTAACGAATTGCTGCTTGGACAGCATTTAATGGCAGGCACTGAGGATATGAGAATGAAGCGCTGGGTAATTCTTCAGCTGCTGGGAACTTATTATCACAACTTTGTCACACACCTTCTCGAGGGAGAATATCAGCGAAGAATATATAATCTTGCTGATCAAGGGATTCCGTTAACGGCAAAAACACTTTCAGATCAAAAGATGGAAACACTTGCTGAATTCTGGGGTGATACGGTTGAACTGGATGATAAGGCGGCTTTAACCTGGATGAGACAGCCTCATTATTATATGGGACTCTATCCATATACTTATTCAGCTGGTTTGACTGCTTCCACAGCTATGGCACAGAGCATTCAAGAGGAAGGCCAGCCTGCCATTGAACGCTGGCTTGATGTTTTAAAAGCTGGCGGAACGAAAAAGCCGCTCGATCTCCTTAAGAGCGCAGGCATTGATATGTCCAAGCCAGATCCAATCCGCAAAGCCGTAAGCTATGTGGGGACCTTAGTGGATGAATTGGAAAACAGCTACATGTAGCAATAAGCCCCTCCGATATTCCGGAGGGGTTTTCAGGTTAAATATACATACTCCATTAGAGGCTTTTTTTGATCTCTGGCTATATAGAAATAATCGGTTTATATGAGGATCAGTAACCTCTAAGCACATCCTCGAATTCATGGAGGGTAAATATGAGATAGTGGGTCTTTTTGTTTGTAATTGCAATTATAATATTGTTACTGGTATATTAATTGGCTTTAAGGCACGGGTTTTCTCTATATAAATGAAACCGTCATATCTGAGTGAGACTTTCGTAGGCACATAATTCCCGTATTGTTCATATTCAGGGTTATATACGACTCCAATGGCTCGATGACCGATAGATTCATTAAATAATTCCCTGTTATCATCGGTGAACAACAAAATTTTATCTCCAGGGCCAGCCTTGCGAAGCGTATCCTCCCAGCTTCCTGTCTGTGCTGGAGGTACTTCCATAACTTGTAGCTCATTCCCCCATTGTTCCGCTGCGATAACAGTGCCTGAGTGTGTACCAAACCCGAGTGCGAAAACCTGATCTTCCCCATATTTCTCGCGAAGGATTTGCCCAACGTTAACAAGTCCCTCTTCTTTCATATCTGTTGCTCTTGCATCTCCGATATGAGTATTGTGTTCCCATACGATGACCTTGGCATCTTCTCCATAATATTTGGAGATCTCCTCTATGGCACTTACCATGTGATGATCCCTAATATTCCAGTCATCAGGCCCGCCTTTTACCATTGCTCGATAATAGTTTTCTGCATTTACAGCAACAAGGCTATTTAGCATAAGGTTCAGTGATTCTTCTTCGTAGCTCCTGGTATGCCCCCACTTGTTTTTTATTTTAAGTAAAAGTTCGGCTACTTCTTTTTCACAGCCTTCCCCATAAAATGCCGCAGAAACTGCATAATTTTCAGGTGTCCGATGAAAAGGCTCAAAGCAGGCAAATGCTTTTTTAGCAGCTTCCAGTTCTGCAGCTTCCTTTGTCTCCAGAAGTTTTATTATTTCATCCATCGATTCCCATAAGCTATATATATCGATGCCATAGAAACCAGCCTTTAGGCCATGTTTATCAATCAGCTGATTGTGATTATTAAGCCAGGTTATTAGATCTTTAATTTCCTCATTTGCCCACATCCATGTCGGCCACCTGTTAAAATTTTTGAGTGCATCAAGGGGATTCAGATGCACATAACCCTTAACATACCTGTTGATGGTAAAGCAGGAAGGCCAGTCTCCTTCAACAGAGATACAGTTGAACCCTTTTTGTTCAATCAGTCTTTTGGATATTTCTGCTCTTACTGTATAAAATTCTGATGTTCCATGAGAAGCTTCCCCCAATAAAACAAATTTCGCTTCCCCGGCTGCTTGAATAATCCGGTCAAGCCCGGATGAATCGGTGAAAGAGAATGCTTCTTTTTGAATAGCTGTTATCAAGTCCTTATTTTCTTTTATTTTTATCACCTCATTTAAGACCTATATAGTTACTTTGCCCATTTGAATTAGGATTAATATGGTTGAATATAAGACCTATGCGGAGAGAAAACTTTAAAGAAAGGTGCTCGAATATCTATAACAAAAGGAGTTTTAATAATGAAAGATAACGATGAAAAATACCTGACATATGCACCAAAAGAAGAGATGGTAACCATTGAAACGGGTGGCAGTTTTCCAAATTTAAAACATGCAGCTGGGGATTCAGTTGATGAACATGAACAGCAGGAAACGGCAAATGCTATTATAGGTGCGAAAGAAATTGGACAGCAAAACGAAAACCTGTAATAAAAGGAGTGAATGGAATGGAGACAATCGATCCTAAAAAGGTTAAATCTGGTGATGAGGTTTTTGTTATTTATCATAACCCTCATACTCCAAGTGTTGCAAATGTCAGGCCGGCAGAAATTGTACCGCATCCTAAAGACCCTAATGCAGTGGCCCTCTTCCTTAATGAATCCTTCCATTTAATAGAAGAAGATGATGCGTTGTTTTCGTCTGAACATGATGCAGAACAGGCCTTTCATGAATTGTATGGAGACTTTTAGATCATTAAATAAGAAAGACTGTTATCAGGTGACAACAGTCTTTCTAAAATTAATTATCACAAAATTTGCGGCAATTCCCGCATCTCGGCAGTTGTTTCATCACCGCATAATGGGCATTTTAAATCTGAAGAGGCAAAATCTTTTCTCATCCAGCCATTGCAGCTATTGCAGGAATACACCTCTGTATCCAGCATTACAACTTCCGGCTTGTCATCTTGGCCTTTTTTATTGAAAAAAATAGGAAACGCCCCCTTTTTTCTTAGTATGGACAAGAAAGGTAAAAATTATTGAAAATGTTTTAAACAATTTTGAATAGGAGGTGATTCAATGGACCGCCGAGAGAAAAAGAGAAACCTTACTATAGCAGGAACTGATATTGATGAAGTAAAAAGGCTGAACAGTCAATCAGGGCTTTCATATAACGAAGCAAAAAAACTGCTTGCAGAAATTTACTTTAAGAAATGAGGTAGTGAATGGGTTACATCATTAATAGGATTACTCTTTAGTTATGATGAAGAAACCTTTATTAAAGGCCAGAAATAAGCATGTTTTTCCGGAGAGTAGTGTAAGATCGGTTCGCCTTTAAAGTAAATTCGGGGCAAAAATGAAGCTAAAGTGTTTTGATGTATCGTGCAAGAAGCTTCATGCAGCTGCCATTTTGTATGATGAATATCCCCGCGAAAAACCTTTTCACCTTTTGTTACCCATAAGCAATACCTTTCAGTCAGCCATTCATCAAGTGTTCCGGGTTTTGAGTTGAAGGGGCTTGATATTGACTTATAATTTGCTTTGAATTGGCCGTTCTCTGAATGGCCGTGTGTTCGCCTGCTTTCATAATTAACTAGTCCTTGAGACTTACTAACTTGCATTTCGGCATTCATATACGGAAGGTAATACAACATTCTGGCCCCTGTTACGGCTAAAAAGTTGTCTGCATCCAGGCTAAAAAATATACGCCTTTCATGCCCTCATATTCCACATAAGTCCTTACATTCAATTCATTCATTGATTTCATAATCGGCAATGGCGGAAAGCCGCGCACCCTCATTTTACTGATCCAGAAAGGTACTACCCCCATCCATGCTGTACCATTGTATGTATCTAATGTTAACTGTGAAGGGATGTGTTTTTCCAATATTTCTGCTGGCACTGGCCAATGAGCAAATAAAACATCATTCCATATTTGTTCCATAACCCAGGGTTTATCAGGCAGCGGAAATGGCCTGTGTCCTGTTATCTTCAATTCTTCTTTCATTCCCTTACCGCCCTTCAGTATGTTATATAAATGATTATTCCTCATAATGCGAGTATTAAACTTAGCTGGTATAAATGAATTGTTGATGTTTATAGTTCTATCCTTGGGGATTGCATTGTATTTATGAATGGAGGTGATGGTTCATGAATAATCAGCTTTCAGCACCTTATCTGAAAACACTAAGTCTGTCTCCTGAAAATCAGGAGTCTCCCATTCATTTTTTGGAGTGCTGGAAAACACCGCAAGAATATTTTTATTTAAGAAACCATTTTTCCTACCCGCTAATTAACCCTCAGAATTTATTTTTGTCCATTAGCGGGAACGTGAATAAAGCGATGGAAATATCTTTAAGTGAACTTTACCGCTTCCCATCCAAAACCATTCTGATCCCTCTGGAATGCGCTGGCAATAACAGAGCGAAATTTAAACCAAAGGTTTTTGGTGAGCAATGGGAAGAAGGAGCAGTCAGTCAGGGGAAATGGAAGGGAGTGCCTTTGAAGGAACTGCTGAATAAAGCCGGACTTTTGGATGGAAGCAAAGAAGCTGTGTTCGCAGGATTGGATTTTGGTGAGCGAAAAGATTTGAATGAATCCTTTTACTTTGCCAGAAGCCTACCAATTGAAAAGGCACTCCACGAAGATACGATAGTAGCTTATGAGTTTAACGGCAAGCCCCTACCGTATAAGCAAGGTTATCCATTCAGGCTAATCGTGCCCCAATGGTATGCAATGGCCTCCGTTAAGTGGCTTAGGAATATTTTTATTATTCAGCATGAATTTAATGGGCCTTTTCAATCAAAAGATTATGTATATTATCCTTATAAAGACAGCGATCTGGATAAAAGGCCTGTTACAGCCATTAATGTTAATAGCACAATCCAGCAGCCATTGAATTATTCCATTATTAAAGAAGGATTTCACACAATAAGAGGGATTGCCTGGACTGGCACTGGAGCAATTAATGAGGTGGCAATAAGCATTGATCATGGGGATACATGGAGAAAGACCTCACTCAAACACAGGGAAAACGAGAAGTTTTCCTGGGTTAAGTGGCATTTTGATTGGGAGGCATATAAGGGTGAGCATACCATTCTTGTGAGGGCCAGTGATTCAGAGGGCAATATCCAGCCAATAAAGCCTTACTGGAACAGAAAAGGTTATGGATATAATGCTGTGCAAAAAATAAAAATTCGAGTGGAATAATCTTTTTTCAGGTGCAGGCCCCAAATATAGTCATAAACAAAAGAGAAGATGACCTGGCATCCTCTCTTTTTAATTTTAAATTTTATCACCGCTGCAATCCTCAATCAGCAATCCATGCGGACCAGATTTTAATTTTCTTGATCTGTTCTCTTACCTGCTTCAGGTTCACCAGGCGTCTGGTTCCCTGTTGTAGCCTGGTATCCCACCCGATAGGAGGAAGTCCTCTTTTTCTGAGAACTTCTGGCATTTTGTACTGGCCCAGATCATCTTGAGCATCTTTTGGTGCCATTGCATTGCCTCCTTGCTATTGTGTTATTCATCATACCCTTTGCGCGGAATGGAAATATCCACCCCGACAACGTCTTCAATTACCGCATCTGCCTGTCCTTCCATGTATGCGTCACTCACTTGTTCATGTGTTGTCGCCAGGCCGGATGAAAGCTGATCATTCCTGTTATAATCTTCAGTCTCATAATATCTGCCGGCAATATCTGTGCCATCATTTTTGTCCTTTTTATTCATATGGGATCCCTCCTTCTAATTTAGAACTATCTTTATTTTGGACATTTAACTGATTATCATACTGTTCCATTGCAAACAGGAAGGCTGAAAACAAAAAATCTGCCCAAATACGGGCAGATCTTTTGCGCTGTCATTTTTTTAGATAATTAGTAGCCTCCGCCAACGAAAGCAGCACCAACAATGATTAGAAGTATAAACAGGACAACGATTAAAGCAAAACCGCCGCCATACCCTGCTCCTGCACCCATTCCAACACCTCCTGACATCTAGTGACAGTGTATGAAAATGATGTTTGTCCCGAATGGGCAATTATAACGGAGGGATGAAAATAAAATCGAAGATTCATTTATTTAATTTGGCTCTATAAGATGTTTTTCAGTTATTGCCCTCTTGGAAGAGATTAAATCATTTAAAATCTGAACAAAAATAGGAGGTTATTCAACAAATTTTAATTAGCAGGAAAAAAACTCTTTACTGCAAACGGATTCATGGTAAAATGGACATGTAATCAAGTTAGATGTCTGACGTCTATTCACAAACCTCTTAGAAGAGAGGTCTATATTTTTGGCGTTTCGTAAAAACGTTTTCATTATTCTAAATTCAACAAATGAGGTGTCAACATGAGTTTTATATGGGGTTTATTAGGAGTTCTTACTGTATTGGGGATTGCTTTCCTCCTTTCATCAAATCGAAAGGCAATCAATCTCCGTACAATTTTAGGCGGATTGGCTATCCAGTTTGCATTTGCCTTTGCAGTTCTCAAATGGGAACTTGGAAAAAAGTATTAGAAAAAATGACATTTGCAGTAAATGATATTGTCGGATTTGCCAATGAAGGAATAAATTTCTTATTCGGAGGCTTGTTCCAGGAAGGTTCAGGAGTAGGAATGGTATTTGCCTTCCAGGTGCTGACTACAGTTATCTTCTTTTCTTCCCTTATCTCTGTTCTTTATTATACCGGGATTATGCAGATAATTATAAAGGTCATTGGCGGAGGTTTGTCCAAGCTGCTTGGAACAAGCAAGGCAGAGTCCATGTCTGCAGCAGCCAATATTTTTGTCGGACAAACGGAAGCTCCATTAATTGTCCGCCCTTTCCTGAATAAAATGACGAAATCTGAACTGTTTGCTGTTATGACCGGAGGCCTTGCATCAGTTGCCGGTTCAGTACTTATAGGATACTCCCTTCTTGGGGTACCATTGGAATACTTGCTTGCTGCAAGCTTCATGGCTGCACCTGCCGGCCTTGTCCTCGCTAAAATTATGATACCTGAAACAGAAGTATCAGAGACAACAAACGACATAACTATTGAAAAAGATACTGAATCTGTAAATGTGGTAGACGCTGCGGCACGCGGTGCAAGTGTGGGACTTCAGCTTGCATTAAACATCGGTGCTATGCTTCTAGCTTTTATCGCTCTGGTTGCTCTTATCAATGGAATTATCGGATTTGCAGGCGGGCTTTTCGGATTTGAAAATCTTACACTGGAAACCATTCTTGGTTTTGTTTTTGCCCCTCTTGCATTTGCAGTAGGTGTTCCATGGGCTGAAGCTGTACAGGCTGGCGGGTATATCGGCCAAAAGCTCGTATTGAATGAATTTGTTGCTTATTCAGCTTTCGCACCGGAAATCAGCAGCCTGTCTCCTAAGACTGTTGCAGTAGTGAGTTTCGCGCTTTGCGGATTTGCCAACATTTCCTCTATGGCCATTCTTCTGGGCGGACTGGGCAACCTTGCCCCTGACCGCAGGAACGATATAGCTAAGCTTGGAATTCGTTCAGTAATAGCTGGAGCACTTGCTTCTCTATTAAGTGCAGCAATTGCAGGAATGTTAATTTAATAGTTTTATAGCATACTGGATTAATCCGGTATGCTTTTTTATTGATAAAATTTGGGAACAGGCGAGAATTGTCGAACATTATCTGAAAATTATTTTAATTCAGAGTTGATTTTATATTTTTGTTAATGTTAAAGTATTGTTGTAAGCGTTACCATAAGTATTCTTCTAAAAGTTTTGCACCATGGAAATACATAGACTACTATTTTAAGGAGGAATTATATGAGTCAGCTAACTGCAGGTTTAAAAGAAAAGGTGGAAAAGTTTTTAAGCGGAAAGAAGAAATTATATATCAATGGTGAATTTGTTGAAAGCAAATCACAGAAAACGTTTGATACGTATAACCCGGCTACAGGGGAAGTTCTTGCTTCTGTTTTTGAAGCCGGTGCAGAAGATATTGATCTTGCAGTAAAAGCAGCCCGAAAGGCTTTTGATGAAGGCAAATGGTCAAAAATGAGCGCCTCTAAGCGCAGCCGCCTGATGTATAAGCTTGCTGATCTTATGGAAGAAAACAGTGAAGAATTAGCACAGCTTGAGACGTTGGATAATGGTAAGCCGATTCGTGAAACAACTAATGCCGATATTCCTCTGGCTGTTGAACATATGCGCTATTATGCAGGCTGGTCTACGAAGATTGTCGGCCAGACTATTCCTGTCAGCGGGCCATTCTTCAACTATACTCGCCATGAGGCAGTTGGTGTGGTGGGACAAATCATCCCTTGGAACTTCCCTCTTCTTATGGCAATGTGGAAGCTGGGTGCTGCCCTTGCAACAGGATGTACGGTTGTTCTTAAGCCAGCAGAGCAAACACCTCTTTCTGCTCTATATCTTGCTGAACTAATGGATGAAGCCGGCTTCCCTCCAGGGGTTGTCAATATTGTACCAGGTTTCGGTGAAACAGCTGGCCAGCCGCTTGTCGATCATCCCTTAGTAGATAAAATAGCGTTTACTGGTTCTACTGAAGTAGGCAAACTGATTATGTCCAATGCTTCAAAAACCTTAAAGCGCGTTACGCTTGAGCTTGGCGGTAAGTCTCCAAATATCATTCTGCCAGACGCTGATTTATCAAAGGCTATTCCAGGAGCTCTGAACGGTGTTATGTTCAACCAGGGTCAGGTGTGCTGTGCCGGCTCCCGTGTTTTCATACAAAAAAAGCAGTTTGATAATGTTGTAGCTGACATGGCTTCACATGCCAAAAAAATTAAACAAGGTGCCGGTATTCATGCTGACACAGAAATTGGCCCGCTTGTTTCTGCTGAGCAGCAAAACCGCGTTCTTGGGTACATTGAAAAAGGCCTTAGCGAAGGTGCCCAGCTTGTAGCAGGAGGCGACAAACCGCAAGAGCAAGGTTACTTCGTCTCCCCTACTATTTTTGCTGATGTTCGTGACGAAATGACGATTGCGAAGGAAGAAATATTCGGACCGGTTATTTCGGCCATGCCTTATGATGACTTAGACGAATTAATTAACCGGGCAAATAACAGTGAATATGGTTTAGCTGCAGGTGTTTGGACTCGTGATGTGGCAAATGCACACTATGTGGCCAACAAACTCCGCGCAGGTACAGTTTGGGTGAACTGCTACAACGCCTTTGACGCTGCATCTCCATTTGGCGGCTACAAGCAATCCGGAATCGGCCGTGAGATGGGATCATACGCTCTGGATAACTATACAGAAGTTAAGAGTGTTTGGATTTCAATGAAATAATAGCCGAACCAAAAAAGGAACCTTGCGGGGTTCCTTTTTTGGTTGCTTCACTTTAATTTCCCCTGTATTAAGAATAAGTTCACAGATTATCCATAGGAATTTTGATGGATATTATTTATCCTTATATTGGGAGGGGAAATAATGAAAAAAGTTTATATTATATCCGCGATTATTGTAATATTAGGCATAGCAGCCGGAATTTCTTTTTTATTATTCGTGATATGACAGCCAAGATTCCTGATCATATTACACTTTTAACCGATGATGAGAAGTTATATGACTTTGCGGAATCGGATAAAAAGCTGAAGCTTGTTGAATTTATTTATACGCACTGTCCGGATATCTGTCCGACTACTACACAAAGGATGAATCTGCTGAAAGGTGATCTTAGCAAAGAGGGTGTTTTTGGGGAGAAGGTTCAATTCATTACTGTAACGATCGACCCCTATAGAGACACCGCAGAGGTCCTTCGAAAATATAGAAATACCTTTGAAGTCGAAAATGATGGGGATTGGGTCTTTCTTACTGCAGAGCCTGATAAACTGAAAAAAGATCAGTCTGAAATTCAGGAGCTCGCTAACACGTTTCAATTTCAATACCGTGATCCCGGTGATGGTTTCTACGTTCATAGCACCTTTGTCTATTTGCTTGACGAAAATAATAAGTTTATTAAGAAGTTCCCAATGGGAGAAGATTTTGATAAGAATGATGTTTTCAATAAGATTATGAAGCAAATATAATAAAAAAGTGGCGGACTCTGGATCCGCCACTTTTTTAACCTAATTCGCAGAAGAAGATAAATTTTTGTTTTGGTTAATGAGTATTAAAGTTTTTGATCTTGGCTTTGAAAAGCTTACTTTAATACCGGATTTCTTTAATCTGTTTACCAAATCAACCAGCTGCTTTTTAGCCATTTGAAAAACTCCTTTTTCCCTGCCTGTATGATTAATATTGTACATGAAAAATATGAAAAAACTATGAACAAAAAGAAACATTTTATGATTTTTGGGAAGCTTTTTCAAGGTTTTAATAAAAGTGTATGCTTGGTCCTCTCTTCATTGAGAGCTGTCTTATGATAGTTCCCTTCTGCCCAGCCGTTCATCTGGTCATGATACCACTGGCTTAGAGGATGTCCTGATTGTCCTGGTCCCACAAGGTGATAGGCAGTATTCATGTTTTGCGTATCCATTACAAATCTCCACGAGCCCCCATGATTTACTGTGCCATCTTCTTTATTAGCTGCTGCCTGGACAGTGACTGAGCTTCCTCCAACAGGAATCCGCCCTTCTCTATTAAACAAGAAGTTTAAAGGTTTTACACTTGAAAGCGGATGGGAAAAGGCTAATTGGTGATAGTCTCCCCATTTCCACTCAGACAGGTTGTTTCCTTGAAGATCTGCAGCTTTCTTTACGGCTGAACTCAATGATCGTGAAAGGACTTCCTCCAGTCCTCCCTTTTCTTCTATCCAGCGGCTTACCCTGCCTTTTGCTGCATTTCTCAATAATTCATCCACTGCCTGCTTTTGTCCTTTAAAGAGCTTCCTCATTTCTGGTGTTATCTCATCTTCAAAAAGAACATCGGATATGCTTTTCATCCAAAGATTGAAAATGAGAGGGGCTGCTCCATCTTTGCTGTCGTTATAATCCCATTTACTCAGGGCGGATAAAGCTTCCTTTTCAAGATTGGAAGATGGTTCTCTAATTTTAGACAGGAAAATGGGTATAAATTCCTCGGCCTGCAGGTTTTTCTGATCCATCTGCAGAGACATCATGTCTTCTGCTGTAAGTTCATCCTTGCTTTTCAGGAATTCCTGGATGCGCATTTGCCTATACGGCTGTGCCCAATCATGACTTATATGGTAAGGGTAGCTGTCATCCATAACCTTATTGTTTGCAGTTGAGATGTATCCTTCTCTTGGATTAATCGCTTTTGGCAGTTGATCATAAGGTATATAGCTTTCCCAGCCGTATTCATCCGACCAGCCAGGTACTGGCAGTAGCCCGTCTCCTTTCTTTCTGATGGGGATTTTACCGTTTGCTTTATAAGCTATTGTTCCATCTGGCGAGGCAAATACAAAGTTCTGTGCGGGTGTATGAAATAACTCCAATGCTTCTTCAAATTGATGCCAGTCCGATGATTTATTCATTTTTAGAATGGCTTCCAGTTCTTTTGAAGGTTCAAGGGCAGTCCATTGCAAAGAAAGAACTGTATCTTTGCCGCTGTCTGCAGCAAATTCCGAAATTACAGGTCCGTGGCGTGTAATCGTTACTTGATAGCTAATTGTCTCCTTGTCTTTTACCTTAATTGGTTCTTCAATTATTTCTGCCTTTTCCCATTTTTCATTGAATAGAAACTCATTTTTATTGGCAGGATTCCTTTTTTCAATATACAAATCCTGGACATCTGGTCCTGTATTGGTTACTCCCCATGCAATGTTCTCATTGTGACCGAGAATAATGCCCGGAATACCGGCAAAAATGACTCCGCTGACGTTCATCTCCGGGGATTGCAAATGCATCTGATACCAGATGGAAGGTGTGCTGAGTGATAAATGCGGATCATCCGCAAGAATTGGCTTCCCGGATGCCGTTTTGCTGCCTGCTGCAGCCCAGTTATTGCTTCCGTTGAATTCCGGTGGAGTGATTGCATTTGCAAAGCTTTCTTCAATATTTAAGTTGTGTTTTCCTATTATGTAAGGGGCTTCTTCCGGATATGAGGGGAATAATTCATACGCTTTATCTTCCGGAAAATGCTGAAGGAGATAATATCGGAATGCCTGGCTTTCCCAGTGTCCTCCAAGATCATATGCCATATATTTGCCGATAGTAAGTGAATCCACGGGAGTCCATTCTTCAGGCTTATAGCCAAGTATGGAAAATTCAGGCGGCCATTTTCCGGTATCTTTCACCTCTTTAATATAAAGATTTACTCCTTCCGCAAACCAGCCTAAAATCTTTTTTGCTTCCGGGGAATATGCTTCATAGGATGCTTCTGCGGCCCTTCTCAGTCCAAGTGTCCTAAAGTATTTATCATTTTCAACCGCCCCTTCCCCGATCACTTCACTTAATCTGCCAGATGCCTGCCGCCTGCTTAAATCCATTTGAAATAGGCGATCCTGAGCCTGCACATATCCCTGTGCAATAAAAAGGTCTCGTTCATTATCCGCAAGTATGTGGGGAACGCCATTGCCGTCGCGATTCACCCTGACATCAGCAGAGATGGATCCAATTTTGATCTCTCCTTCAGTTTTAGGGATTGAGCGCGATAAATAACCAAACATAACGAAAAATGCCGCAGCCAATAACACTAATATGATTGCAAAGGTCCATAGTGAATATTTCTTCCACTTTGATTTTGGCTTGAGCTGGACCCCAATATGACCTCCCATAGAAATCCTTCCTTTATATTATATTTTTACTTCGAACTGTCCGGAAAGCTTCACTTCACCAGCTTCATTTTTAACTGAAACTTCTCCTGTCAGTCTCTTCTCATCTTTTTCCATTCTCTCCCCTGTCACTTTTCCTTCTATTGTCAGTTTCTCGCCAGGACGCGTCATTTTGCTGAAGCGCACTTTGAACTTTTTCAGGTTTTTCTCGGAAACCAATCAGCCAGTGCTTCGCCTGCCATTCCCATAATGAGCATCCCATGGGCAATCACACCGTCCAATCCCGCTTTTTCCCCAATCGGTACTACTGTATGAATTGGATTAAAGTCCCCGGATGCGCCTGCATACTTGACCAGCTGTGTATGTGTGATCTCGGGTTTATGAATCACTGTTAATTCGCTCATTATTCTGTTCTCCTTCTTTCGATAATGGTAGATTCCGAATATAGAACCTTGATTCCTTCACTGTTTTTATAATGAATTCCTATAGTGATAAAACGCAGATTCCTCTTTTCAAATGCTGAGATTAACTGAGGAGCGGCAGTTATTGTATCGCCGGCGCATAATTCCCCCATATAGCGATATTCCTGTCCTCCGTGAAGAACCTTAAGCGGGTCAAGGCCGAATAGGCTGATTAGGGTTTCGAAATCCAATCCTCCCCACATCTCTATGGCCGTCGGAAATGTAGGCGGAATGGGGATGTCACGGTATCCCTCTTTTCTCGCGATGTCCGCATCAAAATAAATAGGATTTCTGTCTCCAATTGCCATAGCAAATTCCTTGATTTTCCCCCTCTCAATTGTGAAGCGGAAAGGTTTTAGTTTTACATCTTCTTTTAAAAGAGATTCCATTACAAAAAGCACTTCCTCTCATCATGTTTATAATCTTTATGTATTCGACTTTTACCTTCTGCTTCCTTTTAATTTTCTGAACTTTTAAGAAGACGGCAAATTGCATTATGAAGAATTCGCGATTAAGCGCTAAAAGTGGTATACTTTTAAGGATTATGTATTTGGAGGAATAAAAATAATATGATAACTGTCAGTAATGTAGGTCTTCGATACGGCGACCGCAAACTATTCGAAGATGTTAATATTAAATTCACACCTGGCAATTGCTATGGTTTGATTGGAGCAAATGGTGCCGGTAAATCAACTTTTCTAAAGATTTTATCCGGTGAAATCGAGGCACAATCGGGAAGTGTTCATTTAGGTCCCGGCGAGCGCCTTGCTGTCCTGAAACAGAATCATTTTGAATACGAAGAGTTTGAAGCATTAAAAGTAGTCATCATGGGACATGCCCGCCTGTATGAAGTAATGCAGGAAAAAGATGCGATTTATATGAAAGCCGATTTCACTGATGAAGATGGAATGAAGGCTGCTGAACTTGAAGGTGAGTTTGCAGAACTGAACGGATGGGAAGCGGAATCTGAAGCAGCTATTTTGCTGAAAGGGCTGGGCATCGAAGAAGAACTTCATGACAAAAAAATGGCTGACCTTTCCGGTTCTGAAAAAGTGAAAGTTCTTCTTGCGCAAGCCCTTTTCGGCAAGCCGGATGTTCTTTTGCTGGATGAGCCGACAAACCACTTGGATATCAAAGCAATTCAATGGCTTGAGGAATTTCTGATCAACTTTGAAAATACTGTTATTGTTGTATCCCATGACCGTCACTTCTTAAACAAAGTATGTACTCATATTGCCGACCTTGACTTTGGGAAAATTCAGATTTACGTCGGGAACTATGACTTCTGGTATGAGTCGAGCCAGCTTGCACAAAGGATGGCTCAGGATGCCAATAAGAAAAAGGAAGAAAAAATCAAGGAACTTCAAAGCTTTATTGCCCGCTTTAGTGCGAACGCATCAAAATCCAAGCAGGCAACTTCACGTAAAAAGCTTCTTGATAAGATTTCTTTGGACGACATCAAACCGTCTTCCAGAAAATATCCGTATGTCGGATTTTCGCCTGACCGTGAAATCGGGAATGATTTGCTAAGAGTAGACGGCATCAGCAAAACAATTGATGGCGTAAAGGTTCTGAATAATGTCAGCTTTATCATGAACAAAGATGATAAAATTGCGTTAGTTGGCCCAAACGAATTGGCGAAGACTACATTATTTAAAATATTGACTGGTGAAATGGAGCCGGATGAAGGAACGTATAAGTGGGGTGTTACAACATCTCAATCCTATTTCCCGAAAGATAACTCGGAGTTCTTCGAAAACTCTGATTTGAATCTTGTAGACTGGCTGCGCCAATTCTCACCTGCTGATGATAGTGAAAGCTTCCTGAGAGGTTTCCTTGGAAGAATGCTATTCTCTGGTGAGGAAGTTCTAAAGAAAGCAAGCGTTCTCTCAGGTGGAGAAAAAGTCCGCTGCATGCTTTCCAAAATGATGCTTAGCGGTGCAAATGTACTTATGCTGGATGAGCCAACCAACCACCTTGATTTGGAATCCATTACAGCATTGAACAATGGGCTAATTAACTTCAAAGGGTCTATGATTTTTGCATCACATGACCATCAGTTCATTCAAACCATTGCCAACCGCATTATTGAAATTACACCGGCTGGCATCGTCGATAAGCAAATGACTTATGATGAGTATTTAGAAGATTCATCCATTCAAAAACAAGTTGCTGATATGTATCAGTAGACAGTAAAAGCAGGAGGAATAACCTCCTGCTTTTAATTTTTGTTAAAAGTCTTGTTTTTTCTTTTTATGGCGTGCAGAAGAAGCTGTTCTGCTGCCCGTTTCCATATTGGTTGTACCTTGACCTTCGATGTTTGGGGAACTTAGTCCAGCCTTTGAAGGGTCTTTTTTGCGTTTGCTCATGTTAAACACCTCCTTTCTTACTGTTTCGTGTTATGGCTAATTTTATCCATGGAATAAAAATGGAGTACAAAAGCCAATCTAACAAACGGAGGAGGTGTTAACATTGACGAAAAGAGTAGCGGTTGAACAATCCTTAACAAATGTTTCGGAAGCGCTTCGCGAAAAAGGTTATGAAGTGGTTGATATGAAGACGGCGCATGATGCTGAGAACTGCTCCTGCTGTGTAGTGAGCGGTGTTGATTCAAATGTGATGGGTATGCAGGATGTTTCTACAAAAGCTTCTGTCATTGAAGCTAGCGGCCTATCGGCTGATGAGGTATGCCGTCAGGTGGAGCAAAGAATGCAATAAAAGATTGTCCAAAGACTAAAGAGAATTTCTTTAGTCTTTTTTCATAAAAAAAGACGTGCATTAAACCCGTCTTCTTCTTCTGGCTTTTGCTTTTAGATTTTTCCTTAATATTAGTATAAAGATTACAAATAAAAATATTATTAAGCCTGCTCTGCCATAGTATCCAGTTGTCTCTTTCCCAGTCTCCTTTTCTGTTTTCAGCTGGCTGGAAACCACTTCATCCTGTTTGTCTTCCAGAAGCTTTACAGATTGAATGATCCTTCCGTTTTCATTCTTAATCTGCAGCTTTCCTTTTGATGTAATGTCTTCTTCGTAGATTCCTTTTGGCAATGTTATGGCTACATTTTCACCGCCAGTTGTATAGGTTTTTCCATCAGAAGGAAAAACGTCAGTGCTGCTCAGTGTCGAGGTTTCAAAGTTGCTGAACCCATAGTTCAAAAGGTTTTTTGTATCATTATAAATATCCCGCTTGAATTCAGCTTTTAATACAATGGCCGTTAACTTTATTGAATCGTTTTCGGCAGAAGTGGCGAGGGTCTGCTTAGCTTCATCTACGAAACCGGTTTTTCCCCCTGTCACTCCTTCGAATGGAACCTCACCTTTAAGCATCCTGTGATGAGTAAAGATGGTGGTGTCCCATGACTTTCCTGCCCACTTCATTTCCTTTGTTCCGTAGATTTCTCGGAAGGTCTCATTTTTCAGGGCGTAATTAGTTAATTTTGCAAGGTCCCCTGCCGTTGTATAGTGGTTTTCATCAAACAAACCGTGAGGATTAACAAAGTGAGTATTTTTTAAGCCTGCACTCTCTTCAAGATAGTGATTAAGGTTCTCTGAGAATGCTTTCATATTGCCGTCCAGATGCTCAGCAATGCTCCATGCAGCATCATTTCCTGAATTAATCAGCATTCCCTGAACGAGTTTTATTAAAGGCAATTTTTCTCCTTCCTCCAAATAAACTCGTGTTCCTTCAACCTCTGCTGCTTTTTTGCTTATAGTTGCTATGTCCTTTAAGTCTCCATTTTCAATGGCATATATGGCAGTTGCTATTTTCGTCAAACTGGCCGGGTACATCTTTTTATCCGCATTTTTTGCATACAGAACTGCACCTGATTCAGAATCTGTTACAATTGCGGCTTCACTGATAATTGCAGGGTCTTTTGGTTCCTCTGCTGCTGCATATGCAGTTGGAAAACTGAATAAAAGCAGGATGAATACAAGCAATTTCTTCATGAATACACATCCTATTCAAACCGATAATCATTACTGATTGTACCAGACAATTCATGCATACTTATATGGTGTTTATCAATTGTTACATAATTGAAAATTTAATGCCGTAATTTGAGAAGATTGATAATGAAAGGAAATGACCTGCTTTTATCTTTTCCAAAACAACAAGAACTTAAAATTTTGAAAAACAAAAAAGCAATCCAATTGGACTGCTTTTTAGCTAGAGCATCCGCCTCCGCAGCTCGAACAGCTGGAGCCGCCTGAATCATGTCCTCCTCCTGAATCATGATCACTATGGCTGCTGCAAGAGAAGCCGGAGCAGTAAACCATTCCGGAAGCACTGTCTTTTGCGAGTTCGGGGGAAGAAGTTCGTTCATATTGTCCTCGAACCCATCTGGTTCATAAACCGAAAAATACACGGCTGGAAACAACAGATAGGAATATTGGCTGACAGATGCGGGCTTCGTAAATTCCAGCGCCTTCTTCCCAAGCTTCATTGATTCTGATTCAGAAATTTCATGCTTCAGTTTTTCTATCATTTTCTTTTTCAGTTCAAGCCAATCATTTCCTGCCCTGAAATACTTATTTAACAGTTCAGTCTCATTCATGCTTCTAAAATCATCAAGTATTTCCTTTTTAATCGGATTTTGCAAAAAGCTTCCCCAAATTCTTCTGCTATTATGGCCTGCTTCAAAAAGACTTAAATACACCCAGTCAAAAAAAGCCCTTTCACCTGGTATAGGGGTGCTGTCCATATTTGGGGAATGGTGCAGGTATTCACCAAAGAAGTTTTTGAAAAATGCTCATAATCACGGGTGAACATGAGCATTTCATGCCAAATATCATCCGCTTTACTGCTGAACATAGGCACTGTTTTCAGTATGGCATTCATCACAAAATATCTTTTTAGTTCAAAAAATGTCCAATCATATGCGTAGTCTTTCCATTTGGGGTGCTCCCTCAGTACACGATTTTTTATATTCTCCCTGTACCCTTCAGGTAATGATTTTTCTAAATTTTGAATCATTGGAAGATAGTCGTCGGACTGAATTCCCAAATGTTCAGGAAATGGCTCATCTTTAATAAATGGATCTCTTTTCGAACCAGTAACTATAACTTTAATGAAAATGGCAGCAAAAATCACACCAAAAATAAACAAAAATATTTCCATAGAACCTCCCCCAATCTATATATATGTTTCAATTATATATGAAATTTACAATATTTAGCAGGGGTAGTTTTCAAAAAAACCGCCAAATAAGGCGGGATAGCTAATTTTTTGTCTTTATATAATAACGCTTTAAAAATTCTACATAAATATCATCATGAACAAGCCATGCCTGGTATTTTCTTTTAATATAATTTTCTGCCTGCTGAAAGTTCTGATAGGGTTCGCGGACGGGCTTTCCGTTCATTTCCAGAATCCAATTGTCCTCGCCTGCAGCAAAAATAAAAAATTTGTCTCCTTTCTTATTTTCGTAAAGTGATCCCTGCATAGAACTTTTATTATTGTATTTGTTCCTGAATGCATCCTGCCTCATGGGATCCAGAGGGAAAATATCCTGAACGAATAGTTTATAAGCATCTTTTCCCATCGAACAGCCTGACGCTTTTGCATGTCCTCCTCCTCCAAACTTTCCGGCGACGGCAGATACATCAACGTGGTCATGAATTGTCCTGAAACTGATTTTTTTGCCCCCAAGGTTTAAGATAGCGATATAATCCAAATGGGGAAAATCTTTGCCAAGTTCGTTTCCTAATTCAGAATGATAGGATTCAGCATGGACGATGCCAGCACAATATTCACCAATGAACGTTTGGACAATTTCCCGCTTCTTCCGTCTAACATAACGCTCAATCTTTTCCTCTTCCATTTCCAGTAATTTTTGTTCAAAATCATCAAATTCGAAATGATCTGAGTTTATGATTCTTTCCGTCATTTTTTCTTCGAATTCTTCAATGGAAACCATAAAGAATAGATCGTTCAGATTCTTTGCTTTAATATTATCATTTTGGTCCCATTCCCAAGTATCATACTGGCGGACAAGTTCAACGAATTCGTCCAGGGCCTGGGATGATTTAATCAGTTCATGTTCTAAGAGATATTCATACAGCAAAGAGGTTGCAGCTGTGAGCCTGCCATCATCATATTGAACCTTCACTCTGCCCCAGTTGTAATCATTAAAGTGCAGGGCTGTTTTGTGATGGTCAATTAATCTGACTTTGCCGCCGCCTTTTTCCAGATCATCAAGCCTTATCAAGTTTTCATCATTAACAGATAAATCCGTGATAATTAAAAAGTCATCCTTCAATTTCTTTTCATTTTCAAACAATTTTTCAATCTGATGATCAAGTCCCATTACAGAGTTATAGCGTACCTCGACATCTTTTCCAAAAGCAATCTTTGCAACGATGCCGCATCCGACGCCATCAAGGTCATTATGTGTATACAGCCTGTACAATATCAATCACCTGCTATTCTTAGACTCATTCCTCTACTAGTTTGGTTGTGCAGGAAAATTCTATGCGGAAAATCCCCGCTGCATTAGTCGGGGATTTTCCAGTTAAAGCAATATATAGGCTAGAGGCGCAGCAATCAGTATCGTTAGAATTGTTCTTTCTGCCCAGATGACAAGCAGCTGAGGAATGGTGATCGGGATCTCTGTTGATAAAATACACGGGACAAGTGCAGAAAAGAAAATGATAGCTGATACTGAAACGACTCCGATAACAAATTTAGTGGCCAGTGCTGCCTCTGCTGCAAGCAATGCCGGCAAAAACATTTCAGCAATCCCCACTGCACTTGCTTTTGCTGCTAATAATGGCTCAGGCAGCTGCACTAGAGCCGTAAAAGGATAAAAGATATATCCAAGCCAGTCGAAAACAGGAGTGAATTCTGCAAGAACCAAGCCTAATAAACCTACTGACATAATGGATGGCAAAATGGACATCGTCATGACAAACCCATCTTTTAAATTATCTCTGATGTTTTTCCATAATCCAGGGGACTGAGCGGCTGTATCCATCGCTTCTTTCCAGGCTGCCTGCAGACGGCTCCCTGAAAAGGTTTCCTTTGGAGGCAGCTGTCCATTGTAATATTCTTCGCTCATTGATCTAAGAGGCCAGATTCTTACCGTAATAGCCGTTACGATGAAGGTTACAGCAAAGGTCGTCCAAAAATATGTGTTCCAGATTTCCATCAATCCAAGTGTTTTGGCAACAACAATCATGAACGTTGCGGAGACCGTTGAGAATCCGGTAGCTATAATGGCAGCTTCCTTAATACTGTATTTTCCTTCTTTGAATACCCTGTTTGTAATGAGCAGCCCGATTGAATAGCTTCCTACAAAAGAAGCCACTGCATCGATTGCAGATTTCCCGGGTGTTTTCCAGATCGGCTTCATAATCGGCTGCATTATGACACCGAAAAATTCAAGGAGACCATATCCAACCAGCAGTGCAAGAAAAACGGAGCCGATTGGAACGAGCAGCCCGACAGGCACGACGAGTTTGTCAAACAAAAACGGCCCCATACTCGGGTCATATAGCCAGTCAGGGCCATAGCCGGAGACGATCATTATGGCGACAAATAACCCACTCACTTTAAAAATGGAAAATACAATATTTACCTTGTTCTTGTTCCAGGATTTTGTATAGAAAGGATAAATGGCGCCAAGCAGGATGACGAGTAAGGCATAATAAGGGACAGCTGCAGGTATGGAAGTCTGAATGGCTGTGACAATATGGTCAAGCATAATGGAGGATTTCTCATTAACGGTGACGGGAACAAAAAACATAAATAGGCCAATTGCGCTGAAAAGAAAAAATTTAACCTTATTTTTCAAAGCTGCATTTGGATTCTTGAGCTCAGGCTGGTGAGATTGATTCACTGCAGTTTCTTTTTCCATTCTCATTCCCCCTAGTAATTTAGCGGTAAGGAGCAAAATCAGCCCCTTACCTCCTGTTCATTAATGCTGTCAAAAAGGTCAGAAAAGTGTAAGTGCCTGCTTTCACCGTTGGCTGTGCCTGGTGATCTCTTGTTGGATCGAGGCAAACTATATCCATGGCTGCAGTTTTGGAAGAAAGTCCTGCAGCATATACCGCACTGAATAATTCTTCGGTGCTCATGCCGCCTGGTGTGGATGCAGGAACCCCAGGAGCAAAGCCTATATCAAGCACGTCCATGTCAATCGTGACGTAAATTTTATCCACTTTTGACTCCAGCTGTAAAAGTGCTTCTTTAACCGTTTCTTCAATTCCCCGTCTTCTGGCTTCTTTCAGCGTAATATAATTGAGTTTGTGCTCTTTTGCATAACTGATAAGTGACTGGCTGTTAAAAAAGCCATGAAGGCCAATATTATAGACATTTTCCCCTTTAATCATGCTGTTCTGAATCAGGTTGCGGATTGGTGTCCCATTAGTCGGCCCATGGTCTTCAAGGCTTCTGAGATCAAGGTGAGTATCGAGCTGAAGTATGCCGATTTCTTTTTCTGGCTCCAGTTCTTTCAGACCGCTGACAAGCATGGCTGTAATGGAGTGATCTCCTCCAATCGCAATTGGAAATGAATCAGGAAACTGTTTTCTTATATCTTTCATTGTCTGTTTGATATTGGAATGGCATTGAGGAATATCCGTGAAATGCATTTTTACATCGCCAAGATCTGCAACCTTCATCTTTTGAAGATCACTTTCAAAATCCAGATTGTATGTGGAAAAGCCTTTCCAGGATCTCCTGAATGATTCAGGGAATTCAGATGCTCCTGATGGGCTTATGGATGAGCGGGAAAGAGGGACACCAAATAGCACGACATCCCATTTTTCTTTTTCAACTCCTCTTCCCTCTGGATTTGGCGTATCCATTCATTAACCTTAACGTCAGTTCCTAATTCGGCTTGTGGCCAAAAGAACCCGGGAGGATTTATTGTTGGCAGCATAAGCTTCCTCCTTTAACGACCACTTTCCCATTTTTAATCACGGTGTCTGTATGGTTCATTCCGTAGTGGTATTGCATTTGCATGTAGTTTGGTACATTGAGCAGCAGCAGATCAGCCTTTTTCCCCGCTTCAATGCTTCCCACTTCTTTTGCCCGATTGATGGCATGTGCTGCATTAATTGTAGCGGCAGTAATGGCTTCTGCAGGCGTTAAACCCATGTGCATACAAGCAAGATTCATCATAAAAGGCATGGAGCAGGTTGGAGAAGAGCCGGGGTTGCAATCCGTTGATAAAGCAACCGGCACACCTTTATCGATCATCCGGCGTCCTCTGGCGGCTTCGGCCATCAAGAAGAAAGCTGTGCCTGGAAGAAGCACACCGATTACTCTCTTTTCAGCCATCATTTCCATGCCTTTATCAGATGCTCTAAGCAAATGATCTGCAGAAATGGCACCGACTTCCGCGGCAAGTTCCGCTCCCTCATATGGTTCGATTTCATCAGCATGGATTTTTGGAATCAGGCCAAGCTTCTTCCCTGCTTCAAGCAGCTTTCTGGACTGTTCTGGAGTGAATACGCCCCTTTCACAGAAAATATCGTTGAATTCGGCAAGCTTTTCTTCCGCTACTTTCGGAAGCATTTCTTCAATGACCAAATCAACAAAAGCGTCTGGATTCTCTTTGTATTCTGCAGGAACCGCATGTGCACCCATAAAGGTGCGGACAATATCCACCGGATGCAGTTCATCCGCTTTCCGGGCTGCAGTCAGCTGCTTGCGCTCCGTTTCCCAATCCAGGCCATATCCGCTTTTTGCCTCTATTGTTGTTACTCCGTGTTTAAGAAAGCGATCCAGACGGACAAGACTCGCTTCTACCAATTCCTCTTCAGATGCTTTTCTGGTCATTGAAGTGGTGGCGTGAATTCCGCCGCCATTGTTCATAATTTCCATATACGTCGCCCCGTTCAGGCGCATATTGAACTCCTCTTCCCTGCTGCCTGCATAAACTAGATGTGTATGCGGATCAACAAGTCCTGGGAGAAGAATTTTCCCTGAGGCATCAATGATTTCAGCATCATGAAGCCGGCTTTGATAGTCAGCTTCCAGTTCCGCTGTTGTACCTGCTGATTTGATAATATCTTCTTCGATCCATACCGCCCCGTCTTCTATGATGTGAAGTTCACTCATTTTTTCTTTCGTCAAGGGCTGTGCGGAGCTGCCCTTTAATGTAATCATTTGATTTGCATGTTTGATAAAAATAGGTTTTGAGTGCATAATGTGCTCCTCCTTAAAAAATGGAAGTTCCAATCCGAAATAATAACGGATTGGAGTGCTTCCTATTAGAAAATATAAAAGGCTATTTGCCAGTTTAAGAGTTTTCTTTGCTGAATTGACTGGCTTATTTGCAAATTGCATGGCTTATTTGCTGATTTGGGTTTTCTTTGCTTGTTTTCCGCCATCATTTGCAAAGTTTATAAAATACATTAAAAAATCTTTATTTCATCATCGGAATGTTTACGCCTTTTTCTTTTGCTGTTTTGATAGCAAGGTCATAGCCCGCATCAACATGGCGCACAATTCCCATGCCCGGATCAGATGTAAGCACCCGTTCAAGGCGCTGTTCTGCTTCCTTTGTGCCGTCTGCCACGATGACCATTCCTGCATGAAGTGAGTAGCCCATTCCTACACCGCCTCCATGGTGGACGGATACCCAGCTTGCACCGCCGACCGCATTGATCAGTGCATTCAGGATCGGCCAGTCTGCCACTGCATCACTGCCGTCCTTCATGCTTTCTGTCTCACGGTTCGGTGATGCAACGGAACCAGAATCGAGGTGGTCGCGGCCAATAACGATAGGTGCTTTCAATTCACCTTTTGCCACCATATCATTAATTATTTTTCCAAATCGGGCGCGCTCCCCATATCCAAGCCAGCAAATTCTTGAAGGCAGGCCCTGGAATTGGATTTTCTCCTGTGCCATCCTGATCCATTTGCAAAGGTGTTCGTTATCAGCAAATTCGCGCAGGATCACTTCATCGGTTTTATAGATATCTTCAGGATCTCCCGATAGTGCTACCCAGCGGAAAGGTCCCTTTCCTTCACAGAATAGCGGCCGGATATAGGCAGGCACGAATCCAGGGAAATCAAATGCTTTCTCAACACCTTCATCTTTTGCCACCTGACGGATATTGTTTCCGTAATCAAATGTGACTGCACCTTTCTTTTGCATGTCCAGCATAGCCTGAACATGGACAGCCATGCTGGCCTTTGACTTCTGAACATATTCAGCAGCATTTTCCTTTCGCAGAACAGCTGCATTTTCTAAAGAATAGCCGATTGGAACATAGCCATTTAAAGGATCATGTGCAGAAGTCTGGTCAGTCAGGACATCCGGGATGAAGTTCATTTCCAGCATTTTTGGCAGAATTTCAGCTGCATTGCCTAAGAGGCCGATAGAAAGCGGGCGGCCCTCGTGTTTTGCCTCTGTTGCTAATTTAATAGCCTCTTCAATTGAATAAACTTTTGTATCCAGATATTTGGTTTCAAGTCTGCGGTCAATGCGGTGTTCATCTACATCAATAGCAATGCAGACACCATCATTCATTGTTACTGCAAGCGGCTGAGCGCCCCCATTCCTCCAAGTCCTGCTGTTAAAGTAATGGTCTGTTTCAGTGAACCGGAGAAGTGCTGTCTGCCAAGCTCAGCAAAGGTTTCATAGGTTCCTTGCACGATTCCCTGACTTCCGATATAAATCCAGCTTCCAGCTGTCATTTGGCCGTACATCATCAAGCCTTTCTTATCAAGCTCATGGAAGGTATCCCAATTCGCCCAGGCAGGCACAAGATTCGAATTGGCGATCAATACCTTCGGTGCATCTTTATGTGATTTAAAGACCGCAACCGGCTTGCCGGATTGGACAAGAAGTGTTTCATCGTCTTCTAATTCATGCAATGTTTTGACAATCGCGTTATAGCAGTCCCAATTTCGTGCTGCCTTCCCAATCCCACCGTAAACAACCAGCTCTTCAGGAATCTCTGCAACTTCTTTGTCTAAGTTATTCATAAGCATGCGGAGTGCTGCTTCCTGAATCCAGCCCTTAGCATGAAGCTCACTGCCTTGATAGTTTTTTATTTCTCTTTTTGTTTCCGCTTTCATTGTTATCCCTCCAATGTTATCTCATATTTAGATTTTATAACGAGAACTATCTGAAAAGTATAATAATTAAGTTTGATTTTTTATAATTTTGTTATATTTTTATAGTGTATTTTTATGAATCTTATATAAATATTAGTATTTTTATAATTAGAACAAAAAAATAAACCTCCGGTTACACGGAGGTTTTATGCATGCTCTTTCTAAATTGATTTGGCGGCATTCCTTTAATCTTACTGAAAACTTTATTGAAATATTGCTGATTGCGAAAACCGCAGACAGATGCGATTTCCTTAATGCTTATTTCTGATTCCATCAAAAGCTTCGCAGATTGCCTAATCCGGGTTTCATTAAGCAGCTCCCGGAACGACTTGCCGCATTTTTTTGCGAGCATGGAGCTGATATAATTCGGGTTTCGATCTGCATATTCAGCTGCCCTTTCAAGAGTAACCTTAGGGTCCCAGTAATTCGTCTCAATAAAGAATAGGACTCTGTCAGTAAGTTCCAGCTTCAGCTTTTTATCAGAGCGTATGGTTTCAAAAACAAAGGAAATGAAGCTAATCATTTCGTTAATGACCTGGTAGATCAAGGGGGAATATAGGATAGTCTGGAATAAACGAAGATATTCTTTCTCCATATCCCCGTCTGCCAGCCGGAAAGTCTTCATATGCCTGCGAATTTGCGCAAGAATACTGGTCAGCCGAATTCTGATGAGTCCTGGTTCCGGATAAGGGTCTGCCAAAATAAGAAACTCCTCGTAAAACCATGACTTCAGTGCTTCTAAATCAGACTGATTCAGGAAATCAATCCACCTGCTCTGTTCCTCGGGGGTTAAGAATGGATCAATTGATAGCCATTTAGGCAATGAGCTCTCCTCAATTACCTGATTAAATCCCCTGTAAAAAGTTAACTCCATCAGCTTCCTGTTCGCAAGATAGTGGCTTCTGACGGTTCCGCTGCCCTCCTTACCAGTATAAATGCTGATCGCAATTTGTTCTGCCGACGTTTCCTGCCAATCTCTCATAAATCTCAGGCTCTCCTCTTTCCAGACCACATCAGATTTCTCAGCAATAATCAAAATCATATCATTCAAAATAAAATAGTGAACTGTTTTTTGGAAAGTATAGCTTTCAAGAAATTTAAACAGCTTTGGAAGCTCCAGAGGATTTTTGGTCTTAATTCCGATAGATACAAGTGGTTCAGCCGAATTAGATTCTTCTATAAATAAATCCTGGTAATTGAAGTCTTTTTCAGCTTTCTGACTGGATTTTTGTGCTGCAGTCCGACTAATCATCTGATTGCGCCTATGAATCTTTCGCGCTGATTTTAATAAAATATCTGCTGAAATCGGCTTAAGTATTAAATCAGATACACCCATGTCGATGGCTCTTTTTGCTTGTGAAAAGGTCGCTTCCATTGTTAAGGCAATCAAATCCGGCCCTATGATCTGAGTGGTTTTTAAAAATGAACCATAACTTTCTTCATTTATCAGATCAAGTTCAAAAATCAATAGGTCTGGCTGAAAAGTTTCAAGCTTCTTAATAAGCCCTGATTCATTTTGTGCTGACTCTACCTGCCATGCGTTCATAGAAGATTTAAGAAGCCACTCTATGCCTTTCGTATCGTACTCATCCCGATTGGCCACAAGTACTTTGTACATGCTGCCACATCCTTTTTTAATTCTATTATGAAATAATATTTTGACAGTTGTAAAGAAATTATCGTAAAAATCTCAGAAATATTAGACAAGTTATGATGCCCTTCCTGCATATCTATATATGGACAACCAATTAGGAAGGAGTATGAGCATGCCTTTTCTTGTATTAAAGAAACGCAGCATCATTGCATTTGTCATCATATTTTCAGTCATCGTTTCTGCATCAGTATGGTTTTTTTCAAAATCTGATAGTTTGACAGTATTCAACCAGACGGAGGGCGAAAAAGTCCGGGAAATTCATATGGTTACAGGAGAATTTAAAGCCAAGCTGCCTGATGGCAAAGAATTTGAAGCTTATCGCTGGGATCCGGGAACTATTTTTCTGGAAAAAGATGAAAAGGTAAATTTGAAGATTTGGGGAGTTAATGGAATGGAGCATCCATACATCATAGAAGGGACTGATATTAAAGGTGTGGTAAAAAAAGCAGAAGAAACGGTTGTCCCACTTCAATTTGATAAGGAGGGCGTTTACCGTCTAGTGTGTCTTACTCATCCGGATAAGGATAATAGCGGACCAATGATTGCTTATATTGTAGTAGACTAACTAATGGGAAAAGGGAAAGCACCGGATAATCCGGTGCTTTTCTAAATAAAAAGAAAACTTTTTACTTCGAAAACTTTCTAGCGCAAGCAGCCTGTCCCCTCGGGATGAGGTCCCAGGACAAGGAAGGCTTCGTCAGCATAATCATCGCACGACCAAAAGCGGCAGCTTTTGGGAGGACGTGGCGTTCTTAGTCTGCGTTCCTTCGTGAGCAAGGCGCTTCCGCTTTTCTTCTTCTCTTACCTCCCAATAAACATCTGTGTCCAATAATGTCCATAATAACCGCCCTGTGCATATCCCACTCCGATTTCTGTGAAATTGGCTGATAGGATGTTCTTGCGGTGGCCCTCGCTGTTCATCCATGCTGTTACAACTTCCTGAGGTGTTTTTTGACCTGCAGCAATGTTTTCTCCAGCGGTTCTGTAAGTAATTCCAAAGCTCTTCATCATATCAAACGGGCTTCCGTATGTAGGAGAGTTGTGATCGAAATACTTCTTATTGATCATATCCTGAGATTTGTATCTTGCCACTCTCGCAAGCTCCCAATTTGATTTTAAGGGCTTTAATCCATACTTTGCCCTTTCCTGGTTTACAAGCTGAACTACCTGCTCTTCCACACTTGTGGTAGCTTTTGATAATGCAGGGATATTCACCTTTTGCCCAGGATAAATGAAGTTCGGATTCGAAATCTGCCCATTGGCATTAATGATTTCAGGAACTCCCACCTGATACTTCAGGGCGATCTTCCACATTGTATCCCCTGGCTGAACGGTATGTACTGTTGATGCTTTTGCATCGAAATTGAATCCAAAGACAAGTGCGACAGACAACATTAGAATGAATGAAATTTTTGATAATGTTTTCATATTTATATTTAATCAAAATCTCTTATTCTATTAAACAGGTAATTGTTGGCGCTGATTGTAAGAATTTCTTCATTAGGTGCCTGTATGGATCCGGCACGTTTCTTGTGCCTGCAATATCTGATGATCATAGTGATCTGGAACAGCTGGGGGGTTCATTAAAAAGCTGAAGAATGTAAAAAAATTGAGGTCCTTCCCTATCACAAGCTTGGTGTATACAAATGGTAAGCACTCGGATTGGAATATCCGCTGAAGGAGATTCAGCCGCCAAGTGAGGAAATGGCAGAATGGGCATATCAGCTTTTGACTGGGTTTTAAAAAGTTGGTTTTGATTTATGATTTTAGATACAGCGTTTTACGTGGTTTGCCCCAATTGCTGTTGGGGCTTTGTTTGTATCTTGTATTTGTTGGTTTTTGCAGTATAGGTGTCGGGTTCGGACTCAAAATCGCGAACGGATGGTCTTTGAGTCCGAAGTTGATTGGTGTTTGAACTCAAAACCGCGAACGGATGGTCGTTGAGTCCGAAGTTGACTGGTGTTCGGACACAAAATCGCGAACGGATGCTCGCTGAGTCCGAAGTTGGCATGGGTTCGGACACAAAACGGATGGTCGTTGAGTCCGAAGTTGACTGGTGTTTGGACTCAAAATCGCGAAGGGATGGTCGTAGTGTCCGAAGTTGACTGGTGTTCGGACACAAAACCGCAAACGGCTGGTCGTTGAGTCCGAAATTGACTGGTGTTCGGACACAAAATCGCGAAGGGATGGTCGTAGTGTCCGAAGTTGGCATGGGTTCGGACTCAAAACCGCGAAGGGATAGTCGTAGTGTCCGAAGTTGACTGGTGTTCGGACACAAAATCGCGAAGGGATGGTCGTTGAGTCCGAAGTTGACTGGTGTTCGGACTCAAAACCGCGAAGGGATGGTCGTAGTGTCCGAAGTTGGCATGGGTTCGGACTCAAAAGCGCGAACGGAAGGTCGTAGTGTCCGAAGTTGACTGGTGTTCGGACACAAAATCGCGAAGGGATGGTCGTAGTGTCCGAAGTTGGCATGGGTTCGGACTCAAAACCGCGAAGGGATAGTCGTAGTGTCCGAAGTTGACTGGTGTTCGGACTCAAAATCGCGAACAGATGGTCTTTGAGTCCGAAGTTGATTGGTGTTTGAACTCAAAACCGCGAACGGATGGTCGTTGAGTCCGAAGTTGACTGGTGTTCGGACTCAAAATCACGAACGGATGCTCGCTGAGTCCGAAGTTGGCATGGGTTCGGACACAAAACCGCGAACGGCTGGTCGTTGAGTCCGAAGTTGACTGGTGTTCGGACTCAAAATCGCGAAGGGATGGTCGTAGTGTCCGAAGTTGACTGGTGTTCGGACACAAAACCGCAAACGGCTGGTCGTTGAGTCCGAAATTGACTGGTGTTCGGACACAAAATCGTAATCAGATACACGCTGAGTCCGAATTTAGCTTGATTTCAGTATCATTTCATCCTCTTTCTAAGCTATAATTTAATTGAGGTGGATAATTATGACAAATTCCTTGGAAAGGCCTAAATGGCTATGGTTTGGTGTACTTACATGCTTGATTCTGCTTTCCAACTATACTCTATATAGAACCACCCTTTTTGATCCGGTTCCAGACGTAGCGGCGTTGGGCTCCCTGCTTGATTTTCTGGTCGTTGTACCGCTATTGGCGTATTTCCTCGTACTGCGCAAGAGATATTCGTTGAAGTATTTAGGAGCAGTCATTTTAGCAGGATACGCTGCCGCTTATCTTATTATCCCTGCCAGGCATTTCCCGCAATTTCCCTTTTTGCCCTATTTAATTGTTTTTTCCGATATGCTTTTTATTGGGTTGGAGCTGTTTATTGCCTATAAGATTCTAACTAAGCTGCCAGGACTTTTAAGAGAATATCGCAGGCTGAGTGGAAACAATTCACTTTTTCTCTTTAATGCCAAGAGATCTGCGGAAAAGCATTTACCCAACCATAAAATAGGGTCTGTTTTTGTGACTGAATTCGCCATGGTAAATTACGCCCTGTTTTCATGGAAAAAGAAAACTTCGATAAAGTATGGCGATTCTTTTACCTACCATCAAAAAACAAGTGTGAATGCCGTTTATATCATGCTGATCCATGCGATTGCAATTGAATCAATCGGACTGCATTATTGGCTTCATTCATGGAATGCTATTGCAGCATATATCGTATTAATAGCAAATATTTATGGTATTTTGTACTTTCTGGCCGAGATAAACGCCACTCGCTTAACACCTTTCGTGCTTACTGATTCTCACTTGCTGCTGCAGTCCGGATTCTCAAAAAGCATGTACCTTCCATTGGAAAATGTTAAAGAAATCATGTACTATGATGGCCCTGAAAAGTTCAGCAGACAAGAAATGAATGATCTATTTGATGCCAGAGTGCCTGATTTAATTCAAGAAAAGCCGATGTTAGAAATTCTGCTGAAAGATCCCCAGGTTTATGAATTAATGTATGGCTTAAAAAGAAAGGCCAGCCGCATCGTGCTGAATGTGGATGAACCAGAACGGTTTTATCGGGAAATGCTGAATAGGCTGAACCAAAAATAAAAGGAAAATCCCTAAATGGATTTTCCTTTTTAAGTGTGCTTATTTCCACCAGTTATCGTGCATCGATGCAGGCAGCTGGCGCTTGTGTTCAGAAACCATATAGCGTTTTTCGATTTTTTTGCAGCTTCCGGACTTACTGATTTCCCTTCAAGGTAGTCATCCAATTCATCGTATGAGATACCTAATTCAGTTTCATCAGCCTGTCCGGGTTTCTGGTCAAGAAGATCGGCTGTAGGTACTTTTAAGTATAGTCTTTCTTCTGCCCCAAGCTCTTTAAGAAGTTTTTTCCCTGTCTTTTTGTCAGTCCGGACAGCGGCAGGACATCTGCTCCGCCATCGCCGTATTTTGTGAAGAATCCAGTCACTGCTTCTGCAGCATGATCCGTGCCAATGACCAGCAAGCCGTATTGGCCGCCAATTGCATATTGGGCAATCATTCTCATGCGGGCTTTAACATTGCCTTTATGATAATCCTTCAGGGGTTCTTCCGGAATTATACGATCATACTCGGTTTTCACTTCATCGACTGCATTTTTAATATTAAAGACCACTTCTTTGTCGGCCTGAATAAAGGAAAGGGCAAGCTGTGCATCCTTCTCATCCTGCTGAACGCCGTACGGAAGGCGGACTGCTATGAATGTTGCCTCCTTCCCTTCTTTTCGAAGCTCTTCAACCGCAAGCTGCGCAAGTCTTCCGGCAAGAGTGGAATCCTGGCCGCCGCTTATGCCTAGTACATAACCTTTTGAATTTGTTTTAACAAGATAATCCTTTAGAAACTCAATTCTTTTCTTTATTTCTTCCTTTGGATTGATATTCGGATTTACATTTAAACTTTCCATAATTTCTTTTTGCAGATTCATTGCAGGTTCCTCCCTCTTCTTAAAGCTTCAGCCTTTTATATTTTCTTTCACCTGGCTGATCATTTTCATCTTATTATCCCAGCACTCCTGGCTAAGGTCGACTGGGTATTCCTCTGGATTTAAGGAACGGCGGTACTCATCCCATAATACATTGAGATTATCCTTTGCAAAGCTTTGCATGTCTTTTAAAGATGGAATTTTATAGGTAAGCTTGCCTTCCTGAAATATCACTTTATGCAGTTCCCTGGCTTCGAAATTTGTAACAAACTTGCTTATAAATGTGTGAACAGGATGGAACATCTTAAGCTTTGGCTCAGCTTGAGGATTTTCATGATCCAGAGCAATGTAGTCCCCTTCTGATTTATGGTTATCTCTGTTAATAATCCGATAAACCCTCTTTAATCCGGGAGTTGTCACTTTCTCTGGGTTGCCGCTTATTTTTATGGTGTCAGCCATTTTGCCATTTTCATCTTCTATTGAAACGAGTTTATAAACAGCCCCTAATGCAGCCTGTTCGTACGCTGTAATGAGTTTTGTGCCAATGCCCCAAATATCGATTTTCGCTCCTTGAGCTTTCAGGTTTATGATGGTGTATTCATCCAGATCATTTGAAGCGATAATCTTTGCTTCAGGAAAACCCGCATCATCCAGCATTTTTCTTGCTTTTTTAGAAAGATAAGCCAAGTCCCCGCTATCAAGCCTTATACCTTTAAAGTTAATTTGACCCTGCATTTCCTTCGCCACTTTAATTGCATTCGGGACTCCGGATTTAAGAGTGTCATACGTATCGACGAGAAAAACACAATCCTTATGGGTCTGGGCATATTTCTTAAAAGCTGTATACTCGTCCCGGTAAGCCTGTACAAATGAATGGGCATGTGTCCCTGCAACAGGAATGCCAAACTTCTTGCCTGCTCTAACATTAGATGTTGCGTCAAAGCCGCCGATATAGGCAGCTCTTGTTCCCCAGATAGCTGCGTCCATTTCATGGGCTCTTCTTGAACCGAATTCCATGGCTGTTCCATCGCCAATTACTTCTCTGATTCGGGTTGCTTTTGTAGCAATTAATGTCTGGTAGTTAATGATATTCAAAATAGCTGTCTCAATAATCTGTGCTTCAGCCAGCGGGGCTTCTACACGCAAAATGGGCTCATTGCCGAATACAAGCTCACCTTCTTCCATTGATTTGATGGTCCCTGAAAACCTCATATTTTTCAAGTATTCGAGGAAACCTTCTTCATAATTCAATTCGTTTTTTAAGTACTGCAGATCACTGTTTGTAAATCTAAAGTTTTCTATATACTCTATAACTCTTTCCAGGCCGGCAAAAATTCCATAGCCGTTGCCAAAGGGCAGCTTCCTGAAGAACACTTCAAAGACCGCCTTTTTATTATGTATGTTGTCTTCCCAGTAGGTCTGGGCCATATTTATTTGGTACAGATCAGTATGCAAGGCTATACTATCATCCGCAAATTCCCTCTGCATTATCGAAAACCTCCTGTGACAAATATAACAATTCCTTTTAAAAATCTGTTATCTGCTATTATCCCCATTTTCCCCCATTCAATTTTTTATCCTCTTAAATGGATGAAAAATTTGGCTATTATTTTTATAGTAGTGAAGTTTACCGTCTTTATCAAATTTTTCAACCTCCAGGCATACGGTTATTTACCCGTTAAGGATTTTTTTACACATTCTTCTGCGGCTGTTCGTTATATTGAATGATGATATTATCCTGTTATAACGCTTTGAAATTATTTCCCGAGTGTCACATGCTGGGATATTATATTGAGATAAGATGCAGGAATATTCCCTCGGACTGCACTTGCCTATTACGGCAATCACCAACTTTCTGCCCTCCGCATAGGATGTCATGAACTGACAAGGAGGACTGTGGGATATGGAAAGACGGGGCCTTTTGCCTTTCGTTGTGACCGCATTTTTTGCCGTAATGATTTCGCTCTTTGCTTTCTCCCTCATGGATTCAAAGGATGACGCGCCAAAAACCCAGACTACTACAGATGGCCAAAGCAAAAGCAATGACAGTGATATCAGTAATCAAGTAAAAAATAATATAAAAGGAAATAAAGCTAATGTAAATAACTCAATCGACAACGATTTGAATAATGGTGAAGATAGTCAAATCGACAATAATGTTACGAATGACATTGAGGTAAATGTGGATGTTAATGTAACAAATACAATCAAAAATAAGGCTGATAAAAATCAGGACTCCAATCAAACAGGTAATGGAAATGAAAATAGCGGCACCAAAGACAGCAGCGGAGATAAAGGTGCGAAAAATGACCAGGATGGCAAGTCAGAGGATGATGAAGTCGTTTGGGGTGTAGACTCTGCAAGTCTCACCACAAGCGACTTGCTTTCATGCGTTCGGGAAAACTTCGGGTCACCTAAAGTGTGGGGACGCTATTTAGGTGAAAAAGAAGGTGTATCTGCAGGCATTACACCCCAAGAGGCTGAACTTCTGCAAAGGAATGATATTAAATTACTCGTGATTTGGAATCGATTTAATGAGGCAACTGGCCTGGAAAATGGACAGAGTGAGGCGAATGCAGCTGTCCAATTGGCAAAGGAGCTGGGAATCCCGGAGGGTGTAGCGATTTTCGCGGATTTTGAGCCCGATTATCCTGTTGATTCTGCCTTCATTGAAGGCTGGTATCAAGCAATGGAGGAGTCACCCTATCATCCTGGCATATATGGGATTTTTGATAAGGAACAGGACCTGACTAAATCTTTCAGTCAAGCAGCAGCCGAAAATTCTTCCCTTCTTGAAAATACATTCATATGGACAGCTGCGCCAAATGCAGGAATTACTAAGCAGGAACAGGCGCCTGGATATAAACCAGAAGCTCCTGCAAATTCATTGATTGCAGGCTGGCAGTACGGAATTGATGCGAAGGCATGCAATATTGATACAAATTTATTCAACAAAGATATACTTGATGTTCTTTGGTGAGTAAGAAAAGCGGAAGCGCCTTGCCCACGAAGGAATGCAGACTAAGATCGCGACGTCCTCCCAAAAGCTGCCGCTTTCGGTTGTGCGATGTTTATGCTGACGAAGCCTTCCTTGTCCTGCGTGCCTCAGGCATAAGCCGCTCCCTGTGAGAAGGCGTTTTTCCTTCTGAAAGGAATCGGCTTATGATCCCGAGTTTCTAGGAGCCGCTGGAGCTAGACAGCAAAAAAGAGCCCACAAAGGCTCTTTTATATTTTGAAGCTGTTTTTCGGCATTCTGTTATTCCAAAACTGGTTCATGACAAAGGGAGTGCCAATAAACACAGGAACTACATAATAGCTGAGACGGTAGAACATGAGAATCAAGAGCCCCAATTCGGTGGGAACACCTTGTGATTCCAGTCCGATCAAAAATACAAAATCAAATGAACCAATTCCTCCAGGGATCATACTCGCAATGCCAGCGCAAGCTGAAATGATGACAATGGGAAACAGAACAAAAAATGAAATCGATACTTCAAGTGCCCGGGCTATTCCCCAGATACAAATGATGATAAATAGCCACTCTGATAAAGAAACAGCCAGCAATTCCCCTGCAAATCCTTTTTTGATGTGCTTCGTATTCCAAAAAGACGACTTAAAAAAGTAAACGCACAGCAGCAGAGGTGTATAAGCTGCAACGGCCCAGACTGCAATCTTTATAAGTTTAACATCATCGTATAAATGTAAATCTGTAAAAAGGACGATCCATGACAATATGGACAAGCCGGTTAGGTAAAAAAGCGACAGCTTGGCAATTATTTTGATATACGGAGTATTGGCAGTCAGGTAATCCTTATAAAAATAGGACCTGAGTGTAGCTCCGGCCACACCCCCAAATCCGAGAAAGTTAGAGAATGCATTGGCAGATAAAGAATAAAATAATAGCTTTTTTTAGGCACTCTAATTCTGAAAAGCCTTTGGAGTATTTCATCATAAAAATACATTGGAAAAAGTGCAGCCAGTCCCAATAAAACGATAAAAAATAGCCTTTGGAAGGTTAGCCGGTCAATATAAAGCTCAAGGAGAGCCCAATTAAAATCAATGAATATCCCTTTTGCCTCCACCATGACAATCAGCAAAATGAATAAGGGTACGAGGAGTTTGGAAAGTGTTATAATTGTTTTTTGTTTTAACAAAGACAAAATACCCCACCATTCATGTATTGAACTAGAGATAATGATTAATTAATCTCCCTGATAGAGTGTATCAAACTAAGCCGATAATATATATACTTTCTCCTATTATATTCCTGTATAGGTACAATAGAATGGACAAACGATAACTTTTTGCAATTGGTTACATCTGCAATTGTTTTCAATAGAGCATTCAATTATACTTAAATCTGTGAATAGAGGTGAAATAATATCTTTGAAATAATAACTGAATCGTCTTTTATTTCATCAGAATATACTCTGTATTTAACATATATCATTGGTTTAGCTGCCAAGCTGTTAATCATTTGGAAAATAGAGCCGACTTTATACAGTAGCAGATATATTGAGAATGAACAAAGAGAATATGAAAGCCTTCCAGAGTTCCGCATGGATCGGGGCTTTATTTGCGATTCGATTCAGTCCTGGATTGCAAAACTTATACTGAAAAAAGGTGAACAAAGTGATGAGCCAGAAGGTCTCTCCCCTATTTTAAAAAAATTATAGCGGGAGGTTTGACCTGTATGAGAAAAATTAAACTGTTGCTAGCCATTACCATGATTACTGTACTGCCTATATTCTTATCTGCCTGTCAGGCACAAGGAGGAGAAGGAACAGGCTTTTTCCATCATTATTTTGTCGATCCGTTTGCATTGGCAATACATGGAACAGCTGTTTTCTTTCATGGCAATTTCGGCCTGGCTATTATCTTCATTACCATAATGATTAGGCTGATATTAATGCCATTAATGCTCAAACAATATAAAAATCAAAGCTTAATGAAAGAAAAAATGGATAAGTTAAAACCTGAACTTGAAAAAATCCAGCAAAAGCTGAAAACAGCGAAAAAACCACAGGAGCAGCAAAAGCTGCAGCAGGAAATGTTCGGTTTGTATCAATCTCATGGAGTAAATCCTTTGAATGCTGCAGGATGTCTGCCAATCTTTATACAAATGCCCATTCTGATGGGGTTCTATTATGCCATAAGAGGAAATCAGGAAATTGCTGCACATTCGTTTCTCTGGTTCAATCTTGGTCATTCTGATATTTGGATCACAATCATTGCAGGAATTGTGTACTATCTTCAGTACCGGTTCACTCTAACTAATATGACTGCTCAAACGCCAAAGCAAATGAAATTGATTGGTTTATTATCTCCTGTAATGATTATGCTGGTTTCTTTAAATGCACCTGCAGCTTTGCCGCTATATTGGACTGCGGGCGGAATATTTTTAGTTTTTCAATCATGGCTTGGCAGAAGATTATATACAAAAGATAAACCTGATGCTGTGCAGATCATGTCAGAATCATAATTATATGAGGAGCGGGCTTAATGCCCTGCTCCTTTTTTGTTTATTTTATTAAAGAATCTGTATAAGAGCACCTATTCATGGAAAGATAAGGGGGAAAACGGAAGGAGGAAAGTGAATGATCAAGAGGAAATTATTTTTGGCAGGGGCCTTGTCAGCTGCATTGCTTGCAGGCTGCGGCATGAATGACGCGGATATGAATGAAACAGCTCAAAGAAACAGAGACTTGACAGAGCCTACAAAAGTAAACGACAGCAACTATGGCGAAAATGGACGCACAACTGAACCGGGGATTGATCTTACCCGCACAGGAACGGACAATGAAAATCAAAATGAATCCCCGCGAATGAAGGTTGCTGATAAAGCTGCCGATAAAATTACTTCCATTCCAGAGGTTGAGACTGCGAATGTAATCGTGACAGATAATAATGCCTATGTTGCCGCACGCTTGAGTGATGGAAATGGAGATTTGACTAAGGATGTCGAGGGGAAGATTTCAGATCAGGTTAAAGCAGTCGATCAGGATATTGATAATGTATACGTTTCTGTTAACCCCGACTTTTATGATCGAATGACAGGATATACAGAGGACATTCGAGCTGGTCAGCCAATCGAAGGATTTTTTGATGAATTTACAGAAACTGTCCGCAGAATTTTCCCTGCACAAAGGTAAAAAAGAAAACGGCCTTCATAAGGCCGTTTTCTTTAATGAATTAAGCATCCTGGAAATAGTCTTTATAAAATCCGCTTACTTTTCCGGAATTGTCTTCGATGAAATAGAATTCTTCAGTTTCATTTTTTACGTTATAGATATTCCCTGCTGTTAAAGCCCGGTTTACAATGTATTTTGCTGCATCTGTATGCACGCATTTTACTTTTTCAATGTTTCTCGTTCATGCCATTTTAAATGAATCATAATTGCCACTCCTTCACAGTCTGCATACTTTATTGATTAGTATTTATTATAAAGAATACGAACTGCTGTCTGCAATAAGATTCTCTTTAACTTCTGGCATTAACTTCATTAATTTCCGGAATCTCCTGATTTTATCCGCTTCAAAGGTATACACTTCTCCCGTTATTGTGTTTTTCATTGTTACATAGTTAATTTCACAGATTTGGTCTATTCGTACAAACTCTAAATTGTCATAATGTTCGTTATCATATTCCACTTCATAAAAGCCATTATCTGCTATAATTTTCATTTTGATGACCTTCTTTCTAAGATGATGGCAAAGGTAATATACCACCCGCTTAGCCTGTTTCAAACCACCAATTAAAAATTTTGCATATTTTATTCCTTCCCATTCACTTAAGTACGTTGGATTCAAGTAAGGTCTTGCTTCCCCTTCTAAGACAGCTATATATTCTAATGAATGGCCGTCTGGATCATAAAAATATACCGAAGCAGCTGGCATCCAAGTATGGACAATCGGCTCTTTCGGTGGTAGGCCAAAGCATTCCCTCGCCTCGATTCCTTTTTCCTTAAAAAAGGCATAGTTCCCCGCAGCTTGGCTGGCGAAACGGAAAACGCAATATGACTTCTCTTAATCGGGGAGTCTTTTGTTTCCCAGATGCCCAGCATGTTTCTTTATTTTCCCCCAAAAAGAAAAATGCTGCTTTCCTGTCTTCTATTCTGTACGCTGCTTTAAAGCCAAGGTTTTCATAAAACTCGATGCTTCGTTCCAAGTTGGCTGAATCAAGATGTGCTTCATATAATTTTGCTCCATGCATGGTATGGTCCTCCTATTCCATATTAACTGCCTTTATTGTAGAAGAATCAGCAGCCATACAATATAGAAAAAAGGATGAACATATGCTCATCCTTAAGTCTTATGCTGCTATGCATCCAATCTAATTTGAACACCCAGTGTTTCCAGCTGCTGTTCAAGCTTCCGGTAATAATCGTCACTTACTCTGCCTCTTGCCCCCGGAGAATTTCAAGAGCGTAATGATCTGGCGGGGAAGCTCGCCCTTTTTATTGTAGACATGAAAAGTCAGGACATCTTCATATAACTTATCTCCAACTTTGACATTCACAAAGGCAGGACGATACCATTGACCATAAAAACCTTCTCTATGGAACAGGTATTCAACTCCTTCATAAGGAAGTTCATATAGAACTCCTTCTGTGACGCCGCCATTTTCTATAATGTCCGCCCTTCCTCCATCATCCCTGGAAAATAGGTATTGCATCGAATAACCGGTGAGCGTCCCCCGCCGACAATGCTTTTAAAATGATGATCTACCTTTGCCACACAAAACCGCTCATCATCCATGCAGGAACCGTATGCAAAATAAAAGGTCTTTTCGGGCTTATCCTTCATTAAACGGTAGAGCTTCCAATCTCCATAAAGAATGGGTTCGGCTAAAAGATCATCCCGGCAAGAGACGTATACTAGTGCATTTGCCTCTCCTGCATCAGTATGAACAGTCTGTTCCACCCGATCATATAAATTATCTTTCCTGCCCGGGATAAAATCTTCAAGTTCATCCAGGTCAGTGAAATGATCTAAATGCACTTCATAAAGCTCTCCATATACTTTTTGGTCAAGTGATGGTTTCATAGAGGGATAGCCGAGTCCAGTATCATATAACTCCCCATATACCCATGCCTGCTCGGCAATGCAGGGACTGCCTTTTAAAACAAAGTGATTTGACTCATGTTTTCTTAAGGTTCCATAAACAAACAGCTTTTGTGTTGTCATTAGCACTTGCTCCCCCTTTTTATTCTCTTTTGTTTATTATACTATCATTTTCAGAAGATTCTTTTCAAAAAAATAGGACGGAGAATATTCCCCGTCCTAGCTGCATTGGCATACTGTGAACTTTTTTGCTAAAGGAAGCCTGCAGCACAATTTTTCCTTCGTATTTTCCTGAAATGGATCAGCCGTGTTTAGTTCAGCAATTTCCTTAAGCTTAGCTTTATTTAAAATTTCTATGACATAGATGTCCTCATACATTTTCCATTTCTCCCTTCACTTTATCTTTAATCTCATTTTATATACTTTCACGCAGTAAAACATTGGCTGGGAGATTGAGATTTATTAAGACTTATGAATGAGGGAAGGCGGAGTTCCATAAAAAAACCTGCTGGAAAAGTCCCAACAGGTTAAATGTCCTTTATTTCAATGTATTTGCTTTTTCAATGACTTCTTTAGCCTGTTCACGCAATTTGAATTTCTGGATTTTTCCGGATGCTGTCATTGGATACTGCTTAGTAAACTCAATATAGCGGGGGATTTTATGGCGTGAAATTTTCCCTTTGCAGTATTCCCGAAGGTCGGCTGGTGTTAATTCAGCGTCTTCTTTAAGGATTATCCAGGCGACCACTTCCTCACCATATACGGCATCTGGGACTCCAACTACCTGAACGTCCAGGATCGCTGGATGCGTATAAAGAAATTCTTCAATTTCGCGGGGATATATATTCTCTCCTCCGCGAATGATCATATCCTTTAGTCTTCCAGTGATTTTACAGTACCCGTTCTCATCCATTACAGCGAGATCACCTGTATGGAGCCAGCCTTCTTCATCAATGGCTTCTTTCGTAGCATCAGGATTTTTATAATATCCCTTCATGACATGATAGCCCCTTGTACACAATTCCCCTTGTTCTCCAGTAGGTACTTCATTATTGGTGCCTGGTTCCACAATTTTTACTTCCACATTCGGCAGTGCTCTTCCCACAGATTCCACTCTCAGCTCAATCGGATCATCCGTCCGTGTCTGCGTAATAACGGGAGAGGATTCTGTTTGTCCATAAGCAATGGTTATTTCGCTTGCACCCATTCTTTCAATAACGCCTTTCATGACTTCAATAGGGCAATTGGATCCAGCCATTATGCCAGTGCGGAGAGTCGATAGATCATACTTTGAGAAGTCGGGATCATTCAGCTCTGCAATAAACATTGTCGGCACCCCATGCAGGCCTGTACATTTCTCATCCTGGACCGTCTTCAGAACGGCTTTAGGACTGAACTCCTGGACCGGCACAATGGTTGCGCCGACGGATATGCATGCCATCGTTCCCAGCACGCACCCGAAACAATGGAAAAACGGAACAGGAATACATAAGCGGTCATCTTTTGTTAAACGCATGCAATTTGCAATATTATAGCCATTATTAACAATGTTGTTATGGGTTAGCATAACCCCTTTTGGAAAGCCTGTCGTCCCTGATGTGTATTGCATATTGATGGCATCGTCCGGATCCAGGCTCTCCATACGCTCATTGAGTTCTGCGTCTGGAACTGATTCGCCCATCCTGATCATATCTTCCCAGCTGTAAGTTCCGGGAAAACGTTTTTCTCCCATCACGATAACATTTTTTAAAAAAGGAAGTCTTTTGCTTTTCAGCTGCCCTGGCTCAGAATCCTTAAGTTCCGGGACGATACTGTATAGCATTTCTATGTAGGAGGTTTCTCTGAACTTTTCCATCAGAACAATGGTTGTACTGTCAGATTGCTTTAATAGATATTCAAGCTCAGCAGCTTGATAGTTTGTATTAACTGTTACAAGGACAGCCCCCATTTTGCCTGTTGAGAACTGGCATGTAAGCCACTCGGGCGTATTGGTTGACCATGCGGCAATATGCTCTCCTTTTTCAAGACCCAGCTTCATAAACCCTTTGGCAGCAAGCCTGCAATATTCATTAAACTCCTTATAACTCATTCGGAGCCCGCGATCTGCGTAAACTACTGCTTCGTGATTCGGGTGAAGGCCGGCTTTCTCCTCCAGGAGCTTCCCTACTGTTAGGTTCAATAATTCCGTCATCCAGAAATCCTCCTTGGTATATGATGATCTATTCATTGTGTAAAGAGTTCCCTAAGATGCTGATCTAAAACGCTTACATTTTATGTTATCATATATTGCTGAATATTCAATATTTTCATATATTGATAACTTATAAATTTTTCCGGCTCAATTCTCATAACTATAGATTCATCTAATGTGGATTCTCCATAATAAAAAAACTGCCCTTTAATATAGGAGCAGCTTCTTTTATGTTCAATCTTAAATTTTTACATAAAATGTCCTCGTCCTTGGTCCGTCAAATTCACAAAAGTAAATACCCTGCCAGGTGCCCAGAAGCAGCTGTCCTTCTGTAATGACGATATGCTGTGAGGAACCGACAGTGACCGCTTTCATATGCGCTGCGGTATTCCCTTCCATATGAAGGTCTTTTGCTGATCCCAAGGATATATTTCATCGAATCGGCGGATCAAATCTGTCTTAACATCCGGATCTGCATTCTCATTTATGGTGATGCCGGCAGTTGTATGCGGGCAATAGACGATTGCTGCTCCTTCAGCGATTCCGCACTGGTTAATGTATGCCTGTACTTCTGAAGTTATTTCGAGAAACTGGTCTCGTTCAGAAGTGTTTACAGTGAATTTCCTTAACAATGGGCTTCCTCCTTTAAAAATAAACAGCTTCAAATAGGGTTATTTCTTTTTCAAGGCCAGGCGATAGCTGAACAGCAAAGGGCTTCTCTCCTCTTTTTTCAGAACTTCCAAAACCCTTCCTTCATCCAGTAATGGCTGGCAAAAGGTGAGTTTTACTGATCCAATTCCAATGGATGCTCTCTTCTCTTTTCCATTGCTGTTTATGTAAACATCAGCCATGAAATTCGGCATAATCGCCTTCCATGACTCCGCAGACTTTTCACAGTCATTGGAGGCTATAAACACTTCTTCGATTTTTTTATTTTCAAGGTTTTCATCAATAAAGCCAAGATGTCGCAGTTCTTCAAATCTTCTATCGTCTTCCACGCCCCAGTCAATAAAGAAAGGATATTTATAATGTGGGTTTTCTTTAAAGAACAGCATCTTCCACGAAAGCAAGCTTCCATCCTGCCTCTTTCTGCTTCCTTCAAAAATTGGAAGGGACTCAAAGCCTTTCCTCTTTAATTCAGCCTTTAGCTCTTCAATATTACTGGTTCGGAAGCAGAGCTGCCCGATGCCTTCCCCTGACGGGAGTTCATCTGTCAGCTGTTTAATGAGCGGGTTTTCAGCAGCAGCGGCAATATGATTTGATTCAATTGATAAAAATTCAATGTATGACTGCCCGATATATAAAAGGCTGTTATATGTCCCCCAGTTCTCATGGCTTCCTCCCAATACTGCTTTATATCCCACATTCCCCCATTTCTTCACTGGTTCAGATGGTTCAGCTTTAATAAAGTGTACGAGATGGTCTAGTGCCAGATTCATTAGCGGCTTCCTCCTTTCAGCAATCTATTTATATAAATCTTACCTTCGGTTTGTATTCGAGTCCACTATCAGCTGCTGAAATGCGCCGCAAAAAATGTCATCATAATGAAATAAATCTTTTCTTTATAAAGGGTTCACAAAAACTTAAAAAACCTTTACAATAATTAAAAATAGAATATTCAATCCATTTAACCAGGAGGTATGCATAATGAAAATTATGAGTAATGAACAGCTGGTCGTCTCGTATCGTGATGCATTGAAGTCAGGGTCTGAAAAGGAATGGATTAGGATATTAAAAACTGAAATTCAAAAACGGGGATTGAAGCCGTTTAAAGAGTAAGTTTCAACTTAATAGTAATTTGCCAAATACTTAGTAAATATGTAGGAGCGGGAGCTATTCCCGCTTTTTTTAATATTTCCGCAAGTATGCTGAAAGATTATTAGCCTTTTTAATATTTTCATATTCCTGTTCACTGAGAACACCGAGTTTCTTTAAAACCGTACTGTATTGCAGTATCTTCATTTGTCTTCGTCTCAAGCTCATCACCTGCTTTTTAATATATTATGCATAACAAGTACAATGTTTCCTTAATGCAAATAATTTTCAATAAAGAAAAAATAAAACCAGAGCCGATTCCGCTCTGGTTTCTATTTTATTATGCTTCAAAAAGAAGGCTTTCAGGATCTTCGATCAGTTCCTTGACGCGTTTCAGGAATGTGACAGCTTCTTTACCGTCAACAATTCTGTGGTCATAGGAAAGTGCGATATACATCATTGGGCGGTTTTCCATTCTTTCAGCATCAATTGCAACCGGGCGCAATTGGATGGAATGCATTCCAAGAATACCAACCTGTGGTCCGTTCAGGATTGGAGTAGACATCATGGAGCCAAATACACCGCCATTAGTGATAGTGAAGCTTCCACCCTGCAGATCTGATAAAGCAAGTTTATTGTCTCTCGCCTTAACCGCAAGGTCCATGATATCCTTTTCGATTTCAGCAAAGTTTTTGCGGTCTGCATCACGTACAACCGGCACGACAAGACCTTCTGGTGCTGACACGGCAATACCAATGTCATAGAATTTCTTAAGGACAATTTCATTGCCTTGAATTTCAGCATTTAAATAAGGATTTTTCTTAAGGGCTGCTACTACCGCTTTTGTGAAAAATGACATGAAGCCAAGCTTAACATCATTTTCTTCAAAGAATTTATCTTTGCGGTTCTTACGAAGGTTCATCACATTTGTCATGTCCACTTCATTGAACGTTGTCAGCATCGCTGCAGTTTGCTGAACTTCTACAAGGCGGTTTGCAATGGTCTGGCGGCGGCGTGACATTTTGATTCGTTCCACTTCTTTTCCGGCGGCTGGCTGTTCAGCAGGTTTAGAAGCTGCTGCCGGTTTTGGTGCCTGAGCTTGCTGTTTTGCTTGATTTGGATTGAAGGATTCAACATCCTGGGTTCTGATTCTTCCCAGTGGATCAGCTGTCGGCACCTGGCTTAGGTCAATCCCTTTTTCTCTTGCCAGCTTGCGTGCTGCCGGAGAAGCGATCGGACGCTGTCCGCCAGCTTTTTCTTCAGCTGCTGGCTGTTCGGGCTGATCCTCTGCTTTAGGCTGTTCAGCTTTAGGAGCCTCAGGTTTTTCTTCCGTTTTTTCTGGAGCAGGTGCAGCTTGTCCGCTTTCATTAACGATAGCAATGGTTTCACCAACATTAACCGTGTCGCCTTCCTGTGCTTTAATTTCCTGTAAAACACCGCTATGTTCAGAAATGATTTCAACATTTACTTTATCTGTTTCAAGTTCTACAACATAATCCCCTTTATTTACTGTATCACCAGGCTGTTTTAGCCACTGTGCCACCGTACCTTCTGTAATGGATTCCGCCAATTCTGGAACTTTGATTTCTGCCACCTTAATTTCCTCCTTCTTGCTTCCGTGTTAGGGTCTCATCTATTATACGTGCTTGTTCTTTCTTATGAACAGTCGGGTCACCTTCAGCCGGGCTTGAACGGCGTCTTCTTCCAATGTAGCTGACATCGATATCGCTGCCTGCGATTTCTTTCAGTCTAGGTTCAACGAAATTCCATGCACCCATATTTTTTGGTTCTTCCTGAATCCAAACGATTTCTTCTACATTAGGATAGCGGGTTAAAATTTCTTTAATTTGATTCATTGGGAACGGATAGATTTCTTCCACTCGTAAAATATGGAACCAATCCTGATCCTGGTAGTTTTTCAGGTTTTCGGATAAATCAATTGTGATCTTACCTGTTCCAAGAATGATGCGTTTCACTTTTTCGTGATTTTGGCCTAAGCCAGGCTGTTCAATAACAGACTTGAATTCTCCTTCGCTCAATTCGAGTCCATTTGAAGCGACATTCGGATTGCGCAGCAGACTCTTAGGAGACATGATCACCAACGGGCGAACTTCCTCTTTTCCGAGAATGGCAGCCTGTCTTCTTAAGATATGGAAGTACTGTGCTGAAGAAGATAGATTAGCAACTGTCCAGTTGTTTTCTGCTGCAAGAGTCAGGAATCTTTCCAGGCGGGCACTTGAATGTTCAGGTCCCTGTCCTTCATAGCCATGTGGAAGAAGCATGACAAGACCTGATTTTTGGCCCCATTTCGCACGGCCAGCAGCAATAAACTGGTCAAACATTACCTGTGCCGCATTGGCAAAATCACCATACTGAGCTTCCCATAGAACAAGCGTTTCCGGAGCGAATACATTATATCCATATTCAAAGCCTACGACAGCAGCTTCAGATAATGGGCTATTATGGACAGCGAATGATGCTTTAGCTGTTGAAAGCTTGTGCAAAGGTGAATACGCTTTTCCAGTTGTATGATCGTGCAGAACAACGTTTCTTTGTGCAAATGTACCTCTCTCGGAATCCTGGCCAGTCAGTCTGACAGGGGTACCATCAGATAAAATGGTTGCAAAAGCCAGTGTTTCGGCAAGTCCCCAATCAATCTTGCCGTCTCCTTCAAGCGCTTCCAATCTGCGCTGCAGGATTTTGCCGAGTTTATCAAACACTTTGAAATCCTCTGGCCATTTTAATAATTCTTCGTTAATTTGCTTTAATTTATCGACAGACACAGCTGTTTTAATTTTTGGCAGACCCTTTTCGACTGTTTCAGGTGGATTGGTTAACTCCGCCTCTTTCTTTTCTTTTGGAACCTTTTCATAGGCAGCCTTCATTTTTTCCAGTACTTCATGATGAATGCCCTCTGCTTCCTCTTTGGAAATGATCTTTTCATTTAGAAGCTTATCAGCATACAGCGCTTTCACGGTTGGACGCTTGCGAATAATGTTATACATAAGAGGATTAGTCGTCATAGGCTCGTCCATCTCGTTGTGCCCAAATCTTCGGTATCCGATTAAGTCGATAAGGATATCCTTTTGGAATTTCGCACGATATTCACAAGCAATTCTTGCCGCTGCAACTACTGCTTCAGGTTCATCTGCATTCACATGCAGAATTGGCATTTCATAACCTTTGGCAAGATCACTTGCATATCTGGTAGAACGTGAATCATGTGATTCTGTTGTGAAACCAATTGTATTATTGGCAATGATATGGATCGAACCGCCCGTATTGTAGCCAGTCAGCTGTCCAAGGTTCAGTGTTTCTGCTACAATTCCCTGTCCTGGGAATGCTGCGTCTCCATGAATGATAATGGCTAAAGCAGCTTTTGGATCTACTTCAGGATAACCGGCCTTTGTTCTATTATCCTGTGAAGCTCTGGTATAGCCCTCAACCAGTGAACCTACAAATTCAAGATGGCTCGGATTGTTAGCTAATGTCAGTCTGGCTATGGTCGTATTCTCATCTTTGATCTGTTTATCAAGACCAAGGTGATATTTAACGTCGCCTGTCCAGCCGTAATTGATTCCGATCGATCCTTCGGAAGGAACCAGTTCTTTATTTGGCGCATGCTGGAATTCCGCGAAGATCATTTCATACGGCTTTCCAAGCACATGGGCAAGAACATTTAATCTTCCGCGGTGGGCCATGCCGATGTTAATCGTTTTGGCTCCATCAGAAACGGATTCAGAAACAATTTCATCCAGTAAAGGAACCATTGTATCAAGACCCTCAATTGAGAATCTTTTCTGGCCAACGAATGTTTTATGAAGGAACTTTTCAAATTCCTCAACTTCAGTCAGTCTTCTTAAAACTTTCAGTTTTTCTGCCTTCTGCATTGACAGTTTATGGCTGTTGGCCCCTATTTTACGGCGAAGCCAGTCTTTTTCGTTTTCATCAAATATATGCTGGAATTCAAACGCAATTGGTCCCATATAAGCGCTTTTCAGGAATTCAATTGCTTCAAGTCCGTTGCGTAATGGATAGGTGGCGTCTTTAGTAATAACACCGGCAGGAATCTCTTTTAAATCATTTTCAGTTAAGCCATATTTGCTCAGTTCGAATAATGCACTTTCAGATTTATTGTTACCCAGCGGATAAATATCTGCAGCCAAGTGGCCATATGTGCGAATATTATCAGCAAGGCGAATCGCAGCAAGTGTTTTTTCAAGCTGTCCGGCATTCATTGGCTGATTTGCTGATGAAGCCATTTGCGGAGTTCCTTCACTCGCTAGAGGGGAACCATTTCTTTCAAAGTAGTCTTTCATTTCAGGATCGATAGAAGATGGATCCTCTAAGTATCTTTCATATAGTTCAATAACGTAGCCAAGGTTGGGGCCATGAAATCCTTGTTCAAAAGGTCCCTCACCATTCGATGGCTTTTTCATGGAAAATTACCTCCATAACTGTTTTTAAGTAAATAATTCAAATACATTTTTCTCCCCTGAAAATACAATACCCGTCTATATGATGCATTAACGTTTTATTTTTACGAATAATAATATTTTTCAGAGGATAAAACGTTTCCACAGTTATTCTAACACGGAAAATCTAGTTGTACAAAGATAAAAACATGAATATAGTGGAAAACTATTAAAAATTTTTTTTTAGTAATTACTTATTCTAATAAAATGTTTTGTTAAATGTTAAACAATTATAAATAAGAAATAACTGGGTGGTTTTTAGGGGTTCATTTTAGATTGTTATTATACTTAAAATGTTGCCCGCTGATTTCAGCACGGGACCTTCTTTCCGCCGGGAGGAACAGAGGTCCTCAGCTCCGCCTGCGCGGTCTCCCGCTCCCTCTCCTGCCGCAGGACATTTAAAAAGGCTTCCTTGACTAATACCGCACGACGAAAATGCGGATGAATTTTCGAGAATCATGTGCCCATAGCGATGATCAGTTCAGGTTAATAACTAAGTTCAAGCAAAAATTCAAAAACATTTTGTAAAAGCACTTTCTTATATAGAAGACAAAATAAAAAAGCCGGCAGTCGTCCGGCTTTAAAAAGTCTCAACTAAGTTAATATAGATTTGTTTCACTGCATTCGCATTTTTTCTGTTTTCTTTTAGGGAAGATTCAATTGCTTCTCTCGTTTCCACAGGAAAATCAAAATGGCCGCAAGTTGTACATTTTTCGAACATGGAACCAGAAACATTTACTTCAATGCCATCCATGGTCTGGAATACTGCTGGACCCTCGGATTCCGCAAACCGGTGGCGGCAGTGGCTATGTTCACGCATATTAGCTCCCCTCCAAGAAAAATTTCATTTACGTTCATTATAAAACAAATATTCTGAACTTTAAAGTGATCCCCTTCTAACATTTTATGCCAGGTTTTTTTCAAAAGAATAATTTGTGTATTTTTAAGACACATTAAAATTATTCAAATTCAGGAGGTTTTTCCATGAATATTGGCAGAGCAAAAGAGATTGCTGAGTCTGCTGAAATGCACAGTGTTACTTTGAATGGCATCCCGATCATCATTCAGCATGTAGATGAGCAGACTAAGACAGCACGTGTTTACACAAAAGCAGATTCTGAAAAAGAAATGGATGTGCCGGTTAACGATTTGATTGAAGAATGAATACCCCAAAAAAACTTTCCAGAATCTGATGGGAAGTTTTTTTGTTCAAAATTTTCCTCATTCCCCCTAAAAAATGGAGACTGAGGGCAAAAGGACCCAAGATACCTGGTCGGATATTTTTTATAACATAAAATATTCAAAAAAGTGTTGACGATTAGCGGTTTACTGTAGTAAAGTTTAGAGAAAATTTAATATTTGATTTCTTATCCAGAGAGGTCGAGGGTAAGGCCCGACGACGCCTCAGCAACCAGCAATCATTTTTTTGATTGAAAAGGTGCTAATTCCTGCAAGTTTCTAAAACTTGAAAGATAAGAAGAATGGCTGATCACATTAAAAAGTCTTCTTCTTATAGAAGGCTTTTTTTATTTTTTATAAGGAGTGGTTACAAGCATGTATAATATTGACACCAGATTAGCGCAAATCGGAAACAGGAGCGAGTCAGCAACAGGTGCTGTCAACCCGCCCGTATATTTTTCCACGGCATATCGCCATGAAGGCATTGGCCAGTCAACTGGCTTTGACTATAGCAGAACAGGCAACCCTACCCGCCAGCTGCTTGAGGAGGCAATCGCCGATCTGGAAGAAGGCGACCAAGGCTATGCCTGCAGTTCTGGAATGGCCGCAATTCTTACCATTCTTTCTCTTTTTAAATCCGGAGATGAATGGATTGTATCAAAGGATTTATATGGCGGTACATATCGTCTGCTTGAACAGGGCTTCAAGAAGTGGGGACTTCAGTGCAAATATGTAAATACCAGCAATTCCGAAGATGTTGAACTATTAATCACGGAAAAGACCAAGGCAATATTTCTGGAGACTCCAACTAATCCGCTTATGGAACAGACTGACATTCAATTGATAGCAGACATTGCCCAAAAGCATAATATCCTCCTTATAGTTGATAACACGTTTTATACCCCTCTCCTTCAGCAGCCGTTAAAGCTTGGAGCTGATATTGTGATCCATAGTGCAACCAAGTATCTTGGCGGGCATAATGATGTCCTTGCCGGATTAATTGTTGCAAAAGGCAAAGAGTTATGTGAGGCACTGGCGATGAACCACAATGCCGCAGGTGCTGTCCTTAGCCCTTTTGATTCATGGCTGTTGATCAGAGGGATGAAGACACTCTCTCTCCGCATGGAACGTCATGAAGAAAATGCGAAGGAATTAGCAGAATTTTTATCGGGCCACGATGCAGTAACAGATGTCCTTTATCCCGGCAAGGGCGGAATGATATCATTCCGAATCAAGGATGAATCCTGGGTGAATCCATTTCTGCAGAGCCTCTCCCTTATCTCCTTTGCTGAAAGCCTTGGAGGAGTCGAGAGTTTCATAACTTATCCAGCAACCCAGACACATGCGGACATTCCTGAAGAAATCCGTATTGAAACCGGTGTCTGTAATAGGCTTCTGCGTTTCTCGGTTGGAATAGAAAATGCAGAAGATTTGAAGGCGGATCTTGAACATGCTTTTGCTAAGGTTGTTAAGGAGGCAGTACGATGAGTTCGAATTACACATTCCAAACGAAATTACTTCACAATAATCAAAAATTCGACCCGGAAACAGGAGCTGTCAGTGTACCGATCCAGCATGCCTCCACTTTTCATCAAAAAGATATTGATGTGTTCGGAAAATATGATTACAGCCGCAGCCTGAATCCAACAAGGGAAGCACTTGAAGAAGTCATCGCGGAGCTTGAAGAAGGTATTAGAGGGTTTGCCTTTTCTTCTGGAATGGCTGCCATTTCTACAGCATTCCTCCTCTTATCTCAGGGAGATCATGTTGTCATTACAGAAGATGTATATGGCGGAACCTATCGAATGACAACAGAAGTCCTGTCCCGCTTTGGCATTGAGCACACATTTGTTGATATGACAAATCTTGAGGAAGTAAAAGAAGCAATCCGTCCCAACACGAAAGTTTTCTATGTAGAGACTCCTTCCAACCCGCTGCTGAAAGTGACAGATATACAGGCCATCAGTTCACTTGCAAGACAGCATGGAGCCTTGACATTTGTGGATAATACCTTCCTGACCCCTGCCCTTCAAAAACCGCTTTCTTTAGGTGCAGATATAGTGCTGCACAGCGCAACCAAATTTTTATCCGGACACAGCGACGTCGTGGCTGGCCTAGCGGTTGTGAAAGATCCGGATTTAGGTGCAAGACTTGCTTTTCTCCAGAACTCCTTTGGAGCCGTTTTGGGTGTTCAGGATGCGTGGCTTGTGCTGAGAGGCATTAAAACGCTGCAGGTCAGGCTTGATCAGTCTGTGAAATCAGCTAAGAAAATTGCTGGTTTCCTTAATGATCACCCATCTGTTAAGAAGGTGCATTATCCAGGTTTTGCAGATCATCCCGGATATAAAATCCAGAAAATGCAGGCTGTGAACGCAGGTGCCGTCCTATCTTTTGAGCTTGAAGATGAGCTATCGATGAGAACATTTGTTGAAAATGCGAAAATACCTGTTTTTGCAGTAAGTCTGGGAGCTGTTGAATCCATCCTCTCCTACCCTGCAAAAATGTCACATGCAGCCATGCCAGCATCCGAACGGGAGCAGCGCGGAATAACGGACAGTCTTCTTCGTCTATCTGTTGGCCTGGAGAGCGCAGATGATATTATAGAAGATTTCAAGGCAGCTTTATCTGCTGCCGGAAAAACAAAACATTCGATTTTACAGCGGGGGTGATATTTTGAGTTTCCTAAATAAATTAAAGAATGAAATCATCATAGCAGATGGCGCGATGGGAACTCTTCTGTACTCCTATGGTACCGACAGCTGTTTTGAGGAATTAAATTTATCACAATCTGAACAGATCCAGCACATCCATGAAGCATACATAGGCGCAGGGGCTGAATTGATCCAAACAAATACGTATGCGGCGAATTATTTGAAGCTTCAGCGATATGGACTGGAAGACTCCGTTAAGGAGATTAACAGTGCTGCAGCAAGGATTGCCAAAAAAGCTGCCAAGGAACGCGCATATGTTGCTGGTACAATCGGCGGGATCAGGGGATTCAAGCCCAACATGATTACACTTGAAGAAATAAAAAGAAGCTTCAGGGAGCAGCTTTATTGCCTGCTGCTTGAGAATGTAGATGGTATTTTGCTTGAAACCTATTATGACCTGGAAGAGCTTGAGACTGTCCTTGCCATAGCCAGGAAAGAAACTGATTTGCCGATTATCGCACAGGTGTCTCTTCAGGAAGCGGGTGTTCTTCAGAACCAGACTTCTATCGCTGATGCTTTAGCAAAGCTTGAAGGAATTGGTGCGGATGTTGTGGGAATCAATTGCAGGCTTGGTCCGCATCATATGCTGAAAACTCTCGAAAGTGTGCCTTTGCCAAAGCATGCCTATCTTTCTGCTTATCCAAATGCCAGTATTCCAGCCTATACGGATGGCAAATTTCATTATGAAGGAGATGCAGAATATTTCCGGCAGTCAGCGATTGAATTCCGAAATCAGGGTGTCCGCCTGCTTGGAGGCTGCTGTGGAACAACACCTGACCATATCAAGGCGTTTTCTGACGTTTTAAAAGGACTTCCGCCAATAGAGGAAAAAGAGACAAAGGCAATCAATAAAGTCATGGTTTCTGAAAAGCCATCATCATCAAGAGAGCTCCCTCCTCTTCAAGATATTGTCAGGGAAAGGCCTTCTGTCATTGTTGAATTGGATCCTCCAAGGAAGCTTGATACTTCACGCTTTTTCGAAGGTGCAAAAGCATTGAAAGAAGCCGGAATAGATTCTATTACACTTGCAGATAACTCCCTTGCTTCCCCCGGGTATGCAACTCTGCGCTTGGATATCTCGTCAAGCAGCAGACAGGATTGCGCCCGCTTGTTCATGTGACCTGCAGGGATAGGAATATTATTGGACTGCAATCCCATTTAATGGGTCTGCACGCACTTGGATTAAATGATATTCTTGCCGTAACGGGTGATCCTGCACGTGTCGGTGATTTTCCAGGAGCATCTTCTGTATATGATGTCTCATCATTTGAATTGATCAGTATGATCAAGCAGTTAAATGAAGGGTTATCTTTTTCAGGGAAAGATCTCGGCCAGAAAGCTGCCTTTTCAGTTGCAGGGGCTTTTAATCCCAATGTCCGCTCATTGGAAAAAGCTGTTGGACGGCTTGAAAAGAAAATTGAACATGGTGCGGACTATTTCATCTCGCAGCCTGTTTTTTCTGAAGAGAAGCTGCTGGAAGTTCATGAGGCTGTGAAAGATTTAAAAGCACCTGTTTATATAGGCCTAATGCCTCTTACCGGCAGCCGGAATGCTGAGTTTCTGCATAATGAAGTTCCTGGAATCAAAATTTCCGACAGCATTAGAAACCGGATGGCTTCATTAAAGGATGATCCTGCACAGGCTGGAGCTGAAGGCATAGCTATTGCCAAGTCGCTGATCGATGCCGCGGCAGAGCTGTTTAATGGCATTTACCTCATCACTCCATTTATGCGCTATGAAATGACTGTTGAACTATCAAACTATGCCCGTGAGACAACCGAACGGCTTTCAAGGAGGAAACAACATGCATAAACCATCACTGCAGGAGCAGATAAAAAAGAAAATCCTGATTATGGATGGAGCAATGGGCACCATGCTGCAGAGGGCCGATCTTACCGCTGCTGACTTTGGCGGCGAAGAATATGAAGGCTGCAACGAGAATTTAAATATAACAGCTCCTTCGGTGATCGAACATATTCACCTTGAATATTTAAAAGCCGGCGCAGATATTATTGAAACCAATACCTTTGGCGCAACCAGCATTGTTCTGGCAGATTACGATCTGGAAGAAAAAGCTTATGAACTAAATAAAATTGCTGTTGAAATTGCCAGGGAAGCTGCAGACCGCATTTCAACTCCTGAATGGCCAAGATATGTGGCTGGTGCCATGGGTCCTACGACGAAGACGCTGAGTGTAACCGGCGGGTCTACATTTGAAGAAATGATTGCGGCTTATGAAGAACAAGCCAGAGGGTTAATTGACGGTGGAGCCGATCTTCTTCTCCTGGAAACCAGCCAGGACATGCTGAATGTGAAGGCTGGTTTTATCGGCATTGAAAATGCATCAAAAAAGACGGGAATAAAACTTCCGCTTATCGTTTCGGGAACGATTGAACCGATGGGCACGACTCTTGCTGGCCAATCGATTGAAGCATTTTATATTTCGCTGGAACATATGAAACCACTGGCAGTCGGACTCAACTGTGCGACAGGGCCCGAATTCATGCAGGACCATATCCGTTCTCTGTCAGGATTGGCATCTACTGCAGTCAGCTGCTATCCCAATGCAGGATTGCCTGATGAAGAAGGACAGTACCATGAAACTCCGGAATCACTGGCGAGCAAGCTTGAGGGCTTTGCCAAGGAAGGCTGGCTGAATATCGTAGGCGGCTGCTGCGGAACCACCCCTGAACATATTCAGGCGATTGCTGAATCGGTTAAAGATTATAAACCCAGAAATTATGAGGGGAATTCAGTGCATAAAGTTTCCGGAATTGAACCTCTGATTTATGATGACCCGACATTAAGGCCCATTATGGTCGGCGAGCGCACAAATGTAATTGGCTCACGCAAGTTTAAAAGACTGATTGCTGAAGGAAAGTTCGAGGAAGCTGCTGAAATAGGCCGGGCGCAAGTAAAAGGCGGAGCCCACGTAATTGATATTTGCCTTGCAGATCCTGACCGTGAAGAAATGCAGGATGTTGAAAACTTTATCAAGGAATTAGTAAAAAAATTAAGGTTCCGCTGGTCATTGATTCAACTGATGAAACGGTTATCGAGAAGGCCCTCACCTATTCACAGGGTAAAGCCATCATAAATTCCATTAATCTGGAGGATGGCGAAGAAAGATTCGAAGCTATTGCCCCACTGATCCATCGATATGGTGCAGCTGTGGTAGTAGGTACTATAGATGAAGCCGGAATGGGTGTTACGGCTGAAAGAAAACTGGAAATTGCAAAGCGTTCGTATGATTTGCTTGTAAATAAGTATCAAATTCCGCCTGAGGATCTTATTTTTGACCCCCTCGTCTTTCCTGTCGGCACAGGGGATGAGCAATACATCGGGTCTGCAAAGGCAACGGTAGATGGGATAAGACTTATTAAAGAGGCTTTACCGGAGGTTCAAACCATATTGGGAATCAGTAATGTTTCATTTGGCCTCCCTCCTGTCGGCAGGGAGATATTAAATTCAGTATTCCTTTATCACTGTACTCAAGCAGGACTCGATTATGCGATAGTGAATACGGAAAAGCTCGAAAGATTTGCCTCCATTTCAAAGGAAGAGGTCTTAATGGCTGAAAAGCTTCTTTTCGAAACTACTGATGAATCACTTGCCATTTTCACTGATTTTTACCGGGATAAGAAGAAAGAAAGTAAAAGTGTCCTCCCGGATATGACGCTTGAGGAACGCCTCGCCTATTATATTCTGGAGGGAACAAAAGAAGGGCTGCTGCCTGATCTTGAACTGGCTCTGCAAGCATACCCTGCTCCGCTTGATATCATTAATGGGCCATTAATGAATGGAATGAAGGAAGTAGGAAGATTGTTCAATGATAACCAGCTGATTGTTGCAGAAGTCCTTCAAAGTGCAGAGGTTATGAAAGCATCTGTTGCATATCTGGAGCCATATATGGAAAAGGATGCTGCACAATCTTCATCCAAGGGGAAAATCATCCTGGCAACCGTTAAAGGGGATGTCCATGATATAGGGAAAAACCTTGTGGATATTATTTTAAGCAATAATGGATATGAAGTGATAGACCTGGGAATCAAGGTCTCCCTGCTGAATTGATTGAAAAAATCAGGCGTGAGAATCCGGATATGGTCGGCCTTTCAGGTCTGCTTGTTAAATCCGCACAGCAGATGGTCATTACGGCACATGACATGAAACAGGCAGGAATCGATATTCCGATATTAGTAGGCGGCGCTGCATTGTCGAGAAAGTTTACAGATACTAAAATTTCCAAAGAATATGATGGACTCGTGCTATATGCCAAGGATGCCATGAATGGACTTTCTCTAGCCAATCAGCTTCAGGAGCCAGAAGAAGTGGAGAAACTGCGGATTCAGCAGGCAGAAAAACAGGCAGCGGTCCTGAATGCAGTCCCTTTTGACCGCGGATCGGTTGCAGTTGCAGTAAAGCCTAAACCAACAGTCAGCACAAAAGTGCCAGTTTTTGTTCCAAAAGACTTAAAGCGGCATTTGCTGAAAACATATTCCCTCTCACATATTGAGCCGTATATAAATAAGCAAATGCTGATTGGCCATCACCTTGGCTTAAAAGGAAACTTGCAAAAGCTGCTTGCAGAAAAAGATGAAAAAGCGATTAAGATTAACACAATGGTTGATGAACTGATTGCTGAAGCAAAAGAGAAAAACTGGATTGAACCAAAAGCAGTTTATCAATTCTTCCCTGCCCAGTCAGATGGCGATAAGGTGTATATCTATGATGAAGATGAAAAAACGATCATTGAAACGTTTGAGTTCCCGCGTCAGGAAACGGAGCCATTCCTATGTCTGGCGGACTTCCTTAGATCAAAAGAAAGCGGTCAAATGGATTATGCTGCCTTCTTTACTGTGACTGCCGGAAAAGGTATACGCGGTATAGCAGACCGTTTAAAAGCCGAAGGCAGATTCCTGGAAAGCCATGCCCTGCAGTCGCTCGCTTTGGAGACAGCTGAAGGGCTTGCCGAGCTGATCCATCGTCAGATACGGGATCGCTGGGGATTCCCTGATCCAGTTGAAATGACTATGAAGGACCGTTTTGCGGCGAAGTACCAGGGACAACGCTTTTCTTATGGATATCCTGCGTGCCCTGATCTAGAGGACCAGAAGAAGCTATTTAAGCTTATACAGCCTGAGGATATCGGGGTTAAGCTAACAGAAGAATGCATGATGGAACCGGAAGCATCTGTCTCTGCAATGGTCTTTGCTCATCCGGAAGCAAGATATTTTAATGTATTAAGATAGTATTAAACCCGGCAATTAAAAGATTGCCGGGTATTTGCCTTTCCCCTTTAAATACCTATACAATGGTTACATAGCAAGGAGGTGAGATTTTTATGAATGTTCTCTGGGATTTAGATGGCACCATTCTAGATACATGGCCCACATTGGTTCAGGCTTTTATTCGCATATCCGGTAAAGAGCTGAATCCTCATGAAGTACTTATGCCTCTTAAAAACGGGACAGCCTATCAGAAATTTAATGTTTCTCCGGATAAAATTGCGGATTTCCGTCAAATGGAAGCTACTTTTAAGCATGATGAGAAGCCATTATTCCCATATGTAAGGGAAATATTAGAGCAAAATAATGTAAACGTGCTGGTAACCCATCGGAACCGGCAATCAACTGAGGAGCTGCTCGAGTATTGGAAACTCACTTCCCATTTTGAAGAAGTTATCTGCCCTGAATTTGATGGTTTCTCCTTAAAGCCGCATCCGGAATCCTATGAATATCTTCATCGGCGTTATCATATTGATCTGGCCATTGGCGACCAGGATACAGATTTAATGCCTGCCAGACAGATCGGCATCAGCACCTGTGCATTCCGCAACCCTAACCCCTATGCAGACTTCGCGATTGATTGTTATTCAAAATTTGAATTTGAGAATAAGAAACCAGGGACTTTATAATATCATAAAGCCCCTGGTTTTATTCTGATCAAGTTAATTAGCTGATCTTCGCGTATTGATCCTGATGACTCTGTCAGTTTTTGAATCAAATTCAATATCAATGTATAGACCGAATTCTTTGCCCTCATCTTCTATCCATAGCTTGAACTTTTCGATGTCTGTTGTTTGTCTCCTTTCTCTGCCGATATGCAAGTAGTCAAGAATTTTAGCTTTAGGATATTTCTTTTTTGCTGTTTCCATAGCAAGTCTGCCCCATTTAGCATAGGCTGGTTCTGGTCTTTCAGCATGCGCTTCTACGGACAATGCCCGAATGGGAATGTATTCTGATAAAGCAATCAAAACCATAAGGCTGACAATTATTTTTTTCATTTTCCACCTCGTTCAGTAAAAGATCTTAATCGTTATTCCCGTTATTCATGGTTTCTTCCTTCATTCGTTCTTCTTCTTCCTCTACACAGATATAAGCAATTTGTTCTTCCATTAGATGATGGAGAATATCTTTATCATCTGTACAGGACATGTCTCTTCTTTTTTCCATTATCCCCTCTCCTCTCTCTCATTCATTCGGAATTTATTAAAATAATTCCTATATCCGCCAACTGCCGCCGATAATATTTTTTTATCCACAAATGCCATATGAAAAACATACATGAATATTGACTTCATCATGAAAAGCATAAATAGCTTCAGCTGTGTAAAACGGAGAAGCCTCCAAATCCCAATCTTTTTGAACCAAGTATAAAAAGGGTAGGCGAAAAAGGCATCAACAACTGAATTCAAAAGGATATACAGCAAGGGCCTGCCATAAGTTAATTTTAATATCCATATAGATCCCGCAAAAAACGGCCCTAATATCAATGGGAGTTCACCACTGAGCTTTGGAAGTAATCTTTCCTTAATAGTCCACCATTTGTTTTTTTCAGCGATAAACCCTTCTATCAGAACATAAAGGCACATAAAAATGGCTGCTGGATAAAAACGTTTAAAATCCCTTTTGCCTATGAATGGAACAGTCAGCCAGGAAAGGAGAATTATAAGCACCAAATATAGCTTCTTTTTCATCTTACCCCACCTTTTTTTAAAGGTTTTGTATTTAAAGGAAAATTATTCATTCTTTCCGCAAGAACGGCAGATATTTTTAAATTTGCTTAAAATATGTGTTTTGAACATTCCAATATGTGTAATAGATTAACAAGCATAGAAGGAGCTGATCAGCATGTTAACAATGTATAAATGCAAAAATTTCAATAAAACTGGTAAAATTCTGCTCCCAAGCAAGTGGCGCAGCCAATTTGGGCTTATGCCGGGAAAACTGGCTGATCTTCGCTTCGACCAGGATCAAATTATTATTGAGAAGGCTGATTTGGAATCAACCCATAATAAAAGACTTATATCTGAAAATGGCTCTATCCATATTCCAAAAGAACTTCAGCATCTTCTTGACATAACAGAGGAAGAAGAATATTGCCTTTTCATTGATGAGGAGGATAAGAGTTTTGTCCTTAAGATGATTTCAGAACGCTAAAAAAGCTGCAGCTATTCCTTAGCAGCAGCTTTTTAGCATATATATTTTCCTGTCAGCTTTGAAAGTGCCTTACAAAACTTTTCCCAGCCCTCAGGGAATGCCTGTATCCCCTGACTCTCAAAAATATTCTCCTTTGTAATCAGCTTTATGGACCACGTCACACTATCCAATATGATTCCAGGGTTTTGGTATTCCTTCTGCCACTTCCAAATTTTCAGCCGATATAATTCCTTCTTAAATTCCTCAATGCTGCCTGATGCTGCAGGCAGTTCAGTTCTATGTGAGAACGAGCTTAAATGCCATTCAAAGTATACAAAACGTCCATTGATAAAATCCACTTCGACTTTGTACCAGGGTCCGGGATAACCGCCGAGGCTGACACTCAAAAGGATGGGCTCTTTATCAGGGTCAATCGTGACAATATTATTTTTTATATGGAAAATTTCTCTTTTTCTGCTGATGACAGATTTTACATGTGATAATTCAAGCGGTTTTCGGCTGGTATTCTGAGAGTTACTTAGTTTATTCATTTCATCAAGCAAAGAAGGGATTGATATAGCTCCCTTTTTCTCCAAAATATCCAAAATATTCTCGAAAATACTCATTGTTTCTTCCTCCATCAAAACACGGTCGTTATATCTGCCTAAGAATGTTTTCTTCCCTAATAACCTTTTTTCCTCTATGCAAACATTCTTTAGCTTTTAAGGAACGTATGTGAATAAATTCCGCCTGCTCATTGCACGCTATTGATGGGAGGTGCAGCCATGGATCCAATAAAACCAGGAAGCAAAAAGCTGCCGGATTTCGAAGAACTGGATGATCGGATGATTGCCGGGCATACTTCGGGGCCAACACTTGTGATAAAGACAAATCTCGATCCGGAAAATTCGACTGAAGATAACCCTTACTTTAAGAATAAAGCCGAAACGGATACAGAAGAATTTCGGGATTATTTTGAGGAGTAAAGGAAACCGGCAGGCTTTTTGCCTGCCGGTTTCCTGCATTATTTAGAAATCGAAGTTGTCAGGGTCCGGACCTACTCGTCTATTTTCATTTAAGCTGCTGATTTTGTCCATATCTTCTGAAGAAAGCTCAAAGTCAAATACATCAGCATTTTCAATGATGCGATGTTCTTTCACTGACTTGGGTATTGTTACAATTTCGTTCTGAAGATCCCATCTTAAGATCACTTGTGCCACCGATTTGCTGTACTTTTGGGCAATTTCCTTCAATGCTTCGTTTTCAAGAAGCTCTCCCTGTGCCAGCGGTGACCATGCTTCTATTTGAATGTCCTGCTTCTTGCAGAAGTCCCTAAGCTCTGCCTGGTTCAGCAAAGGATGAAGCTCAACCTGGTTAACCATAGGATTTATTTCAGCATCCTGCATCAGATCTTCGAGGTGATGGATCTGGAAGTTGCTCACACCAATTGCCTTTACTCTTTTTTCTTTATAAAGAGTTTCAAGGGCTTTCCATGTTTCTTTATATTTCCCCTTCACAGGCCAATGGATCAGGTAAAGGTCGATATAATCGAGGCCCAGCTTTTCAAGGCTGGTTTCAAATGCATTGATTGTAGAATCATAGCCCTGGTCAGAATTCCAAACTTTTGTGGTAATAAAAAGTTCTTCACGAGGTACGCCTGCTTCCTTGATTGCCTGGCCTACACCTTCTTCATTCTGATAGACTGCAGCCGTATCAATGCTTTTATATCCTGCTTTAAGGGCTGATTTCACTGACTGAACCACTTCGTCTCCGTCCTTAACTTTAAAAACACCCAGTCCCAGCCACGGCATTTTGACACCGTTATGTAATGATACAGCAGATTGTAAATTTTCCATTCTTTTTTCACCTCTTTTTATTAATTAGGGTACTGGATAATTTTCTCACATTCCATTCAGCTAACAAAATTTTTTGCCTAAAAAGAAAAACATTGCCGCATGATGGGCAATGCATGATCCGTTACTTTTATCCGCCGAAGAAAAAATCCAGAACATTTCCTGCAGTGGAAGAGTTTTATTATAGAATTCTGAGTATCCGCATTTTTTACAGTAAACTACCAGAAAACGGTTATGCTGAATATCAAACATTTTGGAAAGTCCTGTACCAGTCATGGCAACTTCTTTTTGGCCGGCATCACTGCTGCCGCATTTAATACAGCCTTTTTTGCCCATCTTCTCACCCTTTCGACTTCTTACTTTAATTTACGTTCACAGCTGAAAAAAGTTTCGCCAATAATCATACTGTGATTTAAATCACATTTAAGTTAGTATAACTTCTATATAATGAAATTAAAAAAATGTAATTCAGTCAGGTGAGAATCGTGAATGATTTTAAGACACTTTTTGAAGAAATAGGCGGAACTGAAACCATTGAGAAGCTAGTGGAGGCGTTTTATCCCCGGGTTTATGCAGATCCTGTATTAAGTCCCCTTTTTGAAGGTGATATAGAGGAAATTAAGAGAAAGCAAAAAATGTTTCTTACGCAATTTCTTGGAGGACCGCCACTTTACAGCCAGGAGTTTGGACCGCCGGCCATGAAACAAAGGCATCTGCCATTTGATATTACACCTTTAAGAGCACAAAGATGGCTTGCCTGCATGAAAGATGCTTTCAAGGAAACGGAGCTGGATCAAAACCCTTCATCCGCTCTATTCTATGATCGGCTTTTGCAGGTGGCGGCCATTATGGTAAATAGTCCAGAATGAGAAAAGACCTTCCATCCGGAAGGTCTACTATCAGTTGGGTTAGAAATTATTATTTTGTTAGGTAAGCTCCAGCACTTTTCCAGTTACAGAGATTCAAAATATTCTTTTGCATGTTCTACCGACTGGAACATTTTAACTTCTGTCACCTCTTTTTCATCATATGCTACTCCGAGAAATCCATCCGCAAGCTGCAGGATATCAGCAGATGATGTGTTTTCATCTTCGACGGTAACTGTTTCTTCCATTTCAAGCTGCCCTTTTTCCGCCCAAGATTGAACTTCGGCCGAGTAAGTATCAATATTCATTCCCTCATCAATGCGGTCATCCAATTCAGCAACTGAGAGAGGCTTTTCTTCACCTTCTGTATTCACAGCTTCATTATATTCCTGGCTATTAGTTGAATCATTCTTTGCTCCTTCCTTATTTTCTTCCTCTGCACTGCATGCTGTCATCAGTATGCAGGCGGTAAAAACAAGCATCCATTTTCGCATAAGAGTTCATCTCCTTTTTTAATTCTTCTAAGCTAGTAATCTATTACCCCAATTTTTGGTCTGCATTCATCATAAAAAAAATAAAGCACCCGCAAAAAGGTGCTTCAGCTACTTATTTCTGAGCTTTTCTCTATCAAGTGATTGAGGCGGCTTTTCCAGCCAGCCGTTGTCAATCATAATTTTTGCTCCTTCATCTGCAAAATTTCCGACTTTGATCATCATTTTAGCATATTGAATAGCCAGGTCTTTTCGAATGCTTGCCCCGATGGCTATTCCAAAGTCCATTACGCCGACCGCAGTTATGCTGGCGATCAGAAACATCATTAATCTATCCGAAAAAGGTGAGATGGTTGAGTCTGTAATAGACCCATCCCATGTGCTTGGATATGCCACATCGTCATTTTTTAAGACATTGAGAAAATATTCCGCATGCTCCAGGCTCATATCATAGCCTCTTTTGAAATAATCGCTTATGACTTTTTGTTTAGCTACCTGGCTGAATGCCAAAAGCATAGTTTTAGCAATATTGGATAACTCGATATTCGTACCCAAATGGGCGATTTCGATGGCCAGCAGCTGCCTCTTTTTGCCTGCAATTCCGCCAAGGAAACGATGGTTTGATACATATTCTACTTTTTTAGGATAATCTATATATGGTGATCGAATGAATATTCCCTTTTCCTCCATGGCCTCAGCGGCCATATCAAAAAGTTTCTCTGTTTGCTCATAGTATTTTTTAAACATGCTGCGAATGTCTTTTCTTGCAGAAACTGATTTAGCAAGTGAATAGGCATTCAATCCGGTTCTTCCTAAATGATGCATGAATCTAATATAGGTTACGTCTGAAAATAACCTGGGTGTGTCATTGTGCAGGTCTTTTTCATTGAATCCATCAGGTATGGGAAAATCTTCTTTTTGAAAGAGTGAGGAAATGTCGTCTATGTGATCCTTGGCGATGGATAGCGCATATTTCAAAACCGGCAAGACATCCGGATCTTCATTTGTTTTTATATAGTGTTTTATGCAGCAGACTGCTGCTGTATCAGCTACATAGGTGTTCCAGAGCATGGCCATTTCAGAAGATATTAATTTAGGGGTACTCCCGCCTTTCATATTCTCACCAGCCGTTTTAGTAAAATTATATTTATATACTATCAGCTTTATATTAGCCTTTATTCGACATTTTCATTCTAATATGTGGTAATTCATTTCCATTATTGTTTTTCAGTGTGCGCATAAAAAAGAACCGGCCAGAAAATGGCTGGTTCCTCCAATTAATTTAACTCAAGTTCTCCTGCTTTTTTGAATCCATCTATATGGTAGGCATCCACTTTTTTAGGGGAAATGCTATATATGTGGTCGCCGATATAGATAAGCCTTTCAATTGTATCTTCCCATTCTTCATAAATTGCATTTTCTGTCTGATGGGTTATTTGTCTTTGAAGCTCGATTCCATTTTGGGCAGTAATTTTGTATATTAACGCACCCTGGTAGTCGAAATTTGATTCAAACTGGCTTCCTTCTTTATTTTGATAGATTGAAATCGGAAATCCATATAGATTTTTCTTTTTATGGATAAACAGAGCTTTGTGATCGTGATTTAAAGGTGAATATGTTCCGCGTCCTCCTATTATTTCTGTATCTTTTTCAACTGGCTTATTGGTATTGCTTACATCGAATAAAGATATTTTTACACCGTCTGTTGTAATAACAGGCTGGCTGCCTGCTCCTTTGCCTCCTGTTATCTTCGTATCATGTCCGAAGCCAATGAGGTGGTTTTCGTCTAATGGGTGCAGGTAATTGCTGAAGCCGGGAATTTTTAACTCACCCAGAACAGAAGGTTTTTCCGGATTTGATCCATCAATGACAAAGAGCGGGTCCGTTTCCTTAAAAGTAACCATATAAATACGGTCATTCATAAACCTTGCAGAATAAATCCGTTCTCCTCTAGCCAGGTTTTCCAGCTGTCCAATCTTTTTTAAATTCTTATCCAGAATATAAAGGCTGTTGGAAGAAGGGGTTCTTTCGTCCCAGGCCTCTCCTTTGGTTGTTACCACTCTGAAGTTTTCATTATATTCATCCATTGAAAACTGGTTTAAAACGGTGCCTTTTATTTCAGTTGATGTCTGGAACTCTACTTTTCCGTCTTTTATATTGAATTTATAGATGCTCGTATCCGGATGGGGCATCTGTCTGTCTCCGATTGTTTCATTATTGTAATTGGCTGCTGATAAATATAGATTATTATGGGACATATAGAATTCATTTCCGCTGCCTAAGTAGCTTGTGACTGATAGTGGCTCTTTGTCGGCTCTTAAATTCAATACAGCTACATTAATATAATTTGCGTTTTGGGAACCTGGAAAATATTTTATCTCATTATAATCGACGATCTGCTGCTCCCTGCTCTCGGCAGTATCAAAATAACGGGGACGCATATCTGCATTTTTATTTCTTTCCAAAATCCAATATTCGGGAAAATGACTTGTAATCAAATATACCTTTCCATCCATTAGCCTGGAAGCAAGCAAACTGCCTTCGATATCTGCTTCTCTGATTTGTGCTGGATTTTGTTTATTATCGATATTGAAAACAATCGTTTTTGTGGAATGAAATGCAGGTGCAATCTTTTTTTCTGAAGCAGGTTTTCCTATGTGAACAGGAGCATCTTTATAGCTGTGGCCCATAACAATTAATTGATTGCCTTCTATAAATAGCTGATAGGGAGAGAATTCCTGATTAAATGATAATTCAGATTCCATCTTCATTTTGTCAGCCGGGATGGCCTTAATAATCTGGACTTTATTATCAGTAATTTTGTATATATGCGTACCATCCGTTTTTATCAGATCAGCTTCATCTATACCGGCTACTTGAACATTTGTTGCGGAAAAGTCTGCACCTGCAGAATCTGCTGAGCTCTTTTCACTGCTGCTCTCCTCGCTCACTGCCATATCCCTTCCAGCAAGGAATGTCCTTTCTTCATTGAGCATTTTTGAAAAGTAATCGTTCAATTTATTTCTTGAGCCGATTGCCGGCAGAGTATCTATAACTTTGAAAGCAGTTTTTACTGATTGATTCAGGTTTTGTCCGCCCTTTGTTTTGATATCTTTAGTAAGGACCAATGTATAGTTTGGAGAATTTAGATTATATCCTTCATCAGGCGGTTGAATTTCGATGGATTTATTATTATTTTCCAGTGAGACTTTAACCTGCTCTTTTCCGCCCTCCTCATTCAAAATATAAACGGAGCTGTTGTTCACACTATCTGGATTAAGTTCTTTTGAAAACGTAACTTCCCACACCTTATTCTTTAAAACTGTCACTTCTTCATTATTTTCTGCCAGGTTACTGACAATTTTTAACCTGTTAAGAAACGAGAAGTACGCCAATAAAATAATGATCAGTGTGATTCCGCCCAGAAAAATCCATTTCTTCTTCATGAAAGACACCCCTTTTTAAGTAAGTTGACGGGTTGAATCTTCCAATAGTTACAAATTAATTTTTATAAAATTTCTGAAATTAATGAATTTTCCTGGCGGTAAAGGTAAAATTTAATTTATTACAGTGCAGGAAGAAGGTTTTCTCAAATGCTGGATGGGACAAACAAAAAGTATGGTTTTTTAATGCTGATTTTAGCGAACATGATTTGGGGAGGGAATTTTGTTATAGGGAGAATTGGTGTCGATTATTTTCCGCCGCTGCTCTTTTCCCTAATGCGATGGATCATTGCATTCTTGCTTTTAACTCCTTTTATGGTCAAGAAGCTAAAAAGAGATTGGAACATAATTTGGGAGCATAAGCGGATACTTTTGCTATTGGCGGTGACAGGTGTTGCCGGTTACAACACAATCATTTATTTTGCGCTGCAATACACCACATCAATTAATGCATCTGTGGTAAATAGTACTACACCGCTTTTTATCGCCATTCTAGCCATATTTATTTTAAGAGAAAAACTTCTAGCCCACCAGGCAGCAGGAATTCTCCTGTCAGTCTTTGGAATTTTATATATTATTTCAAAGGGATCGATTGAAATGTTTCTTTCATGGAAAATAAATGCCGGAGATCTATACGTATTGGCAGCAGTCATTATGTGGGCATCGTATTCGGTAATTGGCAAAAAATATTCAAACGTTTTGCCTGTGCTAACTTCTTTTTATGCATCAACATATATCGGCATTTTACTATTGGTGCCTTTAAGCCTTATTGAATATCTAGTGATGGAAAAAACCCCTGTCTTCACCTTAACTTCCGCAGGAATCTTGCTGTATGTTGGTTTTCTGGCTTCAATTATGGCTTTTCTATCCTGGAATTTTGGAGTTTCCTTAATAGGAGCAGCCAAAGCAGGGGTTTTCCTGAATCTTCTCCCTATTTTCGCTATCATTTTCGCATTGTGTTTTACGGAGGAAAAATTGTATTTGTATCAGATAATCGGCGGAGGCATTGTCACCTTGGGGGTAGTTATATCTTCTAAAAAAACTTTGCGATTTAAGAACCATGTTCAAGAAAATAAGTCTTCAGCATAAAAAATCCCCTCAGTTCCTGACTGCGGGGATTTTCCATATATATTACCAATCCTGGGTTCGTTCTAATAAATGATCAATTTCTACATGTCTGATCATATAGCCAAGATCTTCTTCGGCAATTTCCGATGTGGCTTCCAATAGCTGATCAATATCCATTTGCACCAATCTCATAACCAGACCTCCTGATTTAATTAATGAATGAATGAATCTATAATCTCTTTCTGCTATACTATTCGCTTTGTATTAGACAGGTATGGGGGCAGCTGAGAAATTTATCAGTATTAATTACCCAGATTTCTTAGGACCTAAACATTCATACAAAGAACAAGATTGAATGGCTGTTCACTATTCGTCACACCTCAGCCGGAAAATTAATAATATATAATGAGTTTTAAAAATCTTATCAGGGAATAGAGTCATAAAATACATTGCAATTTGAAGGTGTCTATTATGAAAACTAACTTTAATGATTTTGCAAAGCTTTTGGAATCCGCTCTTGATAAAGGACAAACAGATAATGAAGTGACCATTCATGAATTGCTTGATGATATAAAAAATCAGCTTGAACCTTTAATCAACAAAAAGGAAATCGGCTAATGCGCCGATTTCCTTTTATTTTCTTATAACCATTTGTGTGCTTTTTGAGCCATCTAAGCTGAGATATGCGATTCATTTGAAACGGAAAAACGCTTGCTGCAGAAAACATGCGTTTTTATTTGCAGTTAGATCATTTGACCAGCTGTTCTGTGTATGGCTATGACTGCATCTTCAAGCTGCTTTTTAGTAACATCATAGTGAGTGACAAAACGCACATAAGAAGGTCCGAAAGTTCCTGAAAGCACTCCCCCAGCTTTTAACTTTTCAACAAATTCCGATGAGTTCATTTTAAGGTTTTTTACATCAGCCACAATGATATTTGTATCTACTTGATTTACGATTTCAATCCCTTTGATTTGTCCAAGCTGCTGTGCAAGATATTGAGCATTTTCGTGATCCTCGGCTAAACGCTCTCTCATATTCGTTAATGCAACAATTCCCGGGGCTGCTATGATCCCAGCCTGGCGGAGTCCCCCTCCCAATCTTTTGCGCCATTTTCTTGCTGCAGCAATAAATTCTCTGCTGCCTGCAAGAATGGAACCAACAGGTGCTCCGAGCCCCTTAGAGAGGCATACTTGCACAGTGTCGCAATGATTGGCCATTTCAGAAGCCGGCAGGTTTAAGGCTGCGGCTGCATTAAACAGTCTTGCCCCATCAATATGTACGGGAATATTATTCGTTTTGGCAATTCTGTATATTTCTTCCATATTATCAATAGGTATTACGGCACCGCCAGCTCTGTTATGGGTATTTTCCAGACAAATCAATCCTGTTTCCGGATAATGCTGATCTTCTCCCCTAATGGCATACTCCACTTCTGAAGGATTCATTGCACCTCTTATCCCACTTAGCGTCCTTGTCTGGACTCCGGCAAAGGCCGATGAAGCGCCGCTTTCATAATAAAAAATATGGCTTTCTGCTTCAAGAATAATTTCATTGCCCGGACGGCAATGTGTTAAGATGGCAATCTGGTTTCCCTGTGTGCCGCTCGTTACAAACAGAGCTGCCTCCTTACCAAGCACCTCAGCAGCTGTCTCTTCCAATTTATTTATTGATGGATCCTCTCCGTATACGTCATCCCCAACTTCAGCTTCATAAGCAGCTTTCCTCATTTCTTCAGTTGGCTTTGTAACCGTATCACTTCTTAAATCAGTCATTTCCTCACCCTGTCCTTCTCTATTATTAGTCCATGTTACTGTACTATTCAGTATTTTTCAACAAAGAGAGAATTCATTTAATTAATTCTTGTATGGAGAATTTTATTTGGTGGTTTTTTGCTTGAATATGGATGTAACATAAGATAATTAGGGTGTCGCATTAAAGTTCAAAATTTGTTCAAAAGTTGTTTTGATGACCAAAACCCTGTAATAATGCTATTTGAACAAAAATATAAGCTGTCCAAATAGCTTACATTTATTTCCTTCCCACTTTTGTCACAACTTTTCACATTTGCTTATGTTAATATCATTTACACAGTGATAACTAAGTTAAATAAAGGTTTTTAAGGATGCTTATGTTTACCAGCTATATATTTTTTTGGCATCTTTGTGAAAACCCGCACATTATTTGTGAATTATTTAACAATAGTTTTTGTCAAAAGGAGATGAAACATCAGATGAAGAAAATGCTGCTCTCTTTAACAGCCCTATTGCCCTTAATGGTTTTAAGCGGCTGCAATATGGTTGTATTTGAACCTCAGGGCCCCGTTGCAAGAAGCATTACCGAATTAATTAACTGGTCCCTTATCTGGATGCTTCTTGTCGTTGCAGTCGTGTTTGGATTATTCGGCTACATTGTCTGGAAATACCGTGAACGACCTGAGAATAAAGATTATGAACCCCCTGAGGAGCATGGAAGTACACTACTTGAAATTATTTGGACCGGGATTCCGATTTTAATTGTCATCGCCCTAACAATCCCGACAGTAAAAACACTTTATGCGCTGGAAGAAACACCTAAGGGCTATGAAGAAAAAGAACCTATTACAATACATGTAACATCTGCTGACTGGAAATGGATCTTCAGCTATCCTGAAGAAGGCATTGAAACAGTGAACTATGTCAATATTCCTGAAGATACGCCGGTTCTCTTTAAAATGACATCTGCCAGCACTATGCAATCTTTCTGGGTGCCTGCACTTGGCGGACAGAAATATACGATGCCCAAAATGGAAACTGAAATGTATCTTGTCGCTGATAACCCTGGATCATATGAAGGACAGAACACGAACTTTAACGGCCGCGGCTATGCGGATATGAAGTTTGAGGTTCTTGCTCAAACACAGGAAGATTTTGACCAATGGGTTGACGACGTTAAAGAAACAGCACCTAAACTGACTGAGAAAGAGTATGAAGGGCTGCTGAAGCCTACGCATTTAGGAAGACTGACATATTCCAATACTCATTTAGAATGGGTTAACCATGCTGATCCAAATTCGAAGGCTTATACAAATCCTGAGCTCTACAGAGGCCATGGATATCAAGGTAAAACATTCGAAGAAGATGACAATTATAAAAATGAGAATCCAAACGTAATTGAAGGTCATGGTGAAGAAGAGAGCCATGATAGTCAAGAAAACCATGGAGGTGGCCATCATGGGCATTAAATGGGATGAGTTTTTTATTACTGGGGACCCCCTTATACTAGGTTCACAGATTGCTATTTTATTAACGATGATTGGTGCAGTCGCTGCCATCACGTATTTAAAAAAGTGGAAATACCTATGGACCGAATGGCTGACTACAGTTGATCATAAAAAAATCGGTATCATGTATATCATCTCCGCAGTATTGATGTTTTTCCGCGGCGGGATGGACGGCTTGCTGATGAAAGCTCAGACAGCACGCCCTGAAATGGAATTTCTGAATTCACAGCACTATAATGAAATTTTTACAACACACGGCGTTATTATGATTCTTTTCATGGCAATGCCATTCTTGATTGGATTAATGAACGTTGTCATTCCGCTTCAAATTGGTGCGCGTGACGTTGCCTTTCCGCAGCTGAATGCACTTAGCTTCTGGCTGTTCTTCAGCGGAGCTATGCTATTTAATATTTCTTTTGTTATCGGGGGATCGCCTGATGCAGGCTGGACATCTTACTTCCCTCTTGCAGGCAAGGAATTCAGCCCTGGAATCGGCAATAATTTTTACGCAGTCGCGCTGCAAATTGCTGGTATCGGGACACTGATGACAGGTATAAACTTTATCGTCACGATTTTGAAAATGAGAACAAAAGGCATGACACTAATGAAAATGCCGATGTTCACTTGGACTACCTTTGTAACATCCATTCTGATTGTGGCAGCTTTCCCTATTTTCACAGTTGCATTGGCATTGATGACATTCGACCGTCTGTATGGAACACACTTCTTTACAGTATCAGGCGGAGGAATGGATATGCTTTGGGCTAACCTGTTCTGGCTTTGGGGACATCCTGAAGTTTACATTGTTGCCCTTCCTGCATTCGGGATTTTCTCAGAAGTTATTGCCACTTTCTCAAGAAAATCATTGTTTGGATATAAATCAATGGTATTTTCCATCCTTGGAATTGCCCTTTTAAGTATGGTTGTCTGGGTCCACCATTTCTATACAATGGGATCAGGCCCTGCTGTAAACTCTTTCTTCTCCATCACGACGATGGCGATAGCCATACCGACTGGAGTCAAGATGTTTAACTGGCTGTTTACGATGCGTAAAGGCCGCATAAAAATTACTTCCGCCATGCTTTGGGCACTTGCATTCGTCCCATGCTTCGTCATAGGCGGGGTTACTGGCGTAATGCTTGCAATGGGTGCAGCGGATTATCAGTATCACAATACATTATTCCTGGTTGCCCACTTCCACTATGTATTAATTCCAGGTGTCGTATTTGCGGTATTTGCAGGTCTTTACTACTGGTGGCCAAAAATGTTCGGCTTCATGCTGAATGAAAAAATCGGTAAATGGCATTTCTGGCTATTTGTTATCGGCTTTAACGTAACATTCATGCCTATGTTCTTCCTTGGATTAAACGGAGCTGTAAGACGTGCATACACATACTCTGCCGAGTCTGGATTTGCACCACTCTTTATGCTTTCGGCAATTGGTTCCATCATTCTGGCAGCCGGATTCGCGGTGTTCTGCTACAACATTTACTGGAGCATCCGCTATGCCGACAGAAACATTTCAAGCGACCCATGGGACGCAAGAACATTGGAATGGTCTACTGCGTCACCTGTTCAATTCTATAACTTTGCAAAACTGCCGGAAGTTAAATCCCTTGATCCTTTCTGGCACATGAAAAAAAGAATGAAGGCTTAACGTTATATGACAGTGAAATCGAAGAGATTCATATGCCAAGCAATTCCTGGCTTCCGATTTATATGGGTGTCATCTTTGGCATCGCAGGCTTCCTCCTTGTATTTGAATGGCACATCGCTGCAGCTGTAGCTGCCATCGGCATTTTTGCTGGATTGATCATTCGTTCATTCGATTACAATGAAGGCTTCCATGTTACAAAAGATGAAATCCACAGAATTGAAAATGCGTGGAGAAAAACAGAAGGAGAGGTGCACGATCATGTCAGCTAAAGTGGATACTTCTTTGCCCCTTGAATATCAAACTGAACAGGACCGGATGAATATTCTTGGCTTCTGGGTTTTCCTTGGCGCTGAAATCGTTCTATTTGCCACTCTGTTCGGAGTATATGGAGTTTTATATGAACGCTTTGCTGGAGGGCCAACACATAAAGACATTTTTGTGATCAAGGATGTCATGATTCAGACAGTCCTCCTTTTGACAAGCAGCTTTACAATGGGCATCGCCATTTTTGAAATGCGCCGCCATAACCTGAAAGGGCTAATCACCTGGCTGGTGATTACCCTTGCACTTGGCGCAGGATTCCTATTCATGGAGATTAATGAGTTTATCCATTATGCCCATGAAGGTGCAACGATGCAGACAAGTGCGTTCCTATCCAGCTTATTTGTCCTGCTGGGTACACACGGAGCCCATGTTACATTGGGAATTGGCTGGGCAACTATGGTCATTATCCAGCTTTTAAAAAGAGGCCTTACCCCTACTACAGCAAGAAAAACGTTTATTATCGGCCTTTACTGGCACTTCCTTGATGTGGTCTGGATCTTTATTTTCACATTCGTGTATTTGAAAGGACTGGTGGCTTAAATGGAACATCATCAATCAAAAAGCTTCCCTATAAGCCATGTCATTGGATTTGTTGTTTCCCTTGTGCTGACATTTGCAGCAGCAGGTATTGCCCTAAAAACGAACCTCTCTTTTAAAGTGATCATGTGGATCATCGGCTCGCTGGCTGTCATTCAGGCAGGCATGCAGCTGTTCATGTTCATGCACTTAAGAGAAGGAGAAGACGGCAAAACGAACTTAGTTAATATGATTTATGCCGTATTTATGGTTATTGTAATTGTAGTAGGTTCTATTTGGGTTCTCACTTCTGGGCACGCGGCTCATTAATTCAAGAAAAGCGGAATCGCCTTGTCCATCCCATGAGCCAGATAATAAAACCGGTCTCCCTTTTGGAGGCCGGTTTTATTTGTATTGTCTGATTCCCTTGCTGCCCTTTGTCATTTCTTCCATCACATTAATAAAAAATCCGAATCCAAAAATTAGCATGGATGATACCATAATGCTTAAACCGATTGATAAAACATACTCACCCGTGAGACCGCTTACAAAAAAGCTTGAAATAAAGACAATTAACCCTAAAAGAATACCGGCCGCAGTAACATTTCTAAAAAAATGCAGCACCTTTTGCTGTTTTAAAGTCATATTTTCATCCCCTTTTATTTAATATTCTAACTATGTTCACAAATTTGTCAAACTTTTGTCACAAAATTGTCAAATTTATTTATGCAAAAAAAGCTTTGCAAAGGTGCAAAGCAATTTTCTACTGATATAGCTTTTTAATGTTCTCCAAATCTTTCTTTAAATTGCCTATTTCCTGCCTGGTCAGCATTAATGGCATTTGATCGTAAAGTGTAATAATCTGTCCTCCCTCATCCTCTTCATGAAGGGATAAATAGTTATACAAATTTTCACATTGATTTTTGTTAAGGACAGACTGGGTGCTGAAATTTTTAACCTTCTGGATCTCAAAGGCACTGGTTTCTGCATCATATACACCTGTAATAATATTGCCCTGCAATGTGTTTGACAAACAATCACTCCCCTTTTTGAGTAATATACCCATTTTTCAGGAGCAGTTTCCTAAAATAAGAAAAAACCTCTTTGGAAATTTCCAAAGAGGCTGATTATATTAGGAAGCGCGTTTTTGTGATTGAATAACTTCATCCGTTTTTCTTATGATCAATCTTGGAGCTGAAGATATAATTAATACTGCTAAAATCGAGCAGAGAATAGCTGCTCCGAGCATGGTTGCACCGTTTGCCAGGAAGGAAAAGAGAACCGGTGACATCCCTTCCGGCGCATAGCTCCCAAAGAAAAGGACACCTGCTATGAAATGCCAGAAATACCGGGCAAGGCTTCCGGCAAACACAGCTAAAACAACCCAGCCCAATGCCTTTTTCTTGTTTCCGCTGCGCAGCTGATTTTGAATTGGTCGGAAAAACAAACCGGCAAAACCGATACAGGCAAATGCCACAAAGTACTCAATAAATGCCTGAAGCGGAGTCGCAATCCAGGCATCACCCATGGCAATCTGCAATATTCCCCATAATAGACCGGCAATGAAGCTGACTTTAAAGCCCCATCTGAATGCCAAAATGAATATGGGAATCATCGCAGCAGAAATCGAAATGGAAGGCGACAGCTTAATAGATGGAAGGAAATCCAAAATAATAGCAAATGCTGCAAAAAATGAAGCTTCAATCATCGCCGTCAGGCTTAATTTTTTCATAAAAAAATCCCCCTATAATCGTATGACGATACCCCAAGGGAGAACAAGCAGGCAGAAAAACCCCTTCCGCCTTTTATTCCACATTCCTGCGCTAGCATTATCTAACAGGTTCAAAGGGTCAGAACAGCGAACTATTCACTCTCAGCAGAATGCTCCCCTTGTGGCACGTTATTGTATTATCCAATTTTAGTATAAATGAAATAAATGAAAGTGAAAAGGATTATTTTCCCTCTCCAAATATAGCCTGTTTATCCCACTTTCCGATACGGTAATACATAAAGGCGATGACACTGCTTATAGCAAAGCTTATCCCCATGCCTGCAGCAATTCCTTTATCACCCATAAACTTTGAAAATAGGAATGTTAAAGGATAGCGCAGGATCCAGAATGAAATGATATTCAGTATGAGCACTTGAAACATCGCACCGGAAGCTCTTACCACACCATTCAATATAAAATTAATGCCCAGGAGCGGATAAAAAAAGGCAATGATCTTTAAATAGTCAGTGCCATACTGAACTGATTCTTTATCCTGTATAAACAGGCGCACCCCGTGTTCTGCAAATAGGACCGTACCAAAAGCGATGATAAACATGATTCCAAGATTGTAAATGACTCCGTACAAGGCGATTTGATGAACCCGTTCCCATTGATTTCTCCCTATATTTTGACCGGCCATACTGTTGACTGCAGTCCCCAATGCCATCGCAGGAAGCATAATGATGCTGTCAATACGCTGAGCTGCACCAAATCCCGCAACCACGTCATCGCCAAAAGAGGTGACGACAGACATAATAGCCATAACACCAGCCGATATAACGGTCATTTGAAGTCCAGAAGGGATGCCGAGCTTGAAAATTAATGCCGCTTCCTCTTTATGCGGCCAAGAAGGAATAGTGAACGGCGCCAGCTTTTTGCGGAGTATGAATATCATTCCGATCATAAATGCGAACCCCTGTGAAAGGATCGTAGCACAAGCTGCCCCATCAATACCAAGCTGGAATACAGATATAAAAAGAGGGTCCAGGATTGCATTTAATACGACTGCTATCAGGACAAAGTACAGTGGACTCTTGCTGTCTCCGAGCGCCCTGAGTACGGTTCCTATAAAATTGTATCCAAATAAAAACAGAATACCAATGAAGTTAATCTGCAAATAGGATGCTGCACCTTCAGCCATTCCTGCAGGTGTGCCCATTATGGCCAAAATTCTTTCTGCAAACAGGAATCCGGCTATTCCAAGAGCAACTGACATAATTGTCTGAATGACGGTAAAGGCATTCAAATATTGTTTCAGCCCCTCTTCATGATCCCCACCCTTTTGCTGGGATAAAATCGTTAACGCCGCATTGTTTATTCCAATGATAAAAGAAAGAACTGTAAAGATTACAGTGCCGGACACCGCCACAGCTCCCAATGCGTCGGCCCCAAGCAGATTCCCAACCCACAGACTATCAATAAATTGATAGGAAACCTGCAGAAAATTAGTGAGCATGATTGGAGTTGAGAACACCAAGAGCTGTTTGAATATATTTCCTTTTGTAAAATCCTGCTGTGCCATCTTTACACCTTTTTCCCATATTTTTTTCACAGTTTCTATTATTCACTATTTCATATCCAGTTTCCAATTTTATAGTTTTGATTGTTATTATGTTTTATAATTTTATTTGCTTCATCTCTGTCACATTTTTATCATAAAATGATGCACCTGGAATGCTGTTATAGCACAATTCCTCTAAGGAGATATTATTTTTCCATAATTTACAACGTTTAAAAAGTGTAAAACCCTGTAATTAACAATTCTTTTTCCTTATAATGTAGGTATGTTTAATGAGGAGGGAAATAGTTGAAATCACGTCTTAAGAAGCCTTCGACGATTGTTTCTATTGCATTGGTGATCACGGTGATTTTGGCGGCGGTTATTTGGACCGTACAAGCAGGAAAAAAGGATGTGACAGTCCCGTTTTCTTCTGTGGAAAAAATTATTGCCTCCCAGGATGGGAAGACTGTTGCAGTACAGGAATATAAAAATGGGAAACTGCTGATCACAGCCCCTGATGGCGAGTACATCTCCCATGTGCCCCCCAACAGTGAGATGGTTGATAAATTAGTAGAAACCTATAATATACAATATACGTTCGCAAACACAGGACCTTATACCCCTTGGATTCTGGGCGGTGTAGTCCTTTTGTTTATAGCCATTGGCATTTACCTGTTTAAGTCAGGAAAAGGCGGAATGGGCGCTACAAATACTATGAAGCAAAGTGTATCTAAGCCAAAGGCCCTTCCTTCCATTTCACTTGAGGATGTTGGCGGAATTCAGGAAGAAATGAAAGAGGAAATCATGCAGACTCTTTCAATTTTAAAAGAACCTGAGCGCTCCCTGAAGATGGGGATTAAGCCGCCAAAGGGAATTCTGTTATACGGGCCTCCTGGAACGGGGAAAACGTTGCTGGCTCAGGCAATCGCTAAAGAGCTTGGAGCTACTTTTTCTCAACCAGCGGTTCCGGTTTTAATGAATTGTTCGTTGGTGTGGGAGCATCCCGTGTAAGAAATCTTTTCCAAAATGCAAGAAAGCATGCCCCTGCTGTTGTCTTCATTGACGAAGTAGATGCACTGGCAGGCAGAAGAAAGCAGCATGGCGGGGAAGAAAGTGAAAAAACATTAACTGAGCTGCTAGTTCAGCTTGACGGCGGATATTCCAATGATGGAATACTATTTATTGCAGCGACAAACAGGAAGGATATGCTCGATGAAGCCTTCCTCCGTCCTGGGCGTATTGACTTCTCCTTCAATGTCCCTCTTCCGGATACAAAGGGCCGAAGAGAGATTATCAATATTCACACGAAAAATAGATTACTTGCTGAGGATGTCATGACAACACTTGGCGATCTGGCAGAAAGCACTTCTGGATTCTCGGGAGCAGATCTTCATTCCCTTTTTGAAACGGCAAGCCGCAGAGCTGTCCGTAACGGCCAGGAAATTATCTCTAAGGATGATTTGGATTATGCGCTGGATCGGACCATTTTGGGAACTACCACCCGTGCATTGCAGGATCCCGGCACGAAGCAGCGGGTGGCCATACACGAAGCTGGCCATGCTTTAGTGGCTGCTTTAACAAAACCAGGATCCGTCCGAAAAGCAACCATCATTCCCCGAGGTGAAGCTCTTGGTTACGTGGCCCCCATTCAAAAAGAACTTCACTTATCGACAACAAGTGAATTGCTTGATCAAGTTGCCATGATTCTCGCTGGCGGTGTATCAGAACGAATGATTCTTGGCGAGCATAGCATTGGAGTAAGCGGTGACGTAAAACAAGCCAAGCATATCATTGAGCAAATGGTTGATACCGGGTTACTGGATAACGGCTTTGAGCTTACTTTTAACAAAGGTCAAAAAGAAGCAAAAATGCAGGATCTTTTCCAGAAAGCACTGGAAAGATGCGAATTGATCATCGCAAATCATCAGCCTCAATTTGAAACGCTGGTAGAGGCCCTTCTTGAAAAAGAAACTCTTGAAGGCAGTGAAGTCCAGAAGATTGTTGGAGAATTGAAGACTGAAATGGTACTGGCATGATGAGAAACCGGCCCACTATGGGCCGGTTTTTTATAATGGAACTGCGGGTCATTTGTAAATAATCAAATTAACCCATAATAATGTTATGTAAACAAATGGTTCTTTCATATAACCAGAATAAATAAATGTTCCCATATAAAGGATTCTTCCTTTCTTTTGTTTAATTACTAATATTACCTACATAATGGAGGAATGGTTCTTTTGTATGATTTTACAGCTGACTTGATTTTTCACTTTCTGATTATGATCATGATCCCTTTTATCCATAAAATCTCTTCTTATCGGGGGATTACTGGAAGACTTCTGCCCCGCTTTTATCTGTTCTTTTTTTAGCACTTTTCCTCACTATGACTTTTCCTGTGGAAATTGCAGGCGGTCAGTTTTTTGACTTGAAATTTATTCCTGTTTTTGTCGCCTATTTTTACATTAAGCCCCGTGCAGGCTTCCTGACTATTTTTGCATTGATTTCTTTTAAGGGCTTTTTTCACCAGGAGATATTTGGATTGCGCTTGTAAATTACACAATAATTTCTGTGCTTTTTTTCTATGCGTCAAAAATCTATAAAAAATGTACATTTAGGCAAAAACTCAGTATAGCAGTTTTATTTTATCTTCCCATTACGATAACCAGGTATGTTATTTTCCTCCAAAAGGATATAAACGAAGACGCTGTATACTTACTATTGTTTTCAGCAGTTTCCATTATGACGCTTTCTATAATCATCTATTTGATTGAAATGAATCTGGTTCAGGAAAATATGATGGAAAAACTGAGAAATGCCGAAAAAATCAATGCAATCAGTCAGCTGGCTGCGTCAGTCGCCCATGAAATTAGGAATCCAATGACTACTGTAAGAGGTTTTCTGCAAATGCTTAAAAATGAAAAAAACCTGACTGCAGATCAAAAGACATTTATTAAAGTTTCTTTGGAAGAGCTGGACAGAACCAATCATATTATTAGTGATTTCCTCTTACTTGCACGCCCGGAAACTTCTGTTACCAGTAAAGTTTCACTTTCCGGATTATTATTGGAGGTGGCTGATTTTATGCGGCCATATGGACTGATGACAAAGGTTGAAATAAGGACAAGTATTTTTGAAGGCATTTTTATCATGGGTAATCCGAATGAAATAAAGCAATTATTTATAAACTTAATGAAAAATAGTATAGAAGCCATGCCTGATGGCGGTATTCTAGAGGTTTCAGCATTCAAAAGAAATACTACAGCAGATATACAAATTAAAGATGAAGGTGTCGGAATGTCGAAAGAAAAGCTTCAAATGCTCGGTCAGCCCTATTACTCAACGAAAACAAAAGGAACCGGCTTAGGATTAATGATATCTTTTGACATCATCAATCGTTTGAAAGGAAAATATTTAATAGAGAGCACACAGAATAAAGGAACCAGCTTTACTATTTCGCTGCCTCTATATTACTCGCCTGAAGAGATACGGCAGCCTTCTTTCCAGAACATGTCTGGAGGTCAGCGTATGAATGAGAGTTAACTCCATATTCATTGAATGGGAATCTTTCCGAAAATAAATGATCGCCAGCACAGGGTAGCTTAATCGTGATGGATCAAATACATTAACTTTAAAAAAGCCTCCAAAATCTGAAGGCTTTTTCATTTATCCCCTGCCGGATGCACGGCCTCTTATAAAGTTTACAACAAAGATGATCGCTGCTATTACCAGCAGTATATGAATGATGCCTCCTGCTACTTTAAATATTAATCCGAGTATCCATAATACAAGCAAAATACCTGCTATAGTCCAAAGCATGCAATTCACCCCTTCCTGTTAATTTAATATTTACATACCCCTAACAACCGGGACAAAATCATGAGTAAATGAAAAAAACATTGCCGCACTTTTTACAGTTCTGACAATGTTATGTTTTGCAGTGGATGGATATTTTTATTCAGAGAGTATTGCATTTTCCAATTCTTTTGCAGCAGCCCCGATTGGCAATTTCTTTTAATGAGGATGCTTCACCTTTTTCAAATCCTTAAGCTCGTGATAAAACGTTTTCCATGCCTGCTCCCTTTTCTCAAAAGAAATAAATGCACCATCTTTGCCATTTCAACAGCAAAATCCATTAACATCTCAGGCATCTTTTTTCTCGGTCATTCTAACCCTTATCATTGTTACAATGATGTATCTCTTTTAAAAAGGTGCCGGACACCCATGCCACACAAGTTCAGTAAGATCATACAAAACCTTCCTGTATTCAGGGAAGTTTTGCTGCATCCTTTTTGCATCACTGCATATACTATATTCACGGTCGCCCACCTCTTCTAACATCGCTTCGTTGCGGGACTAACCAGACCGGAATGTGGGCGGCCACCTTTTAGGATTTAAGCCGTATTTCACCATTGCACCGTTTTATTACACACCATGAACAAAGCTGCAAACCACACCAGGCTTGCAGCTTTTATTTATAGTAAATTATAAAATGGAACTGTGTGAATCACTCTGTGGAAAGATTGCATCTACCTCCAGCGCCTAGCCCCTCGGGTCATAAGCCAAATCACTCCAGAAATCAGGACAAGGAACGCTTCGTCATCGGATACATCGCCCGACCAAAGCTGCTTTGGAAGGTTTCCTGCGTGATTCGTCATATGCCTGTCGGACTTGCACAGGATGTGCCGGCTTCAACGTTCGCCACAGGACGTGGCGGTTTTTAGTTGACGTTTACCCTGATCAAGGAGCTTCCGCTTTAGTTCAAGGACCTTCGTCAATAAGTTCATAGCCTGGAATCAGTTCTGAGAGCGGCACTATTTCTGCTTTCTCTTTATAAACAGGTATATACTCTTTAAGCACATTAACCATCTTTGTACCTGTGATGCCGACATGGCCAATTGCGATAATGCGTTCATTTTTCACCAGTTTTTCTGCAAGTCTGTCAGCCTGTTTTGTAATATGGGCAGTAGTGTATATGTCATCGAAGAAAATATTGTTTTCTACATATGGTACACCGATTTCTTTTGCCAGTTTGCCGACGACGCTTTTGCCGGTTGTTTTGCTGTCAAGATAAAATAATCCGTGTTCTTTGCATACTTTAAGGACAATTCTCATGACCCGCTCATTCTCAGTGGCTCTTGAACCCATATGGTGATTCATCCCGACCGCATGCGGCACTTCTTTGATGGCACTCTCTACCCTGCTGCGGATTTCTTCATCAGTTAAATCTGTTGTGATTGCCCCCGGACCAAGCCAGCTCCTCTTTCCTCTTTTCGGCTCCATTGGCATATGAACGATCACTTCATGTCCATTTTCACTTGCCAGTTCTGCATCTTCTTTTGTCGTTGGCATGAAAGGCATGATGGCAACTGTTAAGGTCACCGGAAGCTCCATCATTTCTGCTGTTCCCTTCATGTTGTTTCCCAGATCGTCAATGACAATCGCCAATTCAGGTTTTAGCGGGGCAGCACTTATGGAATTCCCTATACTTGCGAATGAAAAAATCAATAAAAATATACTGATGAATATTTTCATTTTCCATCCTCCTTTGAGCTAGCATTCCCTGATTCTTTAAAACAGTTCCAATGCAAAAACTGCCAGGAATTGATCCTGGCAGCACTTTATTTTTTATGCATTTTAAATTCAAGGAAAAGCTCGTTATAATAAGCAAGCATTCTTTTTCCCAGGTTCTCATAAACCTCCAGCCGAGCTGTCATTTCTTCATCCGGATAGAATCGTTCATCTGAAATTGTTTCTTCGTCCATATATTTCAGCGCTTCTTTATTCGGCGTTGAATATCCAACGTATTCTGTATTTTGTGCCGCATTTTCCGGGTCAAGGATGAAATTCATAAACTGGTGGGCTGCTTCCGGGTTTTTGGCAGTCTTAGGGATGACCATATTATCAAACCAAAGATTGGAGCCTTCTTCCGGAAGTACATATTCCAGATTATCCTTCTCCCACATGAGTTCCTGAGCCGTGCCGGACCAGACCACCCCAATGCCGGCTTCATCATTTTCCATCAGCATTCTGATTTCATCACCGACAATGGCTTTAATGTTAGGAGTAAGACTATCGAGCTTTTGTTTAGCTTCGACCAAATGGTCTCTATTTTTGTCATTCAGCGAATAATGGAGACTGTTGAGACCCATGCCCATTACTTCCCTTGCCCCATCTATCAGCAGGATCTGGTTCTTTAATTCAGGGTCCCATAAATCATTCCAGCTTGTGATTTTTTTATCTCCTAAAATATCGGTGTTATAAAGAATTCCGACAGTACCCCAGAAATAGGGAATTGAATATTCATTCCCGGGATCAAAAGGCAGGTCCATAAAACGCTGATCGATATATTTCAGGTTCGGAATTTTTGAATGATCAACCGGCAAAAGCAGGTCTTCCTCTTTCATTTTTTCAATCGCATATTCAGATGGAACAGCAATATCATAAGCTGTGCCGCCCTGTTCAATTTTCGTCATCATCGCTTCATTGGAATCGAATGTCTCATAGATGACTTTTATGCCTGTTTCCTGTTCGAATTTGTCCACCAAGTCTGCATCTATATAGTCGCCCCAATTAAAAATGGTCAAAGTATTTCCGCTTGTGTAGCCCTGGGAGGAATTCAGCCCTGAAGCGATGTACAATAAGGCAAATGAAACAATTAATACCGCGGCGAGTGCCTGAACAAGCTTCTTCATTGCCTTACCCCCATTCCATTCGGCTTATCATTTCGTTTCGTAATAAAGTAATAGCCTATTACCAGAATGATTGTAAATAGGAAAAGCAAAGCAGATAAAGCATTAATATTTAAAGAAACTCCCCGTCTTGCCAGTGAATAAATCTCAACAGACAAAGTGGTAAAGCCGTTGCCTGTAACAAAGAAAGTTACCGCAAAATCATCCAGGGAATACGTCAGGGCCATAAAAAAGCCAGCGAAAATTCCAGGAGTAATATAAGGGAGAATGACTTTGGTCAGCACATCGAATCTGCTTGCCCCAAGATCCATGGCTGCATAAATCATGGACGTGCTCATTTCTTCTATTTTAGGCAAAACCATCAGCACAACAATCGGTACACTAAAGGCTATGTGAGCAAGCAAAACAGATACAAATCCAAGCTTAAGTCCGATCATTGTAAACAGAATCAAAAACGAGGCGCCTATAATGACATCCGGACTGACAATCAGCACATTATTCAGTGACAGGAGCGTATTTTTCACTCTGCGTTTTCTAGCATAGGCAATGGCTAGTCCTCCAGCCACTCCAATAATGGTCGAAATCGCTGCAGATAAAAGGGCAATAATAATGGTGTTAAGGACAATGATGAGTAATCGGGCATCAGCAAACAGCTCCCGATACCAATCCAGGGTGAAACCTTCGAATTGATACATGGTCCCTCCGCTGTTGAATGAATAAAATATCAAGTAAAAGATCGGGGCGTACAGGATGATAAAGATAAGTGCCAAATAAATCGCCGGCCATTTCCTGTTCTTTTTCATTATAGGATCCCCCGCTTTCTTCTGCCTGTCAGCACCATAATGAACACCATTGCGATAATCAGAAATACGGCAATGGTCGAGCCCATTCCCCAGTCCTGTGTCACAAGGAAATGCTGTTCAATGGCTGTTCCAAGAGTGATGACACGGTTTCCTGCAATCAGCCTTGTCAGCATGAATAATGACAGTGCAGGGATAAAGACGATCTGGCATCCCGATTTCACGCCATCAAGTGTCAAAGGAAAAATTACGCGTTTAAATGTTACCCAGGAAGACCCGCCTAAATCATTGCTGGCATCAAGAAGGGTTGGATTCAGTTCATTCAGAGAATTAAATATCGGCAAAATCATGAAAGGAAGAAAGATGTATACTGACACAAAGATAAAGCTGAAATCAGTGAACAGAATTTGCCTGCCCCCTATTCCCATTGCATCCAAAAAGCTATTCGCTGCACCATATGTTCCAAAGATACCCAGGAATGCATAGGCTTTTAAAAGCAAATTAATCCACGATGGCAGTATAATTAATAAGAGCCACAGCTGCTTATGTTTCGTCTTAGTAAGCAAATAAGCTGTCGGATAAGCGATCAGCAATGAAAATAACGTTATTAAAAAGGCATACCAAAAGGAGCTTAAAGTCATTTTTAAATAAACGGGTGTAAAGAACTTTCTATAATTCTCCAAAGTGAAGTGCCCTTCAATATCAAAAAACGAATAATACAGAACAAGAAGCAATGGCGCTACTACAAAGAGAGCAATCCAAAGGACATAAGGAATTAAATAAAAGTTGCGGGAATTAGTTCTCATGGCTTTCCTCTTCATAAGCTTCAAGACGCTTATCAAATTCCTCTTCTGTTTCCCCGTGCCTCATGACGTGTATTGCTTCGGGATCGAAATGAAGGCCAATTTGATCCCCGACTGTCGCCTTTTTCGTTGAATGGACCAGCCACTCATTGCCATCGCTGTCATAGCAGCTGATTTCATAATGGACTCCCCTAAAGAGCTGGGAGTCAACTTGTACCTTCAGTTTCCCATCTTCCGGTGCGGTAATAGCCAGGTCTTCAGGGCGGATGACGATCTCAACATCTTCGTTTGGCTCAAAGCCCCCATCAACACACTCAAATAATTTGCCGGCAAACTTCACCAGATAGTCTTGGATCATCGTTCCAGCAACGATATTTGATTCCCCAATAAAATCTGCTACGAAACGATTGATCGGCTCATCATAAATATCAGTAGGAGTTCCGCTTTGCTCGATGCTTCCGCTGTTAAGTACGAAAATTTCATCTGACATGGCTAATGCTTCTTCCTGGTCATGTGTGACGAAAATAAACGTAATGCCCAGATTTCTCTGCAGTTCCCTCAGCTCATATTGCATTTCGGTCCGCAGCTTTAAATCAAGTGCGGATAAAGGTTCATCAAGGAGAATAACCTCTGGTTCATTGACAATGGCACGCGCGATGGCAACACGCTGGCGCTGTCCACCTGACATTTCTTTGATTTCACGATTTTCGTAGCCTTCAAGGTTTACAAATCTTAGCGCTTCCTTTACTTTCCTCTCAATATCGGCATTCTTCATTTTTTTGATTTTTAAACCGAATGCAATATTTTCATACACATTCAAATGCGGAAATAGAGCGTAATCCTGAAAAACGGTGTTTACTTGCCTTTTGTTGGCTGGAACATTATTTATTATTCGCCCATTAAAATAAATGTCCCCTTCGGAAGGTTCAGTAAATCCGGCAATCAATCGCAATATGGTCGTTTTCCCGCAGCCCGATGGCCCTAAAAGGGTATAGAACTTCCCGCGCTCAATTTCAAAGCTGACATTTTTTAAAACTGGCGGATCATTATCATATCTTTTTGTAACGGAATTAAATCGAATAATGGTGTTATCTGTCATCTAACTCTCCCTATCTATAGAAATTTACAGCACTAATGTATTGTTAAGTTCAAACGTATAATATCATAAATTTCTCGGAATCTGTCATAAATTGTTGAACATCCTTTACAAAAAAACCGCACCAATTGGTGCGGGATTAGCAGATACTACACTCCCCGCTTATTGCCCCATACATATGTATGCAGCTGCGGAAGTACTTTAACATCTGTCAAATCATTGTCATGTATCGTTTTTTCAATGAGCCAATCATATTTGTCAAGCAGTTTCTGCAATAAATTTCGGTCGTCAGCTGTAACAGTGTCATCATTTCCCACCTGCAGATAAAACGGAACACCGGGATAGCGCTTATGAATGTTTTTAGCGTATTCATAATCCTTATCATCAAAAACAACAATCTTCAGTGAGACCTGCTGTTCTGCCTTTCTTTTGGTCTGAAGATTATTCACAATATAACCGAGCACATCGAAGTCTGTTTTCATGCCTGAGCTCGGCGGTTTTGGGGATAGGGTCAGTTCATCAATTTCATAAAACCAATCCTGCCAGCGGCTCCCCTGTGTTTCCAGGCAGATCTTAATTTTTTCTGCTTTGAGCAAAGAAATGAGTTCACTCAAATTTTTTAAAAGTGCAGGATTACCCCCGGATATGGTCACAAAGGAAAATCCATCCCCACCCAGCTCTTTAAGCTCTTTCCAAATTTCATCCGGTTCCATTTGGCGGATGCTGTCTTTCGCACTTCCATCCCAGGTAAAGGATGAATCACACCAGCTGCATGAATAATCACATCCTGCTGTACGGACGAACATCGTTTTCTGGCCGATCACCATTCCTTCACCCTGAATGGTTGGTCCGAATATTTCGAGAACAGGAATCTTACTCAACCTCCATCCACTCCCTTCTTGCTTCCGCATAGCTTGTAGGAGTTTCAAAAAGGCGCACAAATTCTACTCTTGCACCAACATATTGCTCTTTTCTGTTTTGGAGGCTTTGTGCCATTTTTTCATAAATCCAGACAACCATATTCTCTGCTGTCGTATTCATTGGCGGCAGCGTTTCATTCAGATACTTGTGGTCAAGGAATATTTCAATTTCGTTTTTCCAAATTTTTTTAATGTCGCCGAAATCAATCATTAATCCTCTGTCATCCACGAATCCGCTTATGCCAAAAATCACCTTGTAGGTGTGCCCATGCAGGTTTTTGCATTTGCCTTCATAGCAATGCAGATGATGGGCTGAATCAAAAGTGAATTCCTTGCTGACCATTACACGCTTATGGTGGTATTTCAGCTGATCGGGTTTGATATCCTCATTTATCTTCTGCAGTTTATCAACAATCCTGAAACCGTACATGGCTTAAAGCTCCTCCTTTTCCTTGAGGTATTCTTCAAGGCCATTTTTCCTTAAATGGCATGCTGGACACTCACCGCAGCCATCAGCCGGAATTCCGTTATAGCATGTCAGTGTTTTCTCACGCACATAATCAAGGGCATTTAATTCATCTGCCAGCTTCCATGTCTCTGCTTTGTTGAGCCACATTAATGGTGTATGGATCACAAACTGTTCATCCATTGATAGATTAAGGGTGACATTCAATGATTTTATAAAAATATCCCTGCAGTCTGGGTAGCCGCTGAAATCTGTTTCACACACCCCGGTTATAATATGCTTTGCATTAATCTGACTGGCCAGCACACCAGCAAATGACAGGAATAAAAGGTTTCTCCCAGGCACAAATGTGGATGGAAGCCCGCCTTCCTCCCCATCCTTTACTTTAATCTCATCACGGGTTAGTGCATTTGGTGCCAGCTGATTCAATAGGGACATATCTAGAATGTGGTGCCTGATCCCCAGTTCTTTTGCTATTTGCTGTGCACATTCGATCTCCAGCTTATGACGCTGATTATAATTAAAAGTGACGGCTTCCACTTCTTCAAAACGTTCCTTTGCCCAGAATAAGCAAGTTGTACTATCCTGACCGCCACTGAACACAACGAGTGCTTTATCATTTTTCATATAAAAATTCTCCTTTAAATAGAAAAACAGGACCACTAAGAAAGCAGACCTGTTTTCCTTAGTTTTTTAAAGAGGGTAGCTAGAACCTCTACCGTGTACACGGATTTAGCTATTGAACTATCAGTTTATATTATCATCTTTATTGGCTTTTTAGAAGGCTTAAATTTATACAGTAAAAAAGTTTTATTATTCAAAATCGCGGGAAAGTAATAATGCAGCGCCAATTTCATAAGGAGGGACTGAAGCCATGATCAGGTTTACATCGACTTCACGCTATTCCTTTGGCATTGCAAAAAAAGGGACATTTATAAGAAGGTCTGCAGGAATGAATATTCAGGATAGGTCTACTCTGATGCGTCTGGGACTGCTGCAATAATCGGAACCGGCAAAAAAGGTGCAGCTATTGCTTGCACCTTTTTTGCGTTTTAATTTTCTGAATCGGCTTCCAGGAGGTCCCACGCTGTTATGATGCCTTTTGGTTTTTCAGTCGGCTTTCCGTTCTCGGTAACTATGATCCCTTCAAGCTTTTCATTTTTATTTCGGCAGTCCTCAAACATATCCTCTAATTCAAAGATAGATGTATGTTTGCCTGCAAACGAGATTTGATGCTTTGATTTCTTGCTGAAAAGCTCTTTAATTCTCACCTTTTTCAACTGGATTGTTTCTTCTGTAAAGTGCTCTGCCATCCATTTCACGATATCTGCCGAAGTTAATAGCCATGAGTATTCCTCTTTTCTCGAGTAAATGGGGAATTGGGAGTGTGAAAATTTATTAATTATGGCCAGTACATCCGTTAGCTTGCCATCTTCATAAAAATAAAATACCGGAGTTGCAGCTATGGAAAGTGCGGTTTTTGGCTTTTCAAAATGGCCGGCAATCCTTTCAATCTTTTCTACCGTCTCGAGATGAGGCTCCGCAATATAATAATCAAGGTCTATTTTTTCATGGACAATGGCATTTCGCAGCTTGGCAAACTGATGCAAATCATCTTCATATAATCGAATCAGCGAATGATTTTTCTGTATTTCTATAAGTTTATAAAATCTATCTGTTCTGGCGTTTTTAGCAGATTGTTTTAAGGCTTTGTGAATACGGTTAAAGGCAGCCTCAAATCTTTCTGATAAGTTCATTTCTAAATCTGCTTCCAATATGATCTCTCCCTAAATGGTGATGTACCTCCTCTATTCCCAAAATGATGGACAAACTAAACTTTGAAGATATTGGTACGCCTTCTAGCAGAATAATTTGCACAAATAGAATTTTCAGTCTATTATATAATATTATATTCTTCTGCTAAGGACATTGCATAAATATATAACATTACTAATAAATGTTTTTCATTCAAGCATTAGAAGACATGATTTTCCCTTTTTTCAGAAAGAATAATGAATGAAATTTTTTTGAATAAAAATGAAGATTTATTATTACCAAATAATATTTTATTCCTCAGTACAAACAAATTTACTGCGAAAGCTGGTGAAATGATGAGATACACCCTTCACCCATTAGGGGATGATGCTGTTCTTGTTGAGCTTGGGAAAGAAATCAGCAAGGAAACTCATCAGAAAGTTCAGTCGCTGACTGCCTTTCTTGAAAAGTACCCTCCCGAATGGATGATTGAATACATACCTGCTTACACAACTGTAACCATTTTTTATAATCCATTTAAGGCCTATCAGCTTTCAAATGGCCAGCTCCCGTTTAATTTCGTGTGTTCACTGATTAAACCGCTTATTGAAGAGATGACGGAAAATAATATGCCGGAACCTGAAATTGTTGAAATCCCGGTATGCTATGGAGGAGAATTTGGGCCGGATCTTGATTTTGTGGCAGAGCATAATGGGATTACCCCCGAAGAAGTTATTGAAATTCACTCCTCAGGCAGCTACCTGGTCTATATGATTGGATTTGCACCAGGATTCCCTTTTATTGGCGGAATGTCAGAACAAATTGCCGCACCAAGACGGGATACGCCGCGTCTAAAGATTCCCGAGAGAACAGTGGGGATTGCCGGGATGCAGACGGGTATTTACCCCATCGAGACGCCAGGCGGCTGGCAGCTGATTGGGCGTACTCCTGTTAAATTGTTTCGGCCGACGGATGACTCCCCTACCCTACTCAAAGCAGGCGACCAAATCAAATTCAAGCCAATCAGTCTGGAAGAATACCATCATTGGGAGGAGACGGAACAATGATTAACGTTTTAAAGCCTGGACTCCTTTCTAGCATTCAGGACCTGGGGAGAACCGGCTATCAAAAGTTTGGCGTGATTTCCAGCGGGGCCATGGACCCATTTTCACACCGGATGGCCAATCTGCTGGCTGGAAACGAAGAAAATGATCCTGTTTTAGAAATAACGATGATGGGTCCAATTTTAACATTTGAAAAAGATACCCTCATTTCGATTTGCGGCGGTGACCTTTCCCCTTCCATCAATGGCCAGCCTGTTCGGACATGGAGATCCGTTTTTGTGAAAAAAGGCAGTGAACTTAAATTCGGCCGGTGCCGTAAAGGGTGCCGAGCCTATCTGGCTGCTGCGGGCGGATTTGCCGTACCTGATGTAATGAACAGCAAATCCACCTACCTGCGTGCAGGAATTGGCGGTTATAAAGGCAGAGCATTAAAGTCAGGAGACCTGCTGGAAACCGGCAAACCTTCTCTCCAATCATTGAAAATAACGGAGTATTTGACAAAACAGATTCTTGATAGGACTTTTGTTGAAAACGACTGGGGTATTGCATCAGAACTCATACCGGACACAGCGGCAAATCCAGAAATCAGAATAACAAGGGGCCGCCAATTTGATTTATTTTCCGAAGCAAGCCAGGTTCAGCTTTTCAAACATGCCTTTGAAGTTACCTCACAATCGGACAGGATGGGATATAGACTGAAAGGCCCTGCTCTTTCGCTGTCAGAACATGCTGAGCAAATATCTGAAGCCGTAAATTTTGGTTCCATTCAAGTTCCTCCGGATGGAAATCCGATTGTATTGCTGGCTGACCGGCAAACAACTGGAGGTTATCCAAAAATTGGACAGGTTGCTGCTGTCGACCTCCCCTTCTGGCGCAGGCCAAACCCGGAGACTCCTTAAGTTTTGCAGAAATATCAAATGAACAGGCGCAGCAGTTATTAATTAATAGAGAAATGAAATTAAGGGAATTAAAGCAAGGCATATTTTTAAAAACAAGAGGAGGAAATTAAGATGCACATTGTAGACATTAATTGTGATATGGGAGAAAGCTTTGGTTCATACAAGATGGGGAGCGATGAGGAAATACTTGATTATATTACTTCTGCCAATATTGCATGCGGCTTTCATGCCGGCGACCCTGCGACCATGCGAAAAACAGTTAAGATGGCACTTGAGAAGAATGTTGGCCTGGGTGTCCATCCGGGACTCCAGGATCTGCATGGATTCGGCCGGAGGGATATAAACATAACCCCTCAGGAAGCTTATGACTTAGTGGTCTATCAAATTGGTGCTTTGTATGCCTTTGTTAAATCTGAAGGCGGAAAGCTTCAGCATGTAAAACCGCACGGTGCATTATTCAACATGGCCTCAAAAAGCGCACCATTATCAGAAGCAATCGCAGAAGCGGTTTATAAAGTGGATCCTGAACTGATTCTTTTCGGGCTCTCAGGAAGCGAATTAGTAAAAGCCGGCAGGAAAATTGGACTCCGCTCTGCAAATGAGGTGTTCTCAGACCGCACGTACCAGGAGGATGGAACTCTTACTTCAAGAAGGGAACACAATGCACTTATTACAGATCATAGCGAAGCTGTAAATCAGGTAATCCGCATGGTCAAGGAAGGAAAGGTTCATTCTGTCCAGGGTACTGACGTTTCCATTGAGGCCAATACGATATGCATCCATGGTGACGGGGAAAGCGCACTTGAATTTGCCCAATATATTCCGAAGGCACTGAATGAAGCAGGAATCCAGGTAGCGAAAATCAGCGAGTTTTTGAAATAAAACCGATATTCGTGGAAGTAATGAAAAGTTGGTGCCCCTTTAAGGAGACTTATTTATCTTGCGGGGATTCCGATGTTCTCATCGGGTTGAAATAGTGCATATGAGGTTTTAAAAAATAGCGTGCAGGCTTTTAGGGGCGATTGTCGGGAATAGTTCTGTTGAAGAAGAATACTCTAGCGCGAATGGAACTCAATCATTACAAATAGTGCTGATGCAAGGTAAAAGAAGCACGAAAGATAACCACAAATAGAATTATTGGGGGAAAATGAATGAAAAAGCAATCTAATGCCAGTCTTTTGCTGGGTGCCGCATTCCTTATGGCCACTTCTGCCATTGGACCAGGCTTTCTGACACAAACGACAGTATTTACAGAAACCCTGCTTGCGAGTTTTGGATTTGTAATTTTAATTTCTATTATTATCGATATTGGGGCACAGATGAATATCTGGCGAATCATAGCCGTTTCTGAAAAGCGCGCACAGGATATTGCCAACGATGTCCTTCCGGGACTGGGATATTTCCTTGCTGCCCTGATTGTCATGGGCGGTCTTGCTTTTAATATTGGGAATATTGCCGGTGCCGGGTTAGGTACAAATGTTATTTTCGGTATATCCCCTGAATTGGGCGCCCTTCTAAGCGGAATTTTGGCAATCGGCATCTTTCTTGTAAAAGAAGCGGGCAGATTAATGGACCGTTTCACACAGATTTTAGGATTTGTCATGATTGGATTAACTCTTTATGTAATGTTTACTGCACAGCCTCCTGTTGGTGAAGCTGTTGTCAAAACGTTCGTGCCGGATAAAATTGATATTCTGGCCATTATTACACTAGTCGGCGGAACGGTTGGCGGTTATATTACCTTCGCTGGCGGGCATCGTTTAATTGATGCTGGAGTCAAAGGAAAAGAAGCTCTGCCGGAAGTCACAAAGAGCTCTGTCAGTGCAATCGGGATTGCTTCCATTATGCGTATCTTCCTGTTCCTTGCCGCACTGGGTGTGGTTTCACAGGGCCTTGCACTCGATCCATCCAACCCTCCTGCTTCTGTCTTCCAGCTGGCAGCGGGGAATATTGGATATAAGATGTTTGGAGTAGTTATGTGGGCAGCTGCCATAACTTCTGTTGTCGGTGCAGCTTATACATCGGTCTCATTCATTCGGACATTGAGCCCTGCTGTCGAGAAATATCATAAATGGGTCATTGTCGGTTTTATCGCCATTTCTACATTTGTTTTTGTTTTGATTGGAAAACCGGTAAAAATATTGGTTTTAGTTGGTTCATTAAACGGGCTTATCCTGCCGATTGCACTAGGTGTAATGCTGATTGCTGCCTATAAAACCAAAATTGTCGGTGATTATAAACATCCCCTTTGGATGACGATTTTCGGAGTCATTATCGTGATAGCCATGTCTTACATGGGGGTTTATTCATTAATCAATGGTATCCCCGAGCTATTTAAATAAGCATGAAAGGAGATTTTCATATGATCACCCCTTCTCAATTGAATCCCGAAGAGGCGCGCAAATTAATCCGTGTAAAGGATTGGGATGATCCAACTGCAGGAATGGCTAATGGCTTTATTCAAGCTAATCTGGCTATATTGCCAAAGGAGCTGGCCTTTGAATTTCTGCTCTTCTGCCAGCGTAATCCTAAATCATGTCCAATCATTGATGTGACTGAACCAGGTTCACCAGTGCCAATGCTGTCAGCTCCAAATGCTGATATTAGAACCGACCTGCCAAAATACAGGGTATATAAAAACGGAGAGCTCGCTGAGGAACTTTCAGATATAACATCTTATTGGAATGATGATATGGTAGCATTTCTGCTCGGATGCAGTTTTACATTCGAAGACGCATTGCTCAAAAATAATATCCCTATCCGCCATATTGAGGAAAATCGGAATGTCCCGATGTATAAAACCAATATTGGCTGTGTGGGTGCAGGCCGGTTTGAAGGCCCGATGGTAGTGAGTATGCGTCCGATGACAGAAAAGGAAGCCATTAGGGCTGTACAGGTGACAAGCCGCTTCCCATCTGTCCATGGGGCCCCTGTCCATATTGGAAATCCAGAAGCAATCGGCATTAGCAATATCCAACGCCCAGATTTTGGGGACCCTGTGACCATTAAAGATGGAGAGGTACCGGTTTTCTGGGCCTGCGGGGTAACACCCCAGGCAGTTGCCATGCATGTGAAGCCGGAAATTATGATTACACATGCTCCGGGACATATGTTTATTACTGATTTGAAAAATGAGGAGTTTTCGGTTTTATAGGAAAAAGGCGTCCCATGGGCGCCTTTTACTTTTTATTTTTCAAATAATTCAGGGCATCATGATGATCTTTTTTCATAATCTGCTCAATTATTGGGTCTGCGGGTATTACTTCCCTGCTTTTTTATTGATTGTCCGGTAAACGGGCCTGATCGACGAAAGACTGCTTTTAACTTTCCATTCGCTATCCTGGAAAACAATTTTCAAATCGATGAGACCAAGATGATTGCCCCAATATCCAGCTTGGACTGCAGCAGTTCCGTTAATGGTGCCAGTCTTTAAGTCGATTCCAGGCAGCTTTTGCAGTTCATCTTTGACAGGAAAAACAGAATGGCTGTGCCCGAATAGAATGGCATCTAATCCTTTAACCTTGCTGAGGGCATGAACTGAGTTGCCCTTTTTTTCATCCAGTCCTTTATCGGACTCTAGACCTGTATGGGCAAGAGCCACAATAATATCTGCCCCTTTGCTTTTCATAATAGGGATAAAATGCTCGGCAGTTTCCTTTATATTTTTCACTTTAAGGTTTCCGTGAAAATACTCCTTATTCCATTCCGCAACAATCGGTGTGATAAAGCCGATGACTCCAACTTTCAGCTTATGCTTCTCCCCGGCTGTATCTGTCACTTCTTTCTCTATAATGGTATAGGGATTAAAATAATTCAAATCATCCTCATCGAGCTGATTGCTGTCTTCAACATATATATTGGCATTGACATAAGGAAAGTTAGCCCCCCTGAGGCTTTCTTCCATAAAATCAATTCCGTAATTAAATTCATGATTTCCCACCGTAGCAGCATCATAAAGCAGAGTATTCATGGCTTTAAAAACAGGATGGACATTAGCCATGTCAAGCGGATGGCTTCTATAGGCATACTCATCGAGTCCGTTGCCTTCAAGAATGTCCCCATTATCAAATAGAAGGGAATTAGGAGACTCATTTCTTGCCTGTTTAATCAAGCTGGCCGTTCTTGAAAGCCCAAACTCCACTGTTTTCTTGCGGTCTTCGTAATCATAACCAATCATATTTCCATGCAAATCCGTTGTTTCCATCAGGCGCAGATGGATGGTTGGCGGTCCGGAGACTTCAGCTTCCGTCTGGTTCCAGACAATCAGCAGGGCTATGAATAATAACAGCGTGATTAAGTATTTTTTCATTCCCTTTTTCATTCCATCTCCCCCAGATGATCTAAGATAAGTTTTCTTATTTTCTCTCGATACATGAAAATTAATCAGAGATTGGGGGCTTAAGAAAAAAGAAGAAAAAAGGAAAATTTTGAAACTTTTTATCATCCTATTCGTTATAAAAGAAAACAAAAATAGGAGGTCCTGCATGGTTAGACAAAAAAAATTCTGGGTTTGGGCATTGTTGTTCTTTATTTTAGAATCAATTTTAGCAGCGGGTATTTCGTTTTTTCTTCACTTCCCTCTGCTTGATACCATTGCCTACAGCAGCTTTATTCTTTTTGCATTAAGCCTATTTGCTTTTTCACAGGATGATGCCTGGACAAATAATGTGATTGCTGATTAAGCTAAATATGATGACTCATATGAATGAAGAAGAAAGAGCTGAATTTTTCATTCATATCAATCCGTTTCTTTCAGGGACATTTGCTTTTTTTATCGTTGGGATAATAATTACGGTGTATTTGTTTATAAGTTAATTTGTTGTTGTTTTAGTGTTTAATGATGTCCGTTGCTTTCCGCGGGGAGGCATGAGAGACTCCTTTGCTTCGCTTGTGGGGTCTCTTACTCCCTCTCCTCCCGAAGGACTTTGAATTGTCTTCCTTGAATCATCACCGCACGAAGAAAATGCGTATGCATTTTCAAGGATCAAGTGCCCACAGCGAAGATCAACTCAGCAGATTAAATAAAATTTGGAGTAAAAAACAACAAACTTTGAAAAAAACTTCTATTTTTTGTAAAGAGTTTTTATTATGATTTTCTCCCAGCTTTTCCAGTTCAGTACGTTTTTCAGGCGTATTCTTGTGCGTACACCCTTTCCTACCGGGTACCTGAGTGAAGGTTCTTTTTCCCTGAGAATGCTCACTGCTTTTTTCGCTACGATTAGCGGATCTTCATAAAAGGGCTCGCCTTGTTCAAGGTAATTTTGAATTTTTGTCATATATGGATAATAAGGTGAATCTTTTTTCAAGGATGGTTCCGCTATCTTTTTCCCTGTTGTCCAGATGCCAGTCCTGAAAGATCCTGGCTCAATCAGGACAACATTTACGCCAAACGGTTTCATTTCAAGTCTAAGTGATTCACTCCACCCTTCTACAGCAAATTTTGATGCGGCATATGGCGATAAGCCTGGAAACCCGATTCTTCCGCTGATGGAACTTACATTTAAGATGGTTCCTGTTCTTTGTTTTCGCATAAATGGCAGAACCGCTTGTGTTACTGCAAACGTTCCAAAAACGTTTGTCTCAAATTGATTTCTATACTCCTCCAGCGGTATTTCTTCCGCAAATCCTGCTCCTGCATAGCCTGCATTATTGATTAAAACATCAATTGAAGGCAATTGAAGGATCAGGTTTTTAAAACCTTCTATGGATGAGGACGAGGTGACATCCAATTCGTGAATGGATATCTGTTCATGAACTCCCTCTCGTCTAGCTTTCTCCATTAATAATTTGCTTTTATTCGTATTTCTCATTGTTGCAATAACTTGAAAATCATTCTTAGCCAGCTCAATGGCCATCAAGGTTCCAAACCCGCTGGAACAGCCTGTAACGGCAGCATATTTCCTATCCAACTATCATCATCCTTTCTTCGTAATGATTTTTTCCAATTCGACTGTAAATAGATATATAATTAAATGAAAAAGTATTATAAAATAGTAAATATATTGATAATAAGAGGATGAACAAGGTGGCACACATATTTTTCAGCATTTTCCTGCTTGTATCCGGTTTGTCTTCATCATTGCAGCAAAGCCAGGAGCCGATTGATTTCAATGTGCATTTGAAGGGAAATGCCATTGTTATTGATTCACCTGCCCTTAAAAGCCCTGCATTGAGCAGCACATTAGCAGCTGCAGTAAAATTTACGGCGAAGCTGACCTATTATAAAGAATACCGGATCCATTTTCAGGCGCTAAACTCCCATGCAATTCACAGAAGCAATGAATACATGATCCCATATATGTTCCAGAGTAACTATCTCCGCATTTCATGAAATTTTAAAGAAACTTAAAAAGTGTGGAGGAATGAAATTGGAAACGATAAAATCATTTTTAAATAATAACAGCATCAAACGATTCATTATTTTTGGAATTATTGTCCTGGCTCTTTACCTGCTGAGGAGCATGATTAATTTAATTCTGATTACATTTATATTTTCATTTTTGATGGATAGGCTTGTGAAGCTTGTCCTCTCGAGATTTAAACTGAATAGGAAACTGACGGTCATAACCCTTTATATGGGAATTATCGGCCTGCTTTCTATAGGGATTATCAAGTACCTCCCTTTAATTGTATCTGAAATATCACAGCTGTTTAAACAGGTTGAAAGCTTTTACACCCAAAAACATGACAATATCGTAATTACATATATTGTTCAAATGCTCGAAACAAATGAAATTACGAAATATCTTGAACAGGGCTTTGCGTTCCTGCTTCAATATTTTTCCGATATTAGTCATATTGCCGTACAGGTATTGCTGTCTCTAATCCTTAGCTTGTTTTTCCTGCTTGAAAAACCGAAACTGATTGAATTCACCTTGAAATTTAAGCACAGCAAAATCGCTGACTTTTATAATGAAATCGAGTATTTTGGAAGTAAATTTGTGCAAACATTCGGGAAAGTAATCGAGGCGCAGTTTGTCATTGCCACAGTCAATTGCATCCTGACAACACTTGCTCTATGGATCATGGACTTTCCACAGCTGATGGGATTGTCAATTCTGATTTTCCTGCTGGGATTAATTCCTGTAGCAGGTGTCATTATTTCGCTTGTCCCGCTCTGTACAATCGCCTATTCTCTCGGCGGATTCATCCAAGTATTTTATATAGTACTGGTCATTATGGTGATCCACGCAATTGAAGCGTATATTTTAAATCCGAAGCTTATGTCTTCCAAAACGGATTTGCCGGTCTTTTATACCTTTATTGTCCTGATTTTCTCTGAACATTTCTTCGGTGTTTGGGGATTAATCGTCGGTATACCAGTGTTTGTATTTATGCTGGATGTTCTTGAAGTCAAGAGCAATCCGCCGAAAATTCAGTAATTTAAAAACACACAGTCCCACTGTGTGTTTTTTCATCTTTTCAGAATCCCCTTTTATTATCGGGCTGCTTCAGCCAATGCCTGAGCCCTTTTCCTGCGTGTGGTTCATCATTATATCTTGGAATGACGTGCAGATGGCTGTGAAGAATGGATTGATTTGAAGCATCGCCCACATTCCAGCCAAGCGTATATCCATCTGGTGCATACTTTTTATCTAAATAATCCTTAGCTTTTTGCAAAAGTACATATGTATCATTCCATTCTTCCGCTGTCAGGTGAAAAGCATCGGAATGGTGCGCTTTTGGCACTATGACCCCACAGCCCTCCAATACGTCCTGTTCTTTATCGTGCTGAAGAAAATAACAAGTGCTGTTTTCAAAAATGATATTTTGAAGAGGGTCCTTGTGCGGACTGCAAAAAGGACAATGATCCTGATGCGGCATTTAATTTTTTCCTTTCTTTGCGGGGTGATTTATCAACAACTTCTCCAAAGCGGCTTTATGTGAATGCTCATCAAATGCAGAGTTATTGATTACAGCCTTTCGAATGGACAGCTTCTTCAAGATTTCCTCTTCAGCCTGCCTCCTGGCTTTAAGAACCTTTAAAGTGCCTTCTTCCCCGCTTAAATGATTTTTCTTTCCATATCCTTGATCGGTATAATAATTGATAAAACCTTCAGACCAGGATTGTGGCCGTTCTTTTATCGCTTTCCTGAAAGAGTAGTCAAGGTTATCCTGACTGATATAAATTAATATCGGATTCAGCTTTTTCACGGAATTTTCCAATGCCAATACATAATTCCGAACCTTTGTAAGCGGAGCTCCATATTTAATCATACCGACTGTAACAGGATTCTGTATAAAACAGCATTCAAAAATATGTACTTTTTGCCGCTGGCAGCTCGCGTTGAAAATCGTTCCCAATTATTGATTATAAGTTTCATATTTTGATCCAAAGGAAGCTCATAGATATCCTTTTTAGATACTTTCTCATAAAATGTGTCTGGAATGTCAGGTACAAGCTTTTTATAAGGCAATAAATAGCCATTATCTTCCGGAATGCAATTTTCGATAATTTGGTCTCTGAATGCACTATATTCTTCCAGTAATCGATGCCACTGGTCATTTTCAAAATAGGCGACGCTCTCATAATCTGCCGGATGATTCAGATCCCCTTCGCAGTACAGCTCTGACTCAATACCGTTTTGCATCAAAATTTCATGAACCAATCTTGCAGTAGTAGATTTGCCTGAACCAGGCAGACCCTCGATTAAAATTAATTTTGTATCCATCGAATCACCTTCACAATATTTAGAATTCGCATTCTATTGTAATGCATAAAAAGAAAAACAAACAGCATTATTAACTGTTTGTCGTTTGGAAGAGGTTTATTTTATTGCTGAATTTTTTTATGGGAAATTGTCTTGGATATTAATAGCTTTTTGGTGAGCCCACCAGTTTTTGTCGCCATAAACGTACTATGTCGACCTTTTTATGTGTGGGGACTAAATATTGTTTTTTTGAACACTTCATTGAGACCTTTTTAAGGTGAGCCATTGAATTTTCGTCTTTATGAACGCTCTATGCGCCCAATTGTTGGTGCACCACTGAATTTTCGTCTTCATGAAGGCTCTATGGCGACCATTTGTTGGTGAAGCATTAAATTTTCGTCTTCATGAAAGCTCTATGGCGACCATTTGTTGGTGAGCCACTGAATTTTCGTCTTCATAAAGGCTCTATGGTCCCATTTGTTGGTGAGCCATTGAATTTTCGTCTTTATGAATGGTCCATGTCGACCATTTTTTGATAAGCCATTGAATTTTCGTCTTCATGAAGGTTCTATGTCGCCCATTTTTTAATGAGCCACTGAATTTTCGTCTTCATAAACGCTCTATGTGAACCATTTTAAGGTGCGTCACTGAATTTTCGTCTTCATGAAGGTTCTATGTCGCCCATTCAGTAATAAGCCACTGAATTTTCGTCGCCAAGATCATATAAAAGCCTGCACTCAAAATTATCTGCGGTGTTTGTTAATTTCCTTTATCAAAACCGTTAGTGCATCGCTCATTGGCGAGGCTTGCATGTTATTGATGATTTGTCCTCGTCTTTTTTCAAGTTTATCCAGGGATTCAAGAAGGCTTTCTTTTGTTAATTTCTCCTCTTCCAATGTAAGGGAGAATCCTTTTTTAAGAAGGATTCTGCATTTTGTATTTGGTCCCCCTGCTTTGTTTTTTGGTTAGCGGGATGATGAGCATAGGAAGCTTCAAAGCAAGAAATTCAAAAATGGCATTGGATCCTCCTCTGGTGACGACTGTATCTGTAGCAGCGAGGATATCAGCAAGCTCGTTGCTGATGTACTCAAATTGTCTGTAGCCTTTAATGTTTATTAAACTCTCATCCTTTTGACCTTTGCCGCATAGATGAACAATTTGGTATATAGAAGTCAGCTCCTGAAGGGATTCCCGGATCGTTTCATTCATTTTCTTAGCCCCCAGACTGCCGCCCATTACAGTCAAGATTGGCCTTTCATCCGTGAACCCTAGAAGCGCCCTTCCCCTCTCCTTTTCACCGGAGAAGATTTCCCTTCTGATCGGAGATCCTATAGCCGTAGTCTTTCTTGCAGGAAAATGCGACGCAGCTTCATCGAATGAAGTAAAAATCCTGTCTGCAAACCGCTGAGAAATTTTGTTTGCAAGTCCTGGAGTCAGGTCACTTTCATGAATATATATTGGTATTTTTAATGAGCTTGCCGCAATTATAACAGGGACCGATACAAATCCGCCTTTTGAAAATACAAGCTTTGGCTTCAGCTTTTTAAGCAGCTTTCGTGCTTCGATAATCCCTTTTAATACACGAAAAAGATCTTTTATATTTTCTTTATCCATGTAGCGGCGGAGTTTTCCGCTGTTAATTCCGTAATAAGGTATGTTCATTTCAGAAATCAATTCTTTTTCGATTCCCTTTATTGAGCCGATATAGTGAATATCCCATTCTCCTTGGGAAAGTTCATTTATTATGGCGATATTTGGAGTCACATGGCCGGCAGAGCCGCCCCTGTAAAAACAATTGTATTTTTTTCATTTCCTACCTGCCTAAACCAATTTTAATTACATTATACATCTAAGATACAAGTTTAAGTCCGATTGCAGCACTTAATACCATTGCAATAAAAAATATCCGTTTTACATCTTTGGGCTCTCCGTACAGAATCATGCCAAGAATGGCTCCTCCAGCGGCACCAATTCCAGTCCAGACCGCATAGGCTGTCCCCATCGGCAGTTCTTTCATGGCCAGCGCAAGAAATATGAAGCTGGCGCCAAAACCGCCAATCAGCAGGAAAAATGATTGCCAATTCCTTTTTTGTGCCAGCTGTTAATCATGGTGACACCTGTCATTTCAAAAAGCCCAGCCAGAATAAGAAACACCCAGCTCATGAAGCTTCAGCTCCTTTATCTTCGTTTGTCACCAGCTTTAAGCCTAAAACACCTAATAACAAAATAAGAACAAGAATTATTTTAGATAATTTCAAAGGCTCTCCGAAAAATACAATTTCAGATAAAACTGTACCAGCAGTGCCCAAGCCCACAAAGACCGCATATACCGTTCCCACAGGCAGGACTTTGCCAGCCATTATCATCAAATAAAAACTGACTGCTATGCATAGGATGGTCCCTGCCCATGATAATGGATCATCCGCATGCTTTAACCCAATCACCCAAAACACTTCAAAAAATGCGGCTATAAATACCTTCAGCCACTGCATGAAATCAGCCCCTTTTTTACGAATATTATTCCCGGAAAAAGAAAAAGCCCGGAAGATATCTGATGAACAGTATCTCCCAGGCTTTTATCCTTCCGTGGCATAGCTTTTATAGCTATGAGTTTTCTCTCGGACCAGGCCAGCAGCTGCTGCGGAACCCTAGAAAACCTTTTTATTAGATTTACTGGCATTATAACAAAATAAAAGCCCCTTTTCCATAATAATGAATGGAAATAGATATCAAGACACATGATTAGCAAGGACATATTCTTTTTCCCAATTCCGGCTGTCTGATATTTCAGCTGATAAAGAATGCAATGAGCATCTCGATGCAATATGACTGAGTGATGGCGGATAGGGGCTTTTTCTTATATGACCTATTATGCAGCTCAGAGCCATCTCATAGTCGAATTGCTGGCAATAATTAAAATAATAATTAACGATTTCGTTTTTGATCCGAAAAGGCGGATATATTCTTTCAATAAGAACAAAAAGCTTCAGCATCTCTGTTTTGTTCATTTACCCCATCCTTTATGATTAACGTTAATTCAATTATTGCCTTTTTTACTAAAACAATACCCCTGCAACTGGCAGGGGTTTCGCTTTATATTTCCAATTCAAGAGCTACCGGGCAATGATCGCTGCCCATAATGTCGCAGTGGATCTGTGAATCTAGTATTCTTTCTTTTAGCTTTTCGGACACAATAAAATAATCAATCCGCCAGCCGATATTCCGCTCTCTTACCTTGGCCATGTAGGACCACCAGGTATATGCTCCTTCCGCTTCGGGATATTTATAGCGGAATGCATCAACAAACCCGGATCCAAGCAGTCTGGTCATTTTTCCACGTTCTTCATCAGTAAAGCCTGAGTTGCCCCTGTTGGATTTAGCATTTTTTAAATCTATTTCGAAATGAGCCACGTTTAAGTCCCCGCACATGATCACAGGCTTAATCTGATCCAGGCCGAGTAAATACTCCCGGATCCGCTCTTCCCACTCAAGACGGTATGGAAGCCGGGCCAGGTCACGCTGTGAATTCGGAGTATAGACATTAACAAGATAAAAGCCTTCATACTCAAGCGTGAGAATCCTGCCTTCAGGTTCTGTTTCGTCATCGCCCAATCCATAGCGAACAGAGAGCGGCTCTTTTTTTGTAAATACAGCTGTACCGGAATATCCTTTTTTTATCGCATAATTCCAGTATTGGTGATAGCCTTCCAGTATGAGCTCGATCTGTCCTTCCTGCAGTTTGGATTCCTGAATGCAAAATATGTCTGCATCCACTTCTTTGAAGTAATCCATGAATCCTTTTTTCACACATGCCCTTATGCCATTCACATTCCATGAAACGAGTTTCATTGCTATTATATCTCCTTATGTTAAAAAATCTGTCTGAATACAACATTACCACGGATATTCAATACTTGCACAGTTAAAGTACTGTAACGGGAATGGCAAACAACAAAAATTACTGGCAAATGCAGCATACTTTAATTAGCGGTGCTCTATTGCCTGAATATCATGGTACCGGCATTCATTTGCACTAATTTGACCTTTTCACCCCGCTTAATACTTTCATATAATGATGCCGTCAGCTCAAAGGCTTTGCCATTATCCAGCCGAATCCAATATTCTTCATGCGTGCTGAAGTTGCTCAAGTAATTATCAACCGAGGTCTGCCGATATTTTTCCTCTATTCTACCTTCGAATTCTGCGATATGAGTTTCCTCAGCCACAAGACCTGAAATGAAGCCATAATAGACGACCAGCATGAAAGCTGCCACTTGAACATAGAGGCCTGATTCCATCCACTTTTTCAATTGTTCATCCCTCTGTTTCTATTGTTTGTTAGTGAGCTATCCTCAATAGATTGGGATAAACCTTAGAATTTCAAACATGCATACAATAAAAAATGCCCAAATCAATGGGCATTTCTCATTATTCTATTTACTGAATCATATAACTTGGCGGCTGCTTTTTCTGGTGAATCCGCCTGGCTGATTGCAGAAATGACAGAAACACCGTCTGCTCCTGCCTCAATTAGGGGAGATGCATTTTCAGAAGTAATTCCGCCTATTCCTACAACAGGAATTTGGATGTCGGCAGATCTTAATTCTGTCAAAAAAGTAAGTCCCTGTACTGCTTTGGCATCTGCCTTTGTGGATGTCGGATAAATAGGCCCTATGCCAATGTAATCTGCGCCTTGACGGATCGCTGTTTCCGCTTCCTGCATGCTGTGCACTGAGACTCCCAGGATTTTGCTGCCAATTTTCCTGCGGACCACATCGGCTGCTTCATCGTCCTGGCCTATATGGACACCATCTGCATTTATTTTAACTGCCAATTCAATATCATCATTGACAATAAAAGGGATATTGCTCTGTTTGCAGATTGCTTGAAGCTTTTTTGCGAGCGATTCCTTTTCTTTACCATGAAGGCATCCTGCTCCTTTTTCACGGAATTGAAATAACGTAATGCCTCCCTTGATGGCTGCTTGAAGGACATTTTCAGGATTCTGGCAGCAATTTGTGCTGCCCATTATGAAGTATACTTTTAATAAGCTTCTCATTGCCTGCGGATTAACAGCCATATACTTCAGCCTCCTTCTTCCTTTTATTGAACGCCCAGTGATTGGTAGGTCCATGACCGCTGCCAATTCCTAAATCATTTTCAATTGCTGCCTGGATGAATTTTTTTGCCCGATCAACAGCCTCTGGCACGGTAAGACCGTCAGCGAGGCCAGCGGTGATGGCAGCCGAGTAAGTGCAGCCTGTTCCATGTGTGTTGGCTGTTTGTATTCTGCTGCTTTTAAATTCCGAAAAACTTTCTCCGTCAAAAAGAAGGTCTGCTGCTATGTCTTTTGCTTCATCATGGCCGCCTTTTATGATGACATTTTTCGCTCCAAGGTGATGCAGTTTTTTTGCTGCTTCTCTTTTATCCTCTAGTGAACGAATTCTTATGTCCGTTAAAACCTCTGCTTCTGGAATATTCGGGGTAATCACCAGAGAGAGAGGGATAAGATGCTTTTTCATCGCTAATATCGCTTCATTCTGAAGAAGACTTGCTCCTCCCTTTGCTATCATTACTGGATCTATGACGACATTTTTCCAGCCGTATCTCACAATTTCATTGGAAACACTCTCGATTATATCTGCACTAAAAAGCATTCCTGTCTTCACAGCGTCAGGTCTGAGGTCTTCTCCTATCGACTGAATTTGAGCAGAAACTGCCTCTGCTGTCATTGGATAAACTCCTTGAACACCCTTGGTGTTTTGAGCCGTTACCGCAGTTAAAGCAGACATGCCGAAAACACCGAGTTCCTGAAATGTTTTTAAGTCAGCTTGAATGCCCGCGCCGCCGCCGCTATCAGAACCCGCTATGGTTAAAGCTTTGTTCACTTTCATTTATATTGCCTCCTAACTGGTCGTTTTTCAAAAGAGCCATATGATTCAACATCTGCAGCTGAAATGTTATATAAGCTATTCAAAAACTCTATTTGGAAAGTGCCTGGTCCTTTGCCATCCGATTTTTCTGCTGCGATTTCGGCTGCAGAGCCATAAACGACCAATGAAGTTACTGCCGCTTTTACAGGATCCTTTTCAATAGCAGCGAAAGCTCCTATTATTGAAGTAAGAAGACATCCGGCACCCGTTACTTTCGTTAGAAGAGGATGGCCATTGTTAATGGCAAAAGTGGATTTTCCATCTGAAACGATATCCTGTTTTCCTGTAATAACGGTTACTGCACCAAGTTCTTTTGCTGCCGACTTAGCAAGCTCTGAAGTGTTACCTGCTGCTTCAATTGCATCTACGCCCTTTATACTCCATTTCTGTCCTGCCGCGTTGGCAATTTCTGCAGCATTCCCTCTTATGATGGTAATATCTAACTCTTCTAATATTCTTTTAGCTGTATCTGTGCGATAAGCCGTGGCGCCGACACCAACCGGGTCGAAAATGACTGGAACCCCATGCTGATTTGCTGATTTACCCGCTATGAGCATACTTTTTACTTCTTTTTCTGTCAGTGTTCCCATATTGAGAACCAATGCACCAGCTATTTTAGCCATTTCAGCTGCCTCTTCATGTGCATATGCCATTACTGGTGATGCCCCAATTGCCAGCAGGCCATTTGCAGTAAAGTTTGTTACCACCACATTTGTAATGTTATGTACAAGAGGGTTTGACACTCTTACTTTTTCCAATAGACTGCTAAACTCCTGAATGTTCATCTAATATCCTCCTTTAATTCATAACTAATCCGCCATCTACAACCAGATTTTGTCCAGTAACTGCCCTTGCCCATGGAGAAGCGAAGAAGACTATCGCATCAGCCACTTCTTGAGGATCTGTGACTTTTCTTAATGCAGTCGAGTTTTCGATAATTTTAAAGACTTCCTTAGAGGTCGAAGCACTGGCATCTGTCGTTTTTAACAAACCTCCCGATACCATATTTGCCGTAATTCCATATTGGCCCAGCTCATTCGCCATATTTCTGGTGAAGCCTAATAAAGCAGCTTTGCTGGTCGTATAGTCATGATAGGGTACAACTGGATGCTGGAATAGATTGGTGCCGACCGAGATTACCCTGCCAAACTCCAGTTTTTTCATATCTTCAAGACCTGCCTGAACTGTGTTCAATGCTCCCAGAATTGCACCTTCCAGCTGGCTTTTGTAATCGTCCCATTTAATTGTTTCTGCATCTTTTTTCGAAATAGGGTCAAATTGAAAGTTTACCAGTGCATTATTGACTATAGTTGTAATGGGAGCTCCAAAGTGTTCCTTCGTCTCTTGAAACATGGAGTTCACTTGAACACTGTCCCGAATATCAGCACGAATGGCAATGGCTTTTTCGCCAATTTCCTTCTGCAGAGCATGGGCTTTTTCCTCGCTATGGAAATAGTTAATGACAACTTTCGCTCCTTCTCTCGCGAATGCTTTTGCGGTTTCTTTGCCCAGCCCTCTGCTGCTGCCTGTAATAATGACAATCTGATCGTTAAGATTCATAGAAAATCCTCCTTATTGATAGCCAATTCATCTGTTTTAGAGAACAAAATAAAAACCAGATCCGCAATTGGACCTGGCTGAATAATCTAAGAGAATTAGTCGTTCCCCGCAATTACTACTTTCCTACGCTGGTATGATCCAGATCAGGTCCGAAGGGTAAAAAACAGTCCGGTTTCTTTCTCAGCCCGCGCATCGGGCACCCCTAGCAGTAAAACTATTAAGTTGGCTGTTTTCATCTTAGCCTGAAACGTTAAATCTGTAAAGTCTTGCAATTCTGCCTGTTCCTCTTTAAGGTGTAAATAGAAATACATAACTTGGAGGAATTAAAGAATGGCTGAACACCAATTCCAATTAAAAGCATATTGGCCAGGACTTCGGAATGATGTTGGAGAAATTGAAACAGGCGGGCTTAAAACAAAGGTTTCCATTCCGCCAGAAATGGAAGGACCCGGAATCGGAACAAATCCGGATGAAATGCTGCTGGGGGCAGCGGCAACTTGTTATATTATTACCCTGGCAGCTATGATGGAACGAAGTAAACTCGAGAAAGAAAACCTTACGATGGAATCAACCGGTATTGTAGATGTAACTAAAGGTGTGATTACATACAAGAAAATTATTCATCGCCCTGTTATTTTGTTACAGGCGGATGCGACTGAAAAGGATCATTCACTTGCGCGCAAGCTGGCGCAAAAAGCTGAAGCATCCTGTATGATTTCCAGGGCGATTAAAGGTAATGTAGAGGTAGAATTAGAAGAAACGATTCTAACTGCCAAAAATCCTTCGAAATAACCAAAAACCGGCATGATTGCCGGTTTTTATTCTTTAAAGAGCCCACTTTCGGATTGCCTGTGCAACACCAGCTTCATCATTAGTTCCCGTAATAGCATTCGCTGTTTCTTTCACAATATCCTGCGCATTTCCCATTGCTACACCCCAGCCTGATTCCTCGATCATGGCAATATCATTTAAGCTGTCACCCATCGCCATTACATTTTCCATCGAAATGCCAAGAAGCTCTGTTACCTTCTGGATACCTTTAGCTTTATTGATTCCAAGAGCATTTACCTCAATATTAGTTAAACTGGAATTTGTAATCTCCAGATCCCCTTTTGTTTGAAGCTCTTTATGAATGAGTTCCCTGATTTCATCATCTGATATATCAAATCCAAATTTAAGCCATTCATGGTCATGAATATTTTCAGGCATTTCATTCGTCCAAACCCGTTCGCAGCTTGTTGCCCAGAAATTAGTCTTATGTGACTGGGATAGGTTCCACATCCACTCCATTATTTTTGAATCAACTGGAGTCCTTGAGATTGATTCACCATCAGGGCCAAATATTTCACTGCCGTTGACTGTGATCAAGTAGGAGTTCAATTCCAAAGAATCGGAATGGTCGCCTGCCGTAAGCCTGGATCTTCCAGTGCTCAAAATAACTTCAATTCCTTTTTCCTTTGCCTCTCGTATGGCCTTACGGTTTTCATCAGGAATTTCCCCTCTGGAATTCAACAAGGTTCCATCCATATCAAGAGCGATTAATTTGATCTGTGGAGCAATATTTGATTGTGACATAATAATCTCCCTTCTTTCTTGCACAATATAGCCATTATATAAATAAACAATCCTCCCATCAAAAACAAAGCACTTGGGCAGAATCATTTTTTCAATATAGGGATTATTATTCCCAATCTAAATGTAAAGGCTGGAATTACTCAATAAATGAGGTGTTGATGAATGCCTCCCATATTATTTTTGCTCCTACTGTTCTTAACCTATGCATTGATGTAGATTTATTTATATAGGAGCCTCCTAAATGGTCTCCGCTTTTTTTGAATAAGCTTAATAAATGCCAAAAAGTTGAAGCGATTTTCTTGCATCTGTCGTCTAACTGTCAGTCAAACAAAAGGCAGCCGGAATAGGCAGCTGGCATTTTAGCAAGGAGGCAGTCATGTGAGCTCTGATGAGTATGTAAAGCGGTCAATTGCTGATCAAGTAGACCGTGCTCTCGTTCTTGAAATGATCATGGATGAGTATGGTACCGTTTTGAAAAGATTGATATACAGCTATGTGAATGATTGGAATGCGGCCAGTGATTTAACACAGGATACCTTTATTACTGTTTATGAAAAGCTGGAAAGTTTCCAGCAAAGATCTTCTTTTAAAACATGGATTTTCACAATTGCTATTAATAAAAGCAAAGACTATCTTAAAAGCTGGCATTACCGCAATATGGTCATGAATGAAAAGGTTTTTTCCTGAAAAAGGCTAGAGAAAAAGATCCGGAAGCATCATTTCTTGAACGGGATGAACATCAAGAATTGCTGAAAACGATTGAATCCCTCACAGTAAAATACCGGGAAGTCTTCCTTCTCCATTATTACCAGGATCTCAGTCTGGCAGAAATAAGTGAGACCCTTAATATCCCTATTTCTACTGTTAAAACAAGGCTGTACAGAGGACAGGAAAAAGTGAAGAAGATACTATCTGCTTCAGAAAGAGGTGAACAGCATGGCTGAACTGAATCAGGAAGTGAAGAAAGTATTGAAGGCTGCATGGACGAAAGAATCTGTTTTCACAGAAGAGGAAAAACAGAGAGTTAGAAACCGGATCGGCACTTTTGCTGTTAGAACCAGAAAAAAGACTATGTTCCAAAACTTCTTTCTGCAGCTGCCGCTGCCGGGTTTGTCATACTGATAGGCGGGATTGCCGGGATTCAGACAGATGTATTGAACAAGCAAAATGGACAGGAGACCGCCATTGCAGATAAAGGTTTTTATCCCGGCCTTGCAGATGGCGCTATGCTAAACAACTGGAAATTGAATAATTTCGAGAAGGACTCATACGGGCACCTTTCTGCAGCTTTTACTGGGAAGGCAGAGGTCACAGGCACTCTGGATTTCCAGGAAGAAATTGTATACTTTCTGCCTGATCATGATTCCTTAAAAGTACTGCCGCTCATGGATGGCAAGAACATAAAAATAACTTTTAATGAGACGGATCAGGAGAAGCTAAAAAAGGTGTTCGGTGTAACCGAACCAATTACAGAAGAGAATGCTTCTTTAATTATAGGTGGATATCGCGCTGGGGAAGGCTCTGTTCATCAGGCTGAAGTCTTAGAGGTGGCAACTCCAAAAGATCCTCAAGTGGAAGCTGTTCCATTTCAGCTGGCCCTAAATAATAATATGGAACTGGTCCTTCGGGAGCCATTAAACCATGTGTTTAAAGAATTTTCTTTAAGAGGAACGGATGAAATCTTAAGAGGTTTAAGCCCGGCAGAAGTATTCCAGCTCTATCTGTTTGCAGAGGAAATTGAGGATTATTATACTCAATATGCATTGTTTAACCATGATCAGGATATCGGAAAACCGTTTCCTTCCCTGAATCATTACCTTGATGCTATAAACGAGTCTTCATCTATCCCAGAAAAACAGACATTATTGCATCGAGTGAAGAACGCCCGTTTAGAAGAAGTCATTATCGATGACTCTTCAGCTTATATTTCCATATCTGAAGAGGATGGGTTTGGCTTCGGCCTAAGCAAAAACAGGGAAGGAATATGGAAAGTAAACTGGATGCCAATCCAATAAATTTGCTGAGCTTGTACCTCTGATGGTGCAGGCTCTTTACATTTACCTAAATAGGCCTCCAAAGAATACGATGATGGCTAATACGGATGAAAGAAACAGGGTGAGGATAATGGAAAATAATACATGAAAGCCCGCCTGCCAGTTTTGGACTTTCTTTAAGACAAAAACACTCACGAAGAAGACAAGGACTGTCAGGAGCAGGAGGAGCGTAAATGGACGATGGCCTATTTTATTCAGATAAATATCATACAGAGGCGAAAAACCCAGCATCAAAAATAACCCGAGACATATAAACGATAAGATGAAAACAAAATGGCTTAATTTTTCCGGCATGGTTAGTCCCCCTTCTCTAAAATGATCTTCTCTTTAATAAATTGTATGAAAACATTTGATTATATAAAACTTGTAATTCATTCATTGTTTTTATATGGTATAAATATCTTTAGGTATACTAAATAAAAAGAAGGTTGTTTTGTGAATAAGAATTTATTGATCACCTTACTATCTGCTGTATTTGGTGCAGTATTATTTTCTTTATTGCATATTCCGGTCGCCTTTTTGCTTGGTGCATTGACTGCCGTTATGATTGGGAGCCGGCTCAGCAGGATTCCGTTTTATTGGCCAGCAGGATTTCGCGATGCCGGGATTATCATCGTCGGATACAGCATCGGCCTTTCTTTTACACAGGAAGCGGTCCTGCTTATCCTGCAGAAGCTCCCTTTTATTTTGCTCATTACCGTTTGCATGGTTCTCTTTAGCGCCATATCTGCACTTCTTATTGCGAAATTAATGGGCATCGACTATCCCACAGTTTTGATCGGCAGTATTCCCGGAGGTCTGTCCCAAATGATTCTTCTGGCAGAGGAAGTCAAAGGAATCGATATCACGGTTGTTACCTTTATGCAGGTCGCACGGCTGACCATGATTATCTTCATCGTCCCTATCCTAGTATTCGGACCTTGGCTGAATGTCTCTGTCGGTCCCGGTTTTGAAGCTGCAGAACCTTTATGGGGTGATTTATTCCCTGGTATTTTACTCTTTGTCTTCGTTTCTTTTACCGGCATTATCCTAAGCAAACGCCTGAAGCTCCCTACCCCGTACCTTCTTGGTCCGATTATGGGAACAGCGGCCCTTGTCATTTCCGGTATAAACGGACCCGAACTCCCGCCACTTGTTTTGGATTTATCACAGCTATTAATCGGGGCTCACATCGGCATGATGATGAAGCCTGAAAAGCTGGCAAATAAATTTAAAACCATTTCACTGGCTGCCTTAAGCGGCCTGCTTCTCATTACGGGTTCGGTGCTGCTTAGTTTTATGATTATGCACTTTTTTCACCTTTCCCCTGCCACCAGCTTTTTGAGTCTTGCACCCGGAGGCATGGACCAAATGGCCATAATCGCCCATGAAACCGGCGCAGACTTAGCCATAGTAACAGGCTATCAACTATTTCGGCTGTTTTTTATATTCTTTGTAGTACCTCCATTTTTAAAATGGATCTTTGTAAAGTTTAAGAAATTAGCATCCTCAAGCTAAAAAGAAGGGACTGCAAGCGGCAGCCCCTTCTTTTGCTATTATTCTAGTTAATGACAATGGCCTGTGAACCCATCAGCTCCCAGGCATCAATAAACTGCTGTTTGGGCACCTTTTTATTTTTTGTGCCATACGGGTCGTTAATATAGATATATTCCTCGTCATATCCGGTAATTGCAACACTATGCATCTGGAATGTCACATCAACTGGTCCGCCCGGTGTATTCCAGGTTTCGAAGGATGCTGCGGGTGATAGGCTTGCAGTTGTTATAATCCAGACCGGCGAACCTTCTGCAATTTTTTCGAGCAGCACTTTAAAGGGCTTGCCAGTCAGATTCTCAGCACGTTCAGGAAAATACTTTTTCGCCAGTTCGAAAATTGGCCCCTGATAAACGCCTAATCCTGGTCCATCCTCCATGTTGCCGACAAAGCCTTCATTTGGATTCCCGTATTCACCTCCGCTATATCTAAGCGGCACCCGGTTAATTTCCTGTGCTAATTTATTTTTAGATACTTGAATGCCTTCATAATTTATAATCATTGCTAAACTAGTAATCTCACATCCATTATACAGACGGGGACTATCCATTTGATTGTACAATGGCACATTCAGGAGAACGGATTTTTTCTGAATTTCCTGCTTCACAATCGGTACATGGTTTGCCTCCGCATGCGGAATTGCACTATAGTGTATTTCATTTTTTTGAAGGTTCACTGCTACCCATCTTTATGCTTCCAAAGGTCAGCGTCAAACCAACCCCTGTAGCAACAGACAAAGCAATAATTCTATTAGCCACTTTACCTACTCCCTTTAAACACTTGCAGTTTTTCAATATTCTAGTTTGCTAAACACAGCTTTCATTGTGACATACACGTCCGTATATGACAAATAACTTGCTGGCTGTCAAATTCTTCATGTTTTTTGTCAGAATGGCTCCTTTTTGCTTTTTTCTGATGAATATCGTCTTCTTTTGATAGCTTTTGTCAAGCGGCAGGAAAACACGGGATATCATGCTGAATAGTTAGTTAGAAGTTGTTTCGGAACTGGCATCCGAATGTTTCAGAATCTATTTTTTATGAAAGGGCTGAGTAATATGGATACGCAATATATGAAAGCTTATACAATCAAAGAGGTTTCGAAAATGCTGAATGTGCCTCCTGGAACATTAAGGCAATGGGAAAAGGATTTAAGCGGACTTCTGCTTATTCCCCGTTCAAAACAGGGAGCCCGCTTTTATACAGACCATGAAATCGCATTGCTTGAAAAGGTAAAGCAGATGCGCGATAAAAATTTAAGCAAGGATATGATCCGCGAATTAATGCAAAAACATATGGACTTTGCTTCTGAAACTGGTATTGAAGCAAATGAAACATCCTTGGCGGCAGTCAATCAGGAAAGATCATTACATACAGAGCAACAGGCTGTCATGGACGCCGAACAGTTCATGGCATTGATGGATGGTTTCAGGGACAGTTTAATTGCAGATGTCAGAAATGAAATTCGCAGCGGTGTTCGAAAGGAAGTTTTAGACGAAGTGAAGAAAGAAATTAGCAAAGGATCATTGCATACTGTTAAAAGCCTGTCGGATTCGATCTATAAATCAGGAGAAAAAACCAAAGCGGAAATTGAATCACTTGGCGCAAGGATTGAGCAGTCTTCTGAGAATACTTCCGAAGCGTTCGGAACCCTTTCAAAAGGGTGGCGAAAAGTACGAAGCGTACTTCTGATCAAATTCACCATTTGACAAACAAGCTGGCAGAATCCTCGGAAGCGTCTTCTGAAGAGTTCAAAACCATGATTCATTACATTTCATCTTCAGCTGAGGTGACCAGCACCGAAATCAGCTCGCTGATAGAAACGTTAAACACAGACAGAGAAATTTATATCGATACCATTAATAAAGAACGGGAACAATACTGGCATGAAGTAAAGCAGCGGGAAGAGATTTTTCAGGATATGATCGTCTCCTTCCGAAGCGCGGCTGCAGCACAGGAACCCGAGAAAAAATGGTGGGAGTTCTGGAAATAGATTATGTAATTATTTTTAAGTTTGTGCCGTTAATGTAGGTACATTTATTAAAAGAACCAGGAGAATATAAACTTCTCCTGGTTCTTTTAATGTTCCCCGCCATCTGGTACTATTTGGTTTTGGTTTAATAGAGGCCGATTAACTGAGAGCCTTCAGGATCACTCTGATAAAGATCCGGGGTTAATATTTTTCCCGTAAAAAATTTCGTCCATCTCCGTTGTAAGCCGCTCAGTGATCTCTTCAGCTTCCTTAGGATCAAGCTTTTCCTTCGTGTATCCGAATAAATAATTATCTAAGTCAAAATCCCTTATTTTACACTTTGTGTGAAAGGTATGTGCCTGATAAATATTCACATCGATCATATCAAAATCTTCTTTTACTTCTTCAGGAATATAATTTTGGATTGAACTGATGTCATGGTCGATATAAAGTTTTCTTCCGTCCGTGTCCCGTGTAAATCCCCTGACTCTGTAGTCGATTGTCATGATGTCCGTATCAAAGGAATGGATGAGGTAATTAAGGGCTTTTAGCGGGGAGATTTCACCGCATGTGGATACATCAATATCGGCCCTGAATGTGCTGATTCCTTCGTCCGGATGATATTCAGGATAGGTATGGACGGTAATATGGCTTTTATCCAGCTGCATGACTACATTATCAGGCAGCGGGCCAGGAGATTCATCATAGGATTCATCCGGGACTTCCACTACCGGTCCTTCAGATACCAGGACGGTCACACTTGCACCTTGTGGGACATAATCCTGCTGTGCCACATTTAAGACATGGGCACCAATGATGTCGGAAACATTTTTTAATATTTTTGTAAGCCGCTCCGCACTGTATTGCTCATCAATATAATCTATATAGGCTTCACGCTCTTCCCTCGTCTTTGTATAACAGACATCATACATATTAAAGCTTAGTGATTTCGTCAAATTATTAAAACCATGGAGTTCAATTCTTTGTTCCGGTGTTAATTTCAACATGCTTCCCCCTTTGCAGCAGCTATGCATCTGTTCATTTTTATAATTATGTTACCCAAACTATCCTTTTAAAAACGGAAAATATCTAATCACGCAGCCAAAAGAGTTAGAGAATATGGTAAACAGGGTAGAAAAATAAGGAAGGCATCAATATTTTGCAATTCCGCATTTTTAAATCTTATAATGAATGGGCATACCTTTGATAGGGGTTGAAAGGTATATGGGAGGAGATTTATTGAGGAAGTTTTTATTTATTTTTATCCTGTTATTTATCGGTTTCGCCTTTTCACAGCCTGAAGGGAAATTGGCAGATGAATCTAGTTCAGGAACTGTAATTGATAACATAAAATCTGATATTCAGCTTTTTAAAGACAGTGAAGAAGTGCTGGCTATAATAAACGGTGTGATGGAAGAGGCACAAAACTGGGCAGATGAATTCCTTCTTACAATCAGGCAATATACCGGCGATAAAAATCATACACCAGAGGATAAAGCCGAAAAGCCGGTTTTAGAAGCCCCAGAAGAGCAAACCTTTTCTATTCATAATATAGAAATAGGCGATGACAAGTCTGAAATCGAGAGCAAGCTTGGCTCCTCGAAACGTTCCTCTGCAAATGAATTTGGAACAGACTGGCATGCTTATCATGATCAATATCAAAATTTTGTAATGGTCGCTTATGACAAGCAAGAGAAAGCTGCCGGCATCTATACAAATCAGGATTTGATTTCTTCATCAAAAGAGATTGCCTATGGAACGCCAAAGTCTTCAGTTAGGGAGCAGCTTGGAGAACCGCTGGACAAAATGAGAAAGGGATTTGTTATCTATCAGCTCGAAGAGAATCGGGATTATGATCTATACGAATTGGATGGGAATTATGTAACCATATTCTATGATAAGCATCGTGACAATACGGTAACTTCAATACAAATAATCAGTAAAGCACTTGAAGAGCAAAAAGATTCCTTTTATGCCAATGCCAGCAGCTCTCTAAAGGAAGGATTTGAATATCAGCTTTTCGATATTACAAATGCCGAGAGAGTAAATCACGGAGTTCCCGTTATGGAATGGGATGATACTGTTAAGGAAACGGCGCGAAAGCACAGCAGCGACATGGCGCAGAACAATTATTTTGATCATACCAACCTGCAGGGCCTATCACCTTTTGACAGAATGCAGGCGGATGAAGTTTCATTTATGGTCGCCGGGGAAAACCTTGCTTCCGGTCAATTCAGCAGTATCTTTGCTCATGAAGGATTAATGAACTCACTTGGCCACCGCAAAAATATTCTGCGTGCCGATTATGAATTTTTAGGTGTTGGCGTTGCTTTTAATTCAAAGTCACAGCCTTATTATACAGAAAACTTTTATGCAAAATAAAAGCTCCCGCTTCTGCAGGAGCTTTTTTTCGTGTCTGTTATAGTTGTTCCCCTCTAAATTATTATGTTCCTCAGCCTTATGGCAAAATCCCGCATTTAACCTTTCCCCCTTGAGTGCATACCATATATCAGCCTATATAAAATTAGGGAGACGAGGGTGATACAGATGGCAGTTGTGAAGGCACGTGAACAAGATATAGATTTGCTGGCCCGCCTCCTTCGGGCTGAAGCAGAAGGGGAAGGCCAGCAGGGCATGTTAATGGTGGGTAATGTGGGAATTAACAGAGTCAGGGGCAATTGTTCGGATTTCATTGGAATTCGTACTATACCTGAAATGATTTATCAGCCGCATGCTTTTGAAGCTGTCCAGAAAGGCTATTTTTATCAGAGGCCAAGAGAAGTGGAAAGAAGACTCGCACGGAGGGCAGTAAGAGGGGAACGGATTTGGCCCGCCAAATTTGCTCTATGGTATTTCAGGCCACCTGGGGATTGTCCAGCTACATGGTATAATCAGCCTTTAGTAGGAAGATTCAAGCTTCATTGCTTTTATGAGCCAACAGCGGAAGAATGCGAGAACATTTACAATACTTTTTAAGAAAAGCGGAAGCGCCTTGCCCACTAAAGGATCGCAGACTAAGAACGCCACGTCCTGTGGCAACATCAGCATGACCCCCATCCTGGGGGCCTCCTCGAGGGGGTGGGCAAGGTGCTAGTATGTTATCGACGTTTAAAAATTATCACTGCTACTTGATTTTGGCGGGGGTTAGTCCGGGAGATTAGATTTCCAAATCCATTAGAATGCCCTTTTTCACGTAGTCAATTATTTTCCGGGCTTCATCAAATGCTCTTTTTCTCCCATAAGGATCCTGCATCCATTGTTCCTTCCCTGTTGCACCATCATCAGAACATACAAGAGAATAGTGAATCCACTTCGGCATATACGTCAACAATGTCATGTGCAGCCTTCTCATATGAAAAGGAGCAGTCACAATGATAATATTGGAGATATTCTCCAGCCCGCACATCCGATCCATAACCAGCATCGAGGCAAGTACATTTTCTTTTGTATGAAGAGAGATATTTTCAATGAAAAGGTCTTTTGGAGGAATTCCGAAACCTATTGCTTTTTTCATTAGCATTTCTGCTTCAGTCAATTCATGTCCAGACCACTTTACACCGCCGGAGAAAAGTAATTTATTTGCCCTGCCTTTTTGATAAAGTCTGATGGCTTCAGGAAGACGATATTCTGCTGCCTTGCTGCTTCCTGGCACAAAGATCAAATCCCCTTTTTGAAGATTATCCTCAATGCCATAGTACAGAAGCCTGGATATATCATTTTCACTTAAATGACTGGGGCTGAATTCTGAGATTTTCACACATCTCCCTCCCTTTCACCCTAGCTAATATTTACCTTTATTATACTATTCATCACGGACAAGAGCTCTTCATACACATGCCTAGAAAAAAAAAGCAGCGGAATCCGCTGCTTTTAGTTTAGAATGTTTTCGCTTTGTCTTTTGCACGTGCAATAGCATCTGCTTTGATTTCTTCGGCTTTATCAGGCATTGCGTTGTGCCCTTCCACAAAAAGTCCTTCAAATGAAGGGACACCGAAGAATTGCATTAATACTGTCAAATAGCGGTGACCCATTTCCATCTCTGCTGCAGGTCCTTCGGAATAAATGCCTCCGCGAGCCTGGATGTGAATCGCTTTTTTATCAGACAATAATCCAATTGGACCTTCTGCCGTATACTTAAAAGCTTTGCCGGCTACTGCTACAGAATCAAGATACGCTTTCATTACTGGAGGGAACGAGAAGTTCCAAAGCGGTGTAACGAAAACATATTTATCGGCTGCAACGAATTGTTCGCTTAATTCAGATAAGCGGCCGACTTTCGCCTTTTCATCTTCTGATAGTTCCTCAAAACCTTTGCCGGACTGAAGTTTACCCCATCCGCTGAATACATCCACATCAATTTGCGGGATATTTTCCTTGTATAAATCAATATGAACTACTTCATCATTTGGATTGGCTTCCTTGTAGGAATCAATAAAAGCCTTTCCTGCTGCCATACTATATGACACCTTATCGTCATGAGGGTGTGCTGTAATATACAAAACTTGAGCCATAATTCAATCACCTTTCCATTTTGAGTTGACATTTTAGTTTGAATCAGAAATAAAGTATGTATTCATCTGCAGTATGAACATTTTTATTCTTAATCCGAGATAATCATATTCAAAATAAAAAAGAAATTCAAATTATCTGCTCATGCTTATCCATCAAAAATAAAAAAGACCCACTACGGGTCCTCCCATTATTCTTGTTCTTCAGTTGAGTATGGATTGGTTCCGATATTTTTTCTCATTTCGTCTGTCAGTTCAAAAGGAATGCTTAAACTTGCTTTATCATCTTTTTCATAATTGATTTGCACACTTCCATCATAATGGAATGGCTTATTTTCCATGCGAAGATCACTCCTAATAGTTTGTTTTAATTTATTATATACTGAAAAGGACCTATTTTGTCAGAAAAATATAAAAATTATATTTTTATTTTCCTGGTTCTATTGTCCCCATTGAACATCCATTTTTATTCTGATTTCTTAAAATATAAAAAAGCATTATTTCCAAAAGGAAATAATGCTCAAATTTCATCAGGGCGTCTTTTTCTGGATTTCCACCAGTTTAAGCCTGTTGTCTTCAATTGATTTTATTTCAAAATGCAGGTGATGATAATCCAGCGTTTCCCCTTCTGCAGGAAAATGACCTATTTCTTTCAATAAGAATCCGGCAAGGATATCCTCATCTTCAGGGATTTTTGTTTTAAAAGCTTCATTAATTCTGCGGATTGAGAGTTTTGCGTGTACAATAATATGGTTTTCAGTTAATTCATCAATAAGGATTTCGCTGCCTTCATCCGTTTCATCCTCTATTTCCTGCCCCAGCATGGCTTCAAGAATATCTTCATGTGAGATGATCCCTTTTGTTCCGCCATATTCATCAAGAACGATTGCGAGGTGCTTCCTTTCTTTCATCATCATTTTGAAGACCTTGTCTATGCTATGAAATTCATATACAAACAAGGGCTCCAGGTCAGTAAAATCTTTCAATGTTTTTTCAGGCTGACTGGACCAGGCGAGCAATATTTTTGAATGAAATACTCCGACAATATTATCCATATTGTCTTTATATACTGGATACCTTGTAAAACGGTTATTCATTACAATATCCTTTGCCTCTTCTATTGTCGCGTCATAAGGAATTCCTTCAATTTCCATTCGAGGGGTTTTCAGTGCGTCGCTGACATCTAAGTTATAAAAATCAATGACCCCTTTAATTCGTTGTGTTTCTTCTTCATGGAAGGTCCCTTCGCTTGTAGCGATATCAACCATGGTAATGAGCTCTTCTTTTGATACAGAAACAGAATCTGCCTGATTTTTAGAAAGGAATTTAATGATGCCTCTAGTGAATTTGGATATTAAAAAAGTGACCGGCTTTAAGATAATCATGAGGACTCGAATTACAGGAAACACTAGATAGGCAATTTTATCGGCAAAGCTTGCAGCAACTGATTTTGGCAGAACTTCTGCAAATAAGATAAGTGCTACAGTCAAAATACCTGTTGCCACACCCACGTTAAATCCGTAATCAAGCGCAATGATGGTAACCAGTGTAGGCAGCATGATATTTGCAATATTATTGCCGATTAAAATTGAAGTAATCATCTCATCAGGTTTCGAGACAACCTCTAATATTCTTTGCGATTTCTTATCGTTGTTATCAGCTCTGGATTTTAATTTCATTTTGTTAACGGCAGTCAGTGCCGTTTCACTTCCTGACAGGAAAAAAGACATAAACATAAAAAACATAATAGCAATAAACAAATTTGGTTTCCTCCATTTTTTATATACATTCATTTGTAATTGTTTTTACCCAATTTGCACACGCAAAAACTGTGCCTTGCAAAATTGAATAATTATCCATTCATTATAAGGTAAATGAAAGCTTATCGAAAATAATAAGCATTTTCGAATAGGCTGAACCTATTTCAATAAAATAAGTCTCTTTGCCCATAATATACTTTGAGCAAATCACCTAAAGGAAGAAGGATAAGATATGCGCAAGGTTTTTTGATTCTTTGGTGCTTCCTGTTTATTATTCCGTCAGCTGCATGGGGAGATACGGGAGAAAATAATGTGCAGGCAGCTTTTATACGCAATGGCTATTTGTGGTTAAAAACAGGAAATATCGAAGAACAGATTACAGCTGACCCTGCTAAGTTCAATCATACGCCAAAGTGGTCCTATGACGGACAATGGCTTTTATATGAAAAGGAAGCGAAAGAACTGCCTTCGATTGAAAAAAGCACTGAGATATGGGTATACAATGTAAAGGCAAAAAAGCATATAAAGATCTTTCAAGGTGGCGGGAATGCTAAATGGGCACCGTCCGATAATAAGATTGCTTTTACCAGCAACAGTGTTTTAAATATTTCAGATTTGAAAGAATTCCATAACGTAGCTTTAGGAGTAGATGATTTTAATTGGTATCCTGACGGAAAAGGCTTTATTGTGTCTTCAAGCGCTGTCTTAAGGCCTGATGGCTGGACAAGTCCCATCCTATATAAGGTTCAGCTGCCGAACGATCTTGAAAAGCTAAATTTGACCGATTACGTTGAACCTCTTTTCACGATTCCTAAGGAAATTGGCAACGGCAAAGCTTCCATTATGTCCATTAATGCAACCACATTTAAATTTTCACCAGATGGAAAATGGATCTCATTCATTGTTAATCCAACTGCATCATGGTCCATGGACAGTGATATGGTCTGTGTCATCTCTGCAAATGGAAAAAATTTTGAAGTTCTTGATGAGATGATCCTTCATTTGGACGTCCCTAAATGGGCACCCGGCAGAAATTTATTGGGCTATATTGCTGGCGGGGGCAGAATTGTGATGGGCTTTAAAAACAAAAAATTGAAGGTGACTGAATTGCCTGCTTTTAAAACCATGAACCTTACACCAGCAAAATCTGCGGAAATGGGCTTTACCTGGGTGGATAATGAGAGGCTGGTTGCATCACGGGTGGATGAAAGTGAATGGTCCAATGATCCTCAGAGGCGGCCCGAACCAACACTTTGTTTGATTCAGCTAAACAAGACCCAGCAAACCAGAATTACCTATCCCAAAAAAACAATTGGGGATTATGAACCTCTTTATATTAAGGATGCCCGTAAATTAATATGGGTCCGAAAAAAGCTTGCCCAGCAAAAAGGAGATTTATGGATTGCAGATCTCAACGGTAAAAATGCGAAGGTGTGGGCAAAGGATGTTGAACAATATTCGTTTTATGTAAAATAAAAAGCTGGCCAAAAAGCGGTTCCTAATTGGAATCGCCTTTTGGACTTATCATGATAGCTGTTCATTCTTGTGAATGAAAAGGAATATTTCCTCCAATGAGGTGCATCCGTATTCTTTATACACCTGTTTAAGTGCTCCATAGAATTTTAACTTCCCATTAAATAAAATGATTACCTTGTCTGCGATCTCAATGGCGTCTCTCATAATATGACTGCTGACAATGATTGTTTTATTCTGCTCTTTCAGTTCCTTTATTATTTTTTTTAGCTGAATTACCCAATAGGGGTCCAATCCGTCTGTCGGTTCATCGAGGATATAAATGTCCGTTTCCGCAAGCAGACACTGAGCAAGATTAAGCCGCTGGGACATCCCTTTTGAGAATCCTCCAGCTTTTTGGTTCCGTTCGCTCCACAGGCCTGTTTTTTGTAATACCCATTTGATGGATTCCTTGTTTTTATTTAGAAATCGCCTGTAATAATCAAGGATTTCGTAAGGTGTAAGTTCAGATGGGAAAATCAATTGGTCAGGCATGTAAGCAAATGTTTTTTGCTGTTTCGAATGGAATACGACACCTCCTTTGGTAGGACTATCAACGCCTGTAAGCATTTTAATCATCGTACTTTTTCCGGCTCCATTCCCTCCGCACAAAACAATACATTCCCCCTTTTCAATGTGGAGATTCAACGGTGCCAATGCTGTCTTTTTTATATGATTTGGATAAATCCTTCAATTCCAAAATCATTTTACACACCTCTCTTCGTTAAAAGCCGGGCTGATGTTATGAAAGTTATAAAAATAATGAGGATAATGGATAATGTCAGGGCAAGTGTGAGAGATCCATTTGCTCCCCACTTCTCGATCATTAAGTATTCCGGACCAAATACATATTCGGAATTCAGTTTTGAAATCGACCAGACGCGAACAGATTCCACAGGGTTTAGAAGGATTAAAAAGAATAGACTGATTTGCTTCAATGAATAAGGAATCCACCCGGTGACTGAAAAGATGATGAATTCATATACAAACACCATAATGATCCAGAAAATGATTGCTGCTGACAGTCCTTGCATCCTTGATTTGGAAATTGCTCCTATCAGTAAAGATACTGCTGAGAATACAAGGATTAAAAACATATTAACCAATAAAAATACTTGAAAAATATGTGCTGCAAAGGAACTGCCCGCCAAAGAGTAAATGAAGCCGAAGAGACCATATGATAGGCCTATCACAAAGAATAATGAGAGAACCAAAGAAAGGAATTTGCTGATCAGGTAATATCCTGAAGATTCATGATAGGTTCTGTATAAGGATAATCTTCCATTTTCTTTATCGGCAATAATGGAACTGCCGCCAAGGATCATACATATAATGGGCAGCATCCAAAGAGAAAGATTCATCAGCATGGCAATTGAACGATTGTAGGCAGACTGGCTAAAATCGGCCGTATCCCCCTCTTCCGGCTTTATTTCTTTGAGGCCGTAATATTCCGGGTTAACACCCATGGTTTCGATATTGGTATTCACACCTTCCAGTCCATATGAAACTTCAGCGGGTTCTGATTTGACAGATTGAAGACCATACAAGTAAAGAAGGCCTGCCAGAAAGAAAAAAGAATCATAAAATTTAAAAGCCACCTGCTTCTTAACAGTAGCCGAAGCTCATATTTAGTCATAGAATACAATAGTTTGGGATTCATATCGTTTCCTCCTCATGCTGAGGGAAAATTAAGCTTTAATGGCTGTGTTTCATTCCTTCTCCTTTAAAGCTCTTAATATCTGCTTTTAGAATCTCATCTTTCGAATACGCTGTACCTCCGTTTTTTTCTGAAATTCCTCGGCTTTTTCTAATGATTCAAAGGCTGCAATTCCATAGCTCATGGGACTTTCTATATGGCCGTTCTGTATAAAAGAGCTTGTTTCAAACGATATCCATTCCCTGCTGAGATAATCATGCACAAAGGCAGCATCATATTCAGGATTCTCAGTCTGTATATATTGAGTCATGCAGCCAATGTCATCGAACAAAACAGGCTCCCCGCTTTTCAAAATGAGCTGTGCTGCTGACTCCAGCTCTGCAATACCCATATTGCAGTTATCGCAGCTATCACGATTCTGTTTAATTTCTGTCGGTTCCGTCGCTGATGATGAGCAGGCACTTAACAATATCACCAGAATCGCCATTAGGAGAATAGTTCTATATTTCATTGTGCTTCCTCCCAAAATTAAATATAAGCAAACTTGCCAAAGTGATCAGGAAAAAGAATAGGATTATAGGAAATTCACGGCTATGATTGATATGATTTTTTTCTGAAATGAATTTTTCTGTTTCACAGGCACAGGTTCAGCAAGCGGCGATTCATCTATGATAAATGCTTGTGATGGAATTGGGGTGTATTGTTCAATCATATTCCATAGCTCTACGGATGGACTTTGATAAAAGACCTGCAATAAAGGCTCATCATCTGCCATCTGATAAAATACATCTCCGCTTTTATAGGCAAAGTCCACTTTATGGTCATTATCCAAATTTAATAAATGATGATCATCAAAATAGTTTCCATAATTGTTTTTACTGAATAGATTCCTGTTATCTTTTTCCGAGATGACTTGTCTTGTATTCCCTGAAAAATTATTTAAATAAATGGTATTATCATTTGAATTCTTCCCAATTTCAAGTCCGGTATCATTTCTCAGAACATTGTTAAATTCAAGTCTGTTTCTTTTTGCATGTTCAAGAATAATCCCTCTGAAATTGCCTTTTACAATATTGGAGGATATTTTGGAATCGAATGTGTCATAAATAAAAATTCCTGCTCCGTCAATCTCTGTATTTTTAAAGAAGTAGTTTTCAAGTATAAAAACTTCATAGCTTTGCATGATCATAAGGCCGTTGATACTTTCGGTTACCTGATTGTCAGCTATTAATATATTTCGCGAATCCATGGTGTGAACGCCATACCGTGCTTTAAACATGATGTTCCCTGTGACTTCACAAAAATCTGAATAGGACACATAAACACCATCCTGTGTGTGATAGAAGTAATTCTCCTTTACTGCAGTATTGGGTGCTTCAACTAAATAAATGCCAAAGCCGCTGTGCCGATTCCTGCCATGGAAGCTGGTAATGAGGTTATTTTCAAACCTATGTCCATAGGAATTCCTTGCATAGATGCCGTGAAATACATTTCTTAGGGCAATATGATGGAGATAGGCACGGTCTCCTTTCACATATATTCCAGCATTCTGTGATCCGCTTCCCTCCACTTCCAGATTTTCCACAATGACATCATCTGCTGCAATCGTCAGCACATGGCCTTTTTCTGTTCCCAATATTCTTGTTCCTTTATCCCCAATTATGTGAACCTTTCTCTCTATAAGTATGTTTCCTTCATATATTCCGGATTGTAATTTTATGACTGATACCTGTGGGTCTGACAAGGCCGCTTTCAGCTCTTTTGATGAAGCTGCTGTCATTTCCTGAGCGGAAGCTTTTCCGGCAAGGATCAAACTTAAAAATAATAGGAACCATCCGATTTTTTTATACACTCAGCGCTCACCTGCCCGGAAATATGATCTCTGGCCGCCGCCTATTAATTCTAAATAGACCGCCGGAAAAAGGATTCCATTTTTAATTTGTATCTTGTATAATTTATTTTAAGTTGAGTTTTTATTTATATTTAATGGCTCATTGTAGCCTTACCGTCGTCTTGTCCGGTCTCAGTTACCTTCAGGATGGCGACGGCTCCTTTTTGTGCATGGTTAAACTGATGAGTAACAATTGGATAGCTGCCTGCCTTGGTAACTGTAAATTCCACTACTGCACCGCCGCTTGCCGGGAGCATGACCGTTTGGAGACCTTTATAGCGGTTATAAGGGTTGCCATCAATGTAAACATCATCGAACACAGTACCCACCACATGGAAAGAGCTAACTTCATTTGGCCCTACATTATTTATATATATCCTCACCTTATCCCCTACTTTAGCCAGAAGCGGATTATCCTTAAGTGTGAACGTATCCCCATTAGTATTAGGGTCTCCTTTTTTTAAAGCTTTTGTGGAGAAAACCACATGACTGGGAACGCCGTTTGTAAAATCCTCCAGATCGTTGTACTTATACCACTCGTTTTGAATAATTGTATATTCTCTATCAATCTCTTTATCAGTCGGATAGCCGTCTTTAGGCTTTACAATTATAGTTCCGTGCATTCCATTTGCTATATGTGATAATACCGGTGAAGTTCCGCAATGATACATAAACACTCCTGGTTTATTTGCAGGATAACTGAATGTTCCCGTTTCATCTGGCTGAACGTTGGAGAAGTCTTTTGAAGGAGCTGCGTGTACAGCGTGAAAGTCCATGCTGTGCGGTATTGCCGGATCCATGTTTTTTAAGGTGAAATTGAGTGTGTCCCCTTCATTAACGACAACTACAGGACCTGGCGCTTCACCATTAAACGTCCATGCTTTATAGAATTTGCCTTTGTCGATTTCAATATCCGTGATTTGGGAAGTCATTTCTACATTTACTTCTTTTGGCCCGACTCTATCAATTTTCAATGGAATGGGCTCCTGATTTAAGTCTTTATGCGGTGCGATTGCCTCGGGCTGAGCTGTTACTGCTGCCAGAACCTTTTCCTCAGGCTGAAGGGAACTTTCCGGTGATGCCCCCTGGCTGCATCCCGATATTAACCCTATGCCTATAGCCGAAGTAAGCAGATATTTTACTCCTTTTTTCATCTTGATTTCCTCCTTATAATCGATTGGTTTATCTGCTTTTATCATATGGTAAATATGGACCGATTTTGGTGATTTTTCTCACAAGACTTTGAAATTCTGTGAAGAGTTTGTGAATTAGTGATCACTTTTCTATTGTTTAAAAGGATAGAAGAGTTATTACTTTAATCGCCAGGTGTTTCAATCATGCCGGCTCCATAAGTGCGTCTCAGCTAATTAATGGACACTTTACATCTATATTACTTTGTAAAAAATTGTTCCTATCTATCTTAAATGGTTTATAATCATTAAATGGAGTTTAGTTGAATCAGATAGAATAGAAGGAGAATTAATTAAAAGATGGATTTTATTATGATTTTAAAAGCGATTATTTTGGGATTTGTTGAAGGAATGACGGAGTTTGCTCCAGTGTCATCTACTGGACATATGATTATTGTGGATGATATGTGGCTCAATACAAAAGAGTTTTTGTCAAAATATGAAGCTAATACTTTTAAAGTTGTCATTCAGCTCGGTTCCATTTTAGCGGTTGTAATTATTTTTAAGGAACGGTTCATGGAAATGCTCGGTCTTGGGGGAAGGAGCAAAAACTCTGAAGAAAAACAGAGCCGTCTGAAATTGTCTCAAGTGATTGTCGGATTAATTCCTGCCGGGATTCTTGGCGTTTTATTTGAGGATTATATTGATGAACACCTGTTTTCAACTGAGACAGTACTGATTGGCTTGGTAATTGGTGCATTTCTGATGATTTTTGCTGATATTTTTGGAGGCAAAGACCCGAAAACAGTTTCAGTTGATCAAATCACCTATAAACAGGCTCTATCTATTGGATTGATTCAGTGCTTCTCACTTTGGCCCGGGTTCTCACGTTCAGGTTCAACCATTTCAGGCGGCGTGCTGCTCGGCCTGTCACACCGTGCTGCAGCTGATTTTACTTTTATCATGGCTGTGCCCATCATGGCTGGCGCGAGCTTTCTATCCTTAATAAAAAATCTTGAGTACTTTTCAGTCGATGCGCTTCCTTTCTTTATTGCAGGCTTCATCAGTGCATTTGTTTTTGCCTTGATTTCAATCCGCTTCTTTTTGAAAATGATCAATAAAGTTAAACTTATTCCTTTTGCCATTTACAGAATTGTACTTGCAGGGGTTATATATTTCATATTCTTTTAAAAAATGAACCCGGGCCTTTACAGCCCGGGTTTTGTTTTGGTTTATAGGACGAAGACGGGAGTGGTTTGGACTCTGGCCCGGGGTTGACTACTTTTCTGTCCGAAGTCGTGGCAGGTTCGGACTCTGGCCCGGGAGTTTCTCCTTTTACTGTCCGAAGTCGTGGCAGGTTCGGACTCTGGCACAGGGATTTTCCCTTTTTCTGTCCGAAGTCGTGGCAGGTTCGGACTCTGGCACAGGGATTTTCCCTTTTTCTGTCGAAGTCGTGGCAGGTTCGGACTCTGGCACAGGGATTTTCCCTTTTTCTGTCCGAAGTCGTGGCAGGTTCGGACTCTGGCACAGGGATTTTTCCTTTTTCTGTCCGAAGTCGTAGCGGGTTCGGACTCTGGCAAGGGGTTTTCTCCTTTTTCTGTCCGAGGTCAAGGCAGGTTCGGACTCTGGCACATGAAGTTGTGGCAGGTACGGACTCTATGAGCGTCATGTCGTTTTCTCCTGTCCAAACCAATTGCTTGTTATTAAAACAAATTTTTAAAGAAGCTGAAAATTACCCTCGGAATCCACAGTACGATCCGAATAAGTAATGAGATCACAATGGAATCCAGGAATTCATTCAAAATCTCACGCAGCAGCCCTGGTTTTCTTTTTCTCTTTTCTTGATGGTGTTTCCCGCCTTCCTATTTTTAATCCGCTTCATTTTTTACATCGTCTACAATGCGTTCAGCTGCTTTTCTGTATAAGTTGCTCATGTGAACCAGTGATGTTGCCAGCAGGACTTTTTCAAGCTCAGCTGGCTGATCTTCATTAAGCTCTTTTGCTTCCTCTGCTGCCCTGGATGCCTGATTTTCCAGATCGTTCACAAATGCATCAACATTAAGTTTAGTTAAATCGAGATATAGCTGATAAAAATGGTCCAGATCCATCTTTCCTTCTGCAGTTCGGGTGTTGACGCCATTTAATAGGCTTTTAATATCGTTTATGGATAGAGCCCCTTTAAGCTGATAAATGAAAGCAATTAAAATAAGATGCTCCTTTGAATATTTTTTATTTTTGACAGGAAAAAACAATTTCCCTTTTGCATAGTTATTTATCATTGTCTTAGTTAGCACTTTTTCCTCTTCGTTTCTCGTCGTGCTGCCAAAAGTATTTTCAAATAGCTGGATTACCTGATCCATATATAAATCTATCTGCGGGATATCTTCCAATTGAATTTGATTATCCGCAATGAGTTTTCCCATTTCCATATTTATCCCTCAAATCCTCACCTGTTATTATATAAATTCTACTTAAAAAAGCATAAGTTGTAAATATTGACTAGATGACGTTTTGTATATATTATATTAAGTAGTTATTAAAACTACATACAATAACATTAGGAGGAGATATTATGAATTCATACATCCGGGAGCCCATAAATGGACTGACCCATTTAGCAGGAGCCATTTTATCCTTTGCCGGATTGCTTGCCATGGTTATCAAAGCCTCACTGACGACATCTTCACCGCTTGCCATTACTGCTGTTGCTATTTTTGGAATCAGTTTGATGCTGCTCTATTCAGCTTCAGCTACCTATCATATGGTGATAGCTAAAGATAAAGTCATTGCCTTTTTAAGAAAGCTTGATCATTCCATGATTTATGTATTGATTGCAGGTTCCTATACACCTTTTTGCCTTATTACTTTAAATGGTGTGACCGGCTGGGTTCTGTTTTCCATTGTTTCTGCTGTTGCTTTATCGGGGATTCTGTTTAAAATGATCTGGTTCAGATCTCCCCGCTGGCTATCAACAGCCTTTTACATTGCAATGGGATGGATTATTGTTTTTGCCTTTTCGCCGCTTTCTGAGTCTTTAAGCAGTAATGGTGTAATGCTTCTTTTGCTGGGAGGCATCCTATACACGATAGGCGGAGTGATTTATGCGATTAAACCAAAGTTCCTGGAGTTCAAACATTTGGGTTTTCATGAGATTTTTCATATTTTCATTATGATGGGAAGCATGGCACACTTTCTTTGTGTGTTCATGTATGTGATCTGACAGATAGTTAAAAAAGCGGACACCCTCATGTCCGCTTTTTTTGATTAGCTGCCTTCTACATCCTTCACAACAGCTTCTAATTTCTGATCAGAAAATCTAACCATGTTTTTGTAGATGTTCAGGATAGATTGAGCATAATTGGTTCCAGGCACAGCCCATTTGCCATTCAGTTCCTGCCATAGCTTTGCCGAACCTCTTTTCACAAGGCTGAAACGCGGATCCGCCAGTGGATATTTAGGAGGTAGCGGCTGTGTAGAAGCATAGGCATATAAATGCTGAATATGTGCTAAAACGCCTTCTTCCTGTGTGGAAAAGCTTGCTCCTGCCGCACCATTCCCTGTTGCGCCGATTCCTGCATAATTATTCTGGCCAGGTTTAACATCACCAGTGAATCGGAGAAAGTTGGTTTCATGCATGGCCTGTGCAAAAGCTATATCCCCTCTGATACCATAATATTCCCCAATAGCCGAATAGAATGAACCTAAATTGGCAGCATTCGGGTTTACCTGTTTTGCATATTGATTCATATGCTCTGGTGACAAATGCGTTACTCCCAGAATGGAATAGCCTTTGGGTTCAGAAGGCACTGCCGGCGGAGCGTCTGACAGTATATAGGCATCTGTTATTCCCGCTTTTTTTACTGTTTCCAGTTGTTTTTCTGCATTTTCCTTCGTACTGAAAGCACCGGCCTGTACCCTGTACCAGACCGTGCCTGAAATTTCAGCAGTGGCTATAACCGTTTCAATGCTTTTATTTTTTAGAGCGGCAGACCTTTCCTCAGCATTTTTTCTATTTGTAAATGAACCGGCAATCACTCTGTATAGATTACTGGGATCGACTGGCTTTGGCGGCTGCGGCGGGACTGCCGGTTTCGCTTTAAGGCTAAAGGCTTTTGCAATTCCATTAACATGTCCCTGTGCCACCCTTTGTCTCCACAGCGGATCTTTCATTAATGCGGCATCTGCAGAATTATCAATAAACCCATTTTCTGTTAAAAGGGCTGGCATGGCTGATTCACGCAGTACATGAAAGTCAGCTTTCTTCTTACCTCTATCGATGAGCTTATTCAGTTTAGTGACTTCAGCATGGATAATATTCTGATAGCTGGCTGTCTGGGAAGTGCTGCCAAGGCTGTTATGAATAAAATCTTCATAGCCCCTCGCTGCACCATTCGCGGCATTACAGTGTATGGAGAGGTAAAAATCAGCCCCCCAGCTATTAGCTTCAGATGTCCTTTGGCTCAAACTCTTAGTTGTATCATTTTCACGGCTCATTCTAACTTCTATATTCTGATAGCCGGCCAATAAGATATTTTTTATATTTTTTGCGATATCAAGCGCAATATCTTTCTCTCTTATTCCGTTTCCCTGTGCTCCTGGATCAGTACCTCCGTGTCCAGGGTCTAAATAAAGCTTCATGGTCCTCACTCCTTTATTATTGAATTCTTATATTTCAAAGTTTGGAGCTTCCCAGTTCATTATAAATCAATTTAACACAGCAAGTACTTGCATGTAATAGTGTATGTTTAAAAGCAGAAATGGCTTGTACGCATGACCAGGCAATATTGATTTCCATAGCAGGAATCATAAAAAATTGTCTTTTAATAGGCGACATTCTCATTCAAAAACTTAGGTGCAGCCGTATGCTAATGGTGGAACTAATTTTTCGGGGAGTGAAAAATCATGGGTTTGTGCGGGAAGAAAAACAATAAAGAGTTTGAGAGGCATGATTTTTGCCATGAGCATGATTGCGACTGTGAATGTCATATAAAACCAGACTGGGACGAAGGTAAACACCGGAAAAATTTCTATGAAAATTGTGTTGAAGAGGTTTTGGAGGCCATTTTTAAAGCCCAGAAAAAAGCAGGGTTAGATGATGAATGCAGAAGTTCCTGCCGGGAATCCATTGATGACCTCATGGGAGGACAAAAGAAACCAAAAAAGAATACAATTCCATTCCTTTTATATTGCGGGAGCTGTGAACCATTTAAAGCTACAGGTGTGACCACATTCACTCATCATTCCAAGGAAAAGAAATTTGCTTGTATAACATCATTCATTTTTAGAATTAAAGAATTTGATGGCAAATGTGCTGTATTGGAATTGTTGACTTTCAAGCAATGTAAATCTTCTAAAGACCCGTTTAAATCACATACAAAAGATTTTTGTTCACCTTGCAGCCAAATCGATTGTGAAAACGTAGAAGATCTCATTCCTACAGGTATATGCATAAATGTGGATCTTTCCTGTTTTTGTGCTGTAACCTGTCTGCCTGCCATCCGCTTATAGAACTTTACTATTCCTGCTTGTATTATGGGCTTTGCTAAATGATTCGCCGATTCCTAACACTATGAATAGCCCAGTAAAAAAGGTGCACCATTCTGGCATGGCGCACCTTTTTTGCATTAAGCAGATTAGCCTCCAAAAGCCTCCAGCACATCCTCTACTTCTTTTATATCAACCTCATCTGAAATTGACTCATGAAGAGCCTTCTTCTCTTTATATGCTGGCGTCTGGACTGGAACATAGCCTGATTGCATCATTTTCTTAATTTCATTAATTTCTGCGAGTATGATGTCGCTGTTCATATTTTTGGGATGGAGATAGCTGTTTAAAGCTGATAAAACTAAATGGATCAGCGTATTATTATTGGAATGATAGTCGACTTGATCCTGTATCTTCTTTGAGACTTTTACAGATGCCCCAGTTTTGACATCAATGAACTGATCTGGGATTGTTAATGCGGTCTTATTAACATAGTCGGTATAGGTTCTGAACATTTCCATCATCCTTAACCTTTGGTTGTCATAATATGATTACTTCCTTTATCTCTTTTTAGCTGATTCATTTTTGCCAGAATCATAAGACCAAGGACATTTAATTTCTCCATATTTTCAGGAAACGTTAATTCAATTGGCCTTCCTCTATCCGACCATTTTGCTGCAGCTTCCTGAATTTGCTTTTGGGCGAGTTTGGCTGCTCCTCCAACAGCAATATAACGGACAGCTCCTTTAATCTCTGATGAACTGCTCCTCACCCGATCAAAATGCTCCAGGTATTTAATTGCCATTGACTTCAGCTGCGGCAAAATGTATTTGCTGATATCCTTTCTGACCCCTGCAAAAGGCTCGACATACCACCCTGCGGGTCCTTCTGCCAACTTTTCCTCCAGTTCGGCACGGGAGTCAAATCGGTACATTTCCTTTTTACTCACCCTTTGAATGATGTGATCAAGAAACTGATTGATCCCGAAAGGCTCGCCCTCTACAGATGCGACAGGCTTATTATTTTTTATTCCGACAAAGTCGACAGAGTCTCCCCCAAGGTCTCCGATGATAATCCCTTTTTGTGATTCTTTAACAAGTTCTTCATCCTTGATTCCCAAAGTTTCCTGATCTCTTGTTAATCCCAAATAGGCACAAGCACCTTCTGCACCGACAATGACATCATTGATTATAACTTTAACGGTTAACTCCTTAGGCTCAGAAAGCCCGGGAACTTTATGAAAGATGATCGTATGTGTTCCAGCCAGTTTGTCTTTTAGGCGGGTTTTTCTTTCTTTATACTGTGTTGTCGGAAGAGAAACAGCTAATTGATCAATAGAATAAGTGATTTCTGTTTCTTCCGGATGCTGAAGAACTGCATGATAGCCTGCCAGGCCGAACAGCAGCAAATAGGTTCTGTCTTCATCAACTTTCTGGTTATTGAATGCAGTCAGGCTCACGTCCCGCTGTTTAGCCGCTGCTTTTCCGATATAGAAAATTTCCCTTCTATCCACAACGGCCTGGCTCTTTACCTCCACAATTAAATTATCTTCAAACACTATATCATCATCATCGTATGGCTTTTCGTAAAATTCTTCATCAAAAAGAGCAATAGCATTTGGAATTTGATATTCTGACAGAATACCATTTTCAGAAGCTAATGCCTTATACCAGCTGTTTCCGATATCTACAGCAAGAAAATTGTGTCTATCCATTTCTCCTCACTCCTCCTTTTGAATCTTATGCGTGATAGAAGTCCAATTGTGCCCGTACTATTTAGTTTTTATCTCGTTTTACAAGTCAGTAAGAGCTTTATTGCAGGGAACAGAGGATTTGAAGGACTCAAATACCTGAGTTGAACTAAATAGCAGTGTGAAAAAAACGCTGAAAAAGATTTCACTTTATCCTCATTTGCCTCATCCATATATAACAAAATCTAAATACCCATTTTTCGTATTTTCAGTTCTTCCGATTTTTATAGGTAAACGCCCAAACATAGACGATTATCATGCATAGGATGGGATTATCATGATTTCAGGAGGAGCCCAAATGTCAGAAGAACAAAAAGATCGAGATATAGCGGAATGCCAGATTTCTGCTCAAAACTGTGAGTGTGAGAGTACCTTCCATCATCCTCATGTAAGTATTGGAAAAATCACAGCTGAGGTTCCTGTAGTGCTAGCTGAACTTTCACTCCACCTAAACGTAAATGCCATTATAAAGTTTCCGGAACCTGTATTAGAAATTAAAGATATAAAAAAATCAGTAAAGTTGACACAATGCAGGCTATTACTCCCTGCAAACCAGTTATTTGTCAAAGGATTCGTTCGAAAAAATATTCAATATGCTGCCCCTTGTCCAGAAATTGAAATGCATTCTGATAAAAGTGTAGCATCTGATATACATTCTTATACAGTCGATGTGCCTTTTCAATGCGTTACTGAAATAAAGAAATTCCTTACCTGCCCAATCATGCCGGAAATAAACAAGCGATACAATTTCGATTTTCATGTATCAAAGCCAATGCACTGCGGGTTTCCTGAAAAAGATGAGCTTCAATCGAATGACCTTTCCAAATTTCATCAGGAGAGCATGCAGCACTACAACAAATTGCCCTTCTGTGAACTGATTTCAAGCAGAATAATTGAATGGGATGAGGCGATAGATCGCCGTCCTCTGCCTAACTGCTCACCGATTGGTGAAGGTGTCTTCACAAAATTGGAAGAAAAAATGGTTTTAGAATTAGTCATAAAAGTCCTTCAAAAACAGCAAATACGAGTTTCTTCAACTACGAATGATCACGATGACTGTTACGACTGCGATTAAAAATATATTAGTACGGTTAATCCCATGAAGCAGCCATTAATTTCTAAAAACGTCGCGGGAGAACCACAATCTCTCAGTGTTAACAAGACTCCCGGACATCTGCCCATAAGTGTATACTGATAAACCTAATTAAAATTGATAAAGCTTTCTAGATTCATGGTAAGGAGGGGACTGGTGAGGATGCTCTTAATTTGCAGCACCTTCCTAAGAAGATGAGTGATATGAGAAGTGCATATAACCGAATTTTTCGTATTGATACAGAATCAGAAAATTTGTCGGATCAGCAGTTAATCTTTCTTTCAAGGAATAAATCAAAAAGCCCAAATTTAGAAAAACCTATAAAAGAAATGGACTTTGAAGAAAACCAAAAAGGATATGGTACGTCTATTTCCGAAAAAAAACCAAAATCATTTCCATTAATTTTACCGCCTCCTGCAGTGGAAGCCCGCCAAATAAGCCAAACTAATATACTGCCTGAAAAAACATCCGATAAGGGTAATGTAGGGAAGAATATTGTACCTGCTAAAGAAGAAGCAAGGATGGCCAAGAAAAAAATTAAAACTGCCTAAATACCTAAATGAAATGCTGACGCCCTTTTCACCTATGCTGAGCTGGACCCCTTCTTTACCAAGTACGTATACTAACCATAATATTTTTCTTAACGATACAAAATCCACTCAAAGAAAAGGTAATATATCATCTGCTGAGGCAGTTCAAGCTGAAGAAACAATCATGCGTTTTCATCAGGAATTGATACAATCTGAAAACGAAAGCAAATCATCATTAAACCATGAAAATTTAACAAATGAGAATGCTCTAATAGAAGACACGGACCTGACTCAGGAATTTATCAGTATGCTAGAATCCTCAGAGACTCTCCAGAAAGCTGAATCCACGGATGATCTCTCATTCGGCTTTGAAATGGAAAAATTTAAATCAGAAGATGGGAAACTTGAAGTAAGTACTCTTGCTAAAAACGGCAATATTTTATCAGAACCCGCGAATTTCTTTGAGGAGGACTTTGCAGCGATGCTGGAAGAGTCTTCTTCTTCGGATAATGAGTCAGTTAACATTCCTTACCGTCAAGATGAAGCATTTGCGCTGCTTTTAGATGCCTCTTATAACCATAGCGAATCTTCCTCCTATAATCATAAAAACATGGACTATGACCGCCATAAAATTGAAGTTGATTCACTTGAACCAGATGATTCACATCCAACTTTAGAAGATTCACTTAACCCTAAATGGCAAGGAAATTTCAGTGAAGAGTCATCCAGTTATGAAGGAGAATTCTCCCTCCTTCTGAAAAAAGCCTGTAGCTTACTTGATGAGAAGTGCGCAGACACAATACCACTACAGGAGAGGTTTTTGGCTTTATTGGAGGAGTCATCTGATAGTAATCATAAGTTTCTTGAATTATTAAATGAGGAGTTTTTCTCATCCAGTGAATGCGGAGAATCCGAATCACCTTATGACAGAGAGGAAGTGAAATATAATAAAGTATCATCTTTGCTTGAACACTTTTCGGCTATGCTTCAAGATGTTATTTCAAATGAAATTCCCAATTCTGAAAAGGCCGAACCCACTTCACTCCCATCAGAATCTGGGAGTGAAGAAGTAAGCAAAAATGAATTTTCAGCCGAATGCGAAAGTACAAATCGACTCAGTGATGCGCTCTATGATCATTTGGAGGAGTCCTCTTCCAGCAGCATTATAGAAGAAAACACGCGATCTACTAAAGAATCTTTCCGGAAAGGGGTTATTGTTAAACTTCCTGTTTTAATTGGCAAAACAGATATGGAGGTTCAAATCTTTGATTGCTTTCCAATGAACATACATGCAAAGCATATAACTAAAATGGAATGGTCAGTAGAATCATTGAGCTGTAAGGTTCTTCTTCCCTCACAAACGGTTTTTGTTAAAGGGATACTCATAGCTGATATTATGTTCGCTGCTGATAAACAGTTGAAAAGCATCAGGATACCACTCTCAATAGATGAATCCATCAAGCTGGATTGGATTTGCACTCCAGAATTACCGCTTCCTTCGCGTATAAATGAGTTCATATTTCAACATGGAAATGCACACGATTACCATATAGAGTACTTTCAGCAATTTTCCGAGGAAATCACATGTAACCTGAATAAAATCCATATTCTCTGGCACGGAGATATATCGGGAGATGCGGGTATAGAAATACTGGGTAAAGCTATTTTATCAGTCGATTTTTTTCAGAAGCAATTTATACAAATTTAAAAGAGGGTATCTCAAAAGAGACCCTTTCCTTTTTTCAGCCTCATTCTTAGCAATTCATGTTAACTGATTACCCTGTCTGCTTTTCATAGAAAAAAGGCACCTGTAATCGGTACCTTTTCTCCTTTTAAGTTATTACTCTTCCTCTGTAACTGGGGCGGGAGCTGCAGTGAATTGAGTCTGCGATAATCTGATTACAAGGTTAATGTCATCTTTTTCAGTAAATTTGTTAAATTTACCCCATTTATCAAAGTTCGCTAAGAAGTTGCCTTCTGTTAAATTCCAGCTGACTAATTTGCAGCGAATTGGTTCATTCAGGAACTCAAACGTATTGGAACCAAAGGTGCATCTGTCAGCTCCCATACCATCTTTTGCAAGTTCCCTGATTTCTCTGGCATCACTATTCTTTGAACTTAAAGCAGGAATCGGAATAGCAACAGGCAAAGTTACACGAGTGAAACACTTGAATGGAACATTTACCATATAGTCTTTAACATATCCGTCACAGTCTTCAACATATTGGATATTTTTATGAATATATCCTTCTATAAACAATTTTACGTCAGTTGTTGTTGTACCCTCTGCAGGGCGAAGAGGAATGGCTTCACATTGAGTAAGGAAAATATTTTTTCTGATCACTTTAATCTCTGATGCATAATCCGGAAGATGAATATCGGATTCAGTAAGAGCTTGAATAGGGACTTGTCCGATTACAACATCTACTTCTGTACCTGCTACTACCGCACCTGAAACTTCGCAAAAGTGATCATGTGATTTAGCTGTATCGCAAACTGGCATATCTGGACATTTACCATGAGAATGCCCTTTGCCACAGCCGCAACTATTATTTTTTCATATTATAAACTCCTTATCATTTTATTTAGTCAAATTCAATTAAGCTCTGTTCTGTTTCAGAAAGCTTAATATCTTCTGACTTACTACTTATATATGTAAGGAGTAATGGATTTGAATGGACAAGTTCATTAGGTCAAATAATCAATTTATCATTTTTGCAATAAAAACAGCATATGCGGAGAAGGCTGATTTTTCACATCTTATTTCACTCCTAACAATCGAGCGTCAAACATATGTCCATTTCCACACACGCCGCCATATCTTTCTCCTTCCCTTCTCTATTAATATTATGTTCCATGAGGATAAACGGCGTAAAGCATTAGAAGAGCAATCTTAAATAGAGAGTCCATCAAGCTGGATGCGATTTGTGACCCTGAATTGCCGCTTCCATTATGTGAAAATAACTCGATTAGGTATAGAATACTATCAACAACCTTTGTATGATATTACTTGTAAATTGAAAACGATCCTGGTTACTCAGGTATGGAGATTTATCGAAAGATGAGGGCTTGAGAATAATTGTGGAAAGCTGACTTAACAGTTGATTATCACCGGAAGCTATTTAAAATGGGGGTAACTCCAAAAAAGACCGTTTCCCTTTTTTTAGCTAATCATTAGTTAGCAATTACCAGATATATCCCGCAGTCCTTCAAAGAAAAAGACACCGGAAATCGGTGCCTTTTTCTTTATAAGTTTATGACCAACCTCTGCAATTAAGCCCCATTTGCAGTAAATTGAGTCTGCGATAATCTGAGTACAAGATTAATATCATCTTTTTCAGTAATTTTGTTGAATCTTCCCCATTTATCAAAGTTACTTAAAAAGTTAGCTTCAGTTAAATTCCAGCTTACCAATTTACAGCGAATAGGCTCATTCAAGAATTCAAAAGTATTGGAACCAAAAGTACAGCGGTCAGCGCCCATACCGTCTTTGGCCAATTCTCTGATTTCACGAGCATCACTATTCTTAGAGCTAAAAGCTGGGATTGCGATTGGAGTTGGCAAAGTAACTCGTGTAAAGCACTTGAATGGAACATTTACCATATAGTCTTTAACATATCCGTCACAGTCTTCAACATATTGGATATTTTTATGAATATATCCTTCTACAAACAATTTTACGTCAGTTGTTGTTGTACCCTCTACAGGGCGAAAAGGAATCGCTTCGCATTGAGTAAGAAAGATGTTTTTTCTGATTACTTTAATATCTGAGGCATAATCAGGAAGATGAATTTCCGATTCAGTAAGAGCTTGAATAGGGACTTGTCCGATAACAACATCTACTTCAGTACCTGCTACTACGTCACCTGAAACTTCGCAAAAATGATCATGTGATTTAGCTGTATCGCATGCTGGCATTGGTGGACATTTTCTTGAAGAATGGCCTTTGCCACTGCTACAACCATGGTTTTTTCTCATATTTTACACTCCTTATAAAGATTATTCAGCCAAATACAAACAAGCTTTAAATGATTCCATAAGTCTGCTTTCATTTGACTTACTATATATATATGTATGAGTGATGACTTGGAATGGACAAGTATAGTAGGATAATTAATCAATTTGTCGTTCTATAAAAAAATAAGCAAATGCGGAGAAGATTACTTTTCGTAATTAAAGATCATATTCTCCAAATAAAAGAAGTTATACCTGCACTAATGCAATCTCGCCTGACGCCAGTTAGGTATTTTATCATGTTTTTTCTTATTCCTTGTTTTAAATTCAAATTATTGGCATATTTTCTGGTATAATGGATTCAAGAATAAATATGCGAATATTCTAACTAAATATTGAGTGGACGAGGCGATTTTTTTGCTGATATTCTTCAAGGTTGCAGTTTGGATTATTGTCGCTTGTCTCGGTTTTTATGTTATTTCTGTCTGGTTGTGGGAAAAGAAAGTAAAAGAAAGAATGCCCGTCATTCGGAAAACCTGGTATATCATTTATGTACTTGGTGCAGTTGTTTATTGGACGAACAAACCAGATTCCATTTTTACTGATTGGCAGAACTACCTCATTGTCGCGGTTATATTTGCTCTGGTTGATGCCTTTGTTTTTCTGGGTTCCTATCTGAAAAGAGTTGGAAATAACGAGTTGGCTACTGACACAAGGGAATTGCTCGAAGAAAACAGTGATTTGCTGAATTCACACATGAATAAGCTTAAATCGTTTCAGTATTTATTGAAAAATGAGCCCATTGAGATTTATTATGGAAACAAGGAAGCATATCTCGCCGGCATTGAAAAACTTCTGGCAGACTTTGCGGAAAAAGTGGATATGAAGATATCCTTATGCAAATACACAACAGAGGAAGAAAAGGACTATCTGCTTGAGCACTACACCGAAAAAGCTTTGATTCATAGCCGTCTGGACCGCAGAGAAGTGTATTATGATGCTGAAGAAAAGCTGGCGCTGATTCCTTTTTCCATTCTTGAAGATGACTATGTAATTAAACTTACCTCCGATCAATTTGTTACAGAATTCGACTACTTGCTTTTCACTTCACTCATTTCAATATACGATCTAATGCTCCCTGCCGAACAGGAGGACGAAGACCATGAAGGATCCAGCGGATAAAAAAACGGAGAATCATGAGATACATTCTAAAAACACTATGAAAACGCTCAAAAAAATCCCGGATCAGCCTGCCGGGATTTGAAGTAAGTCCCCACACCGAACGGATATTAAAAAAGAACAAAAGATTAATAAGCGTTTATACCAAAACAAAGGCTTGAGCATACTATATGGCGTGGAAGGAAATTTCTTCCGCGCCCTATTCATGTTCAATTGAAGGGGACATATAATAAAGATAAAAAGGGCTGATTCCAATGAAAAAACTGACCAAGAAAGTGAAAAATATTAACTTCCCCACATTCTCGGTTTCGCCATATACCAAAAACCTCTCAAAAAAAACAGAGGCCGCCATACAGGATTTAAACAAGGGGCTCAAACCTCCGAAAAATAATGCATAAAAAAACCGCCTTGCAAAATAAGACGGTTATTTTATAAAAAGCTTCACTTTTTTCAATGCATCTTTTGTAGTCGGATATCGGAATGGCAAATCGAATTTGGTGGTTTGCTTCAGTATGCTTTTTTCATGTGAGAACACATCAAAGCTTCCCTTGCCATGATAAGCTCCAATCCCGCTCTCCCCTACTCCCCCGAAAGGCAGATACGGTGAACTAAGATGATAAACGGTATCATTAATGCATCCCCCTCCAAAGGAAATGCTGCTTAGAATCTGGTTTTGGACATCCTCACTTTCAGTGAAGATATATAGCGCTAAAGGTTTCGGGCGTGCTGTAACCTCTGAAATCATTCCGGACAAGTCATCATATTCCAGCACCGGCAGAATTGGTCCAAATATTTCATCCTGCATGACCTCATCAGCCCATGTAATATCCCCAAGTACAGTTGGTTCTATGGTGAGAGAGCACCAATCATGCCTTCCCCCGTGAACAGTGGTGCCATCGGTTAAAAATTTGGTGAGACGGCTGAAGTGCTTCTCACTGACGATTCTCGTGAATTGGCCGGATGCAATCGGGTTCTTTCCATAAAACTCCTGAATAGATTGTTTTAATTCTTTCAGGAATTCATCTTTAATTCTGCTGTGAACATAAATATAATCCGGAGCCACACAAGTTTGGCCGGCATTAATATATTTTCCCCAGGCAATTCTCTTCGCAGCAAGTTTCAAGTTGGCATCTTCATGCACGATGCACGGGCTCTTCCCTCCCAATTCAAGGGTAACAGGAGTAAGGTGCCTGGATGCTGCTTCCATGATGATTTTTCCGACAGGGACACTGCCTGTGAAGAAAATATAATCGACCTTTTCATTTAATAGGGCTGTGCTTGTTGCTGCGCCGCCTTCAACAACTGAAATAAATTCTTGAGGGAAATGATTGCTGATCATTTTTGAAAGCAATGCCGAAGTCTGCGGGGTCAATTCCGATGGCTTCAGGATGGCGCAATTCCCTGCGGCTATCGCTCCGATCAGGGGTGCAATCGCCAGCTGGAAAGGATAATTCCAAGGAGCTATGATTAGCGCAACTCCATATGGTTCAGGATATATGCAGCTTTTCGAACCGAATTGTGCAATCGATGACTTCACTTTTCTGGGTTTGGCCCATTTTTTTAAATGTTTCAAGGTAAAACGGATTTCCTCCAGGAGGATTCCAATCTCAGTCAAGTACGCATCGAACTCACTTTTATTGAGATCCGCCTTTAACGCATCCATCAATTCCTGCTCATGCTGCTTAATGACCGAACGAAGCTTGCCGAGCGCTTCCATTCGGAATGTGACATCCTTTGTTTTACCCTGGGTGAAGAAATTTCTTTGTTTTTGAATGAGATCCGCGTAGTTTTCCATGGAATACCTCCAGATGGGGCTATGTTTTAAGGTTATATTATCATCTTGGCTGGAGGAAATACATAAATAGGTATACTCCCATTGCAAAAAAAATGCCGGCCATAAGGTCCGGCTTTTGAAAATTTATCTCGGCAGCTTGAAGAATTCACTGCTTTCACTATAGTTTCCTGCCAGCCTTCCAAGAGGCTGCAGTTTTTCTAAATTCACTTTATAATTACCGAGGTAGTAATCATCGTCAATATGATAATGTACCATTCTCCCAATAATAAGGTGATCGCTTCCCAGCTTAATAATTTGTTCGAGTTTGCATTCCATATGGATTGGTGCTTCTTTTACCCTCTTAGGGGCGACTAAATGACTTTCAGCAGCGGAAAGCCCTGCTGTTTCAAACTCATCAGCATTACTCGGGAGATTCTCTGCACTTTTTTGCATTTGGTTTCCTAATGGCGCGGGAACTACATTGATGACAAACTCTTTTGTCGCCCGGATATTGACCAATGTATCTTTTTCTGTACCTTCCCTCTCGCCAACCCCGGGACCAATAGAAAAACAGAGCATAGGAGGATTTCTTGAAGCAACACTGAAAAAACTGAAAGGTGCGAGATTCTGGCTGCCATCCTCAGATACTGTGGAAACCCAGGCAATCGGCCTTGGGACGACAGATCCGGTTAATAATTTGTACACTTCTTTTTCTCCAAGTTCCGAGGGATTAAATTCCATTCGGATCACTCCTTCCATTTTTAAATAACAAAGTTATTCTTTTTATTCATAATCATTAATGTTGTCAGTAAAGTAAAAACTATAAACATCATACCTGTGATTAAAAACCACCCGGAAGAAAATTGCCCCGTCTGATCCACGATTAAACCAAATAATGGCGGAATGATAATGGCCCCGGCTGACCCTAGAGTGATACTGATCCCGCTTGAGATGCCAGCTTGTTCTTTCGGCACCAATTCACTTGCAAGATTCATCCAGATTCCATTGAAGCCTGAAGCTGCAAATCCAAAGAGAGCTGTAATGGGAGCCATTACCCAAAAAGGGGCTGAAGTAATGACCGCAGCTGACGTACTGGCCAAAGCGGTCATTATGGTAATGATCATTAGGATCACAACACGCTTTCCTTCAAATAGCCTGTCGCTAATGATTCCCCAGGCAACCCTGCCAATAGTTCCGGATATTTCAGATATAACCAGGAGAATACCTGATAAAAAGATGGAAATATTCAGCTGTTCATAGGCAAATAAAACAATATACGTATTTAAGCACATTTGTGTGCCATTCAAACCGAGAGCACTAAAGCTTATCAGCATCAAAGCTTTATTTTTAAACATTTTAAACATTGATTTGTAAAATTGGAGCAAACTCATGCTGCTGCCTTTCGCTTGCTCCAATTCAGGCGGATCCCGGTAAAAATGATAGGAGACGAAGCCGCCCGCCAATAATAGAAGGCAAGCCGTAAGAAGTACAAATCTCCAGCCAAAAGTTACACTAAGCGGAAGCAGTATCAAACTGGCCAGAGCTGATCCTGCTGTGATGCCAGTTTGTTTTATTCCCATTGCTGTGCCCCGCTGTTTGAGCGGGAACCAATAAATGATGCCTCTATTTGTGATCGGGTGCATGGATCCATACCCAATTCCGCCGATAACAATTAATAACAGGACAAGCCAGAAATCATGAAGCAATGTCATGAACAGAAAGCCTAACCCCATTAAGGCCGACGCCAGGACCAATAATTTACGGGATCCTGCAAGGTCAGTCAGAAAGCCGGCTGGAACTGAAATGATCGCCTGGCCCAAAAGAGAGCCGCCGGGAGCATGCCGATTTGCGACTTGGTCAGGGAAAGATCCTCCCCGATTAAAACTCCCAAGGGTCCAATGCTTCTGCCAACAAATGCTACCATCAGCTGTGCCAGCAGAAGAAATAATAGCATTTTCCATGGATTTTCATTGCTGGCAAATTGCTTTTCTGCCAGTGAATTACTCATAATTTATCATCTCTTTTTTGGCTTTTATGCCTTTAAATTGAGTGCAGACAAATCTTCCTCCAGAACTTTGCTCTTTGAAACAGCAGGACCTAATAGAGAACCTGCAATACAGATAAAGAAGTTCAATCCTAATCCAATGACGCCGCCGTGAATTCCATAGATGGTTTTATAGCCTGTAAGAGTAAGCAATCCTGCTAATATAGCGCCTGCCAGCATCCCCCAGAAGACAGCCTTTCCTGATAAACGCTGCCAATATAAGCCCAGTACAAAAGCCGGGAAAACCTGAACAAGCAATTCGAATTTTAGGACGAAAATTTCATATAGCGTTCCCGGTGGATTCCAGGCAATCCACAGAAGAAAGATGATGGCAATGATTCCGCACACTTTTCCGACCATGACCTTCTTATGTTCAGTTGCTTTAGGATTGATGAATTTTCCATATACGTCATTTGAGAGCATGGATGAAAAGCTGAGCAAAACTGAGTCGGCTGTAGAAATAATGGCAGCAACAATCCCGCCAAAGAAGATGATCATAATCCAGTAATAAAATGGATTAATGGCAGCGATCTCATTGGCCATCAGTCCTACGAGCTGTTCAGACCCAGTCTTATCCAGTCCAGGAAAAAGCATAATTCCAATAATGCCTACCATAAATACAAGCCCAGTTGTAATTGGCGGCATCCATGCCATGCGGGCAAATGATTTCTTCAGGGTTTTCTCGCTTTGCGCAGAATATATTCTTTGAACAGCATGCGGATAAATACTTGCTCCCAGTCCAACAAGCAGGAGCATACTCAGCCAGTTGATATTCACTTCCATTGGAGGGACTGCCGTTTTTGCAGGCTCCAGATCTGCTACATACCTTGTAACATCAGAAAAATTGCCTCCGACGAGATACAAGCCGCCGATGAGGAAGACAATGATTCCGATCATAAGAACAATACCCTGCATAACATCCGTAAAAGCAACTGCCTTCATTCCGCCCATCCACTCATAGGCAAGCATAACAGCTACAAAGACGATAACAGCTATTTGGTATGGGATTGTTCCGCCTGTCATCCCTGATACAGCCTGGCCGATTGCTACAAGCTGTTCTAAAAGATAGTTTCCAAGCCCCCAAAGCATAAGAAAAATACTAAGCAATGTGACTGCTTTCGATTTGAAGCGGTGATCGATCCAGTCAGTAGGTGTAACAAAGTTTCTTTTCTTTGCAATGACATATAATCTTGGTGCAAACAGTAAATAGATTCCGATAATGATTGTCATAAATGAAATGGACTGAATCCACGAGAAACCTGTCCTATATGCTGTTGGGGCATATCCGACAATGGTATTCCCGCTATATTGCGTCGCATATAAGGTGAAAAAGAGTGCGATAAAACCGAGATTCCTTCCGGCAAGATAGTACCCTGAAAGACTGTGATGAAGGTTCTTCTCACCTCTGCCCGATAAGTATCCAATTAACAGCATGATTATGGCAAAGGCTGATAAAATAATGATCCCATCTGTGCCTGCAAAAGCTAAATCATTCATGATTTATCCCCCTTTGCTTTTTCGGCTTCTTCCTGTTCCTCTACGATATTCCACTCATTCACACAAAGCCAGCTTAAATATCCGCACATGATAATGGAAAAAGCTGTCGAAATAAATGCCCATAACGGAAACCCTAGAATATAGGGCTCAGCTGCTGCATCCGGAAAATACCAGGGTACTACTCCAAGTGTAATGATGGCGAGGACTATCCAAATCCATTTTTTTCGAATAGGTTCTTTTATCGTTCTGTTTTCCATATGGCTTCCTCCCTTTTGCTGAAATTTTAAACCTCCAGCTTATAGAAAATCTTATGTGCCGATTCATAGGAGTCAATTAATTCAGCTGATTGAAGCGTGGCCCCGATTTCGTCCAGCCCCTTTAACAGCTGATCTTTTCGATAAGAAACGATATCGAATTCGACCATGTACCCGAAGGAGTCCTCAATTCTTTGATTCTCTAAATCTACGCTCAGCTGATAACCAGGTGATTCATTGCTTTTTTGAAACAAAACTTCAATATCCTTTTCAGGCAAGACTATTGGCAGGATGCCATTTTTAAAACAATTATTATAGAAAATATCTGCGAATGATGATGCCAGGATCACTCTAATCCCATATTCTGCAATCGCCCAGGGTGCGTGCTCTCTGGATGAGCCGCAGCCAAAGTTTTTCCTTGCCAGCAGAATCGGTGCATTCCGGTAAGGTTCCCGATTTAGAATGAAATCCGGTTTTTCCCTGCCATCTTCGTATCGCCATTCGTAGAAGAGGAATTCGCCAAACCCAGTTCTTTCAATTCTTTTTAAAAACTGTTTTGGAATGATGGCATCTGTATCAACATTTGCAGCATCAAGTGGAGCAACTATGCCTGTAGATCTGGTAAAAGACTTCATTGTACACTGACCTCCTTGCTATATTTAACAGGCCACTCCCTTACATCTATAAACCGGCCGGCAATCGCTGCAGCAGCAGCCATTTCAGGACTGACCAAATGGGTCCTCGCATTTCTTCCCTGCCTGCCTTCAAAATTCCGGTTGGAGGTCGATGCACAGCGTTCTTCCGGAAGAACCAAATCCTCATTCATACCGAGGCACATGCTGCATCCTGCTTCTCTCCATTGAAAACCGGCGCTGATAAAAATTTGATCTAGACCTTCAGCTTCTGCCTGCATTTTTACAAGCTGTGAACCAGGAACAACTAGCGCTTCCACCTGTTCAGCAACTTTGTAACCGTTTACGATTTTTGCCGCTTTTCGAAGATCTTCTATTCGGCTGTTTGTACAGGAGCCGATAAAGACTTTATTGATTCCTATTTCTGTAATGGGTGTTCCTGGCTGAAGGCCCATGTACTTTAATGCTTTTTTAGCTGGTCCTATTTGATCTGCAGGCAGATCTTCCATTAGCGGTATAACTTCTGTAATACCTGCCACCTGGCCTGGATTTGTCCCCCAGGTAACCTGCGGGATTATTTCATCTGCATTAAAGTCAGCAGTCAGATCAAATTCGGCATCTTCGTCAGTATAATATTTCTTCCATTCTGCAAGAGCCTCTTCCCACTCCATTCCATCAGGAAATGCTTGTTTCCCTTTCAAATAATTGAAGGTTTTTTCGTCAGGCTGAATCAGTCCTGCCCTTGCTCCCATTTCAATGCTCATATTGCAAATGGTCATTCGCTCTTCCATTGTTAAATTACGAATCGCTTCACCGCGATACTCCACAACATAGCCAGTAGCAAAATCGTGGCCATAATTTCCAATGATTGAAAGTATAAGATCTTTGGCAGTAGTTCCTTGCGGCAAAGTGCCATGTATATTAATTGCTAATGTTTTGGATTTAAATTGCTTTAATGTCTGAGTGGCAAGGACATGTTCTACTTCACTTGTGCCAATGCCAAAGGCAAGTGCCCCGAAAGCTCCATGTGTAGAGGTATGGCTGTCACCGCAGACAATGGTCATCCCGGGCTGTGTTAAGCCAAGCTCCGGGGCAATGACGTGTACAATACCCTGATTTCGGCTATCCAGGTCAAAAAGCTGTATGCCAAACTCCCTGCAGTTGTTTGCCAGAGCGTCAACTTGCTTTTTGGCGATTTGGTCTTTAAAAGGAAGAGAACGGTCGGTTGTTGGGATGCTGTGATCCATGGTAGCCACAGTCAGATCCGGCCTTCTCACTTTGCGATTCTTAATTCTTAAGCCTTCAAATGCCTGTGGTGATGTGACCTCATGCACTAAATGAAGATCAATGTACAAAAGGGAAGGCTGATCCTGTTCATCCACGACTACATGTTTTTCCCAGATTTTCTCATATAAGGTCCGCCCCATTTTGAAGCCCTCCTAAATGATATTATTTTTCTTCAATTCTTCTAATCTCTCTTCATCGAACCCAAGAAGGCCAGTGTATATTTCATGATTATGCTTGCCCATTTCTTCCGGGCCGGCATGCTTCACTTCCCCTGGTGTCCTGCTTAATTTTGGCACAATGCCAGGCATCGGGAATTCTCCCAGCTGCGGATGATCTACTTTAATAATCATGTCGCGTTCCTTATAATGCGGATCTTCCAGAATATCTTTAGCTGTATAAATGAGCCCTGATGGAACGCCCTTATCTTCAAGAATTTTAAGCGCTTCTTTAGCAGGGAGAGTCTTTGTCCATTCCTCGATCATGGAATCAAGAAGCTTCATGTTTTCTCCTCTTGCATGGTGGGTCGCGAATCTTGTGTCATCTGCCAATTCCGGCTGCTCCATGGCCTCGCATAACCTGCGGAACACTCCATCTGCATTGGCTCCTATAACGATGTAAGTTTTGTCCTGCGTGAAGTAAATGTTGGAGGGAGCTACACCTGGCAGGATATTGCCCATCCTTTCCCTTATGTATCCTGCTAAAAGATAATCCGGAATAATGCTTTCCATTACGGAGAATACAGATTCATAGAGGGCCGTATCGACAACCTGTCCCTTTCCGGAGCGCTCCCTCTCGTGTAATGCAACAAGACAGCCAATTGTAGCAAAAAGTGCAGCCAGCGTATCACCCATTGATACACCAATTCTTGATGGCGGCCTGTCAGGGAAACCGGTTACATTTCTGAGCCCGCCCATTGCTTCACCGACGCTGCCAAATCCTGCTCGATGCTTATAGGGTCCTGTCTGTCCATAGCCCGAAGTCCGTACCATGATTAATTTAGGGTTGATTTCGGAAAGTGCTTCATAGGATAGATTCCATTTTTCCATTGTCCCCGGGCGGAAATTCTCAATGACAACATCGGCTTCTTTAATAAGCTCCCTTAAAACCTGCTGTCCTTCTTCCTCCCTGAGATTTAACGAAATCGATTTTTTATTCCGCGATTGAATAGGCCACCAAAGCCCTATTCCATCTTTTGATTTTCCCCAATTTCTCATGGGATCTGATTTACCCGGAGGCTCGACTTTAATAATTTCAGCACCGAAGTCACCTAGAAGCCGTCCGGAGAATGGTCCTGCTAAAAGCGTGCCCAGCTCGATGACTCTGATATCTTCCAGTGGAAGCTGTTTTTCTGACATGGATTTCCCTCCCTGATATTTCTTGAATGCACTGTTAAGTTTTAATTTTCTTAATCTTGTATACAAATTTAATTGTTTGTATACAATAAGTCAATGTAAATTTTATTATTTTTCTGAAATTTCATTAAAAAGCCTTATATAATCATGTTTTATAATAAATATTCAGAATATTTGTTGTAATAATACTTCTGTTTGTATACAATACAATTGAGGTGTTGATATGGATGCATACGAATTTATTAGAGATGCCATTATTGAAGGGAAATTTGTCCCTGGCATGCGGCTTGCTGAGGAATCATTGGCTAAAGAAATGAATCTTAGCCGCACTCCTATTAGAGAGGCTATTAAGCAGCTTGAAGCAGAAGGCCTCGTCATTCCATTAAAGCGCGGTGTCAGCGTAAGGCATTTTACAAAAGATGATATCCGGCAAATCTATGACCTGCGCACTCTTCTGGAAGGGTACGCTGCCAGTCAGGCGGCGATACACCGGACAGAAAATGATCTGCTGGAAATGGAAAGAGCTAATATTTTATATGAAGAAGCCATTAGCCGATATGTGGAATCTGATATGGACAGCCTGAAAGATATTGTTCAGGTAAACCAGAAGTTTCATGAAACGATAGTGGCTGCTTCAAAAAATGAGCATATACATTTCCATATTTCAAAGGTTGTCGTGGTTCCAATCGTGTTCAGATCCTTCTATTGGTATAACAGCTTTCAGCTTAAACAATCCCTAGAGGTACATAAAACCATTTTGGAAGCAATCAAAAATCGGGAACCCGAGCGTGCCCGCATTGCCATGCATGAGCATATTTATCAAGGCCGTGATCATGTTTTGAAGCACCTGGAACAAATTAAAAACATTCATCTGCTAAAGGAGGAAGTAAAATGATTGAAATTTGTGAAGTTGGTCCGCGCGATGGATTGCAAAATGAGTGCAAAATTGTTCCAACGGAAACAAAAGTTGATTTGATTACAAGATTAATTGATTCCGGCATCCGCAATATAGAAGCTGTTTCTTTTGTCAATCCGAAGGTTGTTCCTCCCATGGCTGATGCAGAGGAAGTTTTGAAATCGCTTCCTAAAAGAAATGGCGTCCGGTTCGGCGGCCTGGTTTTAAGCCGCTCTGGTCTTGAACGGGCACTCAAGACCGATGTGGATTTTCTTCATGTTGTTACAACAACAAGTGATTCATTCAATTTACGGAATGTGAAAAGGACTGTTGAGCAGGCTGTTGGAGAACTCTCTTTAGTGATTAAGGAAGGAGCTGCATCAGGAAAGGGTGTGGCAGGGGTGTTGGGAACGGCATTCGGCTGCCCTTTTGAAGGTGATGTACCTTTGGAAAACGTCCTGAAAGTGGCAGAGAGATTTATAGAAGCCGGCTGTACGGAAATCACCCTCGCTGATACAACGGGTATGGCTTATCCCATCCAGGTCCAAAAAATAGCAGAGTCATTTTTTGATGCCTTTGGAAAGGACCTTTCGCTTGGCCTCCATTTCCATAATACACGCGGTTTGGGACTGGCAAATGTTTTGGCGGGATATCAGGCAGGTGTCCGCCGCTTTGATTCCTCCATTGCCGGGCTTGGCGGATGTCCATTTGCCCCAAAAGCAGTCGGAAATGTTTGTACAGAAGATATGATCAATATGTTCCACGGAATGGGTGTTAATACAGGGACAGACCTTCCTTCAGTACTGGAAACAGCAAAGTGGATGGAAACAGTGATGGAACGGCCGCTTGATGGGATGTTGATGAAGGCGGGAATAGCTTAATTGCAGGAAAAGCCATCTTTGCGGGTGGCTTTTTTGGGTCTGAGATGGCGGCTGAAAGTTTTGTTTGCAAGTTTTACTGATTTGTTTGCTGAATTTTAGGTTTGTTTGTTAGTTTGGTGTTTTTATTTGCAAATTTTTAAATTTATTTGCAAGTTTAAGGTTTTTATTTGCAAAGTTCACAATTAGAGGTCTCCAATCAAGGTTTTATATAATACCTATTCTTCTTTTCACCGCCATGCTGAAGATTCATCTGGCCAAGTAGTCTTGGTGCAGAAAAAACAGATGTTAAATGGGGAAACTTGCGAAATTCAGCATTTGTAATTGACGGTTTAATCAGATAAATATAATCCTCTACAGCTTGATGATGTGCCGTATCGGAAGTGGTTTTACATACTGGACATCTCCACAATCCCCAATGATAAATCATTGGCAGTGAGCCACATTGAGGACAGTGCACACCAGTAAGAATTGTATCTGGATTTATTTTTATAAATTTCATTACATCCATTTCATGCTCTGACATGTTTTTTCAATAGTGTATGGCTAATTTTTTTATTTGTTTTTCATTTAATCTCTCAATAGAATATGATTTTTCAATAGAGGTCAGTTTACTTAATAGTCGGTGTGCATGAAGAACTTTACTGGAGGTTTGTTTAGAAGGTGATTTTTTGATGGTGGAAGGACTGCTGATAAAGACGTCAAATTCTATCGGGATATCCGGGAAACCATTTGCAGCCAGCCTCTTTTTTAATTGCCGGCTTTGGTGTTCAGCTTTGGAAATCGGGTCGTGGAAAGCTTCCTCCTTTTCGTTATGGATTCGGATGAGCTGGTGGAAATTGGGTTCAAGGATGAAGGTTCCGTTCCAGTTTTTTACCTTAAGGATCATGGCAAATCTTTTTGTAAGGAGTAAAGTATCCATATGAAAAAATTGTTTTCTATTTGAAAGACGCAGCCCATGAAAGATTCTATATTTCTTTTCATCCAGAAAATCTAAATAATAATCCAGCTTTTGTTCACCTATAAATCCAGCTTTGCGCTTGTTTAATTCAGATGCAGCTTTCTCCCTCCCATGTTCCATTTCTGGAATACGCCTTAAAAGTGCATGAAGCTGCATAATGATTTCTGGTACCCTCCTTTCTTTTTCGATCAAATAAAACTTCTCCTATACACAATAATAATAAAAAGAGTTTAGGTTTTTGACCTAAACTCTATAACTTAAATCTGCTGATCAACCCTTTCAAATCCTCCGCCATGCTCGTAAGCTGGTCAGCAGAGAGTGAAATTTCCTCCATTGATGCAGCCTGTTCTTCCGTTGAAGCAAGTACACTTTGTGTGGCCATGGCTGATTCATTTGCCACATGGGAAATTTCGTCCATGGACTGAACCATTTTCTGCGAACCGACAGACATTTGCTGAATGGCTGAAGCGACTTCCTCCATTTGATTCGTCACCGTGCTGACTGACTGCTGGATTTGTGCGAAAGAATCACCTGCATCCTTCATGACTTCCATTCCTTCAGTTACTTCATGATTAACCAAGTCCATTGTCTGGACAACCTGATTGGTTTCTTCCTGGATTTTTGATATCAGCTGGCTGATTTGCAGGGTGGATTCTGCAGACTTTTCAGCGAGGTTTCTAACCTCGTTTGCTACAACGGCAAAGCCTTTTCCCTGCTCTCCTGCGCGGGCCGCTTCAATAGCAGCATTTAAAGCCAGAAGATTTGTTTGAGCGGCAATGCCTGTAATCACTTCGATAATCTTTCCGATCTCCTGTGACCGCTGGCCAAGGCCTTTTACTACTTTGGATAAATCCTGTACATTTACATGAATGGAGTTCATTTGGCATGCTGCTGTTGAAATGGATGCAGAACCATGATTTGCCTTTTCCAGTGAATCGTTGATTTGCTCTGTAACCTGTTCTGAATTTGCCGCAACCTGTGTCAGGCTTTCGGACATCTGCATGATGACATGGGAAGCAGTTCCGACCCCCTTGACCTGATTATCGGCACCTGCTGCTACTTCTTCAATGACCTCAGCTATGTGGCTTGTTGCCATATTTGTCTGCTGGGCACCTGATGATAGCTGCTGTGCATATTGTGTGACTTCGTTAGAAGCTATAACCACTTTATTCAGCACTTCCTGCCAGGCAGCTGCAGTATGATTCAAAGCTGAAGCAATCGATCCAAGCTGTCCCACTGATTTTTCGTCAAGTCTTGTGGACATATTTCCATCTGCAAGTTCATCGATAAAGGCATTAATTTTGCTGATGGGTGCAATAAACTTTCGGTAGTTCATAAATGCGGATAATATTCCAGCAAGCGAACCGAGAATCATAATAAAAGCAATGGTAATCCAAAACGCATTGCCTTTCAATCCATTACCAACGCATACTGCAACGCTTATGATCAATACAGTCGGGATAATAACGATTAAAGTACGGAGCATATAGCTTAGTTGACTCATGAAACGGACCCCTTTTTCTATCATTTATTATTATAAAAAAATGATTTACAAATTCCTCCTCAACTATCTTCTTTTACCATCTGACAATTTGATTATAGTGGATGAAAGGAAAATATATCAATATATTTCGAAAGATTATTTTTAAAATAATTGAAATAGTTCGTCAGTTTTCCGCAAATAGAAATGCCAGCCTTCCAAGAAGCTGGCATTTTACTCATATCTATTCAGCTGCAGCAGTCCTTCTCTCTTTTTTAGCCATGGAAAGAACTGCAGTGCCAAGAGCAATAATAATAAAAATACTGCCTGCAGCCGCATTATATTCTACTGAGGTTGTCTCGATCATGATGCCGCCGATCATGCTTCCGAATGCCATTCCCATATGAACTGCGGAGTTGTTCAATGTTTGCTGGATATCAGAAGTTTCGGGTGTCACTTCAATTAAATAGCTGTGTATGGCCGGTGTGACCGCCCAGCTGAGCATACTCCAAATGACTACCGTAATCAGGAAAACGGGCAGAGAAAAAGCGGCAAACGGCAATGAGAAAAGGGTAATGCCAAACATGGCAAGAAGCGTCAAAATGACAGATTTTGCACCAAAACGGTCTGCCAGGAGGCCGCCGATTCCTCCTCCGATGACAGCCGCAATTCCGAAAATCAGGTAAACAATGCTGACCCAATTGCCGTCAAGCTCCATTTTCATCTTCAGGAATGGAGTAAGGTAACCGTAAAAAGTTAAATGGCCAGTCATTAACAGGAACGATGTTATCTGTGTTAGAGCGATTTTGCGGCTTTTCAGGGTTTTAAGCTGGTTGCCTATTGGAACAGCGGGCTTTGGAGCAACTTTGCCCATAAAGAAATGAACGCCTGCCATTGATATGACTGTCAGTGCAGATATGAGAACAAACGGAGCGCGCCAGCCAAAAACATTTCCAAGCATCAAGCCAATGGGCACACCCAGCACAAGGGATGCACTGATTCCCATAAAGACGATGCCGATGGCACGTGCACGATATTCTTCTGTGACGATGTAGGAAGCCATTGTCATACATAATGCGATAAGCAGTGAGCCGCTTGCTGCCGCTAAAACCCGGCCAATTAATAATACACTGTAAAAGGGGCTAAGTACGGCAACAATATTACCGGCCAAAAATACAGCCAATGATATCATCATTAAACGGCTGCGTTCCATTTTAACCGTAATCGTAAGCAGGACGGGCGCAGCGATGGCAAAGGCGAGCGAGAATACAGTAATTAACAGACCTGCCTGCCCAAACTGACACCCAGATCTGATGCTACAAGATCCAGCAGCCCGCCTATAATCAATTCCACCATTCCAACAACAAACGATATGATTGCTAATAAATAGATGCGTTTATCCAAGCTGAACTTCCTCTCTAGTATCAAGCTGTTCAAAAATTTTAATAAAATAACATCTTAACATACCAAATAGATTAAGCTCAAAGGATAGAATAATCTAAAAATAATAAATGCTGCTTTGTAAATATATTTTCTTTATTGGGATAAAATATAAATACCTTACTAAAACAACTTCCATAAATTACATGTTTGAATATAACAATTAAATAGGAATGTAAATAACAAATACTGTAAAGGAGTTGATTCATTTGTTGGACAATCAAGCAAAGAAAGAGCGCAGTTTATCCCCTCTAGTATCATCTGCTGTTGACGAAATACAGCCTGCCGGTACAACTCCTGCTGACACAAATACCATAAAAAGCATCGAACCTGAATTTGATCTTTCCGGAACAGTATTAAATGACTATAACTAAGTGAAAATCCCTGCGGGTCTCCTGCAGGGATTTATTTTTGTACTTTGATAACTGTCTAGCGCAAGCAGCCTACCCCCTCGAGGTGATGCCCCCAGGACAAGGAAGGCTTCGTCAGCATAATCATCGCACGACCAAAAGCGGCAGCTTTTGGGAGGATGGGGGTCATGCAGACGTTGCCACAGGACGCGGCGTTCTTAGACTGCGTTCCTTCGTGGGCAAGGCGCTTCCGCTTTTCTTTTGGCAAGTTTGTCCGATTCGCAGCATATGCATGTAGTATTCCTTGTGTTTAACTTGGAAAATAACCAAATGGAGCAGGATTTATGATTTATTTGTTAGTGGTTATTTTCATTATTGTTCTTGTCATGCCTTTTCTTTCTGAGTTCGTGGAAAAAAATCTGGAGATGTTTTTGTTTGTGATGGGGCTTTCAGCTGCACTGGCAAGCGGAGTTCTAAATAGCGGACTTTTTGTAAAAGCAGCACAGGAACCAGTAAAAATTACGCTTGCTGTCTTTATTGCAGGTCTGCTGTTTAAATGGTTTCAGGCAAATTTGGAAAGAAGCATCCTATCCGTAAGCCGGATTATGCCTTTTCGATTATTTGCAGCTTTGACTGTGATTTTTCTTGGGTTAATTTCAAGTGTTATTACAGCTATTATCGCTGCGTTAGTTCTTGTATTAATCGTCAGTGCGCTTCGGCTGGAAAGAAGCTCTGAAATCAGGCTGACCGTACTCGCCTGTTTTTCGATTGGCCTGGGTGCAGCCTTGACGCCGATTGGCGAGCCGCTTTCCACCATTGCAATCAGTAAAATGAAAGAAGACTTCTTCTTTTTGATGGAATTGGTTGGACCGCAAATTACCGTTGCCCTCCTATTTTTCGGAATTATGGCCGCACTTGCTGTTAAGCCGCCTATTTCAGGGAAAGCGTCCTTTACTAAAAAGCCTGCTAGTGAAAACTATGAAGAAATCTTTGTCAGGGCTTTGAAAATATATTTCTTTGTCATGGGCCTGACAATGCTTGGGGCCGGGTTTGAACCGTTAATCAATCACTTTTTAATAGGTTTAAATCCGCTTTTATTATATTGGATCAATATGATCTCTGCCGTACTGGATAATGCAACACTTGCAGCTGCTGAAATTAGCCCATCAATGGACCATTTTACGGTTCAATCCATCCTCCTTGGACTGCTGATCAGCGGAGGAATGCTTATTCCAGGCAATATTCCCAATATTATTGCTGCGGGTAAACTGCAGATTACGAGTAAAGAGTGGGCAGTATTTGGTGTTCCTTTTGGGTTGGTCACGATGATTGGGTATTTTGTGCTTATATTGGTCACGGGAAATTGAAAGGGGATTGGCGGCCCGTTTCAATTTCCCTTTCAATCTTGTTCACATAATATTATTATTGTATATCCAACAATATTTTTCCGGTACTCATTCGGCTTTCGATCAGTTTATGGGCTTCAGCTGCTTCTTCCAAAGGAAACCTGTTCCCAATTCTAATATTCAGTCTCTCTTCTTTTAAAAACTGCATGACTTTTTGTGCTGTTTCCCTGAGTGATTCCGGACGCTTCTTTCTTGTTGTCCCGAGGCTGTAGCCCAAGGCAGAACGGCAGCTCTTATGCAGGTCATTCGTGTTTATGATCCCTGGTTTGCCGCTCGAATTGCCGAATTGGATAAGTCGGCCATATTCAGCCAGACAACTGAAACTTTTCTGCGTTATGCTGCCGGCAAGGGAATCCAGGATAATATCCGCACCTTTTCCACCGGTTATTTCAATTACCCTTTTTGCAAAATCAATCTCTTCGTATACAATGACATGATCTGAACCTGCTTCCACAGCAGCAGGCACTTTCGTTTCATTGCCAACAGTTCCGATAACCAGATCTGCTCCTAATATCTTTGCCATTTGGATTGCAGTAGTGCCTACCCCACCTGCTGCTGAATGAACCAGAACGGTTTCCCCATTTTGGATTCTTGCAATATCTGCAAGCAATTTATAAGATAAGAAAGAAACAGTCAGGGATGCTGCAGCCTTATCCAACGCTACTTCATCCGGCACTGCAAACGTCAGGTTTTCTTCAGCTGCAGCGTACTCACCATAAGATCCTTCAGAAGGGAACGCTGCGACGCGATCTCCAATTTTGAATTTTGTAATTTCACTCCCTATTTCCACTACTACCCCTGCTGCATCAAGGCCGGGAATAAACGGAAATCGGCCAGTTCCTCCCTGCCCAATTCTCGCTTTCACATCCGCAAAATTGACGCTTGCATTTTCCACTTTAATCAATACTTGATCCCGCTTTATTTTTGGAATTTCCATTTCTGTGTAAATTAGTACGTCCGGACTACCGTATTGTGTGACTGCAATTGCTTTCATATGATTGGCCTCCATTTATGTAATCCTTTAACATATTCGATATTTGCGAAGAATAAGCCTCTTTTTGCTAAATCTGACTACTCGAATTAAGGCTATAAAAAAGAAGCTGCATTTCGCAGCCTCTCATTATAATGACCCATTCATTTTCATACTGGCAGCTATGTTTCTCGCTGTTCTTTCCATATATATTGCTGCCTTTTCCAAAGCTTCAGGAAGGGTTACAACACCTGGAACAATGCTGAATAGAGCATCGATTCCGTGTTCATGAACAATATCGCTGTCGTCAGATAAAGAACCTGCAAGACCGATTACCGGTATCCCATGTTTCTTTGCCGCTCTAGCCACACCGATTGGCGTTTTTCCATATATGGTTTGGCTGTCAATTTTTCCTTCTCCAGTAATGACAAGGTCCGCATCCTTTACCTCATTTTCAAAGTCTACGGCATGAAGGACGATTTCAATCCCTTTTTTTAAGTCTGCATTTAAAAGGGCAAGCAAACTTCCGCCTATTCCTCCGGCAGCGCCTGCTCCCTCAATATGGCGAAATGATTTGCCGAGGGTGTTTTCGACCACATCTGCGAAATGCCCTAAATTCTGATCCAGCAGCTCGACCATCTCAGGTGTCGCTCCTTTTTGAGGGCCAAAGATAGCCGAGGCACCTCTTGGACCGGTTAAAGGGTTATCAACGTCACAGGCCACTTTGAAATGGACATCTCGGATCCTTGAATCAAGGCCTGACATGTCTATTGCTTCCAGCTGCACAAGCGACCCTCCGCCTTGTCCGATTTCACTGCCGGTTTTGTCAAGGAGTTTACCGCCTAAGGCTTGAATCATTCCAGCTCCTGCATCATTGGTAGCACTACCGCCAATTCCAATAATAATGTGCTGAACTCCTAAGTCCAATGCAGCTGTGATTAACTCTCCTGTTCCCCTGGTTGAAGTAATTAAGGGGTTCCGTTTTTCTGAAGGAACCAAATGCAAGCCTGACGCAGCTGCCATTTCAATGACTGCTGTCTTTCCATCCCCCATTAATCCAAAGAATGCTTTAACAGGTTCCCCGAGAGGTCCTGTAACAGTTCGCTCTATGATCGAACCTTCCGTTGCATCAACAAGCGATTGGACTGTTCCTTCTCCGCCGTCAGCCATCGGCATTTTTTTATAATCAGCTTCGGGAAATATGAATTTAAAACCTCTTTCAATGGCATTCGCAGCCTCAAGTGCCGATAAACTTTCCTTAAATGAATCCGGGGCAATCACGATTTTCATATTTGATCCTCTCCCTTTCTATTAGCCAAAAAGCTTAAAGACTCCAAATATAAGTGTAGAAATGACTGCAAGAGTTAAACCGATAAGCGATTCATATGGCATCAGCTTCAGGCGTTCTTTAATATCCATATTGACACTTCCTGCCGTTGCGTGGAAAAAGCTTCCGTGCGGCAAATGATCCAGTACGGTTGCACCTGCATGGATCATGGCAGCGCCTGCAAGCGCTGATACTCCCAATCCTAAAATGGTACTGCCAAACACACCGCTTGCCACTGCTGTACCTGCAGTTGTGGATGCTGTAGCAGCTGACATGAAAATACCAGAGACAGGCGCCAGCAGATAGGCTGGAAGACCTGAAGAGGTTAATCCATTAATGATCACATCTTTTAAGCTTGAGTTTGCTATGATTCCAGCCAGGGTTCCTGTTCCAAGAAGCATAATGGCAACGCCTGACATCTTGTTTAAACCTGAAATAGCATACTCATTGATTTTTCTTGTCTTCTTCATCGCAATGGCTCCGATAATTCCCCCGGCTGGAAGTGCCACCATCGGATCAATATTGATATCAAATAATGGGCGAAGCGCCAACAAAACAATCGTAACCAGCGGCGCAATCATGGCAGTGATAAATAATGGAAGCTTTGTATTACTGTTCACTTCCACTTCCCCATCTGAGATAGCTGAACCCTTATTTACAAGTTTCTTTGCAATGAAATACGTAACAGCAAGTCCGAATATGGCCGGGATGATTCCAGCAGCCATAACCGAAGTAAGCGGAACACCGAATGCGTCTGAAGCTGCAATGGCATTTGGGTTGGGTGACATGATGTTCCCTGCTTTCCCTCCACCAATCATCGCCAGCAAAATGGCTGTTTTGGAAAGTTTTGCCCGTTTCGCGATAGCTAAGGCAATAGGTGATACGGTAATGACTGCCACATCAACAAATACACCGACCGTTGTCAGGATCATTGTTGCCACTGCTAAGGCTAGCAGCGCTCGGGTTTCTCCCAATTTTTTAACTATTGTTTCGGCAATCGAGGAAGCTGCGCCAGATTCTATCAGTACTCCTGCCAATATACCCGCAGCCAGGATTCTGAGCACCGCCGGTATGATGCCTTTTGCTCCTTCCATCATTAAATTAACAGTGCTTGCAATATCTGCTCCGCCGACTAAACCGCCTATTAAAGCACCTGCAACCATTCCATAAGCAGGCGGAACTTTTTCAAGATTAATAGTATGGCAATGACTAAGGCAGTTATTGCTCCTAAAGCGCTTACAGTTACATCCACATTTAGCCCTCCCATGATGATTAGCTTATAAATCTATTGTAAGCGTTTGCCTTTTCTATTACATCGTGAATGATGATGAAAAAAACGGATAGATTTCTCTATTAATTGTGCAATCGCACAATTAATTTAAGTCGTTTACTAATTTTGCCACATAAAGTTCGAATAGCATCTTTACATTACGCGGGTCTTTTCCCGTAAGTTCTGTTATCTTATCCAGACGGTATCTCAGGGTGTTGCGGTGGATAAATAAGTGATCCGCTATTTTGCCAAGATCGCCTCCTTCTTTTATGAAAACATCAAGCGTATGTGCCAGTTCCCCTTTTTTATCCTGAGCAAGGAGCCGGTCATAGAAAGAAAATGTATGTTCTTCCTTTTGGGCGAGCATGGATAGCTTAATATCCAGCCAGTACGTTTCATAACTGTAATAATCGGCGTCACGATGAATCTTTGGACCAAGGACAGTCAGCTGCTGCGCATGCCGATAGGAGGACTTCAATCCGCTTATGTTCTCCGATGTGTTTCCAATAGCAACTGCCGCCTTCCTCTTTGAAAGGCCGGCGATCCTCTTTAAAGCAGCGATTTGTTCCGTGGGCTCCCCTGCTTTCAATATGACAATTTCATTATTGAACGTAACCCCTGTTAAATCCTGTTTTCCCAATTCAAAAAGGATGTCAGTGATCAGCTTTTGATTCATGGTTCCAAGGTCTTCGTGCAGCTTGAGCACAATCACGGTTCTCGGGATTTTCAGGTCATATCCCAGGAAGCCGGCCCTCTCTTCTAACCACGCTTCATTCAATGGTTCTTCAGAAATAAGGAGGTTCACTATCTCACTTTGGAGCCGCTGCTTCCATTGTACTCTCTCCAAAAGAAACGATTGCTCCAAAACCAGTTCTGCTGCCATTTTAACAAGCTCTGCGAAATTCCTGATTTGCTCAGGTTCCCCCGTTATACCGACAACACCAATAATTTGATTATGAAAACGGATCGGCAGATTGATTCCAGGCTTGGCCCCCTTAAGCTCGGCGGCACTTCTTTCATCAATCTCCACACTTTCCCCTTTTTTAGGACCAGCAGAGCTCCATCATGAACCTGATTGATCCTTTCCTTTTCACCAGAACCGATAATAACCCCTTCTTCATTCATAACATTTATGTTTTTTTCAGAATTTTCATAGTCCGCTCCACTATTCCCTGAGCGAGTTCATAAGATAAAAAATGCACATTCCCCGCCGCCTTCCTGCTTCGTTACTATCAATGTACCATAGTAGATTTGCACAATAAAACAAAATAAAAAAACCGTGTGTCAGGACACGGTTGAGGAGTTGATTATTTTAATGAGGACAGATATGCCCATTTACTTTCCCGCTCATCCTCCGACAGGCGATAGCGGTCATCCAGCAATTCGGCGAGAAGCTCATTTTTCTCAGCTGAATGAATAGAAAGTTTTTTAATATGTTCACGGCATTTTGCCAGAAATTCTGAATATCCCGTCCAGCTTTCATCAAATTGTTCATCCAGCTGTTTTTTTAGCATCCGGGTCAGCTTGGGGCTTGCGCCATTCGAGGTGACTGCGATTTGCAGCGGACCGCGCCTTACAGCTGCCGGAAAGATTGCATTTCCTTCTCCTGCTTCATCGACAACACAGACAAGCTGATATAAATCAAGCGACCTCGCCAGCTGCTGGTTGGTTTCACGAATATTTGTGGCCAGAATCGATAAAAAAGCATCTTTAAAATCTTCAGGATGCGCCTCCCGCTGAATGAGCTCATACCCTCTTTGATGGGCAAGACAAATGATATCGTCGGTAAAATCAGGAGCAACAAAAGTGATATTGGCCCGTTCTCCATCAAGTGTTTTCGCTTTTCGAAAGGCAATTCTGCCGCCGCCTGCAATAACGATCTTCTTGTTGGTTAAATTAATGAATAACGGCTGCATTCACATTCACCTCTCCATTCGCTTTTTCAGCGACTAGATTCTGGATGGCCACATGTTTTCCTAAAGTATCAGTAAGGTTCACAGAGGATCCTGCTTTTATTTTCTTATTGACCTCTCTTACTACCTCACTTAATAAAAGCCCCGAGAATAATAGATAAGGAATGACGATGATCCTCCCTCTGGCCTCATTGCAAATGGAATCAAGTCCATCCTTGAAGGACGGCGCAGCAGCTGCCAAATAGCAGACTTGCACATTCCTTATACCAAGCCGCTGGCTGATTCCCCTTTTGATTGAGTCAAAGGATTTAAGAATTGAAGGGTCACTGCTTCCTCTCCCTACAATTAAAAGCGAATCATTAGAACGGATTGGCTGTGCTTCATCTGCCGCAAGTTCTGCAATTGCGTCAAGAATGCTGTCCCGGACTCCAAACGGATCCGCCATCCTTACAGTTATGGCCGGATGCTTTTTTATTAAAGGGGCAACCGCTTCAGGGATATCCTGCTTAATATGACCCGCAGCCAGCAAAAATAGAGGCACAATCACAATTTCTTCCGCGCCCTCATGGACACAGTATTCAAATCCAGCCTCAATGTCTGGCTCTGTTAATTCAAGGAAACAAAGCTTTTGTATAGGAGCGTCTACCTTTTTCATGACACTCCTGATAAAAAGAGATGCTTCGGCAGCGCCTTTTTTAGAACGTGTGCCATGGCCGATGTATAGGACAGCTTTCATTTGGCGCCTCCTTTCCTTGATGGACTTTCTTCATACTGCTTAATCGTAACCTATCCATGCACCACAGGCAGATGAGGCGCAATTTCCTCTTCGAACCAATTAATTTTATGATGCATTTTTACAACTTCCCCAATGACAATCATGCTTGGATTCGAAATTTTTGCTTCTTTTATTTTGCTCTCGATATTGGCAAGCGTGCCCGTAACTGTCCGCTGATTTGAAAGAGTTCCCCAGTGTACGAGTGCAATTGGTGTTTGAGTGGATTTTCCGTTTTGAATGAGATTTTTAACAATATTAGGCAAGTGGGAAACACCCATATACACACAAATCGTGTCAACTGCATGTGCCAGGTGGGCCCACTGGTGTTCAGCTTCTTCGTTTCCGGCCTGATGTCCGGTGACAAAAGCGAAACTTTTGCTTAAGGTACGGTGTGTTACAGGAATTCCCGCATAAGCAGATGCCGCGATTCCTGCAGTCACTCCAGGTACAATTTCAAATGGCACATCATTATTGGCACACTCTTCTGCCTCTTCCCCGCCCCTGCCGAAAACAAATGGATCACCGCCTTTTAGCCGGCAAACCAGCAAACCTTTTTTTGCATATTTAACAAGCAAGTGATTGATGGTTTCCTGCTTCATGACGTGATGATTGGGAAGCTTGCCGCAATAAACGAGCTGCGCTTCTTTTTTTGCATGATTTAACAGCTCCCGGTTCACTAGACGATCATATAGAATGACATCTGCCTCCTGCAGGCAGCGCATTCCCTTAACAGTCATAAGTTCCGGATCTCCCGGGCCGGCACCTACTAAAAAAACTTTTCCCGTCATTCTCATGACCGCCCTTTCTGTAATATCTTATAATATATGCCTTTTAATGCTTTTCCTAAGCTAATAATCTAGTTGTTTTCTATAATACCATTTTTCGGGGTGAAATAGTAGGAATTATTTTTTCAGAAAAGGAGTCTCCTATTAAAAAGAGACTCCCGGTTTTTATAGGATATTCTTCTCACGCAAATGTGTTAATATCTGCCCGACTGCTTCTTCTACTGTGTACTGGTCAGATCGGACCGTGATTTCAGGGTTTTCAGGTGCTTCATACGGGGAATCGATTCCTGTAAAATTCTTTATTTCCCCGCGCCGTGCTTTGGCATATAATTTCTTTGGGTCCCGCCGTTCACATTCTTCGAGCGGACAGTCGATGAAGACTTCAATAAATTCTCCTTCTTCAAACAGCGCCCTAACCGTTTCTCTGTCCGAACGGAATGGAGAGATAAAGGCAGTTGTGACGATCTTGCCGCTGTCCACAAACAGCTTCGCGACTTCCCCAATACGCCTGATATTTTCATTTCTGTCGGCTTCTGAAAAGCCAAGATCTTTATTTAAGCCGTGTCTGACATTGTCGCCATCCAGTACATATTCATTGATTCCCTGGCGAAACAGTTCGTGGGATACAGCATTTGCAATTGTTGATTTGCCTGAGCCTGATAGCCCGGTAAACCACAGGACCACACTTCCATGGCCGTTCTGAGCCCGCCTGTCTTCCTTCGTAATCGCAGAGTCATGCCAGGTGATGTTTGTTGCCTTTGTCATTATATCCGCCCCTTATACCGTTTCTTTTTCTCTCATGCCTTCAATTAATACTTCGACTACCTCTTTGCGGCTGAAAGTGGAAGGCGGCAGCTCCCCGTTCCGGAGCATTTCCCTTACCTTTGTGCCGGATAGAATGACACGGTCTTCTTTGCTGTGAGGGCAGGTTTTATCAGATGCCATGCCTTCGCACTTATTGCAGTAAAAGCTGTGCTCAAAGAACAGCGGTTTGATGCCAAGCTCCTCTTCTGTAAAATGGCTGAAAATATGCTGCGCTTCATATGTGCCATAATAATTGCCGACACCGGCATGGTCTCTGCCGACGATGAAGTGTGTGCAGCCGAAGTTTTTCCTTGCAATGGCATGGAAGATTGCTTCACGCGGCCCCGCATATCTCATTGCTGCGGGATAGACAGCCAGCTGGGTGCGCTCTTTTGGATAGTAATTTTCCAATAGGACCCGGTAGCTCTTAAGACGGACATCAGCAGGGATATCATCTGATTTTGTTTCCCCTACAAGCGGGTTCAAAAACAGTCCATCCACCGTTTCCAAAGCAGCTTTTTGGATGTATTCGTGTGCCCGGTGTACAGGGTTCCTTGTCTGGAAGCCAACCACTGTTTTCCAGCCTTTTTCTTCAAATAGTGCCCTTGTTTCTTTAGGCTCAAACCATACATCCTCCGCTACGCCTTTACCAGGTTTTTTAATCAGCGTTACCTCGCCTGCAGCATAAACCGGACCGCGTTCAAAAAGCCTTTTCACTCCTGGGTGTGCCAGCTCTTCCGTCTTGTAGACTTCGCTCGCTTCCTTGGTTAAGTCAGGCTCATACCATTCTGATACAGTGATGACTCCGTACACTTCACCTTCGTTTACCAGCTTAAACTTTTCACCGGCTGTGAGCTCTTTGGCTTTTTCCGCTGAAACCGGCAGTGTAACCGGAATGGACCAAATGGTTCCGTCTGCTAATCTCATTTTTTCAACAACAGATTCATAGTCTGCTTTTCCAAGGAAACCTGTCAGAGGACTGAATAAGCCAACACCTATAAGTTCCAGATCACTCAGTGCTATGGCGTCTATTAAAATTTCTTTTTCAATTCCTGTCAGGTCATAATTTGGATTATAGTTTTGAATTAATTTTCCTCCATGAGGTTTCGGCAGAGCCATTCTTCATCAACCTTTCTTTTTCGGATTTACTTTTTTCAGTAATCGGACTTGCAGCAGCTGGTGCCTGATTCATTAAGAATTTCACTCCGAATACGGAGATTAGAACACCGGCCATAGCAATCACCGGATATACATTTTGTTCAATGAGCAGCTGGATGAGCGTATAGGATAGGACCATCGATAATACCGGTGAAACAACCCATACAACTAATAGCTGAATGACGATGTCCTTCTTGAAGACTGATCTTCCCTGCTTTACAAATCCAATTCCGATGATGGAGGAAGTGGTGATTTGCGTTAAAGGGACAGGGATTCCAAAAACGGAAGCGATCGTAACAATTCCTGCTCCTGTTCCTGAAATGACGCAGCCTTCTTCAAGACGGATTTTTGTAATTTTTTTGCCATTTGTTTCGAGGACATTTTTCCCCAGTAAAATGGCTCCTAAAGCAACAAACAGCCCTCCCCAGAAGATTCCGCTGCCAGTGCTCATAATGCCTGCACCAACAAGCGGGCCGACTGCATTGGCAACATTATTCATGCCTGCCGAGAATGCTTCAAACACGCCCATAAAAATGACGAGCATGGCTAAAATCGGAGCAGCCTTAGGCTTTTTAATCAGGTTCTGTACAAAGTTTCTCTTTAAAAATGCGGCTGCCGCTATGGCAATTAAAAAAGCAGCAAATGGAGTAATCAGCCAGAACATGACGATCCAGGCAAGCTTTCCGGCAAATACGGATTGGTAGACGATTCCAGCACCAACAACAGAACCGACTGTCACCTCACTGGTAGACAGCGGGATGCCGAAAACATTTGCAAGAAACAGCGATAATGCGGCAGATGCAATCACAATCAGCGCGATGGCAACTGTGAAGGTTTCTTTAGGGACAATACCGCTTCCCATTGTTTTTACCACTTCTCCTCCGCCAAGCCATGCTCCGAAGAAAACGGCCAATCCGCAAAGAACAAGAGCTAAAATGCGGTTTTTTAGGACACCTGAACCATACGCGATCCCCATGGATGCTGCTGCTCCGCTTGCCCCGATATTCATGGCGAAAAATAAACCGACTGTGACCGCTATAATCGTAAGCATGGTATCATCCTCCCTCTAGCTCGTGTGAAGGCCACATTCCGTTTTGCCAGTCCCGGACCATCGTCCGGCACGGGAATCGCCATTTTCATCGACTGCCTGTGTACAGGGAAAACAACCGATGCTTGGATATCCATTGTCATGCAGGGTGTTGTATGGCAGGTTTTTTTCCCTGATATAGCCCCAAACTTCATCCCATGTCCAGTGAATCAGCGGGCAGATTTTGATATTCTTGAACTTTTCATCCCTGTTAAGGAATTGAGTATTCGCTCTTGTCGGCGACTGCTCCCTCCGAAGGCCAGAAATCCAGGCCTGCTTTGGTGTTAATGCTTCTCTTAATGGAATCACTTTGCGGATCTGGCAGCATGAATTGGGCTCCCTTTTCCAAAGGGCTGAACCATATTCTGCAGCCTGCTGGTCCAGTGTCAGCTTGGGCTCTTTCCGCTCAATCCGAAGCGTTGGGAAACGGGCCTCGATTTTATCAATGACTTCATAGGTTTCAAGGAAGTGGAGCCCTGTATCCAAAAAGACAATATGTGCATCAGGTTTGATTTCGTGTATTAAGTCAATCAGCACAATGGCTTCTGCCCCGAAACTCGATGCATAGACAATCTTGTCGTCAGGATAATTTTTATAGGCCCATTCCAATACATCTCGGGCGCCTTTTGATTTATCATCAATTCGGAATGCATCAGAGATCTGATTCCAATTTTCATATGTCACTGCAGTGCTCATCTTGCAGTACTCCTTTCACTTTCTTGAAAATTTTTTCTCAACCAAAAAAGGCAGTCTTCCCGCCTGAAAAAATCCTTCAGGAGGAAAAACAGCCTCTAGTTTGTCTAGTCAGCGCGCTTATTTGGTTGAAGACGAACCTTTTCGTTCTTCTCAAGTTGTATGACTTTGCCATCCTGGACGACCAATGTGATCGATCCGAATTTAATGCTCCCTAGCATCTGCTTCAAGTGAGCAGATAACTCTTCCCAGTCAGCCTGTTTCAGTGAGGCTCGCCTCCTTTATTTAGTCTAGGAAATTATAAGTTTATTAGTTTATTTTTGGTGATGTTGAGATTAATCCTACCATACCCATAGGAATTGTCAACAACTTATTTAAATAAAATTATAAAAATCTGATAAATGGGCTTTTCTTCACTGAAAACTGTTAAACTTACTTGATTTTTTGGTAAAGTACCAGGTCTTTATGGAACTATCCACGCTGAATCACCCTTGGTTATTTGAGATATTCGTTTTGAAATGGCTATTATGCAGGATCTTTTGGTTCTTGTTTGAGATGTAGTATCTATTATGGGGATTGATGCAGTTTCTTTGAACTTTTGCTGGAGAAGCTGCATCGAACTTAGCGATTGACGCTAGTTATTTTGGTTCTTGTTTGAGATGTGATATCTATTATGGGGATGGTGCATCATTTTATAACTTTTACTGGAGAAGCGGCTATAACTTGAAGATTGACCCAGTTTCTTTTGGACTTTGTCCAAAATGTTTTGTATATCCTGAGGGTTGACGCATATTTTTTACTTTTGATAAAGATGCTTTAGGTTGACGCTGGTTGCTATTGCTTTAACCAGAGATACGCCATTCAGCTCATTAAGGCTTCCCTTAGGCTGGTTTTTGCATAAAAAACACCCCCGGCAATGGCCGGAGGTGAATCACTTTTACTCATCAGCTTCTTCACTTTGTCTTGTTGTCTGTTCAGGCAAAGTATCCCAGAAGCTTGTGTCAGCAGAATTGATTGAACCATCTGCTATGGCTTTTACTGCCGCATCGAGTGTCGTGATTGTTTGCTTGATGAGATAACCGTTGCTCTTTTGTCCAAGGGCATAAGGCTCATAGTTGTGGTCGGACATTCCGCGCATTTCAAAAAGCAGGGTAGAAATGTCGTAACGGACAGCAGCCCCGTTTCGGCCAATGTTTTCACCTGTTCCGCCGACATATTTTCCAATATGGCCCCAGCCTGTATGGTGAAGTGCATTAAACACTACTGAACCCAGCTTTTTGGATTTTTCAAGAACCTCAGGTTTTACGTTGCTGTTAGTTGGATAAAGAATGGATCCCGATACCAGCTTTCCTTCTGTTTCACTTAAGGTACCCTGATGATGAAGATCGATCATGTAATCAATTTTGTATTTTTGGAACACGTTTTCATGGAGTACACGTGCCTCAGGCTCCATTTCGCTTGTCTCTTTATCATGTTCCCGGTTCAAGTCCACACGATTTGCATTATAGCGGGTTAAATGGCGATCGCCATCGGCAAGATAATCGTCAAGTGAGAAGTTCACATCTCCCATTGCTCCATCCGCGTTCAGCATAGGTATCACAAGAATATTGACATCTTTAAGGACTCCGCCTGACTTGCCGGTGCCAAGGTGCTTAATAAACTCCAACGCTCCTTCAGTTGTCAGCTGCTCATTCCCGTGCTGCTGAGTCAGAAATAGAATGGTCGGATTTTCAGGATTGGATATGTATTTTGCCATGTAAATATCACGGCCCTTTACTGTCTGGCCGATTACTTCAAGCTGCATGGCCTCCTGCTTGGCATCCTGCGTCTTCAAATATTCTGTTAAACTATCATATGTATGCAGAATGGAAGTCTGAATGGATCCATTGCCTGCGCCTGGACCATTTCCAACGGCACCTGCAGGCATCCCCACTGCTGTAACTGCACCTAAAGCCATTAAACCGGATAGTGATACAGAAAGAACTTTTTCTTCAAAGTCATAAATACATACCCCCAAATTAATAGTTATCTTTCACTATTAATTCTAGTGAACTAATTTAAGAGTGATAATAGAGTATGATGCCTATTCTTTTGACAAATTTCGCATTCCGAAATAAGTATAAAATGAGGAGTTTACTAACAAATTATCGTGTAAAATTAATCCAAAATTACCACTTGAGAGACTAGATTACAAAAAATCCCTTTTTTCCAGGTGTAAAAAGAACTAAAAAGGACCGAACATAAAATGTCCGATCCTTCGTTCTAATTCAGGTCTGCCGGGTAGACTACACCAATTTGCCTCCGAGCTTCTTCAATAACCTCCATTGTTATCATCGAGTTAGCGTAGGAGTTGATATCAGATTCAGTCTTTCCAGCCTGAACCAAACGGATGAATTCCTTAGTTTCGTAATACATAGAATCACTTAATTGGTCCTGAGTGAGGTCCTCCCTCTCTCCATTCCGATAATGCAATTCAACCTTTTCAGGTGAACTTATTCTATCTATAACGATATTTCCCTCTTCCCCTTGAATTTCTGCAGGCAGACTGGAATCGGTTATTTTACTGTACATGATGACCGCATCCATGTCAGGGTATTTAAGGACCATGCTTCCTTCCCCGTCGACTCCAGATTCCAGCACATAGCCTGCTGCTTTAATCTCCACAGGTTTACCGAATAAAGCTACAAGCGGATACACACAGTAAATCCCGATGTCCATTAGTGAACCATTAGAAAAATCCGGATTGAATGCATTCAGCACAGTTCCCTGCCTGTATGCATCATAACGTGAAGAGTATTGGCAATAGCTTGCAAAATACCTGCGCACCTGTCCGATTTTATGAAGATTTTCTTTTACAGCCAAAAAATTAGGCATAAAGGCAGACTTTAGGGCTTCCATGAGAAGAACATTGTTTTCCCTGGCAGCAGCTATCATAGATTTAAGTTCCTTTGTATTTGAAGCAACCGGCTTTTCGCATAAGACATGAACATTATTTTTCATAAATAGGATGGACTGCTCAGCATGCAGGGAATTCGGGCTCGCAATATAGACCGCGTCGATTTCGCCGCTTGCGGCCATCGTCTTTAAATCAGTAAAAGTCCTCTCCACACCGTACTTGGCTGCAAATTCTTTTGCTTTCTCTTCTGTTCGTGAATAAACAGCTGTCAGCTGAAAATCTTCAACCTGCAGTGCCGCTTTTAAAAATCTTTCTGTAATCCAATTAGTGCCTACTATACCGAAACGAACCAATTCTATTCCTCCATTTTTTTGTATAAGATATCTTCATATAATGAAGGACAATTTGCTAAAAATCAACGGTTTGCCATTCTTCCAGGCAAATAGTTTTCATCGGTGTCCAGCCTCGGTAAACTGGGATGCGGCTTTTACCCGTACCCAAGGACGCCCATTTTCCCAATCTACTGTTATTGGTACACGGAATGTTTCTTCAAGGAGCGAATCTGTCAGCGTGTCTCTTTTTTTGCCTTGTGAAATGACGTTTCCTTTCTTCAGCAGCATGGCATGGGTTATCGAAGGAACAATTTCCTCGATATGATGGGTAACATAAATTATTGTGGGACCATCTTGATGAGCAGCCATTTTCTCAATCGAGCGAAGCAATTCTTCCTGCGAATAGATATCAAGCCCATTGCATGGTTCATCGAGAATAAGCAGCCTTGGTGAAGCCATTAAGGCTCTTGCAATCATGGCTTTTCGTTTTTCACCCTGTGAGAGGGATGTGAGGTTTTGATCCTGGACATGGCTAATATTGAACTGATGCATTAAGTCCTTTGCTTTTTCCAGGTCCTGCAGTGTTATTTCTTGATAAAGGCCTATAGAGGCAAATCTCCCGCTCAAGACAATTTCCAGGGCAGTTTCTGATGGACGGAATTGAAATTTATCGTCCAGGGATGTGCTAACCCAGCCGATGGATTTTCTAAGCTCCGGTATATTTGTCTTGCCATAAAGATTTCCTAATACTGAAACTTGCCCGCCATTTGGCCACAGATAGCCGGTAATCATCTTCAGAATCGTTGTTTTCCCTGATCCATTCAAGCCTAATAAGGCCCAATGTTCTCCTTTTCTGACATGCCATGAAACTTTGTTCAGTATCTGCTTTCCGTTTCTTTTCCAGCTTATCTCATCCAGTGAAATAATATTGCTGCTCTTCACATAACTCATTCATATCCTCCTTATCCTTTTATAACGGCCCAAAAACCTTAAAACTAAATAGAGCTGAAGACAGTAAAGACTTCCATAGCACCTGCTGGAAATCCTGTGTCTCAGCTCATCCTTTTAAAAATTACTTATTTTCTGCATCAATCATCCCGGAAGCAATACCAGCCCGGCGAAACTTTACAGCGTTTTTTTGATAAAATTCTGCCCCTGCTATGATACGCTCCTGCAGTTCCTCCTTCACCGGCTTTAAGGCTTTCGCAGGAACACCTGCTGCAAGGATGTTTTTCTCAATCACTTTATTTTCCCCTACTACTGCTCCTGCCGCAATGACTGCACCATTCTTAATGATGGCACCGTTAAGTATAATCGCTCCCATGCCGATCAGGGCACCATCTTCAATGGTACATCCATGAATCACACAATTATGGCCGATTGTGACATTCTGTCCAATGCTCACAGGGTAACCTTCATCGACATGAATCATCGTTCCCTCCTGAATATTGGTGCCCCTTCCGATTCTGATGGAATCATTGTCCCCGCGCAGGACAGAATTGAACCAAACGGACACATCAGCCTCCAGTTTTACATTGCCGATAATATAGGTGTTAGGTGCCAAATAGACGGTTTCATGAACGTCTGGCTTCAGTCCTTCAAAATCTAAGATCAATTCCGGAACGCCTCCTTCTTATGAAGCTACAGTTTGATCTGAATCGCTCGCATTGTTTTTGCGCTTCTTAATCCACTTATTAATGAATGGATACAATATACTGATGATGGATAATACAATGAAGGTTAAGGCAATCGGCCTTGTGAAGAAGATGGAAATATCATTGTTCGACATCTGCATGGCCCTTCTGAACTGTTCTTCAGCAATGGGACCGAGCACAACGCCAAGCACGATAGGTGCCAGCGGAAATTTGGCATTTTCCAGATAGTAGCCGATAATTCCGAATACCAGCATCATAGCCACATCAAAAATCGAATTCCTGACTGCGAAAGTGCCAACAATACAAAAGAGAACGATAAGTGGTCCAATGATTGTGTAGGGCACTTGCAAAATTTTAGAGAATACCGAAATAAACGGCTTGGCAATGACTAAAATCAGCAAGTTGGCAACAAGAAGACCCATCAGGATGGTATAAATGAGCGAACCCTGTGTGGTAAACATCAAAGGCCCCGGCTGGATTCCATGCAGAATAAAGGCGCCAAGCAGTATGGCGGTTGTGGCGCTTCCCGGAATTCCCAGGGAAAGCAAAGGAACCATGGCACCCATTGCTGCTGCATTATTGGCAGACTCTGGTGCAGCTACCCCTTCTGGAATTCCAGTTCCAAATTCCTTTGATCTTTTTGACCACCTGGCAGCTTCACTGTAGCTGAGCATGGCTGCAGTAGTTGCACCTATTCCCGGAAGGATTCCAATAAATACACCTAATAAGGAGGAACGTCCAATGACCCCAGAAATTCGTTTCATGACATTCCAGTTTGGAAGTTCGGAACTCACTTTTTGCTTTGCATTCACCTTGTGGACCTGCTGAACTCTTCTCAGCACCTCTGATATAGCGAATAATCCAATCAGAACAGGAATGAAGTCAATACCCGACATTAACTGGCCTGAACCGAATGTAAATCTTGGCACACCAGTCATTGTATCGATGCCAATAGTGGCAATAAACAAACCGAAGGAAACACCAATGAATCCTTTAACCAGGTTGCCTGCACTCAAGGAAGCTACTACCGTCAGACCCATTAGAGCAAGCGCAAAATACTCCGGGGACGAAAATCTAAGCGCAAAAGAGGCGAGAAGCGGCGTCAAAAAGATTAATACCAGCGTTCCAAAAACACCCCCTGTGGCGGAACTGAAGATGGAAATGCCGAGGGCTTTCCCCCTTCACCCTTCTTCGCCATGGGATACCCGTCGAAAACGGTTGCTACCGCTTCAGGTGTGCCTGGGGTTCTAAACAGAATAGCGCTTATAGACCCTGAAAAAACAGATGTGGCATAAATGGAGGTCAGCAGCAAAAATGCTGCAGCCGGATCCATTGCATAACTGACAGGAAGAAGAATAATGACCAGCATGGTTCCGCTTATACCCGGTATCCCTCCTCCAATGAAACCAAGCAGGACACCGACCATAAGAATGAAAAAATTAAAAGGCTGAAAAAGATTCCCAAAACCGCCTAAAAGTCCTTCTATCATTAAGTTCACCTCTTTTATTAAAGTTGGCTATTAATAAAACAGCAAGCTAAGTGAATAAAAAATCCCTGTTCCCCGCGGGAAAGGCAGATTCAATAAAATGGGAAACAGCACGATAGAACCGGCAGTTGCCAGAATACCTGTCAGCAGAGCCCGAATATAGCTTTTCATACCGAACAAAAGCGCCATCACAAAAATCCCCAGAATCGTTGCAGCAATAAAACCAACATAGCCAAGAATAAAAATATAGGTGGCAAGAACTGCAAACAAGAGGAAGAACTTTTTCGGATGAACGAGCTGCTCCTCATTATCTGCATCTGCTGAATCAATGTCATCTCCCTTTATATTCTCAACATTTTTCACCTTTAGAGCCCTCATCAGCAGGATAACTGATAGAATTAGCATCAGGATCATTAAAGCTGCCGGCCATGTTCCTGCAGAAATGAAATTCCCTGTCCTATTTTCCACCTGGAGTGACATAACCAGAAAAAAAGACGAAAAGACTATCATGATAATCGAAAGATTTCGTTCCAGCTGCATCTCTTAGCCCCCAAAATTCAGTAAGTTAATTGGAGGAGGCTGTGAGCCTCCCTGCCATTTTAATCACACTTTATTTCCTATCCACTTAAGAATATTTAAAGTCAGGCTTCCGTTTTTCCAAAAATGAACGCACGCCTTCCCGATAATCCTCTGAAAGAAACGATTCAATCACAAGCTCGGCTGTTTCAGGTGAATCTTCAATGGCCCCGGCAAGCACTTCATTAATGATTTTTTTGAACCCCTGACTGACAGCTGAGCATTTCTGCAAATTAACTCTGCATATCTGACCGTTTCCTCTTTAATGGCTTCTGCAGGATATATCCGATCGATGAGACCAATCTGATACGCTTCCCGGGCATCCAGGAGCCTTCCTGTGTAAAGAATGTCCTTGGCTTTCGCCGGGCCGACAAGATCTACAACATTTTTGGTTCCCGGTGTATTGTATACTAGGCCAAGCTTTGCTGGAGTAATGCCGAAATTGCCCTGTTCATCAGAGAATCTAAAATCACAGGCAACCGCAATTTCACATCCGCCGCCAACACAAAAGCCCTGTATCATGGCAATCGTTGGCTTAGATGCATTCATGATTGACTTTTCTGCTATCATCGTAGCCTTGTTATACTTTTCAGCGCCTTCTGCTGTATACCTTAATGTCTTAAATTCGCTGATATCTGCGCCTGCCGAAAAAGCAGCAGATCCAGTCCCTTTAAAAATGATTACTTTTACATTGGCATCATTTTCGCATTCCTCAATAAGCTGCGGAATCCTTAACCAGATTTCATAACTGAGGGCATTCCTTTTATCCGGCCGGTTGAAGCATATGAATGCAATTTCTCCTTCAACCTGAAGATAAACCGGTTCACTGTACGTCTTCTCCCTGCTGAATGCTTCCAGATTCTTAGACATATCACTAACGACCTTTCTGTTATTTTTTATTCAGGATGGGCTTTTCTTCCAAGGTCTTCACAGCTCCTGATTTTGTTAAATTTCTTATGGAATCTTCGTCATAGCCCAAACCATTCAACACTTCAATCGTGTCCTGTCCGAAGAGAGGAGAGGGGGTTTTCACCTCACCTGGAGTTTTTGAAAATTTTGCGGGAATGCCAATCATCTTCATTTTTCCGATTAATGGATGCTCCACTTCCTGAATCATGCCTCTTGCTTCATAATGCGGATCCTGAACCGCCTCTGCAAAGTTGTTGATTGGTCCCGCAGGCACCCCTGCTTTTTCACAGAGATCAATCCAATGTCTGGTATCTTGATGCATTAATACAGCCTCAATATCTTCTTCCAGTTCACTCACATGTTTGTTTCTCAATAAATTGGTTTTATAGCGCGGATCTGTCAGCCATTCAGGCTTTTCGGCAACATCTTCGCAAAATCTTTCCCATGTCCTTTGATTGGCACATCCAAGCATCATATAACCCGATTTTGTTTTAACCGCCTGGTATGGAGCAGACACACGGTGCCTCCAGCCGGTTGCTTCCGGTATCGTTCCTTCTGCAAAATAGGCCCCTGCCTCCCACGTAAACCATGGAAGCCCGATCTCAGCCAGGGCAATATCCACATGCTGTCCTTCCCCTGTCTTCATCTTATGGATAAAAGCTGCCAATATCGAATAGGCTGCAGTTATGCCTGCCCCGATATCATAAACGGCGATGCCTGATTTCATTGGCCGCATTCCTTTTTCTCCGGTCATGCTCATAAGCCCTGTCATCCCCTGGGCTACCAGATCGAACCCGCCCTTATGGGAATAAGGGCCAGTCTGGCCATAACCTGAAATAGAACAGTAGACTAGCCCAGGATTAATCTTCTTTAGGCTTTCAAAGTCAATGCCAAGTGATTTTGTTACTCCCGGGCGGTAATTTTCAACAACAACATCTGCTTCTTTAGCCAATTGATAGAAAATTTCTTTTCCTTCATTTGTTTTAAGGTTTAATGCTATGCTTTTTTTATTTCGGTTTATCTGAAAAAAGCAGGTAGATTCCCCGTTTACATAAGGGCCCATTTGGCGGGAATCGTCTCCGCCATTCACTTTCTCCACTTTCATGACTTCCGCACCGAGATCCGCAAGGACCATAGTGCAATACGGACCAGCCATGATTTGCGATGCATCAAGGACTTTCATTCCTTGTAATGGTCCCACTCAGAACACCCCATTTTGAAAATATTGTCTCAGAAGTGAGCCCGATGTGACCGGCAGCTGTTCATTTCTATACATTCATAATCTGTGCATGTTATAATAAAATCGATTTTCATGAGAATGGAGCATTTCTATTTTGGCGAGTGGAGATGCTCTTTTTTTATTCGCAGATCATATTCATTCCGCGTTCCAGATCGTTGCGCAGATGATTCGCTGCAGATTGGTAGACAGCTATCTCGTCCCGGGCTTTAAGAGCATGAAGGATTTGGCTATGTTCCTTAAGAATTTCTCTATTATGCTCGTTGTTTTTTAGGATATTGGCCCGGTATAGCAAAAGAAATGAACGTACTTGCTTAAGCAAGTGCACTGCCCGCCTGTTTGGGCTTGCATCCAAGAGCCGATCATGAAACTTAGCATTCCATTCAAGTAAAAGTAGATGGTTTCCTTCCAAAAAGGCATCTTCAGCTCTTTCAAGAATTTCTTCAATGCAATTCAGCTGCTCTTCTGTAATCGCTTTCAAAACAAGTCCCATTATTTGAGGTTCCAGCATAATGCGAGTTTCATATAAATCCTTAAAATCAGTTTCATCCAGTATTACAATAGATAGCCCCAGCTGATCCTGAACCAGCAGTCCTTCTATTTGCAGCTGGCGCAGTGCTTCTCTTAACGGGGTCCGGCTTATATTATATTTTTCCGCCAGATGGGAAACATTGACCTTCTCACCAGGCTTTAATTGTCCTGACAAAATGGATTTTTTTATAATGTCATAGATTTGCTGATAAAGCGGCTGCGTAAATTTCAGGCCCTGCACCATCTTTGCCTATCCTCCTTTAAATGAATTATCTCTGCCTGTTGCTGTATACTGTGTGCTGTATCCTGGATACAGCTTCAAGGGCGATCATATCTGCCAGTCGGAATGGCAGTCAATAACCTGAACAAAATCTCTCAAGATTATATAAAACTAGTTTTACTTCGACAAAAATCTTCAGCAGCCTATCGAGCAAATCTATGAAAATCTATCATGAAGCTTGCAGGAGGCAAAAAGGCAGATATTCTGCCTTTCGGCAATTTTATTCAATCATTCTTTTAATAGAGAACCGTAAGTGTCGATTAGCTTTTCAAATTCGGCATTATACTCTTCTGAATTTAGCCAGCCATCCCGAAGGTGCAAGTAATTGGCTTTTTCATACTCTTTATAGTCCGGGCGATTTTTCGCTTCCTCAAGGGCTTTTTCAAGCGCTGAAATGATTTCAGGCGGCGTATCCTTATGGACCATGAAGCCTCTGCCCTGGCCGTCTGTTACATCTATCCCCATTTCAGTTGATATCGGAACGTCCTCAAAACCTTCCATTTTCTCTTCAGTAAAGGCAATCAGCATCTTAATATCTCCGCTTTCCAGCTGCGCAATCGATGGTCCAGGCTCCTCTGCAATGACATCGATATGTCCCCCGAGCAGTGCTGCTGTCATCTCTCCAGAACCTTCAAATGAGATATAATTAAACTTTGTTCCAGTGGCTTTTTCAAACTGTTTGACTACCAGTTCATCAAAGCCGGCTGAACCTGTACCGCCAATTGTGATCTCACCAGGTTTTTCCTTTGCCTTTGCGATAAGATCATCAATATCCTTGAACTTGCCATCGCTTTTTACTTGGAGGGTCATGGTATCATTTTGGACCCTTCCGACAGAAGTTAATTTGCTCAAATCATTTTTTTCCACTCCTGCTGCAATATTTACGGGATGATTGGATGTTGCAGACCAGATGGTATAACCATCAGCCGGCTGCCTTGCCACATGGTCAGCCGAATTAATCCCCGCCGCACCAGGCATATTCACAACATTTATGTTTACACCAAGAATATCTTTAAGTTCTTTTGCAATGGCCCTGGCAAAATTGTCACTCCCGCCGCCCGCGCCAAAGCCAACAATAATTTCAATCTGCCGCTCGGGAAAGTTGCCGCTGCTTTTCTTTTCCTCCGAGCTTGCTCCCTGAGGTGAAGAATTACATGCCTGCAAAAAGAATACCAATGCAATTGCCAGAGACAAAAACGAAATCCTCTTTAATTTCATGTTAATTTTCCCCCATATTAAGAAAAGTTTTAAATTTCTGTAAATTAAAAGCGTATTATTTCCTATAAAACAACTTAGAATGAAGATTACTTAATCAGACATGGACCTATTCCTCGATCTGGATCGTCACCTCCCTGTTTATGTCATGTTTCATTAAACTTCAATGCAATTTTTGTGCCGAAAAGCAAATAACTCGATTAACTTTTTTACCGGGAACCAAAATCGTAAGCGGTTTCAAATTAAATGGGACATTCACACTTTTAATGAATTTAAATTCTGAATTCCTTCCAATACACTTATCAATCATTTTTGTTCTCTTTTGAAACAAATTGTCCACTCTTCTGTTTCAATTTGAAACTTTTATTGTTTTCCTGCAGATTCTGCCCTTTCAATTGACTCCATCAGATAGTCGGCAACATGCTTTGTTTCAATCTGATCCTCCATTCCTTCACGATGAACCCCCAGTTTCATTTGGAGGAAACAGCCTGGATTGGCTGTTATTAGAACAGCTGATTCAGTTTCTTTGACTCTGGACATTTTCTTATCCAGTATTTCATTCGCAAGTTTTGGCTGCAATAAATTATAAATTCCGGCAGACCCGCAGCAATATTTCTTTTCAGGGAGATCCACATATTCCGAGTTTGGAATTTCCTTCACCAATTTAGCTGGAGCATCCTTCACCTTCATTACATATTGCAGATGGCAGGAAGGCTGATAGGTTACTCTTTCACCTCTGCCGGCAGTTTCAGGCATTTCTCCTTTTTCATATATGATCTCACTGATATCCCTTATTTTGGCAGAAAATACTTTAGCCCTCTCCAGCCAATGTTGATCCCCCTGAATAAATCTGCATATTCCGCAAGTGCAGCACCGCATCCTCCGGCATTGGTAATAATATAATCCACATTTGCTTTTTCAAAAGCCTGAATATTCGCTTTGGCCATTTCAATGGCCCTGTCTTTTTCCGCTATGATGGTGGAGTGCTCCACAGCACATCTGCGCTTTAGGGGTTACCACATCAAATCCAGTCTTCGACAGCAGTTTAATGGAATTATCGTTTGTTTCTCTGAACATGACATCCATGATGCAGCCATGGAAAAAGGCTACCCGGCCCCTTGCTGCCTTTTCTTCATCAGCCCTCGGAGTAAACTCAGCATGATGTTTCCTCCCTGAAGGCGGTAAAATGGAAGGCGTGATTCTTTCCATTTGCCTCATCTGCTCTGGGAAGAATTTCAAAATGCCCAGTCCTCTAGTTATATACTGAAGCCCGCTTTTTTGATAAAACCACAGAAGATTGCCAACAGTATTAAGCCTTTTTTGGTTGGCAAGAACATGGTCAAAGAAGTAATCTTTAAAAGTCCTTACCGGATATGCAGGTTTTTTAATATCTGTTTGTACAGGTGCTTCAGCGGCTGCTGCTATTCGCTCCTTGGCGAGCATGACGATATCAGGGACCTGAACATCAATAGGGCATGCATCCACACAGGCTGAGCAAAGCAGGCAGCGATCAAGCTGATCTTTGATTTCCTGATTTACGGGGATATTGCCCTCAATCAGACTTCTTGCCATCAATACTCTGCCCCTGGGACCATCAGCTTCCCTGCCTGTGATATCTAAGGTAGGACAAACATTGCGGCAGGCACCGCAGCGCACGCATGTTTGCATGGATTCCTTCGCCGTCAGCAATTTCATTACATTCACCTCCAACCTAGTTAGGCAATGCCATCTTGCCTGGATTTAAAATATTATTTGGATCAAGCGTCCTTTTAATGGCCCGCATCACTTCCATGGCAGGACCATGCTCTACATCCATATATTTGGCACGGACAATTCCAACTCCATGCTCGGCTGTCGTCGTTCCTTCCATTTTGATTGCCAGTTCATGAATATCGTCGATCAGTTTCTGCACATTTTCCATTTCAATTTCATTATTCATGTTCACTACCGGTCCGGTATGCATATTTCCATCACCAACATGACCGTATATTCCGCAGATGATGCCATATCGTTCTGCGATATTATGAATCTCCCGGAGTGTTTCAGGGAGTCTCGAAATTGGCACACAGATGTCTTCGCCGCCATACACCCGGAAACCGCCCGGCTTTAAAAGTCCAACCGCAGCACCAACAAGCTTCCTTGCCTGCCAGAGCTTTTCACACTCATCCGGCTCATCGCTGAACTTTATATAATTCGTAAATTTTTCGACTACCTTCCTGAGCCGGTTCACCTGGGAGGTTACCTCCTCTTTGGCACCATCCACTTCAAAAACAAGAATAGCTTCATTATCCAGGGGAAGATTCAGCTCAGGCTTCATCATGTTGACAGCCTTCGTACAATTGAAGTCCATGATTTCGATGGCTGATGGCTGCAGGCCTGAAGAAAAAACAGCGTTAACCGCCTCTCCCGCATCTTCCAATCTTTCAAATGAGCATAAAACAATACCTCGTGTGACAGGGAGCGGCAATAATTTCAGACGAAGGCGCGTTACAATTCCAAGAGTGCCTTCTGAACCAATCATTAAATGGGCAAGGTCGTAGCCGGAGACCGATTTAAGCGCCTTCGATTTTGCTCCGCCAGTCACAATGATGTCACCGGTGGGCAGTACGACTTCCATTCCCAGGACATAATGGCGGGTAACACCGTATTTGACTGCCCTCAGCCCGCTTGAATTGTTGGAAACCATTCCTCCCACTGTGCACATATTTGCGCTTCCCGGGTCAGGAGGGAATCTTAGTCCATAAGACTTCAAAGCCTCATTTAAATCATTTTGGATGACTCCCGGCTCAATCACTGCCTGCATATTCCTGTGATCAATCTCCAGGATTCGGTTCATTTTCGATAAATCCAGCATAATGCCGCCTTTAACCGGGACGGCTCCGCCTGTTTGCCCGGTGGCTGCCCCTCTCGGGTATAACGGTATTTTAAATTCGTTGGCCAGCCGGACACATTCACTGACCTCTTCAGTTGACAGAGCAATAACGGCCACTTGAGGCAGTTTCGGACGGAGCTGTGTTTCAAAGGATGCATCATAGGAGTAGGTCATCATATCAGTGCAATTGGTTAATAGCCGGTCGTCTCCGAAGATATTTCTTAATCGGGATATCACGTTTTCATCCAGCGGAGGCGGTGTCATTGTTTCATTCATTCTTTCTCCTCCTTACAAACTATTTATTTTTCGCCAGAGGGGTCGTCCTGCCGATCCCCAGAATCTTTGCGGCTTCTGTTTTATTGCCGTTTACCTGCTTCAGCACGTTCAGTATATACTCTTTCTCATAGTTTTGAAGCTTCGTTTCTTCATCTACTTCATTAATGCTGTGTTGTTTCAGCACATGCAATTTGGAAAAGTCTTTCCCGCCTGCAGCTAAAACAGTTTCTGAATCAATCAATTTCTCAGGGGAAAGAATCATCGCTCTTTCAACAATGTTCCTGAGCTGGCGTATATTACCCGGCCAATGATAGCTTTGCATAATCTTCATAGCTTCAGCAGTGAAGCCCTTAATATTTCTCCGAATGCCCGGTTCCAATTCTTTTATGAAAAAATCGCATAACAATGGAATATCAAGGATCCTTTCACGCAAGGACGGAATTGGGATATCAAGAATATTGAGGCGATAATACAAATCAGCCCGGAAGCTCCCATCTTCGACCATCTTCTCAAAATCACGGTTCGAGGCAGCGATTACCCGAATATTAATGGGGATCACTCTTTCATCCCCTAGCCGCATCACTTCCCCTTCCTGCAAAACCCTGAGGAGCTGGGCCTGGAGGGATTCAGCGAGTTCGCCAATTTCATCAAGGAAGATGGTTCCCTGATGAGCCAATTCAAATAACCCGGTTTTTCCTCCTTTTTCGCTCCCGTAAAGGCTCCTTCGACGTAGCCGAATAATTCGCTTTCCAGCAGGTTTTCAGGGATAGCCGCACAATTCACTGCAACGAATGGCCCTTCCGTTCGCTTGCTGAAGCTATGGATTAAATGGGCGAATACCTCTTTTCCCACACCTGTTTCACCCGTCAGGAGAATAGTAGAATCCACCTGAGAATATTTCTTCACCTTTTCGATCGCTTTCTGATACATCTCACTTTCCCCGACAATATTATTTAGACTGTATTTTGTGACATGGCCGCGGTGAAGGAGCTTTTTACGGATTTCCTGCTCCTGCTGCTGAAGTCTATGAACCTCCTGAAACGTACAGACAGCTCCAAACACCTTTTGCTCGTGCCTGATGGGTATTCGATTTGCAACCACTTTTACACCATTGGCATCCTGAATGCGGTTCAGTTCTTCCTTACCAGTCGAAAGAACTTTTTCATTTGTGAATTAACGAGGATATCATCAATCTGCTTACCGATTACAGAATCATATGGCAGGTTCAAGATACTGTAAACGGAAGGATTGCATACTGTAATAACCCCTTTTTCATCCACAGCAATTACACCATCAGCAATAAAATCAAGAATTGCCTGGAGTTCCTTGGTTCGTTTCAATTCTGTGCGCCTTACTTCAATCAGGCTTCTTGCTTCATGAATGGCCTGGATGACCGATTCCACTCCAGACGTTAATATCACTGTTTTTATCGAATTATTTTTGACTTTGTTCGTAAAAATACTTTTCCCAATCAGGACATCTATCTCTTTTTTGCTGAGAGCCTCGACAGCTGCTTCAGCTTCCTCAGGTACAATTACGCAATGCTTTTCAATCGATAACCCCAGCACGGATTCAATTGTTTGGATCCCCTGCAAAACATCCCGGGTGTCGGCTATTCCAATCTTCTGTCCGAGCTTTTGCGCTTCTTTGATGGTTCGAAGCAGATCATATCCGGTTATGGGAATCTGCACGACGGGTATGCCAAGATCGGACTCAATGAGCTTTAATCCCAGGGTTCCTCTGCTAATGATTACTTCTGTGCCGGCTTTTTCAAATTCTTTAGCAGCTGCAATAGCATTCCGGAAGCTTACCTTTCTTATCGCGACATCTTCTCCTGTTTTTTTCGCTGCTTCCTTTGAAACCTGTATAAGCGCGTCAATTGGGGTTAAAATGGCAATTTCGGACATTGCTTCACCTCATTTTCCTTTTTCTCTTGGACAAGTTTTATAATTATATTAAGTTAATCTTATCAGATGCCAAGGAAAATTTCGGTAAGTTTTCATAATAATCAGTCTATTTGTTTGATAAATTAGATCAGAATAGTTTCTGATTTTATTTTAATCACGCCTTCAACCTGGCCAAACGGGCCATCTGGTGAACACATCCCCGCTGCTGTGCCGGAAAGCTGAAAAAAATAAGAGAGATCCTTAAGGTCCTTATCATTCAGCTGTTCAAAAACCGTACCTCCTATAATCACTGCATTTCCTATTAAACTGTCCTCAAAAATGTCCAGCAGATGGGTGCAGAGCATTTTTCCGTTTCCTTTTCCAGTTAAGGCTCCGTTGATTTCAATATAAGTCGTTTCAGGTATGAACATACTAAATGATCCGGATGCCAGGCAAGCCGCCATTGAATCCGGCGAGATAACAATGGGAATGGCCCCCTTCCTCCAAGACACTTAATATCCTCATCTATTCCTGCAATAAGCATTCCATTCAGCGGAATATTTTCTGAACGGAAATATTGGGCCAAATCGCAATCTATTAGTCTTATTCCTTTTCCTAAACAGAACTTACGGATGGCTTCATCTTTCGCATCTCCATAAGAAAAAGAATCTTGGCCGGATTTTTAACGTTTTTGTACCCTTGTCTGATAAATCCTTTGATAACATTAAGGGGATTTTTGCCGCTGACGAATAGGAAATCTGGGATCACATTGATCTGATCCCCTGGAGTAACTGATGGGAGATTTGCCAGTTCAGCGAGTCGTTTTTCAAATATATTCACCCGGCTCACGTCTCCTTAGGACCAGAAATTTAACAGTATGGATTTTCGAGCCAATGCCGCTGTGCGGCGGAAACTCCTGCACCTAACTCCACTTCATATCCGGTCTTCAATAAAGCAAGCTCCATTGCGGCAAACATCTTCAGCATATCTGCCGCATCCGTATATCCCATATGGCCGAGACGCAAAATCTGATTCTTCACCTTTCCAAGACCGCCTCCCAATGCGATATGGAAATCTTCCCGCATCATCTTTCTGAATTCATCGGCATTATTTAATTTTACGGCTGTCAGGGTTGGACTGGCAGCCGAGTCATCCACCAGCAATTCAAGACCTAAAGCCCTTACCCCTGCCCTTGTCATATCCCGAAGTGCTGCATGCCTTTTATACTCAGCTTCTATTCCTCCGTTTCTTTCTATCATATTGCAGGCCTCAAGCAGCCCGCATACAAGTGATATATTTGGGGTATAAGGTGTTCCAGTTCCTGATTCCAGGCCTTTTTTATAAAGTTTAAGGTCAAAATAGAAGGATGGGCACTGATGATCATTTACAGTATTCCATGCTTTTTCACTCAAAGTAATCAATGCAAGTCCTGGAGGCAGCATTAAAGCTTTCTGTCCTCCAGTTGCCACTATATCAATGCCCCATTCGTCCATATATAGGGGGTGCCGACTATCGAGCTGACCGCATCAACGAGGAATATGGCATCTGTTTCTTTTACAACTGCTGCAATCTCTTTTATGTTGTTGATTGCAGAGGTGGATGTTTCACAATGTGTCGCAAAAACAGCTCTTGCCTCAGGATTTTCCTTTAATGCTTTTCTCACATCCTCAGGATCGACAATTTTTCCCCATTCCGCATCGACCCGGACGGTTTTGCAGCCAATGTGGTCTGTAATTCCCTGAAGGTACTCACCAAAATAGCCGACAACGCAAAGGATGATCGTATCATTGGGGCCAACCGTATTAATAATTGCTGTTTCAAGGGCGGAAGCTCCGCTTGAGGTAAGCGGAATCACCAGGTTTTCAGTCTGGAATATCGTTTTGGACTTTTCAGTCGTTTCCTGAAGTACATCCTGGAAGGCTGGATTCCGGTAATCCATCATGGGGTGATCGAAACTTCTTAGCATGGCACGCTGTATTTCTTTCGGAACCTGAACCGGCCCCGGCAATCTTAAATCCAATTTCTCTTCAAACATAGCTTCCTCCCCTTATCGTTTCTGATTTATATCTTGCTAATGAGTATTGTTGCAATTTCCGTGCCAAGGTTGAATGTCTTTCTTACAAAGGTTTGTTTGTTAGAGGAGTGTTTCAGCGTTTCATTTTGGAACGATGTGGAACAGTTTGGTGAAACAGCTGGTGGTGTTAGAAATTTTCGAATTGGGTTCTTCTTTTGGGATGGTGGTACCGTTATGACGATGATTTTTTGAGGGTTCCTGATTTTCGGATTATTGACAGCGGTTATAACGACTGGATTTTTATCTGTATTCTATTTAGGTGTTGAATTACCTATTAACTACCATTTTTGCTTTACTACTCTCTTTTTCGGCGTAAATCCATTGGATTAACTAGCATTTTCGCCTTTCTCCACTCAATTTCGTCGTAAATCCATGTGATTAACTACCATTTCCGCCTTACTCCACTCAATTTCGTCGTAAATCCACGCGATTAACTACCATTTTCGCTTTACTGCACTCAATTTCGTCGTTATTCCATGTGGTTAACTACCATTTTCGCCTTACTCCACTCAATTTCGTCGTTATTCCATGTGATTAACTACCATTTTCGCCTTACTCCACTCAATTTCGTCGTAAATCCACGCGATTAACTACCATATCGCTTTACTGCACTCAATTTCGTCTTTATTCCATCAGATTAACTACCATATCGCTTTACTGCACTCAATTTCGTCTTTATTCCATCAGATTAACTACCATATCGCTTTACTCCACTCAATTTCGTCTTTATTCCATGTGATTAACTACCATTTTCGCCTTACTCCACTCAATTTCGTCGTAAATCCACGCGATTAACTACCATTTTCGCTTTACTGCACTCAATTTCGTCGTTATTCCATGTGATTAACTACCATTTTGCCTTACTCCACTCAATTTCGTCTTTAATCCATCAGATTAACCACCATTTTTCTTTACTGCTCTTTTTTAAGCCTTGGTTAGTGTTTTTGACTGCTATTGTTCCTTCCTGTTCTGGATTTTGCAAGCAATTATGCTGAAGCTTTTCATTGTTTAAAATTGGGCTTTCTCAATCATTCATTAAAATATATTAAACAACAAAAGGCAGCCCCATTCTTTCGAACAGGCTGCCTTTTTAACATTATTAATTGTGGGCTTTCTAAGAAATCTTCTTTAATTCATCTGTTAAGCGGATGAATTCTTCCTTGTTTCGGCTAGTCAATGCTTCATCAATTTTTTCGCGAAGCTTTTCTTTTCGGTATTCCTTAAGAGCTTGATTTAGGACTTGTTCTGCTAACACTGACACGTTTTCCTCAGACTGTTGCGGCGAGTTAAGTAGACGTTTTTCCATTTAAAATCAACCCCTTGACCTTTTTTCTATTGTAACAGAAGTTTTCAGATTATTCAAATCATTATTTACTGGAAATTTTGTCAGCAGCTGCTAAGCTTGTTAAATACAATGTACCCGGTTAGTGAACAGTTTAAACAAAATAAAAAAAGCTGACTCGTGAGAAAAAATAATTTCCTCACAAGTCAGCCCTCTTACGCTTTGGCTGTTTCAAGTATGCTCATTACATTTTGTACTGACTTAACAGATTGATCAAGAGCTTTTTTCTCATCGGCAGTCAATGGAATTTCAATGACACTTTCTATTCCATTTCCGCCCAGGATTGTAGGCACTCCCAGATAGATGTTACTGTATCCATACTCACCTTCCAAATAGGCAATTGAAGGAAGGATTCGTTTTTTATCTTTCAGAATCGATTCTGCCATTTCAACCATTGAAGCTGCAGGAGCATAATAGGCACTTCCCTGGCCAAGCAGATTTACAATTTCTCCTCCGCCTTTTCTGGTTCTTTCCACAATCGCTTTGATTCGGTCGGCAGGGAGTATTTTCTCCAGTGGAATGCCGCCAGCATACGAATATCTGACCAGCGGAACCATATCATCTCCATGACCGCCCAGGACAAAACCTGAAATATCTTCAATGGAAACTCCCAGCTCTTGAGCCACAAACGTATTAAATCGGGCTGTATCTAATACTCCCGATTGGCCGATTACCCTATTTTTCGGAAAACCAGTAGTTTTATAGCAGACAAAGGTCATTGCATCGACAGGATTGCTTAACACAATAATATAGCTTTCCGGGGCGTATGTTTTTATATTTTGAGAAACTTCGATCATAATCTTTTCATTTACAGCGACAAGATCGTCCCGGCTCATTCCTGGTTTTCTTGGCATTCCGGCAGTAATCAATACTAAATCGGCATCTTGAATGTCTTCATAGCTTGAAGTGCCGGTTATGCTGGCATTGAAGCGCTGAATCGGTCCAGCTTCAAGCATATCCAGGGCCTTGCCTTTTGTTGGGTTCGTCTGTGAAGGTATGTCAACTAAGATTATGTCTCCCAATTCTTTTTGGGCCAGCATCAATGCTGCTGTCGCACCCGTAAAGCCTGACCCGATTACGGCAATCTTTCTTCTCTTAAAAGTCATGGCTGTTCCTCCATTTCATCGTACTAGTGGAGTACTTTAATTATCTTCAACGCTATCCAGTTCCGCCGCAGATATCTGTTTCTTTTTGCTGGCTCCCTTTTTTACGGGGGTGCTTCAGGAGCTGGCTCTTGTTTCATTTCCTTTGGTTTCCTGTCATCTAATAAAGCTTTTTTGATATCTTCATCAGGATGAGGTATAACATGCGCTGACACGAGTTCACCCACTCTGGCTGCTGCTTCCTTACCTGCATCCACAGCAGCCTGAACAGCACTTACATCCCCCTGAACCAAAACCGTTACTAAAGCGGCGTCCACTTTTTCCTGCTTCACCAAAGTAACATCAGCAGCTTTCAGCATGGCATCTGCTGCTTCAATGGACCCAATAAGCCCTCTTGTTTCAATCATGCCTAGTGCTCTTGCCATCCTATTTCACCTCTTTCTTTTCAACGTCTACAGAATCGATAATTCCAATAATCAATGCATCAATTGGCAATCTTATATCTCCGGACATATTTGAAGCCGAACTTCCACGCGTAACGAGAACTTGATCACCGACTCCTGCCCCAATACGGTCAACCGCAACGAATGATTTTGCTGCTGAAAGACCATGAGGCTCGACAACCAAAAATTTCAGGCCCGTTAAATTATCTTCTTTTCTTGTGGCCCATACATTGCCGATTACCGTTCCCATTTCCATGTGTTTTCAGCCCCTTTTGTATCCATTACAATGATGCTTTTTCCCAATTCCCGTGCTGTATCGCGTGCTAAAGGTGTTATAATGGTCTGTTTATCTGCGAGGATTTCATTCATTTTGCATTCTTGAACATCTCTTTGTGTGATCAGCTTCTTTGAGAGAGGCTGATCTGCGCTGATAGGCTTTGGCGCTGCAAAATCTTCCAGGCTATTGATTTCAACCCCGAACTTTAACAGCTTTTCCTTATACTCCATTAAGCTTAAAGAATACTCCCCGTTTGTTTTTTCTCTCCATTCAGGATTTTATAAAGTTTTGTTTTCGGAATTAAGGTAACAGGGACATAGTCAATAATACAGGCTGAGAGAAGCTCGCTTTCCGGTGTATCGCAAATGCCCAGTGCCCCTTTCACAAACAAGTCCTGGGAAGCATCAAGAAAAATAACCCTCATAACATTATGCAGCTCAGCTTCTTCGCTAAAGTCATAAGGAAGGACATTCCAGTTTTCCTCTAACACTTCTAATATATTTGGATCGACTTTCCCTAAATCTCCAACTGCGAGGATATTATGTTTAGATTTAGAATTTGGAGCAGATTTGGCACCAAATAAATTTTTTACCACTTCTTCAACTATTTGTTCAATTAAATGCCGGTCAATCATAATCTTTCCTCTTGCCTTACTAACCTGCCAGCTGTTTTACCGGTAATCAGTCCTGCATTGGCTTCATCAGTATCAATATGCATTTCAAGTCTATACCGGGGTGAGATTCTAATTAACACATTTCCAAAGGATATTGGACGTTCTCCCTCTGCCTCAACTTTAACGTATTCCCCATTTTTCACGCCGAAAGTTTCAGCATCTTCCGGAGCCATATGAATGTGTGCCTGCGCGATAATAAGACCTTCTTTTTTATAAATGCTGCCCTTGGGTCCTATCAGAGTTACAGGTGAAGATCCTTCTATTTTCCCGGATTCGCGGAGCGGGGTTTCAGCCCCAGTTTGATCGAATCAGTACGGCTGACCTCTACCTGGGTCATATTGCGGGCAGGACCAAGAATGCGCACCTTTTCAAGGCTTCCTCTTGGTCCTGCGATGGTTATAGTTTCGTTAGCAGCAAATTGGCCAGGCTGAGATAAATCAGCTTTTTCGGTAAGCTGATAGCCTGTTCCAAAAAGAATCTCCAAATCTCTTTGATTTAAATGACAGTGCCGGGCAGAGACAGCCATTGGAATTGAATGATCTTTTCCTGAGGAATCTTTTAGCCTTGAGACGATTTCCTCTACAATCGATTGAATGGCTTGCTCGTTCATGGATTTAAGCTCCTAACTTAGTAATCTTGTATTAAAGCTCAGCATCAATTTTTGGAAGAATGCTCTCCAATTCATTATGAGGACGAGGAATGACATGAACAGATTTCAATTCTCCAACACGCTGTGCTGCTGCAGCTCCCGCATCCGTTGCCGCTTTGACAGCACCTACATCACCGCGCACAAGCACCGTAACAATACCGCCCCCTACATGTACCTTTCCAACTAAATGAACATTCGCAGCCTTCACCATAGCATCTGCAGCTTCCACTGAAGCAACCAGCCCTTTAGTTTCGATCATGCCTAATGCAGTTAATTCTCTAGCCATTTTTATTTCCTCCTAATTAGTTAGTTTGATATTTTTTCATCACTTGATTGACCATGTCGGCAATCATCTTTGCATCCACTTCGCCATCTGGCGATACTTGCTTGAGAACTTGATTAACAATATGATCAACATCCGGGCTGCCGGCTAGTTCTTTTTCAGCTTTAGAAGATGATGATGCCGGTTTTGGGATGGTGATTTCTTTCGTACCATAAGCCATTCTTTTAATATTGATCAGGTGGCGTGCTGTTACATTATCAGAGGTAATGTTGCCGCCGAATGAACCGCATCCCAGAGTCAGAGAAGGCATCAATCCGGTTGTCGCCCCAACAGCCCCAATAGACGAGAGCGTGTTGACCATCATTCTTGAAACTGGCATTTCAAGAGCAAAATCCTTAGCCACTGCATCGTCATTCGTATGAATTGAGAGGCTATGCCCTCTTCCGCCCAAATTGAGCAGCTGCAGGCAGATATCTTTTGCCTCCTGGCAGCTTTCCGCTGTATAAAGGGCAAAAACCGGAGATAGTTTTTCAATTGAAAATGGTATGTCTTTGCCTACTCCAGTTTCTTCAGCAATTAAAACTCTTGTTTCTTCAGGGACTTGGATACTGGCCATGGCTGCGATTTTAACAGCACTTTGACCGACGATATCCGGATTCAGCTTTCCCGGTGAAGGCGAAATGACTTTTTCCAACGCCGCTTTTTCATGGTTATTTAAGAGATAAGCCCCATTATTTCTCAGTTCTCTCATGGTCATTTCTTTGATATTGCGATCGACGACAATCGATTGTTCAGTAGCGCAAATCGTTCCATTATCAAAAGATTTACTGTCAATGATCATTCTCACCGACTGGTCCACCTTAGCGGTTTTTTCAATATAGCAAGGCACATTTCCAGGCCCTACTCCATAGGCAGGCTTACCTGAGCTATATGCAGCCCTGACCAGTCCGCCGCCTCCTGTTGCTAAAATGAGATTGATGTCGCGATGCTTCATTAATTCGTTTGTTGCACTCATTGAAGGCTTTGAGATCCATCCAATCAATCCTTCGGGTGCACCTGCCTGTATGGCTGCTTCATTCACAATTTTTAAAGCTTCAACTGTACATTTCACTGCCCTTGGATGTGGGCTCACGACAATGGCATTTCTTGTTTTTAGAGCAATCAGTGCTTTAAAAATGGCTGTTGAAGTAGGGTTAGTCGTTGGAATGATGCCTGCAATGACACCGTAAGGATAAGCTATTTCCGATACTTTATTTACCCGGTCCTCATGTATGATGCCTACTGTCTTTTCATCTTTGATAGACTCATAGACAGCCTTGGAACCGACTTCGTTTTTAATTTTTTTGTGCTCGGCAATGCCCATCCCTGTTTCCTCTACCGCCATCCGGGCAAGGTAAAGTGACTTGGCATAAGCAGCATCAGCGGCTTTTTTGACGATTTTGTCAACCTGCTCCTGCGTAAAGGCCATATACTTAAACTGCGCTTCCTTGGCCCGCTTTACCGCATCCCGCATTTCCTGCATGGATTGAAGATCATGATCAAATTGCAAGATTCCACGCTCCTTTCAGGATATTTTGAAAGAATTAGTATTTTATAGGGTTCTGAGAAATTTCCATAATGGCATCCCGGAAAGCATCAGCTGCTGCCTGGCATGCTGATTGAGAGCCGGTCAGCAGTCCCCCGCCAAAGTTGGTTTCCGAAGGCGGCCCGAAAAATTTAACCATTTCAACATCCGCTGCCTTTAGAGCAGCGTCAAGTCCATAAACGGCTTCCAAAGGAGGGGCTATTAAATACGCTATAGGCTCTCCGATTTTGATGCCTGCTTCCTTTGACAGATAGGACCCTGTTCTGGAAACAACATGTGCATAAATGGCATGCGCTTTTTCCTCATCAAGCGCTTCAAAATAAGCATCGGATTCAGCTGTCTGGAGGACAGCCTCCATACCGCTTTTGACTTCATCAGGAGACGGCCCTGCCAAAATTCCAATCATTTCACCTGATAATGGCCCAGAAGCATGAGCAGCACCCGCATAAAAGGACCTGGCATAAACCACTTCGACATCAGCTCTTTTAGTAGCTTCATCGAGTGCGGTATAGCCTACGTCATCGACTGTTGAGGTGAAAATCGCCAGGCTTCGGTGATGGGGCTTAAGCTGAAACTGCTTTGCAAGCTCTTGGTCCACGTTAGGAATCACCCGAACAGCCAATATATCAGCGTGAATGCGTTCTAATCCCATTTTTTCTGCCTCCTACCCTTCCTTTTTCACGAGCGATACACCACTTGCTTCATACTTTAAAACTTTTTGGATGACCGTCCCGAGATAGGCGCCAGCCTCTGCGGGAGGAATTCCGCCTTTATGTATATTGGAAATTACCATCCGGTCAGCTTCGATCGTTCCTTTTCGGGGTTCATAGCAAAGGTAGGCACTCAGTGATTCTGCACTGACCAGACCAGGACGCTCGCCAATCAATAAAACAACTACTTTGGGCTTCAGGAGCTCGCCTACTTCATCCATAACAGCCACTCGGCCTTTTTCGATATAAAAAGGGGTCCCCATATCGAGGCCTAAACTTTTTAATGATTGCTGAAGGGATAGATATACATCCTCTGCATTTTCTTCAATCGCACTTGAGCTAAGCCCGTCAGACAGAATGATTTGAACAGCCGGTCCCTTTTGGCATTTAGCAAGAATGATTTTTTTGGCTTCTTCTGATAGCTTTCTGCCATAATCGGGTCTTCGGATGTACACTTCTTTTTCATTTACCATCGTATTGACTTTAAAGAGTCCAAGATGGTTTATAAGCTCATCATTTACATCTCCATAGACAGCATCGACTGCTGCTGCATGGTCAAAGCGGAATTTCAGCCATGTGTCTGTCTTCGGTCTTGTTCCTGCTCTTCCCACCCCGATTCTTGCAGGTGTTTTGCTCTTGAGTGCCTCCAGCTCTACTGGATCTGCCGGATGATCAATGCCTGCCTTTTTTGAATAATTTTCGTTCTTATCATGACTTGCTTTAACTGTTGAGGTCATTTTAAGAGCATTTGTATTCTGATAGCTTTTAATTTTTATTAGACTGTCTGTATCCTCTTTTCCAGCCTTGATCACCTCCACTGCCATCTTGGATGGTTGTGTGCTGGGGTTTGATGTATGTTGCCAAAATTTTACTCCTGCGCTGCTTTCTTGCCCTTTCACATCAGAGGTTTGCTGCGATTGAAGTTTTTCCACTACAAGGCGTGTTACTTTTTCAATCAGTTCAGGATTCATTCATTTCAACTCCTATCGTGAAAAAATGGTTGGATCGCCTGCGATTTTGCTCAGCTTTCCATTTTCGAAGATTCCCATTTTCTCAAGCCAATCCCTGAATATTGGAGATGGCTGCTTATTCATCGTCTGCCTAAGCGTGGCAACGTCATGATAGCTCATGGATTGATAATTGAGCATGCAATCATCCCCCATTGGGGCAGCAATAATAAAATTCACTCCAGCTGCTGTCAGCAGAACGCCAAGGTCTTCGATATCGTTTTGATCGGCCTTAATATGATTCGTGTAGCAGATATCAACACCCATAGGGATGCCATGCATTTTTCCCATAAAATGATCTTCGAGCCCGGCCCTGATGACTTGCTTATTGTTGTACAAATACTCCGGCCCAATGAAACCTACCACTGTATTTACGATGTAAGGGTCATAATGCCGGGCAAAGCCGTAATTTCTCGATTCCAGTGTCATCTGATCCATTCCAAAATGTGCTTCAGCGGAAAGCTCTGAACCTTGGCCCGTTTCAAAATATAAACGCTGAGGCCCGGTGCCGGTGCCGAGAGTTCTTGCCATGTCATTTGCTTCCTCAAGAAGTGAGGCAGTAATTCCGAATGATCGGTTGGCAGCCTCTGTTCCAGCTATGCTTTGGAAGATCATATCGGCAGGTGCTCCCTGTTCTATAGCCTTCATTTGTGCTGTTACATGTGCAAGCACACAGTTTTGTGTTGGTATTCCCCAGTCCTTGATAAAAGCATGTGTGGCATGGAGCAATCTTTTTACACTCTCAACCGAATCATCCACAGGATTAATTCCAATCACTGCATCCCCTATGCCGTAGGATAAACCTTCTTTGAGGGATGCGATCATGCCATCCACATTATCGGTTGGATGATTAGGCTGCAGACGGGAAGCCAATGTTCCTTTATATCCAATCGTTATATTGCATTTGGATAGTATTTCGATTTTGTTTGCCGCGTGAACAAGATCAAGATTAGACATGATTTTTGCGGCGGCGGCGATCATCTCACTGTTCAATCCCCTGCTGATTCTTTTTAAATCTTCTCCTGTAGTGTCATCGTCCAGGATATATTCACGAAGTTCAGCAACTGACCAATTTTTTATGCTCTGATAGACGGGTTCATTCATCCCGCTTTCTATAATTCTCGAAACCTCATCCTCTTCAGGCGAAAGCATAGGATTTTCTCGGATATCAGATAGGGTTAAATGACTTAGAACCAATTTGGCGGCGATTCTTTCCTGGACGGTTTCCGCTGCGATTCCCGCGAGGCGGTCCCCTGATTTTTCTTCATTTGCTTTTGCAAATAGATCTTTTAGATTTTCGAATTGATACACATTTCCTAAATGACTGGTTTGCAGCTTCATAAATAATCCCCCATTTCTTACCGATGGAATGTCAATGTTTTAATGACAACAGGTACTACATTGGTTTGAAGCAGGTGGCCGATATCTATGTAATCTCCATGCTCTACCTTAATCTGGTCGATGCATACGATACTTTGCTTTGTTTCCTGAACTTTAATCGTCTGGCCAAGGACTTTAGCATGGTCGCTTTCTAATACGACAACAAGCGGCTGTTCCGGAATCGGCTTTGCTTCTAAGGATTTCAGCAAGACTGAAGATAACTCCTGAATATCACGAAAGCCCAAATATGGCAGAGCCGTTAAATACAGGGCGAAATTTTGTCCCTCCTTCTGAGGGTCATAAATTTCCACAGCCTTTTTTACTGCCTCTTGAATCTGATGGAGACCTTTTTCCAAATTGTAATCAAACCGGATCTGATAGACGGGCAAATTGCGAATTGGCAGTTCATGGCCTTCAGCATGGATGGTTGCCCCGCTGATTTCTGTCGTTTGTGTACCTGCCCCGAGAACTGTTGCCCTGACCGTTTCATCCGGTTCCACCCATTTAAAGGAGGCCAGCTCACGGCAATTTTGCAATGACTGTGCCAGCTGTTTTCCAATATCGTTATACTGAGCAGGAGAGGAATCAGCATTCTCAAAGTGGTACAAGCATTCACCGATCCCGCCTGAAAACATGATGTAATCTATCTCCTCTGTCCAATTTGGATCATGTCCCAGAAGCAAAGGCAAATCAGCCTTTAGAAGGTCCTTCCTTAGCATTCGGGCAATTGCTTCTGCCATGTAGTCTGTCAGTTTTCCGATGATAGGGTGACTTCTGCTGTCCCCTCTTTTTAAATCAGCTCCCCATTGCCGAAGGATTTGTTGAACAGGAGGAGAAATACTATTTATTTTGCCGTCTGTAAATTCAATCAGCCGGCCGCCGATATGCAGGGTGCATGTTCCGCACAGCCTTCCTGAACGATAAACTGCAGCATTGGCAGTGCCTCCGCCAATATCAATATTAGCCACAGTTTTTCCAGTCCTTTTGGATAATTCATAAGCTCCTGAACCTTTTGCAGCAATGATTCCTTCTAAATCAGGACCGGCAGTGGCGACTAGGAAATCTCCTGCATGGTCAGATAAGTAATGGACCATTTCTTCGGCATTCTGTTTTGTTGCCGTTTCTCCTGTAATAATGACAGCCCCTGTTTTAATATCAGCCGGCCGGATTCCCGCAGTAGTATACTCCTCTCTGACAAGCCTCTCTACAGCTTCAATATCTATAGATGAAGCGGTTAGAAGAGGAGTCCGGTAAATCGGGCTCCGGTAAAGCACTTCCTTTTCGATAATTTCGATTCGCGGCATATGGGTTCCGCCAGCCATATTCATGAGAGAAAATCTGCTGATGACGAGTTTGGTCGTACTCGTTCCGATGTCGATTCCTGCGCTGATTATATTCTCTTTTTGTGCATCGTAACGCTTCAACATGATCCCCGCCTTACTGCAACGAATTAACTATTATTCAGGAAAATAAAAAAGGCACCCCATATGAGCAACCATTAATTGGTTGTTCATACAAGGCGCCTTTGCCTGATCTATTTTTTTGTATATTTAAAATATATTCTATTATCTTCGTTTTGTAAAGGGTTTCATCTGAAAATTACGACATCATCCGCCAATGAATCTGCATAATCCTTCATTTCCTGAAGGGAATGGCATTTCACCAGGCAGCGTATCTCTTCAATTCCTTTCCCGGAAATAGAGGAGGTAATGACAATAGGCCCTTTTGGAACTGCATTTCTAAGCTGGCTGATTGCTGAGTTTACATCTGCTTGATCAGAATCGCTTTTTGTCACGACTCCAATGGGGAGTTTATTAAACCCATTGCTAAAACCCGGCGGAAAAATGGTTTTCCGCTTTGTGGAATCCTGCAAATATAGTACATGGGTCACTTCGAGTGCCGTAGCCATGATATTTTTATAGAAAAATGGATTCTCTGTGTATTCCCCCGGTGTATCCACAATCCAGTCATAATAGTTCAATGCCTGTGTTTTAACCGCTTCCGCTTTGCGGCCAAGCAGAGCATTTGTTAATGTCGACTTTCCAGCCCCGATGGAACCGATCAGCATCGCTCTGTTCATTTTGGACATTCTATACAGCTCCTTATGATTTAGTTATTTCCGAAGGAGTGTACCTCAGTGTTTCAGATAAAAAGCGGTTGATTTCCTCCATGGCCATTTGCACAGCTGACACGGTTCCTACAATTACAAGGCTGCCTGTGAATCGGTCCAGAAAACCGATCTGCACGTCTGCCGCTTTGGTCGCCAGATCTCCTGCAATGATAACCGTTTCACTTGGTGTCAGTGTTAAAATACCTAACGCTCCTGCCTGCTGGATCCCCAGTTTTTCAAACATATCCGGATCGGGATTTGCGATTAAGTGGCTGAGTGTTACTTGTTTTCCCGGCACAAATTCTTGAATAAATCGTTTTTTTCTTCATTCATTGCTTAGGCCCTCCCAGGTGACTCCTGCTTATATTGCTTTTTTAACCTTTTCTTCTTTCGTTAAATATTCATCTTTTCCGATAATGCCAGATTCACGGTCTTTTTTCTCCAATTCCAAAGCCTTAGGTACAGACAGCCAGTATGCTAAACCAATTCCGATGATTCCAGCAGAAATTTTACCGGCTATAATCGGAAGGATTAATGTTGGCTGGAAATTTGCTGTAAAGGATAAATGGTCACCAAGTAAAAAGGCGGCACAGACTGCAAAGGAAATATTAATGACTTTATCTTTAGGCGGCATTGTTCTGACCAATTTAAACATCGCAAGGATGTTCGCGATTGTGGCAACTATCCCTGCACTGCCTTCCTTGCTTAATCCCACTTTACTGCCAAGTGCCTCCAGCGGGCCGCCGGCATACTTTTGAAGAAGATAAACCATCGGAAATGCACCGGCAAGCATGATTCCAATATAGCCGGCAGTCTCAAGCGCCCGGAACTGATCCTCCGAATCCGCCATGATTGGGTGGAAGCCCCATCCTCCAAATACTGTTGTGAATAATCCAGTAAAAATTTCCACGATGGAAAATACCAAAACCAGCTTAATTCCCGCATCTAAAATACGTCCAAACCACATGAACCCGTTGATCATTAAATCCGGCAGGAAATATAACCCCAGTGCAATCAGGACAACAAAGATTAAAAGCGGACTTAAATTCAATAAGATTTGTCCCAAACCAAGCGCGAACTGATATTTCGCCTCGCCGGAGGTGGAAATGAAATCCCTGAAACTTGAGCTGGAAACCGCAATAATCACACTTGAAATGAAAGCACCGATTGGAATGGTCAGAACGCCTGACATCACCCCGAGAGCCATATATTTATGGTCTCTCTTATCAAGCATAGCCAGGCCCATCGGTATGGAGAAAACAATGGTTGCCCCCGCCATAAAACCGACAATCATCGCCATGATCCAGCCTTCCTGTGTTTGCTTTAACACTTCAGCTAACTGGTAGCCGCCCATATCGGTTGCCAATATGGCAGTTGCAGCTATTGCAGGATCTGCCCCGATCGCAGCAAAAAATGGACCGCAGACCTTATCGATAAACCACGATAAATATGGAATGGAAGCCATTATCCCGGCAGCCGGTACAAAAATGTGGCCAACAGCATGAAGCCCCTCCATAAATTGCTTGCCTAACCCCTCATCACTGTTGCGGATGGCTGCAAAAGCTCCAGCCACAGCACAGGCCATGATAATGTAAATAACGATTTTACCTACCATTTCCATCATAAATCCCTCCCTAAAAAGTTTTATATGTTAACGGAATCCTGCAGCTTCTTTACAAGAACATAGGATAAACAGCAGTTTGATAGTAAAAAAATAGGTAAAAAGACAAAAAGGTGCCGCACGTCAGCTTTTGCAGACGCATGGCACCTTTGCCTGTTCTATCCACTTGTAAAAGATATTAAGCGTTATATTTTACTATGATACGCTTTGCCACATTTTCCAGTGTAACCTGTTTGTTCATGCTGATCTTTCGCATTTTCTTAAAAGCATCTTCTTCATGCATGTTAAACTTTTGCATTAAAATGCCTTTTGCTTTTTCAACTATTTTTCTTTCATTTAATTTTTGATTCATGGATTCCACCTGTTCCCGGAATGCATTTGCATTCTCAGCCTGCCTGAGCGCAATTTCAACAGCTGGAATCAGACTGGCTTCATTAACAGGCTTAACAAGGTAGCCGAGTATATTTGCCTGTTTGGCTTTATCAATATATTCCCGCTGACTGTATGCTGTTAGGATCAGGATGGGTGTATTGATTTTATTGGAAATGATTTCACTTGCTTTTAGTCCATTCAGATTAGGCATCTTGATATCCATCAGGATTAAATCAGGCTTTAATGAAAGAGCAAGCTCGACCGCTCTTTCACCATCGCCTGCCTCAGCAACTACTTCATATCCAGCGTCCTGTAGCATCAAGCTTAAGTCCATGCGGACAATCGATTCATCCTCCACAACCATTATTCTTTTTTTCACAGCTATTCCGCCTTCCTTTCAAAGGGAAATTGCACAGCTGCAATAGTCCCTGTTTCAGCCCGTTCGATTAAAAAATGACCGGATAAGTCGTGCTCGATCATCATTTTCACAATATCTAAGCCTAGAGAGGGTTTTGCTTCCGGGGAATACCCTTCACCGTTATCGATGACTTCAACCTTAATTTCATCATTCGAATACTCGAAACAGACCTCGACTATTCCTTCATGCATATGTTTAAATGCGTGCTTTACACAATTCTGTATAAGTTCATTGATGACCAGAGACAGGGATACAGCTTTTTCAGAGTCGATTAAAAGCTTTGGTCCCCTATACTGAATATGTATCTTTTTCTGCTCGTGTTTTGCTTCATGGACCAGCATATTGCCAACTTTCTCTATTAGGCTGTAAATATCTACTTCATCTACACTTGAGCTCGAGAGAATAATTTCATACACCGAAGCAATACTCGAGATGCGGTTCAGACTTTCCACGAAATGCACCTTGCTTTCTTCCGGCACACCCCTTCTCATCTGGAGCCTCAAAAGGCTGGCAACAGTCTGCAGGTTATTTTTAACACGGTGATGGATTTCCCGTATGGCCACAGATTTAACAGCAATCTCCCGTTCCTTTTCCCTGAGCTCTGTCAGGTCTTTAAGTATGATGAAGGTTCCATCCGACTTACCGGCAAGATCAAGACTTATTTTCTTAACACGGAATACCTTATTCATCATTTTCATTTCTTTTACAAGGAGCTCTTCCGGCTCGTTAAGAATTTCTTGAATACAGGGAAAACAATCAATCAGCGGGACGCCGGGCCTGCAATTTTCCTTGCCAATTTCGTGTATGAGATTAGTTGCTGAAGGATTGTTATAAACAACCTTATTTTCATGGTCAATAAAGAATAGTGATTCCTCAATTACCTCTGGGATGATCGGCCGGTCTTCTGCCATTCCAATGAGTATACCGCTCAAGGTTTCAGTCGCTTCTGATAACGCTTCCAATTTGAGCTGCCGCTGCAGCTTCTCACTGATGTCCTTCTCCATAATCAGTGCCCCGATGACACGGTCCTCTGAGCCTTTAATCGGCACCACGCTTTGTTCCACCGTCTTGCCCTCCTGTGTCAAGGCGCGATTGAGAAACATATTTTTCCCTGTCCTCAGGGTATATAAAACGGCGGGTTCAAAAGCTTCATAGGCGAACTTTCCTGCGACAGGCTTCTGATAAACGGATTTAGCAGTATTTGGGGCGGCTTCAGCTACTACTATCGCATGTTTACCTTCTTTAGTAGGACAATCAACAAAAACGTTTGCCTGGTTCAGATCGGCGATTAATGAAAGATTGGCAGAGACCTCTTTAATTCTTTCGACATCCATTTTTGAAAGACTTGTATGAAGAGTGCATAGCTCTTCGACTGAGAAGTTTGGCATAGACGGAGATCTCCCAATAAGTATTTAAAAATGTCAGAATATATAAAAATATTAAAGGGAATGCCGAAGAATGTCAACATCGTTTTCAATTGTTTAATAGGAAATTTGGTACAGTTATGGAATTATCCTGGATAATGGAAAAGGCAGCTGGAAAAAATGTAATCCTGCTGCCTTCCTATACTACTTAAGCTGTGCTAATTTTACACCGCTCGCTTTATGCTTTAATATAACCTCTATTAAATCAGCCAGATGGGCACCCGCCTCAACAGGGGGACCCCTCCCTCATGAATATTGCTGATAACAGTGCGATCTGCTTCGACAGTATCCTCATTGGGCTGGTATATCAGGTAGGCACTAATGCTTTTAGCAGTTGCCAATCCTGGCCTTTCTCCTATGAGTGAAATAATGCAATCACAATTGACAATAGAAGCTAAATCATCCTGAATCCAAACTCTGCTCCGCTTTATAAAAACAGGATCTCCAATGGTAATCTTTTTCGATGTTAACCCCTGGACAAGCGCTGGCAGCAGATCTCTTATATTTGCCTCAACACCTGTTGAACTCAGTCCATCGGATACAATGATTTGCACCTGTTTATTTTTCGGAAGATTTTCTGCAGCCCATTTTCTGGATGTTTCATTGAGTTGCCTCCCGCTGTCCAGGTCCATTAAGTATTGGTCCATCGTTTCAGATTTTGAAAAGAGCACAGGCAGCTTTAACTCCTTCAGCAAATCCTCAGAAACGTCTTTAAACACTGCGTCCTGGGCTGCTGCGTGATCTATCCTGAATTCCAGGTAATTCTTTGTTTTCATTCGTGCTCCAGTATGTCCAATCCCAATCCTGGCAGGCGTAATGGATTGCACCCTCTCGATCTCTTCCCGATTGGCTGGCTGTTCTACACCTACTTGGCTACTCTTTTCATAATTTATATTGCGGCCCTTTGATTCCTTTGTTTCTGCAGGTTCTTTTACAATAGGACTGTTTTTTATTTGCCCTCCTTTTTGGAGTTCTTCCATTACCTGCTTCACGATTGTCTGAATATCCATTACTGATTCCCCCTTCCTACTTAAAAATTGATAAATCTCCCGCTCGTTCGGTTAGTTTGCCATTTTCCATAATTCCCATTTTCTCAAGCCATATCTCAAATTCGCGAAGAGGGCGGAGCCCAAGCATTTCTCTTAAGCTTGCATCATCATGATAGCTGGTATCCTGATAGCTTAGCATAACGTCGTCTCCGCCAGGCACGCCCATATAAAAATTCGCACCGGCAAGAGCAGTCAGCATACCGGCGATTTCCTGATCATTTTGATCTGCCTGCATATGGTTTGTATATGTAGGGGCTATCCCCATTGGAAGTCCATGCATTTTCCCCATAAAAAGGTCCTCGAGATCTGCACGAATCACTTGTTTGCCGTCATAAATCGTCTCAGGCCCGATAAAACCGGATACATTATTAACCATGAACGGTTTCCAATGCCGGGCGTATCCATAGGTACGGGCTTCGAGTGTCTGCATATCTATGCCAAGATGGGCATCAAGCGATACCTCCGATCCCTGGCCAGTTTCGAAGTATAGCTGATTCGGACCAGTTGATGTCCCTTGTGTGGCCATCAGCTGAAAGGCTTCATCAAGAATTTCCTTTGAAACTCCAAAATCATCATTTGCCGCCTGTGTACCAGCAAGGCTTTGGAACATAAGAGCTATAGGGGCACCTTTTTTGAGGGCATGCATTTGGGTTGTAATATGGGCAAGAACACAGTTCTGCGTCGGGATATCCCACTTTTGAATAAAATCATGAGTCATATGTAAAATTCTCGAGACTGATTCGATAGAGTCATTGTTGGGGTTCACACCTATGACAGCATCACCCGAACCATAGGACAGACCTTCTTTCATTGATGCAAGAATACCCTCGGGATTATCAATGGGATGATTAGGCTGGCAGCGGAATGCCAGGCGTCCAGACTCGCCAATTGTTGTGTTGCAATGCGCAGTTGGCCTGATTTTCTGCGATGCCATTACAAGGTCAATGCTCGACATCAGCTTTGCTGCAGCAGAAATCATTTCGCTCGTCAGACCCCTGCTGATTTTGAACAAATCCGACGTACTGGTATGGTGGGATAAAATATAATTCCTTAATTCTCCAACAGACCAGTTTGCGATATCCTTATAAATAAAAAGATTAAGATCATCATATATGATGCGGGTTACTTCATCCTTTTCATATGCAATAACCGGATTTTCATATATTTCCTTTAGTGTTATTTCACTTAACACCACTTTGGCTGCCATTCGTTCAAGAGAAGATCTGGCAGCAATGCCTGCCATTTTATCCCCTGATTTCTCCTCACCGGCTTTTGCCAAAACATCTGAAATTGAACGGAATTGATAGGTTTCATTCTTTAGTGTACAAGTAAACATAAATTGCCTCCCTTCGATTATAGGGAGTGGTATGCACCAACTCAGCTTATTACAGTAAGCGGTTACATTCACTCCATACAAAAAGGCGCCTTAACAGAATAAGCCATAAAACAGCTTACCTATTAAGGCGCCCTCACCTGGTATTTTCACTTATCCATCATTATATCAAGTAATTAACTGAAAAGATAGACTTTTTAGAATGTAGATAAATGTCTTATGAAAACATACCCTCGACCACTCTTTCCTGTCTCCCTTTCGTCGTTTCTGCCTGGGATAAGGAATTGAGAATTGCTTCCTCCGCGGATTCGGCAGCACCTTGGAAAAGCTTGTTCATAAGCGGATGGTCGTCTCTGATCAAATGGGCAAATTCAACGTGTTCAGTGCTCTGGTGAGAAATGGTTCTGGCAGTTGAAAAAGCAATGACAATATCCCCGCTGCCGTTGCTGTAATGACTTCCTGTCCGGCCGAGGCCAATACCGCATCTCTTGGCAAGCCTTTTCAGCTGCCTGTCACTGACTGGTGCGTCCGTGGCAAGGATGATCATAATCGAGCCATCGGGCGTTTCCTTGGTTTCCTGCGGAATTTCTGACAGGCCGTATTTCCTGAATGGAAATTCATCTTTATTGCCAAAATTGGTGACCACCAGGCACCCGATTATGTAGTCTTTTGAGCTTTGTTCTTCGCTTATGACCCGCGATGACGCCCCTACTCCGCCTTTATATCCGAAACATACCATGCCTTTTCCTGCTCCGACCGCACCTTCCTCCGCTCTTTCCGAATTGGCATTTTCAATGGCTGCTATTGCATGTTCCGGTTTCACAGGAAGTGCACGAATGGAATTTAGATACCCATCATTGCATTCACCAACGACAATATTGACCGTTCCAGTTGTGTCTCCAATTTCAGGAGTGGTTCGTAACATGTGTTTCAGGGTTCCATGTGTAACCGCTGGAACTCCAAATGTGTTTGTCAGCATAATGGGAGATTCTATCATGCCCAATTCTTCAACCTGAACCAGACCCGTCGTTTTTCCAAAGCCATTGATGACATAGCTCGCTGCCGGGACCTTTTCACGGAATAAATTTCTGCCATGAGGCAAAACTGCGGTTACACCAGTACAGACATATTGGTCATTATCATTGAGAGGATAGTCCAGAGTGATTTGGCCTACCATGACCCCTTCTACATCTGTAATGCAATTCTTTTTGCCAGGCTGCAGTTTTCCAATCGTTACTCCTCTTTCTCTAATCTTCATTTGACTCCTCCTTAAAGTGGCATTCATTAGAATTTCCATTTGTTTTCATTTATAATAGAAAAATATTTAGATTTCCTAATCATTTTACATCGTTTTTGGGAGGATTTATATGGCTCAAACTATAGCAAAAAAACAGAATGCAGGCTCTGAGAAGATTTGGTCTAGAGATTTTGTGCTCATATTGATGTCCAACTTTTTTATTTTTCTCGGATTTCAAATGACATTGCCCACGATCCCTCTTTTTGTTGAAAAATTGGGAGGGAATGACCAGCTGATCGGGATTGTAGTCGGCATCTTTACATTCTCTGCTCTGCTATTGCGTCCTTATGCAGGACATATGCTGGAGACAAAGGGAAGGCGTTTTGTCTATTTAACGGGTCTTGCGATTTTTGTTCTTTCGGTTGGTTCATTTGGATTTGTTAATAGTTTAATCTTCTTATTTGTCTTAAGGATTGTCCAGGGATTTGGATGGGGTTTTTCAACTACAGCCTCCGGAACGATTGCCACCGATTTGATACCTGCTAAGCGGCGCGGGGAAGGGATGGGCTACTTCGGTCTTTCCGGGAACATAGCCCTGGCTTTCGGCCCCACCCTGGGACTGGCGCTTGCCGGAGTTATATCTTTCAAACTCTTATTTTTAATTTGTGCCCTGCTGGGTTTAGCCGCACTGGTATTGTCATCTAGAATCAACTACAAGCAGGCTGAAAAACAAAGTGTTCCCCTTAAGCGATGGGATATCTATGAAAAAAGTGCCTTAAGGCCATCATTTCTTTTATTTTTCATTACCGTTACCTTCGGCGGCATCGCTTCGTTTCTTCCAATATACTCTGCCCAAAAAGGCATAGGCGGAATACACTGGTATTTCCTGCTGTTTGCGATTGCCTTAATGATTTCCCGGACGTTTGCCGGCAGATTATATGATCAACGGGGGCATCAGGCTGTGTTTTTACCTGGTGCGGTGCTGATTTTAGCAGCCATGTTCCTGCTGGCATGGCTGCCTAACAGCATGATCATGTATATAGCGGCCATTTTTTATGGTCTAGGGTTCGGATCAGTCCAGCCTGCCCTTCAGGCCTGGTCTGTAAAAGAAGCGCCTGCCAATCGGCGCGGGATGGCTAATGCAACATTCTTCTCCTTTTTTGATCTTGGAGTTGGGATAGGTGCAATGGTCTTTGGCCAAATCGCCCATTTGTTCGGCTACAGCAGCATTTATATGACAGCAGCCGGTTCGGTAGGGATCTCCATACTATTATATATCTGGATACTGATTACAAAACGAGGTTAATGAGAAAGACGATTTTCCTAAGAGATGCGGAAAATCGTCTTTTTATTATGCTGAGTTTTCCAGCAGGTGCACCGGGTTTGGACTCTCACACCAGGTTTTTCGATTTCTCTGTCCGAAGGTGTGCCGGGTTCGGACTCTCACACCAGGTTTTTCGATTTCTCTGTCCGAAGTTGGCCCAGGTTCGGACTTTCACACCGGGTTTTTCGACTTCTCTGTCCGAAGTTGGCCCAGGTTTGGACTCCCACACCGGGTTTTTCGACTTCTCTGTCCGAAGTTGGCCCAGGTTTGGACTCCCACAACAGGTTTTTCGATTTCTCTGTCCGAAGTTAGTCCGGGTTCGGACTCTCACACTAGCTGCACGAACAAAAAAACCTGCTATAATGCTTTCACCATCCCGCCATCGACCAAAATGGAGCTTCCCGTCACATAGCTGCTTGCGTCGGAAGCCAGGAAAGTTACGACGTTCGCAAACTCTGCCGGGGTTCCATATCTGCGCAGCGGGATATTGCTTTTGGCTCTTTCTGTAACTTCTTCTTTGGAGATGTTTTGCCGGTCCGCGTTATGCTGATCCAGGTAATCAACCCTGTCTGTCGCAATCCTTCCCGGAGCTACTGTATTGATTAAGATATTATAAGCTGCCAATTCCTCAGAGAGCGTTTTGGTCATTCCGACAATGCCCAAACGGAATGTATTCGAAAGCAGAAGGCCTGGTATCGGCTGTTTAATGCTTGAAGAAGCAATATTAATAATCCTGCCGCCATTTTTCTTTAATTCGGGAAGCGCCTCCCGGATCAGCCTTACATGGCTTAATAGATTTAATTGAAACGCTTTTTCCCAATCTTCATCTGTCAGGGATTCAAACGTTCCCCGGGAGGTCCCCCGGCATTATTGATCAAAATATCGATTCCGCCAAGTGTTTCAGCTGTATATTTGACTAACTGTTTGATATCTTCCGGATTGGTAACATCTGCACGGTGATACTCAACATCAACATTATATTGGTCACGGAATTCCTTTTGAACAGCTTGCAGTTTTGCTTCATCCCTGCTTGTAATCATCACATTGGCGCCTTCCTGTGCAAGCTGTGCCGCAATTGCTTTACCTAGTCCCTGGCTTGAAGCCACTACTAGCGCTTTTTTATTTTTCAGGTTTAAATCCATCACCATTTCCTCCTATTGTTTCACGCAAAGTGCCATCCATTCATCCACTTTAAAGGATTGCACCCTGCCATCATGAAATTCGATTTGAAAGTAATCTGCAGCAGTTCGATCAGCCTGCAAAATATAATCTTCGACTGACTTAATCTGTTCGTCACTTTCGGCTGTCCGCCTTACCCAGGACGGGAATTCAAATATTTTCTTTCTGCTCTTCGAGTTCGTTTCATGCAGCCCTGAAGCAGCAAATAGCTTTCTCCACTCTCCTGTCGACAAACACCGGCAATGACTGTCATCCCGCAATTTCTCAACAGTGTTCATAAAGCCAGCCAGCTCTTTTTCTTCAGGTGATACGTTATCGATCAACAGGAAATGACCGCCTGGTTTTAATACCCTCCCGGCTTCCGAAATGAACTTTTCCGGATTGGGAAAATGATGGGGGGCTATCCGGCAGGTTACGGCATCAAAGTACTTATCCAGAAATGGCAAATCTTCAGCATCCGCGAGGACATACCAGATATTTTTAAAGCTTTCCAGATGGCGTGCAGTATTGGCCAGCATTTCTTTTGTCAAATCAGCAGCGAAGACCTGGGAAACAAAAGGTGCCAGACTTTTGGCCACATGCCCTCCTCCTGTGGCGATATCCAGCACCACCCAATCTTTCTGCGGATTCAGAGTTTGAACGAGCTGATTAAGCTCAGCCGCATCTCCATGAATTTTGCTTGTCACATATTTTTCTGCATTTTTACCGAAAGTATTTTGTACCTTTTTCTTTACCTCGTCCTTTTCCATATAAATCACCCTCATCAAAAATAGGATCAGCTCTACTATTTATGTTCTATATAAATCCCTATATTCCTGTCAGTTTAATAGAAAAAGAGCCTGCCACATGGTAAATGGCAGGCTTCCGATTATCTTGCAGGTACAAGAATAAGCTTTCCTTTTGTTTGCCTCGACTGCATCCGCTCATGTACCTTGGCAGCATCCTCCAGAGGATGGATTTCCCCAATTGTCAGCTTCAGCTTTCCTGCAGCTGCATATGTCAATAATTCCTTCATACTCGGCTGCAGCAGTTCGGGTTTTCTCATAATCTGCGGAAGGAAAAATCCGATGACTGATTGGTTCCGACCCATTAGGGATGACGGATAAAACCGGCTTTGCTCCCCGCTTGCCACACCATATATGACAAGGCGGCCAAAGGTGGCAAGGCATTTCAGAGTTTTATTAAAAATTTCCCCGCCTGCCATTTCGAGTGCAACATTCACACCTTTTCCGCCTGTTGCTTCCAGCACTTCATTTTCCCAGCCTTCTTTTGTGTAGTTTACGAGAACATCCGCACCCATTTCTTTCGCAAGCTGAAGTTTTTCATCGGTGCTGGCAGTGGCGATGACGGTACCTGCACCGAATAATTTTGCGAGCTGAACAGCAAGTGTTCCTACACCGCCTGCCGCTGCATGGACAAGGACGCTTTCACCCGCTTCAAGTCTGCCCATCGTTTTTAGTATATGATAGGCACTCAAGCCCTGCAGAGGCAGAGCAGCAGCCAGGTTGAAATCCAATCCTTCCGGCAGGGGAATCAGCCCTCTTTCATCAGCTAATAAATACTCCGAGTAGCCGCCTGATTCAATTAACGTAACCACTCTTGTGCCAACAGGAATTTTCGCATCTTCACCTGCTGCAGCGACAACACCTGCCACTTCAGCACCAGGAATGAACGGCAGAGGTGTCGGCACGACGTATTGCCCTTCTCTTCTTGCGGTATCTGCATAGTTCACCCCAATGGCATGAACCTCAATTAATACTTCACGTCCTGTCGGCTGAGGCCGGTCAACCTCGATTAAGTTAAGGACTTCAGGTCCTCCATACTCTTTGAATTGGATGGCTTTCATTTTAAAACACTCCTTCTCTATATATCTAGCAGCAATACTCGCCTTTATCATATACAAGCTCAGCGATCCTTCTGTTTCTCGCACTTTCCTTCCCAAAGGAACTGAACCTGCCGCATTCTCGGATGACTAATCCGATCAACTGATCTCTTTTCCCTTCAGAAGCCAATTCTGACACAAGCTGACGGGATAGTCTTTCTGCATCCCATATCGCACCTTCGATAAACGTTCTTGTCTGAAGAATCTTCAATTCTTCTTTTTCTTCACCATTTTCCTGAATAGCTTTATAAGTACGATAGACAGCCGATTCTGAAGCATAAAGGGCAATGGCCAGATCGGCGAGCTTCATAAGTGCTTCCTGTTCATGAGCAAGTGAGCTGCCAAATGCTTCGTAAGCGAGTCCGGCGTTTAACAGGAATAGGTTTCTCATCGTATTAACCGCTGCTCTTTCTTTCTCAAAAATGCCCTGGCCGATTGGTTCAGGTTTGCTCAACTGAACAACAGCCTCCTCCACTCTTGCGGCTAAATCGATATCACCCTTCAATGCTTTACGGAAAAGGTGTGTAGGAATCAGCAGTCTATTAATCTCATTTGTTCCCTCAAAAATACGGTTAATGCGGGAATCACGATACATTTGTTCCACTCCGTATTCCTTGATGAATCCTGCTCCGCCATGAAGCTGCAGTACTTCATCTGCCGCATAGTCGAGCGTTTCCGATCCAAACACCTTGCAGATCGCACATTCTGTGGCATATTCGCTCATTCTTTTTCCAATAAGTTTTAAATCAGATGAATCGTATAAGTCTGCTAATGATTCTTCCAGCAGGTTTGCAGTACGATACTGCAGTGATTCAGCAGCGTAAATTCTACCTGCCATTTTTGCGATTTTTTCCTTGGTAGCTGGAAAATCAGCAATGGATTTTCCAAATTGCTTTCTTTCCCCTGTGAATTGTATAGCTTTCTTCAATCCGGTTTTGGATGCCCCCATGCAGGCAGAACCTAAATTGAAGCGGCCCAGATTCAGGACGTTCAGAGCAATAATATGGCCTTTGCCCACTTCGCCAAGCAACTGATTGGCTGGCACAGGACAATCTTCAAAAATGACCGATCTTGTTGAAGATCCTTTGATGCCCATCTTATTTTCTTCCGGACCAAGGGAAAGCCCTGGTGTATCGCGCTCAACGATAAACGCGGTAAAATGCTGGCCATCCACTTTAGCGTAAACAATAAACGTATCTGAAAATACAGCGTTAGTAATATAAATTTTGGTGCCATTTAAGATATAATGTGTTCCTTCCTGATTCAGAACAGCTGTTGTCTGGGAGGAAAGGGCATCTGAACCTGCGTTCGGTTCTGTCAGGCAGTATGCCCCAATGTACTCCCCAGAAGCAAGCTTCGGCAAATATTTTTCTTTCTGCTCCGGTGTCCCAAAGTAAGTAATAGGGAGGGTCGCAATACAGGTATGGTTGGAGTGGGCTACCCCATAACCGCCTGTTGAGGCAATGCTTTCACCGACAATCCCCTTACTGATTTTATCCAGGCCCAGACCGCCGTATTTTTCAGGGATGCTATGTGCAAGCAAGCCAAGTCCCCCCGCCTTCCTCAGCAAATCCGTAACCAGCTCAAAGTCCTGGTTTTCAATCCGGTCCTTTTCAGGCTGTACCATTTTTTCAGCAAATTGTTTAGCGGTTCTGCCAATCAAGATATGCTCATCTGTAAAATCTTCTGGTGTGTAAAGTGTTTCAGGATTAAGCTTTGTGAACAAAAAACCCGCACCGCGATTAGCTGTTTTTACTTCTTCCATTTACGGATTCACTCTCCTTCTAAAGCGGTCTGATGGAACCGCTCTGCCATTTTTCAGAATGGGAACAATCGCTTCCATGTCAATCTGTGATGCGAACTCTAAATCTTCTGCCAGCCCGTGCCGGGCAAAAAGCCTGCCTACCCTGGATGATGACAGAATGTCAAATGCGCTTCCTGATGCATCCCGGTAAAAATGCAAAGCAGCTTTTGCAGAATCAGTCATATTCCATTGATCATGATCGGTTAAGCAATCGATAAAGTGCCCTGCACCGTAAAAGTCCTCCAAACTGAGTTCCCCCGAATTTCCTGAGCATACAACGATGACTGTCTCAGCTTCTCCCTTTACGGATTCTGCAACTGCCCGATTGTTTAATAGCGAGCTGATATAGACTTTTGAGGCACAGGCTGATTTTCTTAAAGCTACCGTTCCATTTGTTGTTGTCAGGATCAGTTTCCTGCCATCTATCACTTCACGGATGCGGCTCGGAATGGGATACACGCATCCTTCAATCGGCTTCCCATGAATCTCGCCGGCAAGGACAAATGTCTCCGGCTTCATGCCTGCTGTAACAGTCATCCCTTCCGTAACATCCAATACAGGGATGACTTCTGCAGCTCCTTCTGAAAGAGCTGCAGTAATCGTCGTGGTCGCGAGAAGAATATCCAAAACGACAGCCACTTTACTGCTTTCTCTTAATTTCTCTTCTGAAATATCCTCTTTCTTTAAAATCACATGAACTTTTTTCATCTCAGTTTTTCTCGTTTGCAGCCTTTACAGCATGTTTCAGGAGCACTTTAACAAATGTATGGAATTGTGAAAAACGAGCATCGCCTGTTTGGCCTTTCTTGTAGCGATAATAGATTTGCTGGCAAATGACGGCGAGCTTGAAGTAAGCAAATGTTAAATAAAAATTCATGCTGCTGAGATCTCGGCCAGTCTTTTTAGCATATGCCTCCATAAATTCTCTGCGCGAGTAAAAGCCGTTTAGAACAGTTACTGGCGGTTTGCCTAAGCCAAACTTCAGCAGATCTGGATCATCCCCCTGAATCCAATAGCTCATCGCTGCACCAAGGTCTGCCAGCGGATCGCCAACAGTTGCCATCTCCCAGTCAAACAGGCCTGCCATTTCTGTCAAATTTTCATTAAACATTGCATTGTTCAGTTTGTAATCATAATGGATGATGGAAGGTTCCGGACTTACTGGGATATGATTGGTCAGCCACTTTTTCAATGTATCCGCCTCAGAAACTTCCTCCGTCTTGGCCCGTTCATACCGGCCAATCCAGCCATGCACCTGCCTTTCCATAAATCCATCAGGATTGCTGATTTCAGCTAAACCTGTCCTTTTATAGTTAATGGAATGAAGTTCGGCAAGTTTATCAACCATAATTTGAGACAGCCCTCTGCAAACTCCCTCGTCTGGTGCAACTCCTTCAGGGAATGAGGTATCTAAAACAATTCCATGCCTTCTTTCCATAATGAAAAAAGCTGCACCGGCAATTTCTTTATTATCTGTGAAAAGAAGCGGCTTCGGAGCTTCCTTGAAAAAGGGGCTGATCTCAGAAATCACTCTGAATTCCCTCTCCATGTCGTGAGCTTTCGGTGCAACAGGTCCAAGCGGAGGCCTGCGGAGCACAGCTTTCCATTCTCCCATTTTCAGCTGATATGTCAGGTTGGAGTGGCCAGTGGAAAACTGCAGAATCTCGAGTGGTTCATTTGGAAGGTTCCCAATCTCGCTCCGCAGGAATTTTTCCAGTGCAGCTGTATTTAATTGTTCCCCTTTTCTCACAGGAATGGTATCCTGGCTCATTTGCTGGGGCATGTAACTCCTCCTTTTTAAACGAAAATTCAGTTTCTTTAAGTTTAAGTTCCCCTTGAATTTTGGTTAAGACCTTCGCGAAGAAGATCAGGTATGACAGCACTCTCCTGTTTGCTGAAATCAAAATAGACGATGATGGCGCTCCCTTTGGCAATGAGACCGCCCGTCTGGCTACAGACAATTTCATGGTTCAGCTGAAAGCTTTTCCTGCCGATTCTTGATACCCACGTTTTTACCGTAAGGATTTGGTTAAAATACCCCTGGCTTAGAAAGTCGCACTTAGTGGAGGCCAGGATAAAGCTCCAATTTTTCACATCCATGCTGTAGCCGAGTGTCTCGAAATACTTTACACGCGCTTCTTCAAGATATATAAAATAACTGGTATTGTTGATATGGCCAAGTGCATCAGTCTCGCAAAACCTCACTGTTACCTGCATTTCGTGCATGGTGCCACCCCTTAACTCTTAATCTTACTCGAATGATATTCGTACCACCCCTTGCCTGTCTTTCTGCCTAATTCTCCCTTTTCCACTTTTTCAGCAACACAGGCAAACGGTTTATCGGCAGGATCTCCCGTCTCCCGATAACGCTGATCCATTACATAATAGGCGACATCGAGTCCGGATAAATCCATAAGCTCAAAAGGGCCAATTGGGTGATTCAATGCTTTCCGGCAGATGACATCAATATCTTTATAGTCTGCAATTCCCTGTTCAAACAGAGCCACTGCCTCTTTTTGGAGCGCACCGAGAATGCGGTTTGCTACGAATCCGGAAATTTCCTTTTTCAAAAGGACGGCTGTCCTATTGATTTTTTTACAGACTTCCATAGCTATTTGGGCGGTTTCTTCAGATGTCTGTTCACTCATTACTACTTCCACACAATCCATAACGAGAGGCGGGAAGAAGAAATGCATATTAACAACTTTTTCTGGCCGCTCCGTTTTACCAGCTATTAGACTATTCACGATTGTTGAACTATTGGTCGCAAAAATGGCATGTGGATCGGCATACTGCTCCAGCTTGCTGAAGACCTCCTTTTTTACATCAAGTTTTTCGGTTACTGCTTCAATAATCAAGCCGGAATTCCTTACACTTTCTTCAAGGCTGGTGGAAAAGCGCAGCCTATTAAATGCAGAAGCTTTAGCATCTTCGGCAAGTTTCCCCTTGGAGACCCATTTAGACATAATCGTTTGAAGCTTTGCCTCAGCATCCTGCAATGCGTTTTCGTTCAAATCCTGGATAATTGTTTCAAATCCTCCAAGCGCACAAAGCATTCCGATCTGGTGGCCCATCTGCCCGGCACCGATAACCGTAATTTGCTTAATATCATTTACATTCATCTTTTCTCCTCCTTATACTGACCAGTTGGTATGTCTTAAAAATTATGTTTTAATAGATTGTTATAGCTTATTTATACTGCCCGTTGATTTCCGCTGCAGTCACTTGCTTTCCGCGGGGAGGAACGGGAGCCTCCTCGGCTTCGCCTGTGGGGTCTCCCGCTCCCTCTCCTCCCGCAGGAGTCAAGTGTCTTCCGCTACAATCAACTCAGTATCTTAAAATATAGTTCCCGTCCTATGTTGTTACCTACTAAAAAATAGAGACAAAGAATTATCTTTATTTTCCCTACTTTAAAAGAATTTCGATTTACATCTCGATCCCCTTTAAGATCATTTCCGTAAATATCTCCGCCACTTCCCGGTCAGATATAGATCCATCCGGATTGAACCACTGATAGCTCCAGTTAGTGACGCCCAGGATGCCAAAGGCAATAATCGGAGAGTTGAGATTCGCACGGAACTCTCCGTTCTGTTTGCCTTCTTCTATTAATTTTTCGATATTCAGCCTGAACTGATCTCTTTTCGGAATGATTTCCGATAAACTTTCGTCACTGAGGTTGCGCATTTCTCTAAAAAAGACTTTCGCGCTGGCTCCCTGTGTTTTGATATTGCTGAGCAGCATTTGAACAATCGCAAAGAGTTTTTCTTTGCTGGATTTTGAATCATCCCCGAGGATTTCGTGCTGATTGTCCAGCATGTCATCAATGTAGCGAAGATGGATGTCCATCAAAAGTTCTTCTTTGCTGGAAAAATAGTAATAAAACGTCCCTTTCGTCACACCAATACTGTCGACAATATCCTGAATTGATGTCTCGCTGAAGCCTTTCTGATCAAATAGCCGGATGCTCTTTTCAGTAATTTTTTCTTTCAATGTTAGTCCCCGCTTCTGTTAGAAAATATCGACAGAATTATATCATAAAAATCAGTGGCTCCGGACCTCATCCCGCAAAGCCCGGCGAAGGATTTTTCCGACATTTGTCTTTGGAAGCTCCTGGCGGAATTCTACGGCCGATGGAATTTTATAGGCAGCCAGGTTCTGCTTGCAATATGAAATGATATCTTTTTCGCTCGACGATTTGCCAGCTTTCAGTACGATGAAAGCTTTTACTGTTTCACCCCGGTACGCATCCGGGACACCAATGACTACTGCCTCCTGAACTGCAGGATGCTCATAGAGCACTTCCTCGATATCGCGAGGATATATATTATATCCGCTTGCAATAATCAGGTCTTTTTTACGGTCGACAATATAAAGGAAACCGTCATCATCCATTCTTGCAATATCACCTGTGTAGAGCCATCCATCCCGTAATGTGACGGCCGTCTCCTCAGGCATATTCCAATATCCTCTCATGATCTGCGGTCCCTTGATGATGACCTCTCCGAGTTCTCCATTCGGAACTTCTTCTGTTCCTGTGGCCAAATCGACTACTTTATAATCAGTTGAAGGAAAACCAATTCCGACACTTCCAGGCTTTCGTTCTGAAAAAGGAGGATTGCAGTGGGTTACTGGGGAAGCTTCGGATAAACCATAGCCTTCGAGTATTTTGGCTCCTGTCTTTTGTTCAAAATCGCGAAGCAGTTCGACAGGCATTGGCGCGCTTCCGCTATTGCAGGTTTCAATGCTGTCAATGCCATATTCCTCTGCACGCGGATGATTGGTGATAGCCACATACATGGTTGGAACACCCGGAAATACAGAAGGCTGCTCATTTTTAATCGTATTAAGCACTTCCTCCAAATCAAAGCGAGGCAATAAAATAGATTCATTGGCGGTATAAATGGCAAAGTTCATGCAGGCAGTCATTCCAAAAACGTGGAACAGCGGAATGACGGTTAAGAATTTTTCCCCGCCTATTTTGGTTCTTTCTTTAAAAAATTCATAGGACTGAACCACATTTGCGAGAACATTGTAATGTGTCAGCATGGCTCCTTTAGATCGGCCGGTTGTACCGCCCGTATATTGAAGGACGGCTATATCCTGTTCAGGCTCAATGTTTACCGGGGTGAATTGTCCTTTGCCTTCATGTAAAAAACCTTCAAAGGTTTTATCAGGAGAAAAATCTGCATTTGATTGCTGGAGACTGACAACAATTATATTACTTAATTTCGTTTTGCTCTGTACTCCTTTTACGCGTGGATATAACGCATCAAAGACGATAAGTGTCTCAGCACCCGAATCATTCATAATATACTCTATCTCGCGCTCAACCAGCATCGGGTTTACTTGAGTAACGATCGCTCCCGCTGCAAGGGTGCCATAATACGCAATTACATATTGCGGGCAATTGGGCAGCATGATGGCAACACGGCCGCCTTTTTGGACACCATTTTTCTGCAGTGATGCAGCAAATCCATAGACGGCTTTTTGAAGTTCCGCATAAATCATTTTTCGGCCATAAAAAGATAAAGCTGTATTCTGCGGATACATCGCTGTCACTTCCTGCAGCATCTCAGGCATCGACTTGCTGGGAATGCTAACATCGGCTGCAATTGATTCAGGATAGTGGGCATGCCAGGTTTTCTTCTCGCTCATTATTAATCCCTCCAAAATTTGCCGTTTTTACATTGCATGTGTTCCGCCATCGACAATTAATACGTCTCCCGTCACATAATTTGAAGCATTGGAAGCCAGGAACAAAGCGGCGCCTTTCAAATCGTCAGCAGAACCAAAGCGTCTGAGAGGTGTCGCCTCCAGAATTGGATTTTTCCCATGCTCAATAATCGCTGCTGACATTTTAGTAGGGAAAAACCCTGGGGCTATGGCATTCACATTGATGCCATACCTGCCCCATTTTACAGCCAGATCCTTTGTCATCGTAATAACAGCGCCTTTGCTTGTGTTATATCCGATCGTATCCATCACCCGGGGATCAGTACCGCCAAGTCCGGCAACAGAGGCAATATTAATGATTTTTCCGGACTTTTGCTCAATCATGATATTACCTGCAGCCTGGCTCATTAAAAACGTCCCTGTCACATTCACATTGATAACTTTATGCCAGGCTTCAAGCGGCATTTCTTCGGCAGGTGCTCCCCAGGTGGCACCGCTGTTATTGACAAGAATATCAATGCTTCCAAATTCCTTAACCGTTCTATCGACCACTTTATGGACGTCCTCGGGTTTGCTTATGTCACAGGAAAGAGCTAACGTTTTCACGCCAAGTTTGGCGAGACGATCAGCTGTTTCCTGACATGTCTCCACCTTTCTTGAACAAAGAACGATATTCGCCCCTGCCTCGGCAAAGCCTTCCGCAATCTGGGCACCGAGCCCTCGGCCTCCTCCAGTAATCAGTGCCGTTTTCCCGGTTAGGTCAAATAAATCCATTACGTTCATATGGCTCCCCGCTTTCCCTATTGGTATTTTTTCAACTCAAGTTTAGCAATCTGTGCCCGATGGACCTCATCTGGCCCGTCTGCCAGCCTCAACGTCCTGGCATTTGCCCACAAGGCCGCAAGCGGAACATCGTCAGAGACTCCTGCTGCGCCAAAAGCCTGAATCGCCCGGTCAATTACCTTAAGTGCCATGGATGGAGCCACGACTTTGATCATAGCAATCTCTGTTTTCGCCGCTTTATTTCCGGCTGTATCCATCATATGGGCCGCTTTAAGCGTTAATAGTCTTGCCTGCTCAATTTCAATTCGGGAATCCGCAATCCATTCCTGGATGACTCCCTGATTAGAGAGCGGTTTTCCAAAGGCGACGCGATTTTGTACACGCTTACATAATTCTTCAAGAGCACGCTCTGCTGCCCCTATTAGCCTCATGCAATGATGGATGCGTCCTGGGCCAAGCCTTCCCTGCGCAATGGCAAACCCTTTCCCTTCACCCCAAATCATATTTTCAGCGGGAACTCTGACATTGTCGTATGTAATTTCAGCATGACCATGGGGAGCGTGATCATAGCCAAACACCGGAAGCATCCTCTCTATTTTTACTCCTGGCGTATCAAGTGGAACAAGAATCATAGATTGCTGTTCATGACGGCTGGCTGCTGGATCGGTTTTTCCCATGACGATCGCTATCCTGCATCTCGGATCTCCCGCCCCTGAGGACCACCACTTCCGACCATTAATGACATACTCCGTACCTTGCCTTTCAATCCGTGCTTCAATATTTGTAGCATCAGAAGAGGCAACATCCGGCTCTGTCATTGAAAAACAAGATCGTATTTCCCCTTCTAAAAGAGGCTGCAGCCAATCACTCTTTTGCTGATCGGTGCCATATCTTGCGAGCACTTCCATGTTTCCGGTATCAGGTGCATTGCAATTGAAAATCTCCGGTGCAATCATGGAACGCCCCATAATTTCGCAAAGTGGAGCATAGTCCACGTTCGTGAGACCAGCCCCATACTCGCTTTCCGGTAAAAATAGGTTCCATAGCCCAGCATCTTTCGCCTTGCGTTTCAACTCTTCCATAATGGGCGGAATAGCATTCCAGCGGCTTTCCTGTTCATTCAATTGCTGTTCATACAGAGTTTCGTTCGGATAAACGTTTTCTTCCATAAACACATTTAATTTTCTTATGAGCTCCTGTACTTTTGATGAGTAAGAAAAATCCAAATTCCATCCCTCCTTCACTTACTGACCGGTCGGTATGTTACAAGTTTAGTATAAACAATCTCGAAAAAAATTCAACTTATTTTCAGAAAATTTATAATTTTGTTGTTTTCCACTCCCACCCAATGCACTGTTTTTATCGAGTAAAAGCTAGGGAATTTTCGCTAGTTACCTGCCATTCTATTTCGTTTTCCGAATAATATTAGAACTAAGCACCTATAATTCCTTCCTTTTAAACAATTCATCTATTAAACTACTGAATTTATACTATTCTAAATTTTTTGACACTCAAAACATTCTTCATCTATTATTGATTTAAAATTAGAAGAGGAGGAAACTAGCCGATGAAGAAACTAGTAAAAAAACGCACTATTCCTGTACTCCTGTCTGCTGCATTATTGGCTGCACCTGCAGTTCAGGCAGAAACTCCCTATTACGGGAAATCATACAGCCAGCCTGAACAAGTAAGACACCTCTTTCCTGAAATTGAGGTGATAGACAAGACTCCTGCCTTTTCAAGGGACGGTGATGCTTTTACTTCTCAAGAAGAAATGATGGCCTACATAAAACAGCTCAAAGCTAAAAGTCCTTACCTAACTGTTAAAACAATCGGAACCTCTCAAGAAGGCCGTGAAATACCTGCCCTTTATTTCACAAAGGATAAGCATATTAGGTCGGGCTATTTATCAAAAAAGCCGATTGTATGGGTTCAGAGCCAGATCCATGGCAACGAGCCTGCCAGCGGTGAATCTATCCTGGCCTTGGCCAACAGACTTGCCGGTGAATTGGGCAAGGAGATTTTGGACGATATCAATGTGATCGTTATTCCAAGGGTAAATCCTGATGGCTCTTATGATTTTAAAAGACAGCTGGCCAATGGGCTGGATGGAAACCGTGATCATATAAAACTTGAATCTCCAGAGGTACAGGCCATTCATGAAGAATTCAATAAATATTCACCGGAAGTGGTGATTGATGCTCATGAATATTCTGTTTACAGCAGTGCTTTTAATCAAGTTGGTGAACAGGGCGCTTTGAAGTTCCACGATATTCTGATCCAGTCTGGCCGGAACCTCAATATCCCTGAAAAAATCCGTCAAGCATCTGACAGTTTATTTGTCGGGCCTGCCATGGAAGAGCTTGAGAAAAATGGCATTTCCGCAGAAATTTACTATACAGCAGGCCTGGATGACCAAGGTGAAATTGAAATTATCGAGGGTTCCACTGAGCCAAGAATTGGCCGGAATTCATTCGGACTTCAGCCAGCATTCTCCTTCCTGGTAGAAAGCAGAGGCATTGGCATCGGACGTGAAGATTTTGCGCGCAGAGTGAACGCCCAAATTGCCACTCATGAAAGCATTCTTAAGCAAACGGCCAATCATGCAAAACAAATTAAAAATCTAGTAGCATTAGAAAGACTTAATCTTATCAAAAAAGGCTTAATGCTAAATGACAATGATCCAATAATCATTGATAGCGAAAATAAAGAACTGGAGAATGAAACACTGGAAATGGTAGACATAGCAACGGGCACAGTTCAGGATATCCCAGTTAAATACTTAAGTGCTACTGATGCAGAACCAACATTGGTAAGGGATAGACCTACCGCCTATTTAATAAAGCCAGGTCATGAGGAAATCACTGAAAAATTAATGGATCAAGGTTTAAAGGGCTTTAGACTTCCGAAAAATGTCAGCCTTCCAGCTGAAGCCTTTACAGTAACTTCTAAGGAACCGGCAGGCAATTATGAAGACAGGGAGCTTGTTGAGGTTGAGACTGAGGTGACTAAGAAGGACATCACCTTCCCGAAAGGAACTTATGTATTTCTGACCGCACAGCCTCAAACAAATCTGCTTTCCCTGTCGCTTGAGCCTGAATCAGTAGACAGTTATACGACCTTCGGCTACGTCCTTTCTGAAGTTGGGCAGGAATTGCCGATTTACCGCTTCACCATTGATCCGAAGAAATCAAACATGAAACCGTTTATGAAATAAAAGAAAAATGACTGACGCATCATGATAATTAGTTCTGTTTGTGTGAAGAAACTTTGTAAATAGTATATAAATTAGCATATCAATTTGTAATTGATATGCTTTTTTCATTGGTACATCAACTTTTATAAGGAAATATATTTAAATAGCAATGTAAATAATGAAATTATATAAAAAAATGCACTTTTACTAACGAAGCCGGATTGTAACTTTATATTTAACGGAAATGCGTTCCGATATATTCCGTATAGAAAATATCGAGTGAATTATGATTTTTATCGTTATTATATATTTGTGAAGGGGGAAATGAATGTTACAAGAATTCAATCATTTGATGGATTATATTGAGACACATTTAACCGAAGAAATTTCCGGAAAGCAAATATCAAAAATTGTAGGGCTATCTGATTATCATTTCAAAAGAATGTTTTCATATATGGCTGGAATGTCATTGAATGAGTACATCAAAAATAGGAGATTATCAGTTGCAAATGTTGAACTGATTAACGGAGCAAAAGTAACAGATATTGCCTGCAAATATGGTTATCAATCCATTGAAGGTTTTTCAAGAGCCTTTCGTGAATGGAGCGGATTCTTGCCTTCAGAAGTAACTAAAAACAAAATTCAAAAATCATTTCCCAAATTCTCATTCTTTATTGATATAAGAGGAGGAATTTCAATGGAATTCAAGATTGAAAAGAAAGAGATGTTTAATATTGTTGGTGTATCGAAAAGGGTGCCTATTCAATTCGAAGGTGAAAATAATGCTATCATAGAACTAGCGAAGACAATTACCGAACAACAAAGAAATCAAATGCATCAATTAGCGGATTTATATCCTCATCAAGTGTTGAATGTATCGTATGATTTTGATGATGGTTTTTTAGAAGAAAAAGGGTATTTAACACATATGATAGGATTTGCAACTACAAAAGAAAATCCCTTCGATCATTTAGAGCAAATTACTATTGAAGAAAGTTTATGGGCCATTTTCCCTAACCAAGGACCATTTCCTTCTACACTTCAAGAAACTACCGCAAAAATTTATTCTGAATGGCTGCCTTCATCAGATTATGAACCAGCAGAACTACCTGGGATTTCATTTACAAAGTACAACGGTACATCGGAAAATGTATATAGCGAGGTTTGGATGGCAGTAAAGAAAAAAGTTAACGATACACCTTGATGATTATTCTATTTACAGAAATGTTTTTCGAATATCTCACATTAAAATAAAAAAGGTTGGGGTTTCCTTTAATGTTGACCCCACCCTTTTTTTATCTCAACTGTTATTTACCCTGTGTTTTCGGATTTGCTACACATTATCTGAACTACTTTGGATTATTTATCAGCCTTTTTCTGTATTAGTGCTTTATGGCCTCAGTTGCTGCTTTATATTCTTCATACCAATTTTTCCATTCGTCTTTCCGGCTGCCATCTTTTACTCCATCAAGCAGACGTCCAATCACATTTAGACACACATGCCATCCTGCAAGATCCTTTGGTGTATGATCTGTGATTTCACTGATTTTTTCAATTAAAATCAGCTCTGTCCCGCCCATGAATTCATTAAGCTCAAAGCGGACAATATCATCACCCCATGTGTATTCAAGGATCGCAGGCTTTTCAAACCCGAGGATTTCCATTTCCTCAAAGCTGCCATCACCCATATCAAATTTGAATTTTCCACCATTCTTTAATTCCTCAGCCTGCAGCTCCGGAAACCATTTTTTCAGCTGATTATTGTCAGTAAGCATCGCCCAGATTTCTTCCCTGGGATGTTTCAGGTTTCGTTCAAAGACAGCAGTATAGCCATTTGTTTCTTTTTTAATAAAGCTTTCATACTCTCGTCTCCTTTTTTGCATGATTTGTCCTCAAAATACTGCATAAAATTAACCTTTAACCAATTGGCGTCCTTTTTCCTTTATTAACCCTGCACCCATCAATCCAATCAATGAAAAGATGACCGGAATAATAAATCCATACTGGTATCCTGCTTCAAATGTATCCAAAACTTTTCCGAAAATAAATGGCAGCAAAACTGCGCTCAGAAAGCCGCCGGTGTTGGCAAAACCTGAAACGACACCTACATCTCTAATGTCAAATGATTTTCTGACAATCGCAAAAGTCAGTGTACTTGCACCATTCCCATAACCCATGATCAGGAAAAGAACAATCAGGAGCAGATATGGAGGTTTGCCCTGGAATACAAGAAAAACTGCCCAACCGAGAACGACGATTATGTGGGCAAAAAGATAAGGGCGTTTGATGCTGCCCATCCGTCCTGATATGAAGCTCATTAACGGAGCACCAATAATTGCCCCAATCAGTCCAATCATGACTAGCTGGCTGGATTCGGAACGGGTCAAATCATACATTTCCATTCCATATGGCACTGCCCATGAACCGATGAAGCCAACATAAGTACCAACCACGCCAAAGTGACACAAAAACGTGGCCCATGCCTGACGGTCAGAAAAAATTCTCTTTAATATGTTTGCTGTTTTCTCTGCTGGCTCCTTTTTACCTTTTGTTTTCTTAGGTTCTATGCCCATCCGGGAAGGCTGCAAAATTAAAATGAAATACAGCAATAAGGAGAGGATGGTCAAAATAATGCCCACTGCCAAAAACGGAATGCGCCAGCCCCATATGGAAATCCAAATGGAAAATGGCACAGTCGCGAGCAAAAATCCAAAGCTCCCCGACATGCCCGCAAAACCAAGCAATTTTACAAATTCATTTACCTTAAACCATCTGCCTAAAATGATGACAACGTTAATCCAGATTGTCGCATCACCTATTCCGACTAGCATTCTTGCCGCGAAAAGGATGTATTCATTCGCAGCAAAACTGAATAATAAAGTCCCGATTCCGTTAAGAAGAGTCCCGGAGATTAAAAACACATTAGGACCAAAACGGTCGGATAATATTCCAATGGGAACCTGCAGGCTGGCATAGGCGAAAAATTGGATGCTCGTAAGGAGCCCAATGGCCGCAGCTGTCACGCCGAATTCCTTCATTAATTGATCAGTAATTAAACCGGGAGCTGTCCTTTGGCTCACGATTAAAAAGTATGTAAATAAAACCGCTCCAAAGACAAGCCACCTGTATTTGCTTTTATGTTTCTCCACTGCCCTCTGCTCCTATTTTCTAAAGAATACCATCCATTATACGCTAAAAAGGCAACTGTCTTCCACTGCGTTAAAGCAATGGAACGACAGGTGCCTTTGGCCTAATTATTCTTTTACAAGATTCTTTGTGCTTCTTACTGTATCGATCGGACGGACATAGCTTTCGATTTGGTCCCTTTTCGGCTCCAGGAATGGCGGCAGGGACAATTTTTCCCCAAGTGTTTCATATGGCTCGTCACCCATGAATCCAGGGCCATCCGTCGCGAATTCAAATAAAATCTGCGGAGCAACCCGGGAATATAAAGAACCGAAGAAGAAGCGATCCACAAATCCTGAAGTCTGGAAGCCAAAGCCTCTCAAATGCTGATCCCATTCCTCGAGAACAGACTTATCTTCCACGCGGAATGCTGCGTGATGGACTGTTCCATAGCCCTGGCGCGCCTGGGGAAGAGACGGGTTATATTCCACTACCACCTGTGCCCCATTTCCCCCTTCACCCACTTCGAATAAATGGAAATCTCCTTCTTGAGCAATTTCCTTAAAATGCAGCACCTTTTCCATCATTTCCTTAAAGTAATCAAATTGAGCTACTCTTACAAAAAGCGGTCCCAGACCAGTGATCGCATATTCTAGCGGAACGGGCCCGTTCTGCCAAGGTGTGCCTGATGGTACTCCTTTATTGTCCTCATCCGAGATCAATTGGTATTTCTGATCATCAAAATCCGTGAATGACAGGGTTTTTTTGCCGAACTGCTCTTTGATGCCTGAATGTGGAACCTCTAAGCGGTCAAACCGCTTTACCCAATAATTGAGTGCTTCATCTGTCGGAACCCGGAATGAAGTTTTCGATATTTCATCCGTTCCGTGAGATCCCTGTGGAATACCAGGAAAATCAAAAAATGTCATATCCGTTCCCGGACTTCCTGTATCATCCGCAAAAAATAAATGATACGTTTGAATGTCATCCTGATTTACGGTCTTCTTTACTAAACGCATTCCTAATGTATAAGTGAAAAACTCATAATTTTTTTCCGCACTGCTTGTAATGGCTGTAACATGGTGAATACCTTTTAAATGATTCAAGTGAACTTCCTCCCCGTTGTTATTTATCTTAAAATAAAATATCTTTAATTCGAGATAATTTTACTTTATCACGGCTTTCTGATGGTGTCAATATCACCGGGGCTTTAAAAAAAGGATTTTATGATGTCTTCCTCATGATGGCATTCCTTACAGATGTATTCAATTTCCAGTGCATCTTCCCTGGCGATGTGGACAGTTTCTTTTCCGCAGACTTCGCAAAATCTCTTTTCCGTAATTTCTTTCATTTTTACATCTCCTGTTAAATATGTCGTTTATCTTGGTTTAACCAGAATTTTGATTTCTAAACACAAAAAAACCAGCTCCCCTTGGGAACTGATTCAGTTTACGTATGTACAGCCGCCATTGCCGTAAATAATGATAAGAAAGTTTTAAACCACCACTCCTCAAAGTGGGTGTTCGCAGAAACATTCCTGCCTGTCCTCCTTGTCGTATAGACGGAGGCCTGTCATTCCCGTTTCAATGTAAAACTCCCTATTACAGCTTAAAGGTTAAAACTTTATTATGATTACGAACAATGCAGCTTGTATTAATATATTAACGGATTCTGGCGGATTTTTCAATGGGCATGCTCATTCATTTGTTATAAACAATAATTTGAGTTCTTTAACAGGGGTTTAAAGTTGTTTGTTGAATATTTTACACTAATGAAACGATCGGGGGATTCTATATGAAAAAACTCCATAGCCTGGTATCCGCAATTGCCATCTTTCTTCTTATCGGATGTTCAAAGGATGTCCCAAATGAGCTTGACCTGAGCCAGCTGACTAGAGTTGATTTTACAAGTGGAAACAGTGATGAAGAAATCATAATAACAGAAAAAGAAAAGATTAAAACCATAAGAGATATAATTGGGGAAATTGAATGGGAGGAAAACATAAAGCCCCAAATGGATGAAAATGAAGATGCTATAGCCACTTTATTCTTTACATACGATAAAAATATGCCAGAAAGTTTAACTGAGTATTTAATATGGTTCAACAAAGAAGAAGGATCTGCAGTGATTTTTGACAGAGACAAGAATGCTTTAGGAACCTTAGGGAAAGAAAAGTCTCAAACATTAAAAGAGCTCCTGATTAAAAAGTAGAGAGCAGGTCTGCCATGAGACCATCACGGCGACCATTTTCTCTGCTTCCTCTCAATTTTCGGCTTCATGAGCGCTCCATGGCGATCGTTTTCTCCGCTACCTCTCATTTTTGGGCTTCATGAGCGCTCCATGGCGACCGTTTTCCCCACTACTTCTCATTTTTCGGCTTCAGGGGCCTTCCATGGCGACCATTTTCTCTTGCTCTCCTTATTAGGAAGTCATAGGCCCTTCTATAACAACTGCTTTTTTTGCTCTGCAACAAGCAGGGGATCTTAAGCCGTCCCCTTGGCAAGTCCAGCCAATTTGCAATCCATCCACCATTATTAGCAATTACCTTTTTAATACATCTCAAGAATAGGCTTCAGAATAGACGCAGATACTTTACCTTTTCCTTTATGAAAGGAAATCGGTGCTACTCCTTCAATTATTTAGTGACAGCTGCCCGCTTGCTCTTTTTTGCATCTTTGCAGTTCTGATTTTCTTGATGTCCCGCTTCATCAGCAGTGAGACGATGAAGCCGATGGCAAGCATGGTGCCAAACACATAGAAAGTAATCGTATAGCTTTGCGTATTTTCATATATGCTGGATACGAGCATTGGGCCGACTACTCCCGCGATGGACCACGAGGTAAGCAGATAACCATGAATCGCGCCAAGCTGTTTGGTTCCAAACAGGTCTCCAATAAAGGCCGGAAGGGATGCAAACCCGCCTCCATAGCATGAAACAATGATATAAAGGAATACAGAGAAGATAAAAGAGTTTGTGATGAATGGAAGAATGAAGAATGCAGCAACCTGTATCAGGAAGAAGGTCATATATGTATTTCCTCTTCCAAGGTAATCCGATGCAGATGCCCAGCCAATTCTTCCCCTCCATTAAAGAGGCCCATTATGCCGACGATGCCTGCAGCCGTGATCGCGCTTGCCCCAGTGATTTCCTGGGCCATTGGTGCGGCAACTGAGAGAATCATGATGCCTGCAGAAATATTGATGAACATCATAATCCATAGAAGCCAGAAACGCTTCGTCTTAATCGCTTCATTGGCAGTCAGCTGTGCCAGATCTGCCTTTACCGGCCGCTCTTCCCTGTTCTCCTCCATTCCTTCAGGTGCCCATCCTTCAGGCGGTTTTACAATATAAAGCGCTCCCAAAATCATTAGAATAAAATAACTGATTCCCAGGACATAGAAGGTTGTCGGAATCGAAGTTGCAATCATTAATCTGCTTGCAATGGGGCTTGTGATCAGGGCCCCTGCACCAAAGCCCATAACTGCCATTCCTGTGGCAAGTCCCCTTCTGTCAGGAAACCACTTAACCAATGTGGAGACAGGTGCAATATAGCCGAAGCCGAGGCCCAGTCCCCCAATGACACCGAAGAAAATGAGGAATAGGACATAGTTCTCCAATTGTATGGCGAATCCGGACCCAATAATCCCAATTCCAAAGAAGACTGCGGCAATCATGGCTGAAACTCTTGGTCCCCGCTTTTCCACAAACCGGCCAAAAAAAGCTGCCGCAATCCCAAGGATAAAAATCGCAATGGTAAATGCCAGTGAGACGTCGGTTTTTTCCCAGCCAAGCGTTTCTTTCAATGGGTTTTGATAAACACTGTACGCATACACCGAACCAATTGATAAATGAATGGCGACAGCTGAAAGGGCAATCAGCCATCTATTCTTGTTCGCCATAAATAACCCCTTTCCTGAATATTGTTTTATTTATAAGCTCCATGCTATTTTTTACCTTCCCAAAAAAGCCTGCCTCTAATCCTTTTAGAGACAGGCTTTCCGAAAATCATCCTGAGACAAACCCTTTTTTTAATAAATAGATTTCTGTTCTGTAATTATTTACAGCTTCCTCGAATGGCAGTTCTCCCGCAAATTTTTTCACGATATTGTGGAATGTGACAGAGGAAATGATCTGCATCATATGAAAAATTTCATGCTCGTCCTGTATATTCAGCCGCTCCTTATTAATCAGATTGCTGATTTTCTTGAAATCCTCATTCAGGTCATTTTCACCGAAGCTTCTTGCCATAACATTTTCGATTCGATGCGTCATATTAAGAAATAAGTTCCTCAGAAACTGCAGATTTTCTTTTTCCTCTGTAATGATGGTTGTATAAAAGTCGATCATCGCATCAAAAATATCGCCATTATTTTTGCGCAGCATTTCAAGAAAGTGTAGCTTATAAGCAGAAACATGGCTATTCAATAAGTAGAAAAACGCATCTTCTTTGTCATCAAAATACTGATAAAAGCTGCCGCGGGGGATTTTGGCATCTTTTATGATATTGGATATGGATGCCTGATAAAGCGGGACGCGGGCAAATTCCTTTTTGGCCGCATGGACTAAGTTTTCTCGTTTGTCTTCAGCCAAATTGAAAAAGTTATTTTGGGCAATTCCGGTTCCTCCTTACTGCCAGTCTCTTTTTTCCTCCTTTAAGAATTGGATAAAATAAGGGACTGCCTTTCTGGGATTCTCATTGATCAATGCTTGATATCTCGTTTTAATAGGGTCAGAAGCCCATTGGCTCTTAGTAATCCGTTCTTTAATATACTGTGAGCTCAGCTTTTGAATTTCCAGCTGCTGATGTTTCCCTTCTTTAGAAAGCGCGAAACCGAGCGCACCAATGATGGCGTAAATCAGAATGGTTAACGGCGAAGTTTTCTCATCCTGAACGGTGAAAAACAAGGTCATGAGATTGATTAATGACAGAATAATCAAGGGTGTTGACCAAAAAATATATCTGGATGCTTTTTTCATAATGGGAGATATTTTTTCTTCTAGCTGCTCCAGTTCTCTTTTTACGAAATTCGGCATATCTGTCCACACTTGCATCTATTTCGTCTCCTTTAAGTTTTAATCCCTTTATTGGCCAGCAGAAATTGCAGGCTTTCAGGCGGGAAAATCATGGCTTCATCATCTTCAAGCTGTTTCAGGCCAATCACTTCCTCATGGATGTTTTCCATTTTCCGATCGAGGCGTGAAGCCGTGTCAGCTGCCTCTTTCAGTTCATTCACTATTCTTTGCGGAATTTCTTTATTGTACTTGTAGTAAATCTTGTGCTCGAGACTTGCCCAGAAGTCCATGGCAATCGTCCGGATTTGAATCTCTACAGGAACCAGTTCTTCCCTGTCAGACATAAAAATGGGGATCTGGACAATCAGATGAAGGCTCTGGTAGCCATTTGGCTTTGGATGCTGAATATAATCCTTGCATTCGAGCACAGTTATATCTTTCTGGCCTTCAAGCATGGCTTTGATTTTATAAATGTCTGATATAAAGGAACATGTAATGCGGACGCCCGCAATATCCCTAATATTTTGCTTAATGGATTCTAAGGAAATCTCCAATTTTTTTCTTTGCAGCTTTTTAGATATACTATCTGGAGATTTAATTCGTGATTTTACGTGCTCGATCGGATTATAGTCATGCACATACTGAAATTCTTCTTTCAGAATATTTATTTTCGTATTTATTTCTTCCAATGCGAACTTGTGGGACATCATAAAACGCACTAAATCTGTCCTAAGCTCCTTTAATGTAATTTGTTCAGGCGTATTTGTGACCATAGGGACTCCTTTGAATTTTAGCCTTATTTTTTGGTGGCTTAAAACTGGACGGCTTTTTGCAGATTGCCGCATTTACTCCCTGTTTCTGCAATTTTGAAATAAGCAATTGAATTTTGGACAATGCTTTCACCTCAATGTGACACTGTGTCATCCTTACAATTGAATTGTATATGACATCGTGTCACACGTCAACTGAATATGACACGATGTCACAAATTTGCCTTCTTTTGATTATGGATAGCTGTTTTAGAAACAAAGATCTTGCCTATTTACATGTTAACGATTAAAGCTGTATAATAAATAATTAGTTACTCTCGATAACTATTACTCAAAGTAACTAAATTGGGAGGTTTTTCAGATCGAAACATTTCAGAAGTTTTTTCACCAGCTTGTGCTATTGTATCGCCCATTTGAGAATAGGCTGAACCATGCGTTAAGCAAGCATCATTTATACCGGGCTCAATGGTCCATCATGTATTACTTGAATAATGATGCTTCAGTTACATTGGTGGAGCTTTCACATTACCTTGGCGTTGAAAAACCAACAGTGACAAGGACGATTGCAAAATTGGAGGAGATGGGCTATTTAGAACCTGTTCCGACTAAAGACAAACGGGAAAAAGAATGCAGCTGACTGATACTGGCAGGAAGGTTTATCAGGAAGTCCGCGCAGCTATTGATGAATTTGAACGGGAAATTCTAAGAGGAATTTCAGAGGAGGAACAGCTCGAAGGGATTCGTCTGATGAGCGAAATCCGCAATAATTTAATGCAGGGAGAGTTATAAATTGAATCAGCCTAGACCGAAGCTTTGGACAAAGGATTTTATTATCGTGTCATCTGTTAATTTTTTCTTAACATTGATTTTCTATTTGCTGATGGTGACCATTGCTGTCTTTGCAGTGGATTACTATAGTGCCACAACTAGCCAGGCCGGGCTTGTGACGGGCATCTTTATTATTGGAACGCTCATTGGCAGGCTTTATATCGGGCGAGCCATTGATAACATAGGGCGTAAGAAAACACTTTTTATCGGATTGATCTTTTTTACACTGACGACTCTTTTATATTTCGTGAACATTGGAATTGCTTTCCTGCTGGTTACCAGGTTTATACACGGCATTGCTTTAGGTGTGGCAAGTACGGCGACCGGGACTATCGCTGCACAAATTATTCCGGCAGCACGCAAAGGGGAAGGAATTGGCTACTTCAGCATGAGCACAACGCTGGCGACAGCTGTTGGGCCATTTATTGGCTTATTGATGATGCAAAAGTTTCTTTCCAAATGATTTTTGTCTTCTGTTTGGCCATTGGCATCATTGCTTTGATTACATCCTTCTTTTTATACGTTCCTTCAATAGAAGCCTCAGGTGTGAAAAAGCAGGGCTTCCAAATTTCCAGTTTTATCGAGCCAAAAGCAGTCCCGATTGCGTTCATCACACTGGCAATCGCATTCGGTTATTCCGGAGTCCTCTCTTTTATCAATTTTTATGCGATAGAAGTCGATTTAGTCAAGGCTGCGAGCTTTTTCTTTCTCATCTACTCGGCCGCTGTCCTGGTTTCACGCCCATTTACCGGGCGTCTGATGGATCTTAAAGGAGCAAATTATGTTATGTACCCAGCTTTTATCTTATTTGCGGCAGGCATGTTTGTGCTTAGCACAGCAAACAGCAGTTTTACCTTGCTTTTGGCTGGAGCGCTAATTGGGCTGGGCTTTGGCAACATGCAGTCCTGCACCCAGGCAGTGGCCGTCAAGCTGACACCCGCTCATCGGATGGGATTGGCGACGTCAACGTTCTTTATCTTTCTGGATGCAGGCTTGGGATTTGGTCCCTATTTGCTGGGATTCATGATTCCGGTTACAGGCTATGGCAAGCTCTATGGAATGATGGCAATCTTTGTTTTATTATCAGCCATTTTATATTTTTTCCTCCATGGGAAGAAGGAATCTGCTGCCCTAAAAAAATTGAACACATCTGTTTCAGCTTGAACCTGAGGCATTGCAAAATTGGAACAGCCATGGACCTCTAAACCGTCCATGGCTTTTGATGTTTTAGTTCTGAACTACTGTAACCGTTTTAGGACTCGTAGTCACTGTAAAGCCCTGCTTACTTGATACATCCGCACTAATGGTATAAGTCCCATTCGGAAGATCTGCATCTGGAGTCCACTTCAAGTGAATTTCATGTTCGTTTTCCACATTAATTGTGTCAACGGTTTTTCCTGCTTCATCTTTAATGTTCACTCTCCAGTTTACGCGGTTGTTTGCGAATGCATTGATGCCGGCAGGCGTGTTTGCATTCACATTTTTATTAGGATATACACTGAAGTAGCTTACGAGCATTCCTTCATTAATATAGGAAGGATCCCCCCATACAGCATAGCTCTGGTTAAATGCATGGTCGATACCTAATACGACAACGCTCTTCGGTTCCTCTTTTACAAGGGCTGAAGTTTTTCCAGGTTCGAGCGGCATATACTTCCCGTTATACCAGATGATTGCGCCATTATAGCCGCTTCCCCTTCGTTATCTTCTGACTTAAAGGAAATCTCATATTGGCCGTCCTTTTGCTGTACCTGAATATCCGAGACTAATGGCGCGACTGAGTCTACTTGAACCGGTAGCCTTACTTCCTGAGGTTTGGCATCCTTGTAATCAAGTGTTGTTTTGATTACATACTGATAGGTTCCATCTTCAACGAATTGCCCATCTTGATTCTTAACATCCCATAAATATCCGTTAATTAAATAATCCCCGAATGCCATAATATTTTTTCGGAACTTCCATGGCTTGCCGGTATATTCACTGAAGTCGCCTAAATAATTGATCATTTCACCTTTATCATTCTCAACGAACATTTCGGTTTTTTGTAAGTTGCGGAGAGCTGTAAAGGATGGGAAAACACCCGGCAAAATAGCATTGGGAGAAATGACAATACGATCCATATTAAATGTTCCGGTATTCGGATCATATCCCATCGGGAACTGTGCCCCTTCATCGTTCCATAAGACTGTATATCCTAAGAAAGCATCTTTCTCCCAAGCAGCAGGGTCGAGGTTTTGCGGCTTGTCCCATTGACCAAAGTAGCCCATATATGGAATTGTCAGCGGCACAGCGGCATCACTGTTTTTACCTGTTGGCACAAGGCGGACATATCCTTCGATAAATGTGCCCTTTTTTACGCTATCCGGCAATTGAATCTGTACATCCAAACTCTTATTTTGTCCTGGCTTAATTTTAAGCGATTTTCCTTCTTTGCCGGTCACTTTTTCACCATTTACGATGGCAGAAGCACCTGAAATCCGCTTGCTGGTCATCGTTAAATATTCTTTGGTATCCAATTTACCGTCATTATCCAAGTCAAACTCTTTTGTTTCAGTTTCGTCTGTTAAAACATCAACGAACACTTTATATTCCAAATCTTTCACGCCTGCATCCTGAAATGCTTCCACATTCAGTTTGAATTGTGCTTTGTTTCCGGTCATTTCTTTTAGAGCAACCGCCCCTGCCTGTTCCAAAGGAGCATTTTTATTTGTGACAAGTACAGGTGTTTTGATCGCATTTTGTATTTGCATCAAACCGGATCCCTGTATGCGTGGTGAGTAAGGGACCTGGTTGTTTGCCCGCGGATCCTGAATGATTTTTGACGTATTCATTAAGGCGATTTTCGCTTTTAATGCCGTTTCTTTGGATTGCGGCAATCCTTTTTCATATAAAGCCTGAAGCAGCAGAGCTGATCCGCCTGCGACATGAGGTGCTGCCATGGACGTACCGCTCATTATTTCATATTCATTGCCGGGAACAGTGGAATAAATCCCACCGCCAGGTGCTGATAGTTCAGGTTTGGAGTCAAGTGTGTGCGGCGTTCCAAAAGATGAAAAGTCTGACATGTTATCTTTTTCAGCATTATCCACCCAAACACCTTTTCTCATCTTCATCTTCACTGTTTGTCCCTTGGACAGCTGCGAAATTAAGGCGTTCCCAACCTCCTTGCTGGTTGTTGCTGCAGGAGTTAAGTAGGGGCTAAAATACAAGAAAGGATAATCAGCTTCGTCATGAGGCGGTACAAGGATAACCGCCTTGGCACCATTTTTTCTGGCTTCAGATTGTACATATGAATATAAACCATATTTTTGATTTGGTTTTGCTACGACTATCTTGCCGGCAACATCTTTCCCGGCAAAATCAGCCGTCTTCCCTTCCCCTACATATACCATTTCATAGCTTTCTCCAGATGATAGAACTTTTGAAAGCTTGAAGTTTACATGGGTCTGATCCTGGTATGGAAGCTGCAATCCGTTTTCATCACTAAGTGCATTCATATGCAATATAGTATTTTCATAGGATGCTACTGATAGCGCAAATGGGCTGACAGAAGGTTCTCCTGCTGTTCCGATATCCGGATTTTCTGCATACGGCTTGGCAGAGGCCTCCATAATATTATTTTTTGTGCTGTAAGATGAGTTGCCTCCAGCTGCTACCACGAGAGTGCCCCGTTCAGTTGCTTCCCGGATTGACTTTTGGATCGGATCATTTTCTTCTCCAACAAAGCCGGCATCTGATCCAAGGCTCATGTTAATGACGTCAGCCCCCATTGCCACAGCGTGTTCAATTCCAGCAATAATATCATCTTCATAAGCTCCTCCGCCATTATCAGAAAATACTTTTTCAGCTAATAACTGTACACCAGGAGCAATCCCCTTAACCCCATCATTTTCTTCATCGCCATTGGCACCTACAGTACCTGCAACGTGCATGCCATGCGGACTTCCATATTGTCCGCGGGGAATGACATCCGTATCTTCATCGGCCCAGTCATAGCCTGTCGGCACTTTGTCACTATACCAGATGTCATTAATACCCGTTTCAGCGAGTTTTGCGTTGATTTCTCCCTCAGACCATTTCTGCTTGTCTTTCCCTTCATCCGTCAATGTCATATCCTGATGCGTATAGTCCAATCCGGAGTCAACTACAGCAACAAGCAGCCCTTCTCCTTCATAGCCATGCTGCTCCCAGACTTTTTGCGCCTGCACTAGCTCCTTGCTGGCACTCATGGATGGCTGAAATGTTCTCGCAATATGCACGTTCGTGATACCAGGAAGCTCCTGAATTTCTTTTAAATTACGAAACTCAGTTTCCAGACTGAAACCATTAAACCCTTCAAAAAAGCGATGCTTCACTTTCTTGATAGATTTTTTCTTTGTAAGCTTAGAAATAACCTCGTCTTGTTTTGCCTTCATTTTACTTTTTTTGCTTTGTTTCGTTTTTTCAGTACCTGCTGGCTGTTCGACCTCAACAATTACACGTAAAATTTCATTTGGCTTATATGGCTTCGTTAACCCTTTTTCATTCAGATCCTTATATCCCAGCTTGTCCACTGCATTTGCTTTGGTCTGATATTGGTGGTCCAAAAATATTTTCTGTCCCTGCTTAACAATGTCTTCGACACTTGGAGCCTGGATCTGATCTTCTTGAGCTCCTTGTGCTGAGACTGTTCCCCCGAAAAGCATTGCTGCTGCCAATGCAGAAGCCAGCACTTTATAGGGTACCCCTTTTTCAATTTCATTTCTCTCCCGCCCTTTCCCCTGGAAAAATTCAATATTTTTTAACTTTTCTTAAAATTTATTGTAGTGCCGGGTCTGAGAGAAGTAAATTGGGGGAATCTAAAAAGAGGGATCCGTTTAATTTCAGAACTTTATATCCAGATCGAAGAATCTCTTTCTATTTAAACAGTATAAAAGGCGCATTTCTGTATCTATTTTCTATTAACCTTCTCACCTTCTGGTAAAAAAGGCTTTCTTAATTACCCCAAATTGAAATCTTAAAATACCTCTTAGGAATAATATTCCACTAACCCTTGGGAAAAACAGACATCTGACATTTCCTGGCTATCTGTTTCTAGCCGATAAGGTATGCTACGATTATAGCCACAAACACAGGGGGGATGCTGTTTTGAAGGAAGGTTTAATTATAAAATATTACCGGGAACGTGCTGGATTGACCCAAACGCAGCTGGGCGAAGGGATTTGTTCTGTGACTCATATCAGTAAAATAGAGCGGGGCCATACACAATATTCGTCAGAAATTACTAATTTGATCTGTAAACGGCTGAATATAGATCTTATTAAAGAGCTTCAAAAGTTTAATATGCTGGAGACAAAACTTCATGAGTGGCTGGAGGCCATGGTTAAACAGCAAAAAGAAGATATAGAATTAATTAAAGAGGAACTAGCCCAAAATCCTTACCTGCATTTTTCGGAAACAAAATATTTTCATTCAATCCTTTTGGCTCGTTATCACCTGATGCAAGGAGAGCAGGAAAAAGGCAAATCGCTTTTAGACAGCTGCCAAAAAGCCTGGGTCACCCTTGACTGTTTTGAACGGAATCTTCTCGAGCATACATGGAGCATTTATTTTCTAAACTTACATAATTGCAAAGAAGCCATTGCCCATTTAAAGAATATTAACCCTAAAGAATATAATAACCATGAATATTATTTTCACCTCGCAACCTCTTCTCATTTGATGAATGATAGGGTAAAAGCCTATCACTATGGTACTCTTGCACTATCCTATTTTCGGGAAACCAATAATTTTAAAAGAATTCTTGATACAGAAACCGTTTTACTGATACAAATGGGTACATACGACCTTTGCCAATTTGAAGAAACCGTTAAGCAGTATCATACATTAATCAAATCCTGCCGGGCTCATAAAGAAGAAGCCAGGGAAATGAACCTTTGGCATAATCTTGCCGTTGAATACTTTGCAAAAGGCTTTTATTCAGAAGCGAGCGAGGTTTACAAAAAGCTATTGGAACAATCCGAGGTTAATCCAAACCCACCTTTAAAATTAAGCGCTATTAGAGGGTATGTTCATAGCTGCCTTAATCTGGATCATTATAAGAAACAAAATCTCAGATTCTTGCTGGACGATGGCCACAGACTGGCTGAACAATTTCAAAATAAAACCTATCAATATGTTTTTTATATGCTCGATATCCTTTTAGAAGATAAAGACATAAATGATTACTATCTCTTTTTAGAAAATACATTCCTTCCCCACCTTCATGAATTAGGGAATAGCACATTAATCTCTCTCTATGAAAAAGAACTGTTTCATTATTATAGGACGTCGTCACAGCATGAAAAAGCAAGCGCGCTTGCAGCCAAATACTTTGAACCCCACGTTCATTAAATATAATTGAGTGAGGAAAGTCTTCTATAATCCCATAGAAGACTTTTCTGTTTGTACTTTTTTTCCGCTCTCTCCCAGTCCGCCTTTTGGACTAATCCATGGTTCGTCTCCCCAAAAGGCGCTATGTCTTATGCCCCTAAAAATTCCCCCAAAAAGGAAAATATTAGATAAAAGATAATTAAGTATTTAAGAACAGCTGCCTGGCATAATTCACCTATTATTAATAGATAAGGAGAGGATCACATGCTGGAGGGGGAAATTATTAAATTCTACCGGGAAAAGTCTGGTCTTACACAAGCTATGTTAGGAGAAGGGATTTGTACTCCTACCCATGTAAGCAAAATCGAAAGAGGGAAAACAGCCTATTCACCGGAAATTATTTCACTTTTCTCTGCGGTTCTAAATATTGACATTCAAAAGGAAGTTGAATATTTTCGGGATTTGGATAAGCGCCTGCAGGAATGGCATAAAGCCATCATTATGTATAGATTAGCCAGGGCTGAGGAAATAAAAAATGAACTGGAAAGTACACCTTTTATTCAGTCTTCTAAATATGCAGCCCACTATCTGCTTTTAAAGGCAAGATACCATTTGCTGCATCAGGAGTTAGAGGATGTATCCCGGATTATTAAGCAAATTAGCCATGAGTTTCATCACCTCTCCCTTTTTGAGAGAAATTTATTTTTCCATGTTCAAGGGATGTATTATATTAATCAAGCAATAAAACCTGATTGCACGAATCAGCAAAAGGCACTTCAGGTCTTAAAAAATATCGATATAAATGAATATGGCAATGAAGAATACTTTTATCACTTGGCAATTGCCTATCATTATATTGACTCAAAAATCATGGCTTACATGTTTGCAGAAAAATCTTTGCAGCACTTCAAAAACACGAATAACTATACGATGGCGATAAAAGCTGAATCCATTATCCTCCTGCAGATCAGCAGTGATATCTTAACCGACATGGATAAACTGGCAGAACGTTATCATCATTTAATCTGGGACTGTGAACGAATTGGATATCATGACTATAAAGGGCTCCTATACAATAATTTAGGATTTGAGTATTTTAACAGAGAACAATATGCTAAGGCAAAGGATTGCTATAAACAGGCTTTGCGTTTAGCTGACAGGAATACAATCATTTATCTTCAGCGATTATACTCTTACCTTAATTCCTGTGTAGAAGGCAAATTATCCGGCAAAACAGCTCTCCTTAAAAAAGCATGCGAAGGGATTCAGGTTTCAAAGGAGCTTAAAAGCACTTTATACTTGTCGTTATTTAAACTTTCTAAGTATCAGCTTTATCATCAGCGCGAGAAATATTTTAAGTATTTGGAAGAAAAGGCTTTCCCTGAATTTGTTAAAATTAAGCATATAATTCTTATGCGCAGGTATGGCAAAAAGCTTTATGAATATTACATCGAGACAGGTCATCATGAAAAAGCCATTCATCTGAACCGGCTGCTTGAAGGCAATGAATTAATTAATGTGTAAAAAAATCCCTTGAATATTCTTTCAAGGGATTTTCCGTCCATTTCTATTTTACTGTTCCTTCAGCCTGTTGTGCATTGAATTTCCATTCCACCTGCAGCGCATCTCCCTGGAATTCGTTTTGATCCCCTCCGTTATCGACAAATTCGAACAGCACAATAATTTTATCGGTTTCCCCAGGGGCCAGGCCATCCGGCACTGTTCCCCCGCCTACAAAGTTATCAATGGCTGTTAAATCTGGAGTTTGTGATTGCAGTTCATACAAAGTCGTCTCTGCAACCTGTACGGTTGCGTTGGCCTGATTATATAGGATGGTCACTTTTATATGCTTCCCGAAATCATCTGCATTTACAGCTCCATTTAATTTTGCATCTTCTACCTGGTAGTTTGTATGCAGCAAGATCTTGGAAATATCAAGAGTGCCGCTATTTGTGATGGTAAATTCACGTGAAACTTCATCACCTGGTTTTAAATCGCCAATATTGACGATTGTTTCAGGGTTTACCGCCAAATCCAGGGTACCTGCTGCAAACGTGTTATTCGTAATCTCCGTATCGCTGAAGTAAGCGTATGTACCCCCACCCATTAATGAAAAACCTAAAGCAGCTGTCAAAAGTCCTTTACTTACCTTTTTTGCAAATCCCATGTTTCTTCCTCCTTTGGATCTTATAAATTTATTTAACTCTTATTACCTGTGGCAAATAAGAGGCATAACCGGAGTATTAAGCGTTTTTAGTTTCGTATTCTTTAAGAGCCAGAAAAATTGTCCTCGCAGCAGATAGCAGCAGGAGCAGTCCCGGGATAAACAGCAGGAGTGCGGAACCTTCTTTGGATGCTGCAAACTCAGCCGCATAGCCTGCATATGGGATGGTAAAACCTACATATTTACCGGCTATATTTTTAGGCTGGACATATTCCATATCCGGAGCGTCATTGTTGTCGCCTTTTGTTTGATATAAAACCCCGGCTTTCGTTTTCTTTACTTCGACAATTCTATGGGTAATTAATTTATCTCCTGATTTAAATGTAATAATATCTTCCTTTTTTAAATTTCTGTCCGGCTGTTTCACTACAATGATGGACCCTGTCATGAAAGTCGGTTCCATGGATCCCGATAAAACAGCTTTTGCCTGATAACCTTTAAGGGACGGTTCTCCTCCGGATGCTTTTGAGGATATCACCCAAACAGCAAGCAGACACAGGAGCATCAATCCTGCTGCACTGATACATTTACTCAGTATTTTCAAGGCTCTCTTCATTGGCTATTTCCTCCTCTTCATCCTTCTGTTTATTGTCCTTGCTGTCAGTCTGTTCTTCCGCAGGATTCGCTTGTTCCTCAGCTGGCTCTTTGTGTTCAATCACCTGATTTTCCTGTTTCCTGATAGGCATTTCTAATTGATCATCCGTTTCCAATTCGTTTGTCTTAATGTCCTCTCCCTGCTGCTGCTTCTTCTTTTGCTCCTGCAATTTTTGATAAAAAAGCTGTTCCAGCTCCTGAAGGTTAAGAGAATCATTTATTCGCAGAAGGAGTTTGTCTACTTTAATGAAACCCTTACTTACAAACTCATATCCTTCCTTTTTTTCTGCTTTTAGAAACAGTTTTTCCAGTTCAGCTCTTATTCTATGAAGTTTCTTCAAGCTGGCTGTTATCTGTTCTTTTTTCTCAAAAATTCGGAGGACGGATCTGCGGTCTCATTTAACAGCCCGTTCTTCACAAATGTTTCTAAACCGGCGTGTTCTTTTAGTATTTGTTCACTGTTTATCCTGGCTTCCTCTTCAAGCCCGTGAATATATGATGGGAAAACAAAAGCAGTGGAAATTATAATAGGCTTTGCCTCTGCCTGGCTTGTAAAGGCAGCTTCTGTTTTCCCGACAAGCTGAGTGCCTGTATAAAAACTCAGGCAGCAAAGACACGGCAAAATGAGTTTATTCAATCCCTTCTTCATCCCCCGCTCTCCTCCCGAAAAGGTGTCTGTGGAACAAGCATACGAGAGGTCATGTGCAAAGTAAATTGGGTTATTTTGCGGTATTCCAAGGCAAAATACAGGCTATTTTGATTTCCGAATTCATAAAAGACAGGCATATCACTGATCCCTATAACCCAATTGACCATTCGTGGAATTTTCAGAATAATTGACCTTGAAATACCAATCCAAACTAAGAGGTGATCAGTTTGAAAAGAAATAAGCTAAAAAAGAAAGTACTCCCTGCAGTTCTGGCAGCTTCGTTTTCCATCTTGGGACTATCACTGCCCGCAAAAAATGTGCTGGCAAATGAAGAAATCGTTAAGTATCATCAGGAATTAAAGACGCCTTCCTACATAATTGGGACCTGGCAAGCTCCTGAAGGACTGAGCAAGGAAGAAGCTGTATATGCATTCCTTCAATCCAAGGCGAACTTATTCAAAAACGCCGGCTACGAGGCCAAGGATCAATTCAAAATCATTGATCAATTCGATGATAAGCAGACAAACACACACCATTTCAGAACAGTAGAGCAATACAACGGAATACCAGTATACGGAGCACAGCAGACCATTGCTTTGGACGACAAAAACAATGTGACAGCCTTCTTCGGTAAAGTTACACCAAATCTGGCACGTTCCATTATTCCTACAGAGGCGAAACTGGGCGAAGATGAAGCATTGGAAAAGGCAAAGGAAAGCATTGAAGATAAGATCGGAGAAGTGAAGAGTTATGATGGTATAGAAGGAGAACTTGTTATTTATCCGCATAACGGGCAAAAGCATCTGGCTTATTATGTAACAGCTTCCACCTCAGCGCCGGCACCAGGGTATTGGCATTATTTTGTAGATGCTGTAACTGGAAACATCATTCATAGCTATAATGCCATCACGGAACTGACACCATCTTTACCTGAACAACCTGAGGCACAGCAGACTGCTTCTTCCCAGCCTGAACCGAAAGCACTTCCGACTGTTTCAGAACCTGTTCAAGCAAGAGGAATGGATATTTTCGGGACACTTCAATCATTCCAGGCGGTTAAAGACCCGGAAACAGGAACGCACTATTTATTCGATGGGACAAGATCTGAAGGTGTCCATACATTTAAAGCGAACCGCATGCCTGAAAACGCGTTTATAATCCTTTCAGCCCTGCTTGGAATGACCGGATTCGAGGTGGAAAGCAGAAACAACTTCTTCTATGATCCTTCTGCGGTGTCTGCCCATGTGAACGCAGGAAAAGTTTATGATTATTATAAAAAGGTACATGGCCGGGATTCCCTTGATGGCGAAGGAATGAAATTAGTTTCAACTGTCCATATCGGTTCGAAGTGGAATAATGCTGCATGGAATGGCAAGCAAATGCTATACGGAGATGGAGACGGAACCAGGATGATTTCCCTGTCCGGGGGCCTGGATGTAATCGGGCATGAAATGACACATGGAGTGATCACCAATACAGCCGATTTAATTTATGAAAATGAATCCGGTGCGATCAATGAATCCATTGCAGATATTTTAGGGGCTTTTGCTGAAAATAAAACAGGTGAAGACCTATGGTTATTGGGCGAGGATATTTGGACGCCAACTACACCAGGTGACGGTCTCCGTTCCATGAGTGATCCAGGTTCGGTCTATATCGGCGGCTATACAGAATCAGGCTACTACCCTGATCATTACAGCAAACGTTATATTGGAGAACTTGATAAAGGCGGTGTCCATATCAACAGCAGCATCAACAACAAAGCAGCCCACCTGATCACAGATGGAGGCACTCATTACGGTGTTTCGGTTACAGGCATCGGAAAAACAAAAGCCGAGAAGATTTTCTACAGAGCACTTACCCATTATCTGACAGCAAGCTCCGACTTCAGCCAAATGCGCCAGGCAGCCATCCAGGCAGCAAGAGACCTGCATCCGGATCGAAACGGACAGCCTTCAGCTGAGGTAAACGCAGTCATGGCAGCATATGATGCTGTTGGCGTCCAATAAAACTGCCTTCAAAAAAATAAAGAGAAACTCGCCACGCTTCGGCGAGTTTTTTAATATATCTTTGTCCTTCTTATAGCTGAAAGGATGCCTAAAATGACGGTTACGATATGGGATAAGAAAAAGGTATAAACATTAAAGTAAAGACTATTTGTGTATTGATTGAACCAGCCAAAACGGTAAATTCTTGAATCCGGGTTATCCGGCGTCCCGCCTAGAGCAGTGATCAGCTCACTTGTGTAATCATTCATTTCAATCATCAGCAAAACACAGCCGGCAAGTGAAAAAAGCAGAATTCCTACAGTTATTTTACCATCTTTCACCATCTTTGTTTTTACAAGCTTAAAAGTATAGACCCAGCTGGAAATAAAAACAGGTGTAAAAAGAAAGATTACGAGGATGCCTAAATTTCCATTGCCGGAAGTCACATGCGGATTTACCGTAAAAAGGTGTTCTATCAGGTAAAAACCAAAGAATGAAAACAGGAAGGACAGGATCCAAAAGATCAGTTTTTTACTCAAGAACAGACCCCTTTTCGTGATTTGCTTAATTCTAATTAGCACTATTTTATTAGCCCCGCCTTTCTTTTCATGCCGGCTTCCTACCTCACACTCTCAACCAGCAGGTAAATCCCTGTGAAAATCAAGATACTGTATGTAAAAACCTTGAAAAAACGCTGATTGATTTTAATAAATAAAATTTGTCCAAAGTATAGACCCAGCAGCACCAGCGGCAAAGCATACAAACTTGAAAGCCAAATCGTCTTATTGGTCCCTGCAAAGATTATCTGAAATACCAGACTTGCGGAGTAGATAAACAAGTAAAAAGCCAAGGTAGTTCCCCTAAGCCGCTCTTTTTGGGTATCAGTTCCTGAAAAATACAACAGGAGCGGCGGGCCGGGCATGCCAATGCTGGTTGTCATTATTCCTGACAATCCGCCCACTGAATAATCCCTGCGGCTTGTTTCTTTCACACGGAAATTCGCCATCAAAAGGATCGTTAAAAGCAAAATAATGAAACTGACAGCTAACTTCAGCCTGGAAATATCCAAAAATAAAAAAATGGAAATTCCGATAGGCAGCCCGGCTGCACTTCCAATTGCAAACCTTTTCAAAACTCCAAAGTCTGTATCCTTCTTGATTTTTGAAAATAATGCGGCAGAAATCATTAAAGATAAAATCAAATTAATTTGAATGGCTTCTCTAGGTTCAAAAAGAAGCAGCAAAAACGGTGTGGCCAAGATCGAGAAACCAAATCCCGTGCTTGTCTGCAGAATGGATGCAATTAAAATAATAAAGATGAAAAGAAAGATTTCCATGCACAAAACCTGCTTTTTACCCTATTTTAACACAGCCTGGAAACAATCTGGCACACTTTGGTCTTTTCCTATACAATAATGGAAGGAATATGCAAAAGTGTGGTGAGTTGATTGTTTAAAGTGCTATTAATTGAGGATGATGCCTCCCTTTTTTCTGAAATCAAAGACCGCCTCTCCCAGTGGTCTTATGAAGTCCATGGAATTCATGACTTCAGTGGAGTCATGAAGGAGTTTGCCGGCATTCAGCCCGATTTGGTCATTATCGATATTCAGCTTCCGAAGTTCGACGGGTTTCATTGGTGCCGGATGATTCGATCACATTCGAATGTGCCGATTATTTTCCTGTCATCCCGGGATCATCCAACAGATATGGTCATGTCCATGCAGCTTGGCGCTGACGATTTCGTCCAAAAGCCCTTCCACTTTGAAGTCCTGATTGCCAAAATACAGGCAATCCTCAGACGCGTCTATAACTATAGTGCCGTTCAGAATAACCTAAAGACCTGGTGCGATGCGGCGGTTGATTTCGAAAAGAATACCGTTACAAATGAGAGTGGCTGCATAGAATTAACGAAAAATGAAATTTACATATTAAAGCTTTTGATAGAAAGAAAAAATCAAATTGTCAGCAGGGACGATATCATTAATAGCCTATGGGATGACAAACGATTCATTAGTGACAATACTCTTACGGTCAATATTAATAGACTAAGGAAGAAGCTTGATGACATCGGGCTTGGCGCAAAGATCGAAACAAAGGTCGGCCAGGGATATATGGCAATTGAAGAGGATGCCTCGCATGTTTAGGAACTATATCAGAGAAAGGTTAAGCTGGATCCTGCTGTTCGGTTTCCTTCAGGTGCTTGCCGCCTTTGTAGTATATATGGACTCGGCCATATCCTTTAAGCCCTTCCTTTATTACACCTTTTTATCTGCAATCATTTTCACTGGATTCATCTTTCTCCGTTATCAGAAAGAAACACGATTTTACAGAGAAGTAGCCGAGCGGGAAAATAATTTAGATTTATCGAGCATACCGGAGCCTGAAAGCCCATTTGAAAAAATAATGGAGTCGGGCCTGGTTAGCCAAACCGAACGGTTTAAAAAGGAGTTCACCCAGAACTGGACACTTCTCGAGCAGGAAAAAGATGAACTGCTGTCCTGGATTCATGAAGTAAAAACACCCTTGACTGCCATGCATCTCATGATTGACCGGATTGGGGATCAGAATCTGAAATCCGCCCTAACGTATGAATGGCTGCGCATCCACCTTCTTCTTGATCAGCAGCTGCATCAAAAGCGGATTCCTTCAATGGAAAATGACTTATATATTGAAATGATTCATCTCGAAGACATCCTATTCAGCGAAATCAAATCTCTGCAGTCCTGGTGCATGCAAAAAGGCATTGGCTTTGATATGGAAATGGAAGAAACAGAAGCTCTAAGCGACGCAAAATGGTTCAGTTTTATCATACGCCAGCTTTTAACCAACGCTGTGAAGTATAGTGAGGAAACAGACATTTTGATTTCGAGTTTCCTGCAAGACAGTAAAATATCCTTGAGGATTCAGGATTTTGGCAGAGGCATCGATCAGAGGGATTTGCCTCGAATCTTTGAGAAGGGGTTCACCTCCACTGCAAATCATCATGAAAACGCAGCAACAGGCATGGGGTTATATTTAGCCAAAAAAGCCGCAGACCAGCTAAAAATAAAAATCCATGTAGAGTCTTGTTTAGGCAAAGGCACAATCATGACACTAGTCTTCCCTACGCGCAATGATTTCGTCAGCATAACAGGCATGTGACAAAAATGTCACATGCTTTTGCTGTTTGTTCGTTCAATCGAAGGAATTACATATACGTTACCTTCTATAATAAAGCTATCAAAGAAAGGATGGTTACACATGTTTGTACTAGAAGCCAAAAAAATTCATAAAAGCTACGGCAATAAATTTAATAGGCAGGAAGTATTAAAAGGAATTGATATAAAAATTGAAACGGGTGAATTTGTAAGCATTATGGGCGCTTCAGGTTCTGGGAAGACCACTCTTCTCAATGTACTCTCGTCTATTGACAGTGTTAGCGGCGGAGAAATCAAGATTGAAGAAAAGGAAATGACAAGACTGAAGGAAAAGCAGCTCGCACAGTTCCGCAAGAAGCACCTCGGGTTTATTTTTCAGGAATATAATCTCCTGGATACATTGACAGTGAAGGAAAATATCCTTCTCCCCCTTTCCGTCAGCAAAACACCAAAAAAAGAAGCAGATGAAAAGTTTGCAGCGGTTGCGAGTGAGCTCGGAATATTCGAGTTAAAGGATAAATACCCTAATGAAATTTCCGGCGGGCAAAAGCAGCGGACTTCCGCAGCCCGTGCTTTCATTCATGAACCAAGCATCATTTTCGCGGATGAGCCGACAGGTGCGCTGGATTCGAAATCAGCATCAGACTTACTGAATAAGTTAAGTGATTTAAATCAGAAAAGGAAAGCAACGATTATCATGGTCACCCATGATCCTGTGGCGGCAAGCTTCTGCAGCCGGGTTATTTTCATCAAGGATGGCCAGATTTATACTCAGCTGAATAAGGGTGATCAATCAAGACAGGCTTTTTCAAAGATATCATGAAAACACAGGGCGTTTTGGGCGGTGTGCAGCATGAGCATTAATACCATCATCCTCCGCAATTTGAAAAAGAATCTGAAAAATTATTATCTTTATGTATTCGCCCTCATTTTCAGTGTCGCGCTTTATTTCGCCTTTGTCACCCTTCAATATGACCCATCGATGTCCGAAGCAAAAGGCTCGATTAAAGGTGCAGCAGCAATCAAAACAGCCTCTATTCTGCTCGTGGCGATCGTTTCCATCTTTCTTCTGTACGCCAACACTATTTTTATCAAAAGGCGAAGCAAAGAAATCGGGCTTTTTCAGCTGATAGGAATGACAAAAAATGAAATTTTCAGGCTCCTTAGCCTGGAAAATCTCCTGCTGTATTTTGGTTCTTTGATCATTGGAATCTTTATCGGTTTTTCGGTTTCGAAATTAATACTGATGGTCCTTTTTAAATTGACAGGTGTTGAAGGAATTGCATCATTGCACTTTTCAAGTGAGGCGCTTTTGCAGACTGTCATCGTCTTTACGGTTATTTATATTTTCATCATGCTGATGAACTTTGTTTTTATCAAAAGGCAAACCATTCTATCTTTATTCAGGGTGGTTTCGATTGCAGAAGGAAAAGTCAAAAAGCTGTCCATTTTGGAAATGATATTGGGCGTGCTTGGTTTAGCCTTGATCATTGCCGGCTATTATATCTCTTCCCTTTTATTCGGCGGGGATTTCACATCCATGAACGAGCTGTTCCTCGCGATGGTGGTGATTCTTGCTTCCGTTATCATTGGAACCTACCTTTTCTATAAAGGATCGGTAAGCTTTATCGCCAGCCTGATCCGCAAAAGGAAAGATGGATACCTGAATGTAAACGAAGTGCTTTCATTGTCCTCCATCATGTTCCGCATGAAGTCGAGTGCACTGCTTTTAACGATTATTACAACTGTGTCCGCCCTTGCGATCGGGCTGCTGTCATTAAGCTATATTTCTTACTACTCAGCGGAAAAATCAGCCCAGGATAGCCTCCCTCCCACTTTTCGTTCACTGACAAGGAAGATGCAGGGAAGTTTACGGGGAGCCTTCAAAAAGAGGGATTAGAATATAAGGAAAAAAGTATTGAGTTATTGCATGTAGATGCTAATATGGAGGACATTCTGGATGTCAATCTGGAAGAAATGAATTTTGATTCACCAAACATGATCTTGCCTGTTGTAAGCGAAACATCCATAGATGGCATTAAGCTTTCTGCAAAAGAAACCGTACTGACAGGATATAATGATGCACTGCAGAAATTTATGACGCTCAAGGACTCAGGAGAACTTGAGTTCATGGGAAAAACAAACACGATTAAACAAAAATATTTAGGGTTAAAAAAAGATTTTGTTCTCCCGTTTTATTTTACATCAGGCGGGCTGCCTGTTGCTATTGTGGATGAGAAGGTATATGAAGACCTGAAAGCTGATCTAAATCCTGAACTCCAGGATGAAGATTCGCTTTTCATCGGAGTGGATATGAAGAGTGACAGCGATATTGAAAAAGCCAATACACTCTTCAAAGAAATGGAATTCAGCGGCAGAGCCGATTCCCAGCAAGAGATGAGCACAAGGCAAAAAATGAACATGGGACTGATCATGTTTATTGTCGGGTTTCTCGGTTTAACCTTTTTGGTCACTTCAGGCTGTATTCTATATTTCAAACAAATGGATCAGAGTGAGGATGAAAAACCAAACTATACAATCCTGCGGAAACTTGGCTTTACACAGGGAGACCTGCTGCGCGGAATTCAATCCAAAATGGCTTTCAACTTTGGAATTCCGCTTATCGTCGGCCTTCTGCACAGCTACTTTGCCGTACAATCCGGCTGGTTCTTCTTCGGAAGCGAGCTTTGGATGCCGATGATCCTGGTTATGGTGCTTTACACAGTGCTTTATTCGATTTTCGGAATTTTGTCTGTAATCTATTCGAAAAAAGTGATAAAAGATGCACTATAATAGAAAAACCGCTCAGGTATGCTGGCCTGAGCGGTTTTATTTGCAGTTTTGCAGAGTTTGTTTGCAAGTTCCAGCTGTTTTTTTGCAGGTTTTCTAAGGTTATTTCCTAATTTCCGATTTGTTTGCAATTTCTTCGCATTTATTTGCAAATTGTCTCATTTTATAACTTTTGATTAGCTGTGATTCAACAATTAACTTATCCAGTTCCCGGCTTAATTTCAAGGTCTTTTCATCAGTTAGTCCCCTTGAATAAATGCAATCAATCATAGCTTGTCTGGTCTGTTCTATTGCCTTTATCAATTCCATTTTTTTATCCTTCCAGCAGCGGAATTCGGGATTTATACTTTTTAACCAGCTCGCGGTTATGCTGTTCTGCTCCGTCTACATTGCCGCTTTTAAAGATAGGCGGTTCATAACCGTTTTTAATCATCACTTCCACTGCTTCCGCCATCAGGCTGTTTACAATTGCAAAGCCAATAATAGATGAAGCGGAGCCAAACCGGATCCCCAAAGCTGAATGCTCCATCATTGCGTCCCCTGGTTCTATATGATTGTCAATTGTTAAATCCACAGATGAATACAGGTATTTTCCGTCTTTGTGCCGGGAGGACTGTGTATTCGCATAACGCGGGGATGTGATCCCAATGACGAATGCTCCACTCTCTTTTGAGATTTCAGCTACATCGACTGGGACTGGATTCCGTCCTGATGTTGATGCTACAATGACCACATCACCAGGCCGGATATCAGCATTTTCCATAAAGCTTCCGGCAAGATCATTTTGTTTTTCCATTAAAGAGGAACGGACCGCTCCTTTATGAAGCATTAAATCCTCTACAAAAATAGGCTTAATCGGGGCCAGCCCACCTGCCCGGTAAAACAGCTCTTCCCCGAGCATATGAGAGTGTCCGCATCCAAATACATGAATAATCCCATTGTTTTGAATACACTCAGCCAAAGCACGGGCGGCATTTTTCATTTTTTGACCTTCTTCTTTTTCCACAAGGGTCAATAATTCTTTTACTTCATTCAGATATTTCGCAAGCATTGCTACTACCCCATTTATACCGAGACTTTTGATGCGCTTAGAGCCGCTTCATCGGCAATCACTTTCACGTTTGGATGATTTTTTAAGATGGATGCCGGGAAATGTTCATTAACTCCATTTCCAAGAAGCTTTTGAATGGCATCTGCTTTTGCTTCACCTGAAGCGAGAAGAAGGATCTCCCTGCTCTGCATGATCGTTGAGATTCCCATTGTAATGGCTTTGGTCGGCACCTCTTCGATCGTATGAAAAAACCTGGCATTGGCTTTAATTGTAGAATCTGCTAAATCAACAATATGAGTTTTAGATGAAAAAGACGTTCCAGGCTCATTGAAGCCAATATGTCCATTATTGCCGATTCCCAAAATTTGCAGATCAATGCCGCCATGGTTTTTCAGCTTACTTTCATAATTACGGCATTCTTCTCCCAAATCTTCAGCTGTACCATTAGGGACAAAAGTATTTTCCTTCTGGATGTCCAGATGATTAAACAATACTGAATCCATAAAATAACGGTAGCTTTGCGGATTTTCCCCTGAAAGACCGATATACTCATCCAGATTAAAAGTTGTCACTTTTTTATATGTTGTTTTGTTGCCCTGGTGGTCTTCAATCAACCTTTTATAAGTTCCCACAGGAGTGCTTCCGGTTGCCAATCCCAGTGTTGCTTCAGGATGCTGGCGTACCTTCCTGATGATATAATCTGCTGCGGTTTTACTCATTTCTTCATAGCTGTTTACTTTAATAATCTCCATCATGAGTTTCCTCCTTGCTTAAAAAGCTGAATAAGAATATATTTGCACTTTTAAATGCAAAATATAGTAATTAAATAAACCCATTTATAATAAATATCGTATCACCCCAAAGTATAGTTGTCTATACCAATTTCATTGTTAGAAAAGTCTTAACATAAGAACGTAAATCCTGATTTTAAGAATTTTTTATTTTAAAATGGTATAGACAACTATATTTATATTTTGGTATGATTACGACAGTTTAGTAAAACGCTTTCTTATTCATTATTTTTTATTAAGGAGAGATCTATATGTTAGGATTCTTACAAAGAATTGGTAAAGCATTAATGCTTCCGATTGCCGTCCTGCCTGCCGCAGGTCTTTTGCTCCGCTTTGGACAAGATGATTTATTGGGCATTCCGTTTATCGCAAATGCCGGCAATGCCATTTTCGCCAACCTCGCACTTATTTTTGCCATCGGGGTTGCCATGGGATTCGCGAAAGACAGTAATGGAGCAGCTGCCCTTTCAGGCGCCATCGGTTTTCTTGTATTAACAGAAGGAGCAATTGCCATCGATGAAAATATAAATATGGGAGTACTGGGCGGTATTATTGCCGGTATTATTGCTGGATTATTATATAACCGCTTCCATGATATCAAACTTCCGGATTGGCTTGGATTCTTCAGCGGCCGACGCTTCGTTCCGATTATTACTTCCGTAACGATGATTCTGCTGGCTGCCATTGCAGGTTTTGCCTGGCCTCCAATCCAGGGCGCAATCGATTCATTGGGCAACTGGATCATTGGTCTCGGTGCTTTAGGGTCAGGTCTATTTGGATTCTTAAACCGCCTGCTAATTCCATTGGGTCTTCACCACGTATTGAACAGTTTATTCTGGTTCCAGTTCGGCGAATTTGAAGGAGTTAATGGAGATATTGCCCGCTTCTTCGCCGGAGACCCGTCAGCAGGCGCTTACATGACTGGATTCTTCCCTGTTATGATGTTCGGTCTTCCAGCTGCAGCATTTGCAATCATTGCAACAGCTAAGCCTGAAAATAGGAAAGCTGTATCAGGAATGTTCATTGGTCTTGCACTAACTTCATTCCTGACTGGTATTACAGAGCCAATCGAGTTCTCATTTATGTTTATTGCACCGCTTCTATATGGAGTTCACGCCATCTTAACCGGGGTTTCCATGTGGGTTACGTCTCTGTTGGGAATCCGCGATGGTTTCACATTCTCAGCAGGCGCACTCGATTATGCGCTGAACTTTAATATCGCTGAAAAGCCGCTGCTGCTTTTAGGAATTGGCGTCATCTACGCCATTGTTTACTTCGTTATCTTCTATGCCTTAATAAAAGCGTTTAACCTGAAAACGCCTGGCCGTGAAGATGAAACAGATGTAGTTGAAGAAGAAGAGGCACCTGCCAGTCAGGGCAATAATAAGTATGAAGTTATGGCCAGCCATTTTATCAAAGATATTGGCGGAGCTGACAACATCACTTCCATTGATAACTGTGCAACACGCCTCCGCTTAAATATTGCTGATATGGAAAAGGTTAAGGAAAGTGCACTGAAAGCACATGGCGCAAAAGGAATCATGAAATTAAGCAAGACAAACCTTCAGATCATTGTTGGTACAGATGTGGAATTTGTAGCAGATGAAATGAAGAAAATTAAGAAGTAATGACTAAAAAACAGTGTCCTCTTCCGGACACTGTTTTTCTTATAGCAGCTTTATATCTGGTGGAAGCTTTGTGGAGCACAGTATTTCCAGCTCTTTTAACCGCATTAAATTATAAGATGACCCCTCCATTAGCAATTGATCTGCGAATGCCGGATGGCACATGACTTCCACTGTTTCCCCGTCTTCCGCCTTTTCTGCCAGTATGCTGAAATAATCTTCCTGAATGCTATCTCCGTAAAAATCGAATAAGCATCTGTTAGAATAACTTTTGACTCCTTCAAGCGGAAAGTCGCCATTGACTCTGAAAGGGAGATCGTATTTATTGGAAAGGCTTTGAATCACTGGGAGAAACTCTTCGCGTGTATGAACGTGATGATGGCTATCCAAATGGGAAGGCACAATACCAGCCCCGATAAAACGGTCAATTTGTGCAGACCATTCAAGCTCGAGCTCAAGTGCGGATATTCCGTCCAAATCTGCCTGTGATCTGAAGTATCCATCTTTAGTCGTTAAAGTTCTTAAATGGGATAATAACGGCTTCCCGCATGTCAGGACTAAATGGACGCCAGTTCGTAAACCCGGGTATTGTCTGGCCATTGCCAGGGCTTGCCCGGTTCCGGGCATGTTCATCATCATGGTGGCGGAATTGACAATTCCAAATAGATGGCTGTGCAAAATTCCATAGTTAACTCCGGGACTATAGCCGAAATCATCAGCATTGACGATGAGCTTAATCATGGTTATACTCCTCCGGTAACATAGCTGCAAGACAGCAAAAAACAATCTGCTGCCCTGCCAATTTTCACTTTAATTGCGCTGTTCTCTTTTTTATTGCGCCGATATTTATGTCATTTTGCGTCTGACCCTTGCTTTTTTGCGCTTTCGGGATCTGATTGCGACTTGATTTGCTTTAATTGCGCTATTCTCTTTTTTTATTGCGCCGATATTTATGTCATTTGCGTCTGACCCTTGCTTTTTTGCGCTTTCGGAATCTGATTGCGTCTTGATTTGCTTTAATTGCGCTGTTCTCTTTTTTTATTTCGCCGATATTTAAGTCGTTTGCGTCTGACCCTTGCTTTTTTGCGCTCTCGGGGCCTGATTGCGTCTTGATTTGCTTTAATTGCGCTGTTCTGTTTCTTTATTGCGCCGATATTTAAGTCGTTTGCGTCTGACCCTTGCTTTTTTGCGCTCTCGGGGCCTGATTGCGTCTTGATTTGCTTTAATTGCGCTGTTCTGTTTCTTTATTGCGCCGATATTTATGTCATTTGCGTCTGACCCTTGCTTTTTTGCGCTTTCGGGGCCTGATTGCGTCTTGATTTGCTTTAATTGCGCTGTTCAGTTTCTTTATTGCGCCGATATTTATGTCATTTGCGTCTGACCCTTGCATTTTTGCGCTCTCTGGACCTGATTGCGTCTAATTTATTGAAATTGCGGCAAGTAGGTACGATGGGCTTCGAGCATTTCATCCAGTATCTTTTTAGCTATCCTGTCGGAACCCACCAGCGGATTGATTGTCAGCGCTAGAAGAGCAGTATTGTAATCACCAGTCAGGGCGGCTTCTATGGTCACCCTTTCAAAGGATTTAATTGATTGAACCAGTCCCCTTACTGAAACTGGGAGTTCTCCGACCGCTAACGGCTTTGGCCCGTCTTTCGTTATCATGCAGCTGACCTCAACAGCTGATTCAGACGGAATGCCTGCAATGGCGCCATTATTTCGGGTGTTAACCGGCTGTATATCCCTTTTATCAGTATAGATGGAATGAATCAGCCTGCATGCTGCATCACTGTAGTAAGCCCCTCCCCTTTTTTCCAGCTGCGGCGGCTTTTCAGCAAGATCTGGATTCTGATATAACAGGAAGAGCTCTTCCTCCAGCTTTTTAACCACTTCAGCCCGAGTTCCGCCTTCTGATGCTGCCTTTACTTCTTCTTCCACCATTTCACGTGTTTTATAGTAATAATTGTGGTAAGGACAAGGAAGCACATTCAATGCCTGCAAAAATTCCGGTTCCCATCCCATCGCATGGATGTTTTTCATCGTGATCGATTGTTCTTTGTCCGTAAGCTTTTTCAGCAGATCTTCCTTGACGCTCACTCCATCGACATAGACGTCAAGACCGTATACAAGGTGGTTGAGACCCGCAAAGTCAATTCTTACTCTGCTGTGATCCACATTCATTAATTGGGCTGCCCCCATCTCCATCCCAATGGGTACATTGCATAAACCAACCACTTTTTTGATTTTGCTGTATCGCAGGACTGCTTCTGTGATCATTCCTGCCGGATTGGTAAAATTGATAAGCCATGCGTTTGGGCACAATTCTTCTATTTCACGGCAGATCTCCATAATGACTGGAATGGTTCTGAGTGCCTTAAAAAATCCTCCCGGGCCATTGGTTTCCTGGCCCAGCACTCCATATTTCAGCGGAATTCTCTCGTCCTTTGCTCTTGCATCCAATAGCCCGACACGGAATTGGGTTGTAACAAAATCGGCATTCATAAGTGCTTTTTTCTATCTAAAGTAAGCTCAATCTGTATGGGAACCCCTGCTTTTTCAACCATCCGCTTCGCTAATTGCCCGACAATCTCGAGCTTTTTTCTTCCTTCCTCCACATCTACAAGCCAAATTTCCCTGACAGGCAATTCCTGATGTCTTTTGATAAAGCCTTCAATCAATTCAGGTGTATAGCTTGAACCTCCGCCTATTACGGCTATTTTTATACTATCTGGTTGCTGTGCCATTCGTTTACCTCTCTTAGTCAAGTTTCTTGTATAAGTCGATAAATTCCTGTGCCATGTCTTTAATAGTCAGTGCATTCATCAAATGATCCTGTGCATGGACAAGAATTATCGGCAGATCGAATTGAGCTCCGGAAGCCTCCCCTGAATTAACTCAGTTTGATGTCTGTGTGCCAGCACAAACTCCTCCTCGGCTTCCCGGATTTTTGCTTCCGCTGCTTCGAACTTTCCGGCCTTTGCTTTCTGGATGGATTCCATTGCCAGACTTCTGGCATTCCCGCTGTGCAAAATAAGCTGAAATGATATTTGATAAAGCTTTTCTTTATCCATTCATTAACCCGCCTAACCTTGAATTGTTGGTGTTTGTTCTGGCTGCACCTGCTTCAGTTTCTTTTCATCCATTTTCCCTGTTACATATACGAATGGAAGATAAATGACAATGGAAATCGCTAAATTCACAAGTGCCAGTACTGCACCGGAGATATGTCCTCCTGTAGCAAGATAGCCGCCAATACCTGCAGGCGTCACCCAGGGAATGCTTGCCACAACGACCGGATAAACAAGCCCCCATTTAATCGCCAGATACGCGACTACAGTCATAATGACAGGTGCCGAAATAAACGGTATTAGCCAGATTGGATTTAACACGATCGGAAGGCCAAATAATAATGGCTCATTGATTTGGAAGATTCCAGGCGGTGTTCCCAATGCCAGCATTTGCTTGTGCCTCTTTCTTCCTGCAATAAACATGGCAATGATAAGGCCAAGCGTTGCTCCAGACCCGCCGAGATAAACGAAGGCATCCAGGAATGGACCTGCCAGAATTGCATATTTATCAAGATCTGCCACACCCTGAGCATATAAATCTGTATTTTTGGTCCCGAGAGATGTGAATAAAGGCGTTGTTACACCTCCAAGAATATTAGGCCCATGAAGGCCAACCGCCCAGAAGCCATGAACCAAAAAGACAATAAGTATCGCAAATGGCAGGGAATCAGCTGCATTTGTCAAAGGTGCGACAAGGGTTGCATTTAGCCAGTCATTTAAGAATTCCCCATTTGTCATTTTTCTGAACAGAAGGCCTGCCACTCCAAATATGAAAATCGTCAGCATGCCCGGCACCAATTTGGCAAATGCTCCTGCAACGGCAGGAGGTACTCCATCCGGGAGTCTGATAATAAAGGCTTTTACCCTACTCAGACGTATAAATACTTCTGTTGCAAGAAGGGCCACCACAATCCCTGTAAATAAAGCCGTAGCATTAAAGTATCCATAGCCAATGAACCCCCAGACACCTTCTGTATCCGGCACCTGGCCTACCTGAGGGACTAAGAGGAAGAAGCAGGCTGCGGCAACCAGCATCGCCTCGAATCCATCATCCCCATAGGATTTGGCAAGCCTGTGGGATATGCCAAAAACGGCGAATATGGTCAAGAAAGCAAACGTGCCCCACCAAATATCTCCGCCCAGTGTTTTCCAGGATTCGCCGAAAATGCTTTCCATGAGTCTTCCATATGGCTTAATGATTTCCCCTAAATTATTAAACAGAACAGCAAATGATCCTACCATCGTGATGGCAATCATCCCGATCAAGGCATCCCGGATAGCAAGCAAATGCCTGTTATTGCCGAATTTCATAGCATAAGGCATGATATATTTCTCAATAAACGTCATCATCACTATTCACCCTTTATTAATGACATAGCTTGCTTCAATACTTCCTCTCCATTGCATAAGCCATAATGCATGGGGTTTATGGGAGCTACAGGGATCCTGCCGCCTGCCTCTTTCTTCAATTGCTCGGTCATAAACCGGATCTGCGGTCCCAGCAGCAGTACATCTGCCGAATCAATATGATTTCTAACCTCCCCGTTGCCGACAGCCCAAATTTTACAGTCGATTCCCTGGCTTTCAGCGCTTGCCTGCATTTTAGTCACTAGAAGACTAGTAGACATTCCTGCCGAACAGCATAACAAAATATTCATCATTGACCCCCTTTTCTGTGTAAGCGATTTCAAAATAATAGAATGATTGCTTATTCTAATAGTACCATCAATAAAACAGATTATTCAGTTAATTCAATCGAAAAATATTCCTTTTTTGAAGTCACTCACCCCCTTCAATATCCTATGCTTGAATTTAATTGTAATGACAAATGATTAATTTTTCAATACATTTTTAAAATTTGTTATTACAAATTAATTTGGAATTGATATGACAATATGTTTTATGGAATAATAGAAAGAAGAACAGAGTAGGAGGAACGGGGATGAAAGACGGTTTCACCGAGGATAGTGCCCTGCACTTGAAGGTTAAAGAAAGTATTCTTGAGCTTATTCGAAATGGAGCATTCAAACCGGATACAAAATTGCCGACAGAAGCGGAGTTTTGTGAAAAATATGGGGTCAGCCGGACGACCATTAGAACAGCACTCCAGCAGCTGAGCACAGAAGGCCATATTTATCGCCAGCAAGGCAGAGGCACATTTGTATCAAGCAATAAAGTTAAACAGCGGCTGACTTCTACAGTCGAAAACTTTTCAAAGCAAATGGCGATGCAGGGAAAAAACCCGCTTATAAAAGTAATAAACCTTGAAGTCATCCCTGCCGATCCCTTCTTAGCAGATGTCTTTGAGCTGTCAGAAGGCGATCCCGTTAATGTACTCGAACGGATCAGATATGCGGATGACGAGCCGCTTCAATATGAAAAAGCCTTTCTGCCATGGAAAAAGACCCCCAGCTTGAACCGGCAGGCCTGTGAAAAATCCTTATACAATTTGCTGCAGACTCAATACAACCTGAAAATCAAAAAGACAATCGAGCATTTAGAAATTTCACTTCCGGAAGAGGAAATTAGTAACCTGTTAAAAATCAAACCTGAAACACCGTGTTTCGCTCTTGAAACATATGCCCATATTGAAGACGGAAGCTTAATCGAGTATTCCAAAACGATGTTCCGCGGGGACTATGCTCATTTTATTATTGAACGGAATTATGAATAATAGTTTGGCGGAGGATACTGTAAATACCGGAATACACTTGTTGCTGCCGAATGCGCAGCTGATTTAGAAACCGGGATCTGCGATTTGGATTTTGCTGTCTGAATGCGTAGCTGGTTCGGACAGCGTGATCTGGACTTTGGCCTTTGCTGTCCGAATGCCTGCCTTGTTCGGACACCATCACCTGCGATTTGGCCTTTGCTGTCCGAATGCCTGCCTGATTCGGGCACCATCAACTGCGATTTGGCCTTTGCTGTCCGAATGCCTGCCTGATTCGGACACCATCACCTGCGATTTGGCCTTTGCTGTCCGAATGTGTGCCTGATTCGGACGAGCAAGCAGCCGTTAGTCTTTTTGCTGTCCGATTAGATATAGGTCCTCATTTTTTTAAATTGATAGATGAATAATGGATTCACTTAGCATAATGCCCCATGCCACTTTATTGCCTTCATCTCAATTTTTCGCACCAGTGCTTCCTTCCCCTTTATGTATGCCTCAATGTTAAAGGGGTACTGTTTCGCTAACTCCATTTTTAAAGCTCCATATTGTTTTGCTTCTTCGCCGTTTAATCTTAAATAATCACGAAATGCAAGATGCCGGGTGATATCAGGATTCCCTTTTTCGTAGATATGGACATGATGGGTCCGCTGATTGCCCCCTTTCTCGAAATACCGCCGGCCAGGCAGTCCGTTTTCTCCGCGTGGTTCATACCCAAGAGAAATCATTTCAGTATTAAGGCGATCAACCTTCTCAATATCATTTACGATTGGCATTATATCAATGACCGGCTTTGCTGCCAGACCTGGAATGGACGTGCTGCCTATATGATGAATGTCTAGAATCTCTGTTTTAAAAATCTTCTTGAGGAGTGCTGCCTCGTTTTTAAATAAGGTTGGCCAATCGGGATTATATGGAGTAACTGCCACTATCCTTGTCATGATCTCCTCCTAATTTGGAAAGTTCTATTTTAGCCTCATTAAGCAGGCCCATAAAAAATCTTCTCCAAATAGATTACTAGGCTGCAGAATCTTTTTCATTTTTCTAATCTCCATGAAATGAAAGTCATTGTGAAAGATCGCTTTCAAGCGTTCTTCCGTATACCCGATGCCTCCCTTTAAGCTGCCGCTGCGATATACCTCCCTGTCCGGAGTAGGAAGCGCGCCATCAGTATTAAAGCAAACAAGTCCGAACTTTCCGCCCGGCTTCAGTGCAGCTTTGATTATTTCCAAATATGTCAGCCTTCTATGCGGGGGAAGATGATGAAACATGCCGCTGTCATAAATAAAATCATAGGTGTGAGGTTCAAAATGGAAGTCAAAAAAAGATACACATTTAAAATTTATATCGGCTTGTGCTTCTTTTTCTCTTTCAGCGGCCCATTTGATCGCCTTTTTGGAAAAATCAATGGCATCCACTTGGGCTCCATTCTTCGCCAGAAAAATGGCATTCCTCCCTGGACCGCAGCCAATCTCAAGGATTTTTCCAGGCCTCAATCCATTTTGAACATACTCATACAGGTTTTCATCCGGCCCCTTCGCTATGAAAAATGGAACCTCTTTGTCCCGGTCTTCATAAAATTTTTCCCAGAAGGCTGTTGGTTCTCTTAACAATCCATCCAGCATTTCCAGTAAATCGTCGATATGTAAAATCGCTTTATCCATGGCAATGACCCCCTTTCCTTTATTTTACTAAAACCCTCATATTCAAGGATTACAGCACCGTTAAAAATAGATTATTTATGCAAAAATGAGCTGCTGTCCCTTCATTATTTTTCCAAATAGCGATCCTGTAAGGGGTATTTTTAAAACAAAAAGTCTAATAAATACTTAAGGCTTATTACATTTGAAAACGCCCGGAAACGCTCACTATGCACATTTGGCGATCTTCACCCTTTCCTATTTCGTCATTTTTGTAATATTTATGAAATACTTTCTTCTCAAAACCTGTCCTTCATTTAGAGCAGCTTACATATAATGACTGACAAGAAGGTATAGGAGGTACATGATGTTTATTTTTCTTGATAAGGCGATTCTTGGGATGGCGATTCTGCGGCTTATTTCTGGAAGCATTGAAATTTTTGTTGCACTATTGATTATAAAAATGAATGATATCGAAAAAGCGCTGGTTGTGAATAGTTCACTTGCCCTGATTGGACCGCCTGTGCTTCTCTTGACGACAGTGATCGGATTAACTGGAATGGCAGATAAAGTTTCACTAAGCAAGATATTATGGGTGCTTTGCGGAGTCGGCTGCATTCTTTATGGGGTAAAAGGCAACTAATCCAATAAAAAAAGAGCTGTACGGACAGCTCTACTTCTGATGTTTCAGCAATTCGGAAACCGTAGTCATATGGTAACCCTGCTCTTTTAATGAAGAAATAATTTTCTTAACAGATTTCAAAGACTCTTCCCGGCTCTCATACATGACATGAAGAAGAATGATGGAGCCTGGTTCTATATTCTCAGCCACATGCTCAGTGATTTTATTTGCATCCCCTTCTATTTCCGGATGACTTTCAGGCTCAACGTTCCATAAGATCGTCTTACGCTCATGTTTAGATAAGTAGTAAGGCAGAAAAAATAGTTTTTTTCCGTATGGAGGCCGAAAATGAATTTCTCCTTCATAGCCTGTCTGCCTGATTAAATCATCTGTTTTCGCAATTTCATCTTTAATAAAAGAGGGAGATTTTAGAACCATCCGTGTATGAGAATATGAATGATTGCCAATTTCATGCCCTTCTCCCGCAATCCTTTTGGCATCGTCCATATGTTGCTCAATCTCTTGCCCTGTTAGGTAAAAAGTGGCTTTAATTTCTTCTTCCCGCAGAATATCCAATATTTCCTCCGTGTTGACGCCTGGTCCATCATCAAATGTTAATGCTGCCACTTTTTCCTCTGTTTCTGCTTTATTTACAAGGCCTCCGAAAAACTGAAAGTTCCTTGACTTGGAAATTTCAAACAGCAAAAAGCAAATCCCCAAAATCAGAATGATAGAAATGCTGATTTTTAGCAGTTTTTTCATAATTCCTCCTGACAGCTATAGTATCAGGGTAATTATAATTTCTATATAATAAAAAAACCAGCCCCCGATTGGAAACTGGTTTGATAATATAAGTATGGAGCCGCTCTTGCCGTAACTGTTATAAGAAAGTTTTAAACCACCACTCCTCAAAGTGGGTGTCCGCAGAAACATTCCTGCATGTCCTCCTTGTCATATAGACAGAGGCTTGTCATTCCTGTTCCGATGTTAAACTCCCTATTTCAGCTTAAAGGTTAAAACTTTAGTATGATTACGTACAATGCAGCTTGTTTTATTATAATAAAATAATTAAGTGATGATTTCAATAGAAATGTTTTCCTGCTCTTTAAAACCCCAGCTAACACTGCCCTATACAAAAATAATGGTTTTTTACAATCGAAACCTCTGGAAATATCGTATAATGCAGGTTAAACAACTTAACAATAAAGGAAGACTATAGGTTGTGTAAAAGGGGGATTAACAATTGGGAAGAAAATTCGAAAGAAATCTATTGCGTTTGTTATTTATATTTGGAATTATGTCTTTCTTTAATTTGATTAGAAAGCCCCCAATGAAGGAATGGCTAATCATATTCTTTTTAAAAAGCTATATTGCCACCTTTTTAGATAATCTGTTAGTGCGTAAAGGCTATCTAAAATACCCGGTAAATCTGTTTAAAACTTTTGATGTCAGCGTGCTATTCAGCTATATAATATTCCCGATAACGTGTGTTTATTTTAATCAGCTAACCATGAAGAATGGAGTTAAGGGGATTTTGTTAAAGTCCCTGATCTTCAGTGCTCCTTCCGCAGTTGCTGAACATTTTCTTGAAAAATATACACAGCTGATCAGATATAAGAAATCATGGAATTCCTATTATAGCTTTGTAACCATTATGGCAACTTTTTTAATGACACGCGGATTGATGGGATTAATTCGTAAATCTTCGGAAAACCAATAAACACCAGCTCCAAAAAAGTAATCGGGAACTGTGTTTATATTTTATCTATGAAGACTTCTTTTCTTCCCCAAAGCCGGGAGTGAAGCCTTCCTGGCAAGAACACCTCCATCATAAAACTTGCCGAACTGTCTTAAGATATCTTTCACTTCAGCAACGGAAGGGATTGTCTCATTTGCAGAGTATGTAAGATAGTAGTTTTTAGTGTTTTTCCGATGGATGATCCATGTGAAAAATTTCATCGCAAAAGCATGTGTATTGCGATTTCGGAATTTAGGCATCAGCTTTCCGTCCCAAACCGTCATTGTCTGCCCGTTTCCCTTACATTTCTTTAGTTCTCCATTTAGTTCCGCATAAATAAGACCAGGCGCTTTTCTCATCTGATTCATTACCAATAATGTCAGCACCTGATTAATAAACAGTTGAATGAGATTTAGTCCTTCCCCTCTTGTCAGGGAGATAAATGCCTGTTCTGGCAGCACTTCCGGCTTATCGCCCCAAATCAGCGTATTCGATCCGTCCATTTCCTTTAGCGGTGTCCATTTTTTTGCTCCATTACCTTCCCTCCTGATTTGGTAAAAATACCCAGATAAATAAGTATTCTCCAAAAGGAAGAATATTCCTTCAAAAAAAAACGGAGGCTAAAGGAGGCCTCCAATTGGGTTATCGATAATTGAGATCGGTTATTTCAAGAAACTGAACAGTTGCTTGATCCCTGTCAATCCGGGCTTTGAGTTCCAAATGATCAAGCTGGTAGGTTAACTCTTCACACTTTGCTGATTCGTAACAAGTTACAGTTTTTGTCTTGTCAGAATTACCGTACATTTTTACTACTTCGTCCTTGGTAAAGGGAAGCGCAGGAAACATACGCGGGCTTAAATATTCTGGATATACAGCAAGACTGCCTATTGTACCATCTTTCTTATTTAAGGTTACCCTTAGCCCGGCCCCATCACTCTGATAGTAAAGGCTTTTAATATTGAGCTGGGTTTCAGTCTTTTTTGGCTTGCCCATTCTGGATACTATCTCATCAAAAGCATCTCCTGGTTTTAAGCCAAAAATATGAAGTTCTTCTTTCGAAAGAATAAAGGCATCTTTAATTCCTGCCTTTTTGACTGCCTCCAGTTGCTTCACAGCATTCTTTTTGTCTTTAAATGCACCAGCCTGCACACGGTAATAGGTTTTGCCATCAATGACAGCGGTGCCAATTGCGGCAGGGATCTCTTTTTCTTTAGTAGTGCTGCCCGCTTTTCCGCATTCTCTTTTTTGCTGAAAGAACCGGCAATAATCTTATGATATCCAGCTTCCTCTCCGGATAGAATGAGACGCTGCCCCGGATAGATTGTTGTACCTTTTAAATCATTCAGATCCGAAATTTGTGCCACACTCATATGATGCTTCTTAGCCAGGGAATATAGTGTGTCCCCTTTTTCACGACAGCTATTTCTTTATCTCCGCTGTGGTCCGCAAATACTGCTCCCCTGTAAAAATAACTGCCAGAGAAATGACTCCTGCTGCAATTGCCTGTTTGATTTTCTTCATTATTTTCACCTCACTATATATGACGAAGGGAAATAATGGATGTCGCAGGATGACGAGCCTATTTTGGAAAATGGGCAGCATTAGTGGTTAGAGATTAACTGCATTTTTTTCATCGTTATCATTGGGATTAACTACCGTTTTTTCTAAGGCAGCCTCCTTTCGGCTTTATTCATTCGGATTAACTACCATTTTCCCTATGGCCGATCGATTTTAGGCGTTACTCGCTCGGATTAACTACCATTTTTCCTATGGCAGCTCTCTTTTCGGCTTCATTCATTAGGATTAACTACCATTTTTCCTATGGTAGCTCTCTTTTCGTCGTTATTCACCCGGATTAACTACCATTTTTCCTGATGCCTCTCTTTTTTGGTCGTTATTCATCTGGATTAACTACCATTTTTCCTGATGCCTCTCTTTTTTGGTCGTTATTCATCTGGATTAACTACCATTTTTCCTGATGCCTCTCTTTTTTGGTCGTTATTCATCTGGATTAACTACCATTTACTCAAGGTAACTCTCTTTTCGTCGTTATTAATTAAGATTAACTACCATTTTTCCTAAGACAGCTCTCTTTTCGGCTTTATTCATTCGGAATAACTACCGTTTTTCCTATGGTAGCTCTCTTTTCGTCGTTATTCACCCGGATTAACTACCATTTTTCCTGATGCCTCTCTTTTTTGGTCGTTATTCATCTGGATTAACTACCATTTTTCCTGATGCCTCTCTTTTTTGGTCGTTATTCATCTGGATTAACTACCATTTCGTCGTTATTCATTCAGATTAACTACCATTTTTCCTGATGCCTCCCTTTTTTCGTCGTTATTCACCCGGATTAACTACCATTTTTCCTGATACCTCTCTTTTTCGGTGTTATTCATTCGGATTAACTACCATTTTTCCTAAGGCACTTCCCCTTTCGCCTTTATTCACTCGGTTTAACTGCCATTTTCATTAAGATATTCAATTTGGCCCTCAATCCCCATCTCCTCTTAAAATCACCTCTTCACACAAAGAAGAGAGATGGCCCTAAGCCATCTCTCTCCCCTTTATGCTGGTGCATCTATTTCATCTTCAGCAATGTGTTTTTCGTTATATTCCACATCTTTGCGTGCATTGTAGCGGTCTGCTTTTTCAAGGGTAACCGTGATGTTATAGTCAGGGATACCTGCGAATTTTTCGTAGCGGCCTCTTGGCAATAGGAAGTTTCCTTCCGGGAAGTGGACTTCGACGTTGCCGCGGGCGATGTCGACGAATTTGGCTCTTCCCTGGAATACACCGAATCCATTGTATAGGACGATCCCTTCACCCTCTGCAATGCTTAAGTCCTTTCCATCCTCTGCGTTCATTAATACATCATATCGTCCGGCTCCATTCAGCGGGTCCACCTCTTTATAGACCATGGAATTAAACTGCTTCCCGCGGCGTGACGTAACAATGAATTGCCCTTCTTTCTTTCCAAGGTCTGGAATATCCACAGTAATAAGTGTGCCTTTTCCATCCGGTGTAGGGCAGATGCCGTCCTCGCATAACCATGCTCCGCCCCACTGGAAGACATCTCCTGCTTTTTTCAGATGCTGGATGCCATCATAACTAGGGTTAGCCACAGCAATTTCATCACGGATTTGCTGTGCATTTTTAAATTCAACGAGATGAGCAGTTTCAGGCTTTACACGTTTGGCAAGATCAATGTAGATCTTCCACTCCTCGCGTGCCTCTTCAATTTTATTTTTATTCCCTTCAATTTCCGGACTGAAATACACCATGCGTTCCGTTGAAGTGGACGTACCGCCGCCCTCCTGCTCGTACCTGGTTTTAGCAGGAAGCACGATGACCGCTTCTTTCGCATCAACCAGTGTAGACGTATTTAAAATAATATCCTGGTGAACACGGATATCCAGTTCAGATAGAGCTTTTTCAATAAAATCAGGATCTGGCATTGTCTCAAGGAAGTTGCCGCCTGAAAGATAGTAAAGCTTGATTTTCCGTTCATGGTCTTCTGGAAGCAGGATATTCTCCAGTGTCACCCCGACAATATCACCCTGCCATTTCTCAAGCTCGAATCCCCAAAGATTTTGAATGCGGGTAAAATTGTCTCCGTAAAAGTCACCGCCAGGCAATACGAATGGATCTGCCCCCATTTCACCGCTTCCCTGCACAGATGAATGTCCGCGGAATGGCATAAGCCCATTATGCTTTCGGCCCAGATGACCGCGAAGCAGCGCAAGATTGGCAACCTGTGAGATGTTATCAGTCGCAAAAGAATGCATGGTCAGGCCAAGAGCCCAGGCATAGACGGCATTTTTGCTGTTCGCAAGCAGTTCAGCAAGCTCGATGATACGCTCTTTGCTTACACCAGAAGATTTAATAATCTCTTCCCATGACTGCTCTTTTACTTTCTTTTTCAAATCTTCATATCCATTTACATGCTCGTTCACAAACTTATGATTGATGGCAGAACCGCGCTCCGCTTTTTCCATTTCAAACCAGTGTTTCATGATCCCGTGCATAAAGGCAATATCTCCGCCGATATTTACCTGATAAAAATCATCTGCAATTTTTGTGCCGAACAAAGCAGATTCAGGATTTGACGGAATCCAATATTTGTCCATTGCCGGCTCTCTGTATGGATTGACGACGATAATTTTTGTGCCGTTCTTCTTCGCTTCAAGCATATATTTGGATGAAACAGGCGAGCTGTTTGATGCCACACTGCCCCAGAATAACAGGACATCCGTTCCAATCCAGTCAAGATAGTTGGCTGTGGAAGCTCCTACTCCAATGGAACGCTTTAAAGCGGTTTTAGAAGGCGAATGGCAAATGCGGCTCGCATTATCGATGTGATTCGTTCCAAGGAAGCGGGCAACTTTGCCGGCCACATAATAAGATTCATTCGTAATTCCCCTGCTAGTCAGGTAGAACGCATACTGTTTAGGATCGAGCACCTTCATTTTTTCAGCAATCATGTTCATGGCATCATCCCAAGTAATCCGGGAGAATGTGCGCTCTCCTTTTCTGCGGATCATTGGATAAGGAATGCGGCCCAATTTACGAAGCTCGGTGCTGTCATATTTGCGCAGCTCATCGATATCGGCATGCAGAATTTCTGGTTTGATTGCTCCGGCAGTATTCAAACGAAGGACATTTAACCTTGTTGTACATACGTGCGGCCCCTTAAGTGTCTGGTCATAAAGACCGGAAACGCCAAGGGCACATCCGTCACACACACCTTTCGTTAAAATATTTGCGGCATACCCAATATTATCTTTGTTTTCCCATAGGATTTTTGCTGTATCCCTCATATGTTTCGGCTTTATTTTACCAAGACCAAATGGAATTGGGCTCACCCAATGCTTCGGATCCGGCATTGCCTTTTTATTCTGAGGTCCTGGATGTTTTGTTTTTCCCACCTGAAACACTCCCTTGATTTTTTCTATTTAATAGAGATCCTGAATCTCTTAATTTCCAATGTTCAAATAGCATTTATTATTGTATATGGGTAAATGGAATAAATTTGCCCTTTTTTCATAAAAAACCACCGCAAAAAGCCTCTAATTAATAGTTGCTGATTTCTGCGGCGGTTAGTCTTTAGCAGGATCGCTGCCAAGTGCCATACCAATGGAAAAGCGGAAGCGGGGCTGAATGCTTTTCCATGCTGTTTTTATTAAATTTAACCTGCCATACGCTCACTTGCTTCATTTTGCTTGCGCAATTTTTTAATATCAAAACGGATCAGGATTGACACAATGAGTGCAATCACAAAAAGTCCTGCAAAGCTAGTTAGACTTGAAGCATAGCTTCCTGTTGAGTCCTTCATCCACGCTGCGAACATTGGACCTGCAAGTCCTGCGGCAGCCCATGCTGTAAGAATGTAGCCGTGAATGGCGCCAAGCTGCTTTGTTCCGAAAACGTCACCGATAAATGCCGGGATGGATGAGAATCCGCCGCCATACATGGTGTACACAATGGCCAGCATAATCTGGAAAAGAATGGCTTCTTTTGTTATCGGAAGCAGCAGGAATAGGGCAATCTGTGATACGAAGAAAATCGTATACGTGTTTGGGCGACCGATATAATCAGAAATGGATGCCCATGCCAGACGGCCAAGTCCATTAAAGATGCCGAGTACGCCGACAAGCGTGGCTGCTTCTGCCGTTGTCAGGCCTATGCTTTCCTGTGCCAGCGGCTTTGCAGCTGACAGAATCGCAATTCCGCAAGTTACATTAATGAACAGCATAATCCATAAATAATAAAACCGGGATGTCTTTACTGCTTCATTCGCCGTTAACTGTGCCAAATCCTGTTTGATTTTGATTTTTCCGGCTGCAGCTTTTTCTTTCATGCCTTCAGGTGCCCAATCGGCAGGCGGTCTTTCTAAATATAAAGATGATAATGTCATGATGATTAAGTAAGCTGCACCTAAAATAAAGAACGTGTTAGCTGTCCCAACAGATTTAATCAGTCCATCCATGACCGGGCTCGCTACCGCTGCAGCGAAGCCAAATCCCATGATGGCAAGGCCGGTTGCGAATCCGCGGCGGTCCGGGAACCATTTTACCAGTGTAGAGACCGGTGCAATATAGCCGACTCCCAAACCAATACCCCCAAGAACACCGTAGGTTATGTACAAAAATGGCAATGATCCCATATTTACAGCCAAACCGGCACCAAGCATGCCGGCTCCAAAGAATCCTGCTGCCAGAAGGCCAGCCTTTTTGGGACCATGCTTTTCAACAAAATGGCCAAGGAATGCGGCTGACAACCCTAAAAATAGAATCGCCAAACTGAAGGTCAGCTGTACCTCCTTTGATGTCCAGCCAAACTGCTCAATCAATGGATTGGTAAAGTTGCTCCAAGCGTAAACCGAACCGATTGAGATATGAATCCCTACGGCCGAGGCGGCAATCAGCCACCGATTTTTTGTCTTTTTCACTCTTTTTCCCCCTCATAATGCTCGTATCCTGGTTTTTAAAGCGGTTACAGGATTGTTTCTTGAAATAAAAAAACCGTCAATCTCTCCCGCATTCCCGAATTTGGGTATGCTGAAGCAGGATTGACGGTTAGTATCAAGCAGGATTCGCTGCCTAAAGGACCAACTGTTAATCAAAATGGAATCTGATGACATTTTAACCGACGACAGGTTCGCTATCTCAAATCAAAATGTGACAGATTTTTGAACTAATAAAAATCATATCACTTTGAAATAACATGTTCAAGCCCTTTTTAGTAATTTTTCACTATGGCAGTGTTGGTTATTATACAAAAAAACCCCGGAAACGATTCCCGGAGTTCTTTCTATTTACCTCCCTTTTTTTACATCATGCAGCAAATCCGGATGGTTTGTAAACATGCCGGTTACTCCCCAATTAATCAGCTGCTTCATTCTTTCCTTGTCGTTGACAGTATACGGGTGCAGTTCAAGGCCGCTGTTCACAACCTTTTGCACATATTCCTCATTTAGATACGTATGATTAGGACCGATGCCCATTGCATACTGCTTGATTTCCTTAATCTCTGCCTCGGTAATTTCTGCGTTTGCTTTATAAGAGATTAATTGAACCAGCTTAATGGAGGGGTCCAATTCATTCATCACTTTAAGACTTTGAGAACTAAAAGATTGGACAAGCAGTTTCTCTTTATTAATCTTATACTTATCAACCAGTCGAAGCAGTTCTTTTTCCATGCCAGGATAAACATCCGGTGATTTTGTTTCAATGTAGTAGCTGTTGTTTTTTCCAAATTTCTTGAAAACCTCTTCAAGTGTCGGCACCTTTAAGCCTTCGTATTCCGCTTTTGATGCATACGGGTACTTTTCGTTGAACCAGCTGCCTGCATCAAGCTGCTTTATTTCGTTTAAAGTGTAATCCTTTACGGACCCTGTACCATTAGTCGTCCGGTCAAGCGTCACATCATGCATCGCAATGAGATGACCATCCTTTGTCATCTGCAAATCAATTTCAATATAATCCCCATGCAATTTCTCGCCCATGTCATATGAAGCGATGGTATGCTCAGGTGCATAAGCAGAAGCCCCGCGATGTGAAACATTTACAATGTCCTTATGTATATCTTTTGCCAATGCCGCACCTCCTCCAAACGCATTTAGACCAATAACTGCTGCACCAATAACAGAAATCATTCTCTTCTTCAAAGTCTCCGTCCCCTATCTATAATGGTTTACATATTAAGAATAGGGACGAAATATTAACCCTGTGATAATTCGATGTAAAATCTGGAAGAATAATAGATTACAGGAATATTAATACAAGCATTTCGGAATAGGTCTCTTTCACTAGAAAATGCATATTGTAGAAACTTGTAATCTTTTTATAAGTTTTGTCGAATCTGTTTATTTGCGGTTTAATTTGTCGATAATAGAATATAGTATTTCATCCCCTGATTAGGAGCCGAATCAATGACCACACCTTCGACTGCTATAAAAAAACTTCATCATGACATCGATGCCCTGCGCAAAAAGATGATTTCTGTTGGAAAAAGAAAGGGATTGTCACACCCTGAAACGCTTATGTACTCAGAGGAGCTCGATAAGCTCATTTATAAAGTGCAGCGAAGCAAATTCATCCATTAGAACATCCCCGGTTATTACCTCAAAAGTAATAAATATTCCATAAAACGCACACTCTTATAAAAAGGGTGTGTTTGTTTTATGATTGACGCTTAATCGTAGAAAAACATCCGTTCACTTAAGCATTTTTATTGAGAAAAGCTAAAAATATAGCCATAATGATATGGATAACAACTATTAGGAATTGGAGATCTTATGAAGAAAAAATTCATGATTTTATTAGGAATCGTCCTTCTTGTTCTGACAGCCTGCGGTAAAGATCAGGCACAGGAAGCGATCACCTTAAAGGACCAGACCGGTAATGAAGTTACCTTCCCGCAGGACAAGCCAAGTGTTTTCTTCTTTATCACTACATACACCTGAGGACTCTGTCAGCAGCAACTGGTCGAGTTGCATCAGAATATGGATAAATTAGAAGGCTTGGACGTCAACGTGTACATCGTAAGCAATGATCAGCCTGAGCAGCAGCTTGAGCTGTATAATGCTCTTGAAGAAAAAATGGGACACAGCCTCCCATTTGTGTCAGACCCTGAAATGCAGCTCATTGAAAGGGCTGATATGAAAAATGGCGAATCAGCCTATAGAGGCTACGCTTTAATGGATACAAAAGGCAATATTGTGTTCAACAAGGTCAATGACCATTGGGGAGAAGAAATCGATAAAACCGCAGAAGATATTAAGAAAGAATATGAGGGGCTTTCCAAATAAAGACGAAAAAAACACGCTTGAGAGCGTGTTTATGAATCCCTGTCTCTATTTGTGAACTGGAGCATGGCGATAACAAACATACCGAAACTGATCATCAAAGACAACACTTCAAAGGTACCCATTTATACATCGCCTCCTTATCTTCAGCCTTCCCGGAACCAAACTTGTCCTATACTCAGGATAAGTGCCCATTTGAAAATCCGTCCAAAAGGCCTAAAAAGAGCCAGCCGCATTGCAAAATTGCATGTGACTGGCTCTTTTTTTGTGAAAAGCCGCTATTTTCTTATGCTTGCCTCGAAAAATGCCCTATCTTAATGCGCGTTTTTATCAGATTTATTTGTGAAAAGCTTGAATTTACATATGCTTTCCAAATTTATGTGCGGATAAGGGATTTTTACTTGCGGATAGAAAAATTTATTTGCGGATAAGCGATTTTTACTTGCGGATAGAAAAATTTATGTGCGTTTAGCTCTTATACCGACCTTTCCTTTCTGGATGTCAACGGAATCCGGACATGTTTTCTTCTAATTGAATCAACACTTAAATATAATTCAATGATCAATAACATTAAAATGATCCAAACGCCTGTATTCAATATTACTGCCTGTACCGGGGTTTCTATGAAAAAGGTAAACGTAAAGAACATCGCAAAAGTGAAGATTCGGCTCCACTGTGTCACATCGTATGTGAAGATGCCTTCCTTCAAGCCATATATTAGACTGCGGCAAATCGCCCTTGCTATTTCAATAATCTCCACCACAATGAAAACCAGGAAAACGGCAAGCCAAAACCAAGCAGCCGCCTGTTGGGTTACAAGGCAGGATTTGAACATGCCGAGCCCGCTGATGGACAGGGCACCGTGAAAAATACAATTGGTATTATTCCAATCTTTCGCAATGTTCCAGCCGCGTATGGCATAACGTTTAAGAATAAACCACGCACTAATGAAATAAAAAAGCAGCCCTAAAAAAATAAGAGCGGCATTCAGAAATCCAGGTACATCTGCAAAGACAGTATTGAAAAGGAGAACAAGAGATTGTGTGCTGACCGCCGTCAGCAGCAAAACTCCATGCGTCTGCTGACCAATAGATGTATCCTTGAGCTCTTTGAAGCCTATTAAACTAATCCAAATATAAATAATCCATAATCCCGCATTCAGAATGGCCAGCGCCTGGACTTCTGCACCTGCTCCAAATTGCTTGCAGAACATGATTCCGCAAATCGACGTGCCGGCCACCCAGGTTCCAATGCCGAAACGGTTAATTGGATTAATGTAATGCAGCTTCTTAAACTCTCCTTTATAGATGGTCATGCCGATCGAAACTAAGATGGCCATCCATAAGGCTATATCTGCTATGCTGATAATCTTGCCGATGCTCCCCAAAAAGAAGGACAAACCGAAGAAATTCAGTAAAACACCCTGTGTCACAATGCCAAACGCCATCACAGCCGCCATTGCAGCAGTATTAATATTTATTTTTTTACGAATGATAACGAAAACAGCCCCTATAAACAAAAGGCCCAGCAAAATGAAATAAAACACTATAATCACCGTTAGAATGGATTTTATTTTAATTATAACATCCTATGCATGCGCTGCGGATAATAAAAAAACAGCACATTTTCATGCACTGTCAGGTCCCGCTCCACCATTTAAATTAAAACGATGTTTCCGTTTTGATCATCTTCTGCATGTATCGAATCCCCTTCATAGGGGAGTTCTATCTCAATCTTGGTGCCTTCCCCAACTTTACTTTCGACTATTAAGCGGCCATTATGGTTTTCGATAATTTTGTAGCAAATCATCAGTCCCAGCCCTGTTCCTTTTTCCTTTGTCGTATAAAAAGGTTCCCCCAGACTTGAAATCCGGTCTTCTGATATGCCAACACCCTGATCGATGAATTGAATGGAAATAGTGTTGCCGGACTTTTTAAACACTTTAATGTTTAACTCTCCTCCGCCTGGCATTGCTTCAATGGCATTCTTAATAATGTTGAGGAATACTTGTTTCAGCTGGTTCTTTTCACAATGAATCATTGGGGCGTGAAGATTATTTTCTGCTGCTATTTCGACATTGTTTAATACGGATTGGGTGCTGCTCAAAAGAATCACTTCGTTGATTAATTTAGTAAGGTCCTGCTTTTCGAAAATGTCTGCAGTCGGCTTTGCAAGCACTAAAAATTCGCCGACGATTCCATTTATGCGGTCCAATTCTGAAAGTACAATGTCAAAGTATTCATCTTTCTGGCTATTTGACTTGAAGAGCTGAACAAACCCTTTGATCGAAGTAAGAGGATTACGGATTTCATGAGCGATTCCAGCTGCCATTTGGCCAAGAAGTGCCAGCTTTTCTGATTTCTGCAGGAGCTTTTCCTGTTCCTCTTTTTTATCAGAAATATCAGTTCCAATTGAGAGTATGGCCTCTTTCCCTTCAAATTCAACATAAAGTGATGAAACTTCAAAAAATCTAGTGGTTCCATCAAAACGTTTTATTTTATATTCTATATTGTTTAAAAGCTGCTTCTCTGACTTAATGTACTGATAACGCTCCTGCAAACGTCCCATATAGTCCAACTCTATAAAGTCAAGCAGCGACCTGCCAATTAATGCACCTTTATCTGATGACGACAATTCGGCAACTGCAGTCGAGTTTGCATACAAAATTTCAAAGTCCTTATGTATGAGCACGGAAACCGGCAGTGATTCCAGAAGCAATTTGTGGCTCTTCTCGCTGGCCCGCGCTTTTTCTGCGTAGTACCTGCTTTTGTCAAACTGCCAGCCGACAAACCAGGCAATACAGGTAAATAGAATAAAATCAAAAGTAAAAAACGTTTCCTGCGAGAAAATGGTTTGATATGAGGTAAATAAAACCGAAATAAGCACAAGTGAAATTTGACCTGTCCGTTTACTCATATATTCCTCTTTTTTGTGTTTTTTCTATTATTTTAGCATCAATTGTGAGGTTAACGATATCATTTTCAAAAAAATTTATCTATTAAATTCTATAAAAAAACCCGCCCGGGGGCCCGAGCAGGTTAAAATCAGGCTATTTTTTCTTTGGTGCAAGCTCTACTGCCTGACGCATGGCTTCCATTAAGCTTTTCTCGTCAGCTATGCCTTTTCCGGCAATATCGAAGGCTGTACCATGATCAACGCTTGTACGAATGATGGGAAGGCCGACGGTGATATTAACCCCGGCATCCAGCCCTAATACTTTAACTGGCCCATGACCCTGATCATGATACATGGCTACGACAATGTCAAAATCGCCGCGGACAGCTCTGAAAAATAATGTGTCAGCCGGCAGCGGCCCTACAGCATTAATCCCCTCTGCCTGTGCTTTTTCCACTCCAGGAATGACTTTTTCTTCCTCTTCGCCATACCCGAATAATCCATTTTCGCCTGCATGAGGATTGATTCCGCAAACAGCAATTTTAGGTGATTCAATGCCTGCTTTTTTCAATGTGTCATGGGCTAGCTTCAGCACGTGGTACACTCTTTCAGGATTGATCATTTTAACTGCATCAATAATTCCGACATGTGTTGTCACATGAATAACCCTTAAGTTTGGTGCAGATAGCATCATGGAATAATCTTTTGTATCGGTCAAATCCGCTAAAATTTCTGTATGGCCTGGATACATATGGCCGCCCTTTTGCAAGGCTTCCTTGTTTAAAGGTGCAGTGCAGATCGCATCAATTCGATTTTCTTTTGCCATTTCGATCGCTTTAGCCAAATATTGAAATGCTGCGTCTCCAGCTTCAGGAGATACCTGGCCAATGGGAAGGTCTTCCGGCAACAGGTCCAAATCTAGGCAATGTACTACTCCATGCTTATAAGGGATCTCGCTTATCTGCTCTGCCGTTACTGTTTCAATAATAAGCCCGCTGTCAACAAATGATTTGGCCCGTTCTAAAATTTTTCTATCACCAATGACAAGCGGGTTGCTTATTTCATACATTTCAGCCTCTGCCAGGCTTTTTAAAATAATTTCCGGCCCTACACCCGCTGCATCCCCCATTGTAATGCCTACTACTGGTTTAGTTTGACTCATTGCACTCAACCTTTCTTGTCATATAATGTATTGCGTTAGCCAGAGATTGCTCATTTCCGAATCCCCCTGCTTTTGTAACAGCCCAATAGCTTCTTTCTTTGCTGCGCAATCGGCCAAAAGGGAGACCCGGTTCTATTTCTGTATGGAGCTCCATTTCCTGAATACCCAATTCTGAACAAGCAGCTTTTGCAATGTCTCCGCCTGTTAAAATCAAGCCGTCGAGTTCCGGGAACTTATTTACAAGTCTGTTTGCAATTTGCCCTAGTCCCATGGCAATCCTTTCACCAATCTGCTTTCCTGATAATCCTATTGCTTCTCCCGCTATACGGGCTGCATCCCGGTTCTGATCTGAAGAATCCACATAAACAACAAAATGGCTATTATCCTGGTTTTGTCCAATTTCTTCAATGACTTCTTCAAGATCCACTGTCTGATTAACCAATTGGACAGGATTGATTTCTGCAAAATAAGATTGATCAAGTTCTCTAATCCGGGTAAGCTGTTTTTTTGTAACCTGTGACAGACTCCCTGAAACTGTGAGTGTTTTCCTGATGTTATTCTCCTCATGATCATTTTCATGATGAGATCTAAGCTTTAGAGCATCGGGTAAATATTCAACTAGAGCACCAGAGCCAGTCCAAATCGTTTTTTTCTGAACGCTTGTGAAACTCTCGGCAATTACCTGCAGATCCTCTTCCCTTTCACTGTCGCAAACAATCCAGGTATTCCCCGCCGCAACAGCTCTTTCAATGAATTCAAGAATATCTGCTTTCTCTCCCCGGATCAATTCCAGATCAAGCAATGCAATATCTTTTCCTGCATTCTTATTTAACATGCGAGGAAGAAAGCTTTCCGTTACAGGTGTCTTTGGATCCCTTCCAAACTCTGTTTCTGTAATCAGTTTACCATTTACATAATGATGTCCAGATACCGTTGTACGATTCATTTTTGGAAAAGCAGGGGCAATAACAATGATTTCCGGGCGATATACCTCTTCAAGCGCTGCCAGTTCAGCTGCTATATTTCCTCTTAAAGTTGAATCTACTTTTTTATAGACATGAGCATAGCCTTTTTCAAAAGAAGAGAAGCAGCTTTTTCCACTGCTTCATATGCTTCTTCTTGTGTTTTTGCACGGCTATCAGTATCAACAATTAAGACATCAGGGTCAGATTGAATGTTTTTCCCGGTATAATCCATCATAACAGTGGCAGTCAGCCCTTTTTTCGCCAGCTGCACTCCTGAATCATTAGCACCAGTCAAATCATCCGCAATAATGCCAAATTTTTCAAACACAAGAACCACATCCTTTAGCCGTTAACTTTCGTCAGGTTTCCTTCTTTAAACTCATATCCTTTTCTCTCTAGACGCTTAACCAAAAACGCTATATACAGCGGAAGCAGGATTGCGGTTGTCACTGTAGATGCCGCAACCTGAACTGTAGCCAATTCAGCATACTGTGCAAACCCTGCACTTGCTGCTGCAATGGCAGCAGGTGTTGCTACAGCATTACCGGCAGTTGAGCCTTCAGCAGCTCCTACAATTGGATTCCACTTAAACGCTTTAAACACTAAATATCCAGCTGTACCCGTTACGAATACTGTTAACAGGCCAAGGATAATACCTGATAGACCACCGTCTACAATAGCACTGAAGTCAATTCCCATTCCAAGGGCGAAAGCGAAAAATGGAATGAGCATGGAGCTGCCATTATCAAGGAATGCACGCATTTCTTCGTCTAAATTCCCTAATACCATACCTACGAGGATTGGAAGCAGTACGGCAATGAATGACTGCAATGAGAACATTCCATCAACAAAGCCCATTGCTCCAAAGATAGATAAGGCAACCATCGTTAAAAACGGACCGTCATTTAGAGCCAGCAATGAATAAGCTGCACGGTCTTCCTTGCTTCCATACTGGCCAACAAGTGCGACGAATAGGCCGCCATTACTGTTTGTCATAGCTGCAATAATCGCAATTGGAGCCAAACCCAGCCAAAGGCCATTTTCACCTGCAAACATGTAAGCGATTAACCCGAATGCCGCACCAACTACCCACTTCGTTGCTAAAAGGGTAGCCCCTTTCCCAATTGAAACACCAAATGATTTTACATTAATTTGAGCACCTGTACATAATAGGAATAAAGCGATTAAAGCTGATGCACCGTCAACAAACAATGCTTCAGTAAAATTCCCGATACGGAGCAAATCAGGTGCAAAAGTGTTAAGCACTGCTGCAATTAGCAACGGAACTACCATCATCCCGCCTGGAATACGCTCAAGAGTTGCTTTGATCTTCATAATTTTAACATCCCCTTTATATCTGTTTCAATTTTAAACAATTAGTGAAAACGATTACAGTTTCATATTAAACGCTTTCAATGCAAAATTCAACACATTTTACAGAAAAATAGTTTGGTATTTTCTAGTTTTTTATTTTGTGTTGCATTTTTAAACATATAATAAAACAAAAAAAGAAGCTGAATATTACTCCTTCAGCTTCCTCCACAATGTCGACCGATTAATGCCTAACCGTTTTGACACCTTTGTTTGGTTTTGGTTTTCTTCCTTCATAACTGCTTCGATAATTCGTTTTTCAATTTGATCGAGTGTTCCGGTTAACAGACTATCTTCAATTTGGACAGGACGCTGCTTCCGATTCAGCTGTCTTGAAACCGTTTCTTTACTGATGATATAGCCTTTCTCAGCTGCCAAGACATCAAAAAGGAATGCTTTCAGCTCAGCGGTATTGCCAGGCCAGTTATAACGCTCCAGCAGCTCCATCGCATCCTCCCTTATTTTTACTGCGGATGTTCCATATTGCTGATGAAAATGTGCAATAAAGTATGCTGTTAAAGCTCTTATATCATCCTTGCGTTCTAACAGAGAGGGGATATAGATGCGAACTGTTTCTTCTTTAAAAAGAAGTGAGTACAACTCTTGAATTTCACTGGATAGAGAGAGGATCACTTCTTTCCCCGATTCTGCCCATTTCTGACACTGGTTGAGCAACCGGGATTTCTCTTCTGCAGAAATGTCCTCAGCGTCATAAATATATATGGATCGGATGTCGTCATCAAAGGGATTTAAGCCTCTTCTTGCTTCCTTTGCATGTATAGAAAGAAACAAACCGGCCCCCTGGTGCTTTAAGTAATGGATATAGCGTGCTAATAATCCTTTTCCAGTGCCTGCAGCACCAATTAAAAGCCATAGATTTCGGTTTTTTCCTGCAGATATGGCAGCCAGACAATCTTTCATTGCTTCACTTTCATGGATGATCATCGGCAGCTGAGATACTGATTCCACGTTAAGATTTTCTGAAGAACTCTTTATATCATTAAGCTCTTTAATAATAAATTGAGTATAAGTTTCACCGGCAATTTCAAGGCTTGAAACCTGAACTTTAAGCATATCTCCCTTTATACCTTCAATCATTACAACGGATTCTGCATTTCCCTTCCGGTGTACAAGACTCTGTAAATCACTCAAGAGTATGGGAGGGGAAGAAAAAGTATTCCATTGTTCAAATACACATTCAGCATTACGGTTAAAAAGGATTATATTGTCAGTATTCTCCTTAATAATTGCCCTGAGCAGGTCGTTTTCCTGCTGTTTTCTGCGAAACGAATCATACAGGGATTTCGCTTTTTGAAACGCATCAAAGATGGCTTCACGTCCGGATTGTATCAGGATTCCCTCGAGCCCTGCTTTAGCAGCAGCCTCAACAGTTACAACATCCCCCATGATCAATTCAAAACCCTTGGACCTTAATTCATGAACAAGGGCTTCTACTTCCTCTTCCTTTTGAATCGTAAAAACCTCTATACCAATATCCAATATGTCAGTAATCGTTTTGGCGCCAAGCGTTATGTTGGAAAAGCCGACAATCGCTTTCTTCCCTGGAAAATCATTGGCAAGGGTTAACACCCGAAGCATATCGTACCCGGATACCTGAATATCAATAACAGGGATATTTGTTTCCTGTTGGACCAGCTTTGCTGTTCCACCCCTGCTGATGATCATATCAATGCCTTCAGATTCGGCATTTTTCACATGCGGGAGTGCCTGCCCCAGGTTTCCAGTTGCTATTTTAATGTCCAAATCTTTTTCCTCTTTCCTGCATTCCTTAATTAATGGAAGCATAGCAGGATAAGGGGCAATAAATAATGTCTTTATTTTCATCACATTCACCTAAATGTATCTTACCATTCATTTCTAAACGACACCAATAAATAGGAAAATGGCTCATTCGTTCTTATTAAAAGGAATGGCAGCTTATTTTTTTATCTGCCCATCCCCTTTCAAAATATATTTTGTCGAAGTCAGAGCCGGCAGTCCCATCGGACCGCGGGCATGGAGCTTTTGTGTGCTGATCCCGATTTCAGCGCCGAATCCAAACTCGAATCCATCTGTGAAGCGTGTGGATGCATTATGGTAAACTGCCGCTGCATCGACTTCATTCAGGAATTTTTCCACATTATCTGGGTTTGAAGAAACAATTGCCTCAGAATGTTTAGTGCCGTAGCGGTTAATATGAACGATTGCCTCATCCACGCTTTCCGCCACTTTCAACGCGACTTCCAAGCCTAAATATTCTGTGGCCCAATCTTCTTCCACAGCCGGAATGATCTTTTCTCCGCATACACCTTCATCGCCGTGAATGGTAACCCCTTTTTCCTCCAGAGCAAGCACAAGATCATTCAGGCCCCCCACTCTCTGTGCACAATGATCGTTTCACATGCATTGCAAACGGAAGGACGCTGTGTTTTCGCATTGATGGCAATGTTTATCGCCATTTCCTTATCAGCACTTTCATCAATATAGACATGACAATTGCCTGCACCTGTCTCAAGTACAGGGACTGTAGAATTTTCAACTACTGTCTTAATAAGCTTTGCCCCTCCCCGCGGAATCAGGACATCCAGGTATTCGTTCAGTTTAAACATCCCCGAAGCGGTTTCCCGGCTCGTATCCTCAATAAGCTGCACAGCATCAGAAGGCAAGTCGCTCTTTTCCAATGCATGATGAATCACTTTCACAATTGCTTTATTCGAATGTATAGCAGTAGAACTTCCGCGCAGCATAACAGCATTCCCAGTCTTCAAACATAAGCTGGATGCATCGACCGTGACATTTGGACGCGCTTCATATATCATGCCGACAACGCCAAGCGGGACCCTTACTTGTGTAATGGCGAGTCCGTTCGGACGTTCCCATGAGGATAAAACCTCCCCAACCGGATCGTCCAGGTGAGTAAGCTGGATTAATGCGTCCGCCATATCCTGAAGGCGGGCTTCATTAAGCCGAAGCCGGTCGAGCAATGATTCATTCATTCTGTTGTTTTTTCCCGCAGCAAGGTCTTTTTCATTTTCGGCTAAAATAAAGTGCTTCTCAGCCATTAGCTGTTTTGCAATTAATGCCAATGCCTGGTTCTTTTGGTCCGTCGACATTTTCGCCATCTTCCCCGCAGCTATCCTTGCTTTTTCCCCTTTTTGAATCAATTCCATTATCTCGTCTCCCTTCTTTTTTGGCTTACCCAATGATCACGATGAATGACCACACTGCGATCACTGTTGGCGATCACCATGGCTTCAGAGCTTGGCAGGCCTTTGATTTCGCTCAATTCTTCAGATGAAAAATTAACCTGGCCTTTGCCGATAATGACTCCTTTTGGCCCTACAACTTCAACCACATCATTTACCAGAAAGTGCCCGGTTATGTTCGTAACCCCAGCAGGCAGAAGGCTTTTTCCTTGCGATAACATCGCGTGTGCCGCACCCTGGTCCACTTCAATTTTCCCATTAGGTACTGAATGCAGAGCCAGCCACTGTTTGGATGTCCTAACGCTCGCCTTTGAACTGTTGCCAACATAGGTGCCGTTCCCTTTTCCATTGAGGATATCGACTAATTTTTCCCGTCCGCAGCCAACTCCAATAAACACCTGCACTCCCAGCGCCAGCGCTGTCCGTGCCGCCTCCAGCTTTGTCACCATACCGCCGGTCCCTACCTTGGAGCCCGAACCAGAAGCAGCTTTCACCATTTCTTTTGTGATTTCTGTGATAAAATGATATTTTTTCGCATTGGGGTTTGTCCTCGGATTTGAATCATAAATGCCGTTGATATCTGTCAGAATGATTAAATGCTGTGCTTGAACAAGTCCGCTTACGAGAGCAGAAAGCATATCATTATCGCCAAATGCCAGCTCCTCCACCGACACCGAATCGTTTTCATTAATGATCGGGAGAATATTTCGCTTTAAAAGCTCCGCTAAAGTTGCATGTGCATTTTGATATTGCTCTTTGTGCAGGAAGTTCTGCCGTGTGAGCAGCAGCTGTGCAGCTACAATCCCATGCTTCTTACACTCTTCGGTATATCCCTGCATCAGCAGCCCTTGCCCGACTGCAGCAGCCGCCTGTTTTCCGGCGATGGTCACAGGCCGGGAAGGATAGCCCAAATCAGCAAAACCTGCTGCTACTGCCCCAGATGAAATCAGGATGACATCATGGCCAAGCTGTTTTAAACGGGAAAGTGCAGCTACATGCTCCTCAAGTTTTTCGATGCAAAGTCCTCCATTTGTATTTGTCAGTGAACTGCTTCCTATTTTGACGACAATTCGTTTCCTTTTCACGCTATCCACCATCCAATCAAATAAAAAAAGCCCTCCCATCCCTTTAAAAAGGACGGAAGAGCTTTGTCTTTCGCGGTACCACCTTCATTGGCACTTCACACAGCAAGTGCCCGCTTTGAAAATCCTTTAACGCAGGAAATTCGGCCAGGTTTGCCTGGCAGCTCAAGGGCTAGGTTCAATAGTTTTGCAGGCTGCAGGATCTTTCAGCCGGTGAATCCTGCTCTCTTTTAGCCTGAGTTCTACTTACTGGTTCCCTGTCATGGCTGTTGAATTCTTCTTATAATTAGAATTATTATGCATCCTTCGGTATTTTATGTCAATAATTAATTCGCTGATTTAAAGGATTAAAATCCCCAGACAAACTTTTTAACTGCGTGCAATACAGTATGATAAAGCAGGCACATTCGGGAATGCTAATAAAAAATGACTAGTGGGAGGATTTACATATGGAGTCAAACGGAAAGCAACTATCCATATTTTCTCTGGGCGGCATCAATGAAATTGGAAAAAACATGTATGTGATCCAATATGATGACGATATTGTCGTGATTGATGCCGGAGGGAAATTCCCTGATGAGACATTATTGGGGATCGATTTGATCATTCCGGACATCACATACCTTGAGGAAAACCGGGATAAAATCCGCGGGCTGATTGTCACTCATGGACATGAGGATCATATTGGCGGAGTTGCCTATCTTCTCAAAAAGATCAATATACCGGTTTATGCGACCCGATTTACGCTTGGGCTGATTGAATTAAAATTAACGGAGCATCGCCTGCTGGGTGATTCAGAGCTTATAACCATAGATTCTGACTCTAGCCTTGATTTCGGTAAAATAGGCGTTAGCTTTTTCAAGGTGAATCATAGCATCCCTGACTGTCTGGGCATTGTTTTCAAGACGCCAGAGGGCAATGTTGTCCATACCGGCGATTTTAAATTTGACTTAACCCCTGTAAATCAGGAGCATGCTGATATCCATAGGATGGCTGAAATCGGCCGCAGTGGAGTGCTGGCCCTGCTATCAGAAAGCACAAACGCTGAGCGGTCTGGCTTTTCGCCAACTGAACATATTGTCGGGGAAAACATTGAGGAAGCATTTATGAAAGCACCACGCAAGATTATCATCTCAACTTTCGCTTCCAATGTGAGCCGTGTTCAGCAGGTTGTGGCCGCTGTGATTAGAACAAACCGAAAGCTGGTCCTGCTTGGAAGGAGTATGGTAAATGTCGTGGATGTAGCTATTGAACGCGGTTACCTGACAGTTCCTGAGGGTATGATTGTGAATCCAAGAGAAGCGATGAATCTGGCTCCTGAAAAGGTGTGCATATTATGTACCGGCAGCCAGGGTGAACCGATGGCTGCCCTTTCACGGCTCTCTGCCGGAAATTACCGTGATGCAGAGATTCATCCTGAGGATACCGTGATTCTTGCAGCATCCCCAATCCCGGGGAACGAACGCGATGTCTCTAAGATTATCGACAACCTGTTCAAGCTGGGAGCCCGGGTGATATACGGTTCAGGAAGCTCAACAGGGATGCATGTGTCCGGCCACGGCTATCAGGAGGATTTAAAGCTTATGCTCACATTGATGAAGCCGAAATATTTTATCCCGATTCACGGTGAATATAGAATGCTTCACCATCATAAATTGCTTGCTGAATCCATCGGTGTTGAAACTGGGCATACATTTATCATTAAAAATGGGGATGTCGTTGATATTGAGAACGGAGAAGCACGCCAGACCAGGCGGGTACCTGCCGGAGATACTTATGTTGATGGAGTGGGGGTTGGTGACATTGGCAGCATCGTGCTCCGGGACAGAAAGCAGCTGTCCGAGGATGGGATGATTGTGATCGTACTGACCATGAGCAAGAATGAGCGCAAAATGATATCAAGACCTGATACGATATCCCGAGGTTTCGTCTACGCACGGGAATCCGAAGATTTGCTGAGAGAAATAAATCGGATTGCGGAGAAAACCGTCAATGATCTTCCAGAACAGGATAAAAGCCAGTGGAATGTCATCAAGCAGAGCATTAAGAAATCACTTGGGCAGTATTTATTTGAAAAAACAAAGCGCAAACCAATGATCCTGCCGATTATAATTGAAATATAAACGAAAAGAGGCAAGCCTAAAACGGCTTGCCTTTATCGCAGTCTAATGCTCAGTAAGCCCCACCCTTTGATCCAGAGGTTCAGGTCTAACTGAGCGTATAGGCCAGATTGGTTCAACTAACAATCAGTTGGGAAACCACCCGCTGATTGAAGCTTCACTCTATCTAAAGGGCTGCTTAACCGCGGCGTCCGCCTCGGCCGCCCCGCTTTCCTTCAGTATTGCGCTTTAATGAAGAAATATTTTCTTCACTCGATTTTAAGAATTTTGCCATTTTGTCTTCAAAGCTTTCCTTCGGCTTAAAGTTTCCTTTAGAACGGAAATCTCTGGAACCGCCGCGGCGATCATCTCTTCCCTGGCGCGGCGGGCGCTGAGAATAAGAAGATTGGCCTTCAGGTCTGTCCACTGCTTTTTTGATGGAAAGGGCAATTTTGCCTTCCTTCTCGCTAAGCACTTTAACAGTTACCTCATCGCCAACTTTTAAATGCTCATTCACATCTTTAACATAGCTGTCCGCTACCTCACTAATGTGAACAAGACCTGTCGTACCGCCTGGCAGTTCGACAAAAGCTCCGAAATTTGTAATACCTGTTACTTTTCCTTGTACCTTACTTCCAATTTCGATTGACAAAAAAACTTCCCCCTCGGTAGTGTTAACAACGTCTTATTATAACTTTTTTTAAAGATAATTTCAATGCCGGCGATATCCCTACGATATTCTACCCGTTAAAATTCGGGATAAATCATATTTTTTGTTCAAATTTAGTAAAATTTATATATTTAATTGCTTGTTGGGCCATTATTTCAGCCAATTTTGTATGCAGATGGCACACTTTTATATTGAAAAATATTTTTATGTGCAGATAAAAATTTTATGTGCGCATAACGCTTTTTTATGTGCGGAAGGATAATTTTAATCAAAAATTTATTTTTATGATATATTGGCAAACAAAAAAAGCTCCTGAAACAGGAGCTTAAACCTTACACAGTATGACCTTCCTGAAGAACCTTCCTGCTGAAATGACGCTTCATTATAATCCCATACAGGGACGCCAATACCTGCTGAAAGAGCATACCGATGACCACAGGAACAGCAACAGGAGCAGGAAAATAAGTAACTGCCAGGACGGAGCCAACGCTGATATTCCTCATCCCGCCATTAAACGTAACGGCCACAGTCGTGCCCTGATCGTATTTCAGTAAATTAGCGATGATGAAAGAGATAAGATAGCCCATAAACGCCACACAAAATACAGCAAGCCCGATGAGGACCAATTTAAAATTTACCTCCTTCAGATACGGGGCGACGACAGCTCCATTCAGCATGACCACAATGGCCATTCCTAGCTTAGAAAAAGGAGAGAGCCGGCTGCTCAAGGCTGCAGCGCTTTTTCCTGCAAATTGATTGAAGAGCATGCCAAGAAAAGAAGGCAGAACAATCATGCCGAATAATCCAGCCATCATCGGCACAACATCGATCTGTACAGATTTCTGGAAAAATATCGACAATGTCAGCGGAACAATAAATGGTGACAAAAAGGTATCTACCAGAATGATGGACAATGTCAGCGGAATATTGCCGCGATAAATGGAAACCCAGATGAAGCTCGATATGCCGGTCGGAATGGCCATAGCCAATACCAGCCCGGTAATGGTTAATGAATCATCACCAAACGCAAGTTTACCTGTGCTCCATGCAAAGAGAGGCATCAAAATATGAAGCAGAAACAATATGAGGAAAAGCGGCTTTGGATGATGAAGGATTTCTTTTAAACTGCTAAAACTGGAGTTCAGACTTCCTGAAAACGTCATATACGCAAAAACCCAAGGGATGATAAAAGCAAAATCCTTAATATAACCAGCGAGCATAACACCTAGAACCACGCTTATTGGAGTAATCAATGGCATCATTTTCTCCAGTTGTTTATTGATTTGAATTAGCACACTGAGTACTCTCCTTTTCCGAATAATTGTTTACCTAACTAATTATTTTATCATAATCTGGCTGGTTATATATCAAAATAGTAAAAAAGAGCCAAAACTCGGCTCTTTTGATTATCTCCGTTTTTCCGGCATATATTTCAGCCATTTTCCCAGCCTCCAGCTGTTTACTCCAAACCCTGCAAGCGCAATGGCTGCGATGCCTGCGGATAATTGCATGATCAGCATTTCTTCTAAATAAATGCCAAAGCCAGACCCAGTTAAACCTAGCATGAATAGCTGAAAAAGCTGTTTTTTTCGATTTTCATAGATCGTAAACTGAAAATCCCTTCTTTGCCCGGCCTCTTTCATTTTTTCCAATTTACGCGGTGTTTCCAGGAATTCCACTGCTGAATGAAAAATTTTAAAGAGCGGCTGGGATTGAATAATGCTCCAAATGAATGACCATTTATTCCCCTGTGAGCTTAACCACTCTGTAAAAACTGGTTTGCCAAGGTCAAGAAGATCATCTTCTGGTGCCAGATGGCGAACAATCCCTTCTATTGTCATAAATGACCTGCCCAGAAAAACAAAGCGGGTTGGCACCTGGATCGGAAGAGCAGCAATCATATCATTTAGTTCAAGCTTAAGAGCCACTAGATCCATATCTTTTACCTGAGAAAGGTCAAATGCCATCCATTCTGACAGCAGCTTCTCCATTGTTCCCGCATTAGCTTCCGGCAGCAAAAATCCCAGCTGTGACAGACATTCGACTGCTTTACTGTAGTTTTTAGCGAGAATGGATTCAATTAAATTCTGAAAAGAGACTGCATCTTTTTTTGAAATTTCCCCGGCCATGCCGAAATCAAGAAGAATGATCCTCCCCTCCCTTGTAAACAGCACATTTCCTGGATGGGGATCGGCATGAAACATCCCAGGTTCCAGCCATTGCGGCAGGAAGATCTTCATCAAACGGCGTGCCAGATCGTGACGGGATATCTCAAGCTTTTCAACCGCTGCTGAATCATTGAGTCTTTTTCCCTCCACCCATTCCATGACAAGCACTTTTGAAGTGCAAAGCTCCTGATGCACGCGGGGAATTTTAACCAACTCATTATCTTTAAATCGCTCCTTAAAATAAAGCAGGGTATCCTTTTCCTTTGTAAAGTCAAGCTCCCGCTCAATAACCTGCTTTAGCTCCTGAAATAGGACCTTTAAATTAAGGAATCCCTTAGGAATAGGGACAAACCGATCAGCAAACCAGACAAGAATACTTAGGGTCCGGAAGTCGGTATGTACGATGGATTGAATATCAGGACGCTGTACTTTAATGGCGACAATTGAGCCGTCCTGGAGAGCGCCTTTATATACCTCCCCAATCGATGCTGATGCAATGGCTTCTTTTTCAATCGCCACCACCTTTTTAGAGAGCTCGCTCCCCCACTCTTCGTTTAAAATCCTCTGGATTTTACTCCATTCCGATGGCGGTACCTTATCGGTCAGGTCTTGCAGCTCCTGGATGAAAGCTTTTGGAAGCAAATCAGAACGAATGCTGATGAACTGACCAATCTTAATCAGCAGCCCTTCCAATTCAAAAAGTGTTGTCCGGAATCTTTTCCCGATGCCAGACCATAATTTTTCCCATTCTGCTTCTGATTTGCGGGTCCATTTATACCAGTAAATTTGAAATATAATGTGAAGTGCCATAGAAAGCAATTTGTACATACGGAGCAATTTACTTCTCGCCTTCATTTCCATCACCTTCTTCCCTAGAAAAATATACTGTCTTATTCTGTATTACAGGCTGAATACCCTTTTCTTTTTATACGTTATCATGTTTAAAAGGTTTCATGACATAAAAAACAGCCCGTCCTTACACAAAGGACAAGCTGCCTGCTTGATTCTGCTGAATATACTGATGAGTTATGTTAACAATCTTTTCTTTATCATTGTCCATGGATGCCACATGATAGGAGTTATAGAGCGATATAGCTTTCTTTTTCACGGAGCCAATCTTCTCCAAAATAAAATCTGTACACTCTGCAGGCACCACATGATCTTCTACCGACTTAAAGCCTAATACAGGTGTTTTAATGGATGGTAATAAGTCTGGTGTTCCTTCCATGATTTTCTGCAATTCGAAGATGGAGGGAACCGGAACTTTCCCGTACGTAATTTCCTCTACATCCTCTTTTTTAATATCTGGTGCACCTTCATCAAGGTATCTGGGATTTGTTTTCCCCTTTAAATATTCATAACATGGAACCCGGAGAGCGGCATTTATTAACACAATACCTGCAATTTCGGGATATTTATTTGCCAGCCAAAGGGTCAATGCACCACCCATTGATTGACCTGCAGCATAAACAGATGTGCATCTGTCTTTTAGAAATTGATACCCCTTTTCTGCTTCAGCAAACCAATCCTCATGAGAGGTTTTTTCCATATCTTTATAATGTGTGCCGTGGCCTTTAAGCCTTGGAGCAAAGACGGTATAGCCAAGCTTGGCAAATGACTCCCCCAAAAACCGTACACTCTGGGGAGTTCCAAGAAAACCATGTGTGATCAGAATCCCGATCTCATTGCCTTCATAGTAGAATGATTCTGCACCGTCCAAAACAGGATAACGTTCATTCATAATCTATTCCTCCCTCAGAATTAATTACTCACATTATATAACCAACTATTCCGACCTGTCAACTTGTATTTAAGAAGAAAAAAGACCGCTCTAAACATATATGGAGCGGTTAGACTAAAGAAAGTATTAACACAAAGATAAGGATGGCGTAACAAGCACCAAAGATAATAGCCCTTACATTAGAGTTACGTGTGTACCCTGTGAAGTTTGCAGGTGATTGAGCAACATCCACCTTCCTGCTGTGAATGACCATACTGATATTGGTCATGATTAGAATCGCAATTGTAAGAAAAAATAAAAACATCGGCTCTATTTTCAGAATTTCCCCGGAATCAGAATGGAAGTAAGCATTGATAAATAGTATGCTGCTAAAAAGCAATGTCCAAATACTCCCCACAATCCGCTGCTTACTCCATTCATTGCCCATCTTTTCTTTTTCATAGATGGCAACTTGTTCGATAACAGGAAGAATAGATTTAGTGGAATTACGTTTTGCCCATCCCCCAATTGATTGAATCAGAGTTACCGTGCCAAGGAAAATAAACATTTGCGAAAAAGTAATATCTATTAATATTTGTAAAATGTAAGTCGCACTTAAGAAGAATAGGAGGGTGCCATTTAAGAGCAGGAGCTGCCTGACTCTCAGTTTCTTAATTTCAGAACTGGTCACGATCCCGCCTCCCTATGTCTCATGAAATAAATAATGGGGCTCACGGTTCCCAGGATGACAATCACAAGGAACATCCAAAATCCGCTTCCTCCTCCCATCCCTAACTCATCGGCAAGAATGGCTTCAAAAAATAGTACCTGACCAGACATAAAGATTGAAATGAGGGCAACCGCCATAACCGTAAATCCGTTCAAGAAACCCTGCAAGGCTTTAGGAAGCCAAACAAGAACGAATAGAACCACAGTAATTAATAGGAAACTAGAAATCACTGGCCTCAATAATGTAAAGGTTCCATCTGTTACAAAAGATTGGTAAGTGTACATAAATCCCCTAATAATTTCTAGAATAGTATTATTTTACAATTAAACAGGAGGTGATGCCACCCTAAAAAAAACGGCTGCACTTTTATGTGCAGCCGTTTTTTAATATCTCTCAAGTAATTCAATAATCACTTTGAATGTTGAGGTTGTGTCCATATAAGCATATTTGCCTTTCCCATTAAAAAAGTTGCCAGTTTGTATGACAGGATATCCCATTTCTTCCAGCAATCTGATTTTTTCATTCAGGTTATCGACAACGAACGAAATATGATGGACACCTTCCCCGTATTTCTCCAGATGTTCCTGCCAAGTACTTGGTGAATCACCTGGTTCGATTAATTCAATTTGAATGAAAGGTGTATTGATAAACATATATCTTGATTTACCTTCTGTTGGCCGGCCTCTGAAAATGACCTGCGTCATTTCACTTGGACCTGATTGTATAATGGGTGGCTTATCGGCACCGAGAAGCTTACAGTAAGCTTCTGCAGCCAAATCCAGATTTTTTACCACGATTGCCAGCTGCTCGACTTTATTTGTTCCAAGCAAGGGGCATAGTGAATCAGGGGAGCTGCAGTATTTCTTGCCTCAGAGCTTTCCAGGAGTTCAACCAATATCTTGCAGTCTCTCAAGGTATCAGCATAAACATATCTGCCTTCACTGGATGTAAATTCTCCACTTTGCAGTTGTGAGTACCCGCTCTCTTCAAAAAGCGGCATTCGTTCACTGATGGATTCCACATCAAAGGCAATATGGTGTATGCCCTCTCCAGCCCGATCCAAAAACTCCCGCATCGTGCCTGGTTCTTCATTTGGTTCAATAAGTTCAAATTGAACAGTTGGTGTATTTAGAAATGCTAATTTACTTCTTGATGCAGTAGGGTTTCCACGGTAAATTACCTTTGATACTTCCTGATCACCTGTTAAAAACCACTCGGGCTTCGGAACTCCCAGTAAACTTGAAAAAGCCTCACAAGCCTCATCAATATCCTGAACAACAAAAGCCAGCTGGTTTATTTCCTGATTTCCAGCTAATGGCGCTTTAGTAGTTTTGCTTTCTGCCATAAAAAAATCCTCCTAAATGACGCTTCTCCTTTAAGATAATCCCCGTACAGCAAGTCCTCCATCACTGGAAATCACTTCGCCTGTAATGGCTCGGGATTGATCAGAAGCAAGCAGCAGATACGCTCCAACATGGTCTTCGCTGGTCATAGCTATGCGGAGGGGATTTCGGGATTTAATGCTTTTTGCTTTCGTATCCGGATCGACTGCTGTCACAAACGGCTTAAGCGGGCCTATGACATTGAGTGCCGTCAATGTGCCGCCTGGTGCCACCGCGTTTACTCTGATGTCCGGGGCTAATTCAAAGGCAAGCTGGCGCATTAAGCCGATTTGCGCGTGCTTGCTTGCTGTATACCAGACTCCGCCCCCGTCTGGGTAAAAGCCGGCTCCGGAAACCGTGAAAATCATATTTCCATTTGTTTTTTTCAATTCTTCCGCAGAAGCTTTTGCACCATTAAAATAGCCTTTAACATTAATAGTAAATAACAGGTCATAGGCATCTGACATGGCCTCTGGTGTTACTTCACTAAATTTGGCAAATCCGTCAAATACGCCGGCATTGGCCACGAACACATCGAGTTTTCCCGCCGCTTCCACAGCAGCTCGAACGGCGTTAATGTGATCCCCGTATTCAGTGACGTCCCCTTCCATGCATAGAACACGATCCCCGTATTCCTGTTTCAATTGCTCGAGGCCAGCTGCTGATTTATCCAGTACAGTTACAAAGGCTCCTTCCTGTATAAAAGTCTCTGTAACAGCCTTGCCAATGCCAGAGGCGCCCCGGTCAAATAGACTGATTTTCCGCTTAGCTGTGCCATACTGAATGTTCCTCCTTAAACAAAAATAGCGAGATTTCTGGTATTGAGTGTTGTTTGATCGACAATGAAAACCCTCTTTGATAATTTCCAGATGCCATCTTCATATGTAAATTCATCACGGCGCTCTCCTGAGATCAGGTCATGATGAATGTCTGTACTCCGGCTGCGATAGATTAGAAGATAACTATTTACAGATGCTTTTTCATTCGGGACATAGTCTGCCAGTTTTACATTGCTTACAAAGCGGCGGGTGCGGGAAGGAGGAATTTCCGCCCAAGCATAGTCCGTTTTTAACCGTTCGACTCTCAGGCTCAGCAAATCTATATCATCATTGAAAGAAAACATATCTTCCGCATAATCCGGCCTTTCGGTGCCTTCCTTATTGACACGTACAGGCATTTGATAAATCAGGGATGGATGCATAAGGCTGAACCAGCCATCAAAATCAATATGATCAAGCAGCTCAGCTTCTCTGTAGAGCCATTGTTCAAATTCATAGGTTGCGAGCATTTTCTCTAAACTCATTCCGTATTCCCCCATTTCAGGCATCGTTCCAGTTTACTTAAGCGTTTATGAGATCAAGCCAGTAGCGATAGAAATTCCTTTGATTTGCTTCAGAAAACTTATCATCGTAGACAACACCCGGACCGGTGAAATCGCTGACCGGTTCCCGGTGCATGCCCATCGTATAATTGTAAACAAGTTCTTTCATAACAGGCATTGGCCCTGATGCGGCAGCGGTGATGTCAGTAAAAACTTCTGTATCATCCTGCTCAAAAATGCCTGAAGGGCTGAACGTTAAAATGAAAGAATCCCTTGAACGTTTCTTCCAGTCCTCTGCAGCATTTTTCTCTACCAGGAACCAGGCAATCACCTCCATTTTATCTGGCCCAATTGGCCTCCACATCCGAACGGTTGTATTCGAAATCAGCTGTCCTTTTACCTTTGTATGTGAAATGAGGAAGCTCAGGTTTGGAAAGATGTTTCCGATCATATTTTTCAAATTGGCCAGCACATCATATTGTTCATCTGTTAAATTGGATTTATATTCAGATTTTAGCTCTTCAGGGAATGCGAAGTCAGGATTAGGAGTACCCAGATTTAAACCATGTCCGTTCATAGTGTGGATTTGGTATCCCTTTTTGGAATATGTCGCACTGGGCACCATGCCCAATTTTGCAATGGATCCATGAGTGACCATTGTGTGGTAGGAATCGCCGACAAAGTTATCTGCTCCTACCTTCCAGTTTGAATGGATGATAAACCTTTGCGGAGGGCCGACGACTTCCATTTCAGCACGTCCGGCTAAAATATCCAAATACCATTTGAAATCGCCGAGGAAATCTGATAGAGACTCAGCTTCTTCATTCCAGGTTCCAAAAACAAGGCCTTTATATGATTCAATCCTTATTTTGTGAAGTCCCAGTTTGGACTTATCCAGGTCAGCACCATAAATATCCTTCTGCAGAGGTACTCCAATAAGATCACCATTGTTTTTAAAATTAAATCCATGATAAGGACATACAAATGAAGATTTATTTCCTTTGTCAGCACGGCATAATTTCATCCCCCGGTGTGTGCACATATTGTAAAAACCGCGGATTTCATTCTCTGAATCTCTTGTAATAATAATGGAGTAGCCTGCTAAATCTCTTAACATATAATCATTTTTATTCGGGATTTCTGATTCATGGCCAATAAAAAGCCAGGTTTTCATAAACACCTTTTTATGCTCAATATCGTAAATCTTAGGATCTGCGAGGATAAAGGCAGGAATGGATCCAGCCTCAGGCTGGACTGTTTCGTTCAAGTAGCCGATCGTTTCTTTTTGGGTCATTTCTTCTAAATTCTTAGTTGTCGTTTTAATCATATGTAAATTCCCCTTCGTCTTAATATAAGCTTCTCCATGGAGCGAGGAAAAGAATGAAATATTCTCTTCCTGCTGTTGCACCAGTTTACATCTATCCAACCCGGATCATCTCATCCCTATTCTTCAATGAAGCCAGGATGCTTAGAGCTGCCAGGTAGCTTGTCTTTGGATTATTAGGCATCGGGTCATTTTCGACTTGAAGCGATAGCTTTCCGAAAGAACCTGCTGCCTCAATCGTATGGCTATTTTTCCTTGCTGCTGGATCGGATATGATTTTAACTCCGGTATTCTCGGCACCTAATCCCGCGAGAGACAAGATAATGGAAACATTGATATTCTTTGGGAATAATCTAATGGCTTCGGCGGCAGATCCCTCAAAAAGCACCTTTTCCCCATTAAGCGGGGCACCAGGAAGTGCCTGAGGAGGCTTCCTGGTGATAATGGAGACAGAATCCAGCTCACCAATCGATTTGGCAGCTTTTAAAATATCCAGTCCGCCGATTGCCCCTGATGGCAAGTGGATTTTCGTATTATTTAAGATGCAGATTTCTTCAAGGCACTTATAAAATTCCCGGTCTGCCAATGCCCCAACACTGCTGACAACCAGATCTTTGCCTGAAAGCAAAATGGAAGCAGCATACTCTTCTACAGCTTCAACAGTTGCTGCTTCAATAACCAGGTCGGCATCGGATTTTAAAAGGGATTCCACGTCTTCAAAGATTTCCGCTTCAAATTCACGTGATAGTTCCTTTGCCTGTTCCTGGCAGCGAGTATGAAGGCCAATAATTTTCGCATTCGGTATTAAGCAGTCTATATTAATGCTTTGAAGCAGGAACCTGCCTATATTCCCGCCTCCTATTAAGGCTAATTTCATATCGGTATCCCCCTAATTGGCAAAACCATAGGAATCTGCAAAAAACTCCAGACCGCAATGCCGCGTTTCTCGTGAAAGTCCGCTTTCCTTTAGGCCCGGGAAGTCCAGATGGAGATCCTGAAAAACGGTATGATTATTATGGAAAACGGCGCCGGCCTCTAACCGGTCTGCAAATTCAAGTGCTTTGGATTCATCTTCTGTCCAAACAGAAGCCCTTAAACCAAATTCACTGTCATTTGCCAGGCTGATGACTTCCTCATCCTCTTTAAATGGAAGGATCGGAATGACAGGTCCAAACTGTTCAGCACGAACAATTTCACTTTTCTGATCCACACCGGTGATGATTGCAGGCAGTATGTAATAGCCTTTATCCCAGGACTCTGGATCAAGCTGAATCCCTCCTGTGATGACGGTAGCTCCGGATTTTCTGGCACGTTCGATCAGCCCATTCACATATTCGTACTGGGCCTTATTGTTCAAAGGCCCCATCTCGGCATCAGGCTGAATGCCGTTTCCAACCTTAATATGTTGAAATTCTTTTCTAAGCTTTTCTACCAGCTCCCCGTATCGGGATTCATGGACATAGATCCTTTTGATGGCTGAGCACACCTGGCCTGCTGCCCTAAGAACTCCGAAACGCAGTCGCTTAATAGCGCTTTCATCCAGATTGGCATCTTCGAGAATAATAGCCGCATCATTTCCGCCAAGCTCCATGTAGACATTTTTCACCGTGCCTGAAGCAGCACGCATGATTTCTTTCCCAGTCTCGGTACTGCCGACAAATGCAATGGTTCGGAGTCGCGGATCTGAGCAAAGCTTATTGCCGATCAGCCCTCCTGAACCAGTTACAACATTAATGACTCCATCAGGGAAATAAGAAGCCACTGTCTTGAGGAATGACATGATTGTTAGCGGACAGCTTGTCGCCGGCTTTACAACGACTGTGTTTCCGGCAAGAACAGCTGGGATCACCCGCTTAAACGTAAGGATCATTGGTGAGTTCCATGGAGAGATCACTGCCGTTACCCCACGGGGACGCTTTCGGATTTGGACCTTCTGGGAACCGGGAATGGATTCAGGCTTCCACCATTCCAAAAGCTCTTCGGCAGCTTCCTTCATAATATCAACACATCGCAGAAGGTCTTTTTTCGCTTCCACCAGCACTTTTCCATTTTCTCGGATCAGCAAAGTGACGTTCTCTTCGACACTTGCTTTAATCTCGTCGGCAGCGAGCTTCATCCGGTTTGCCCGGTCCTCAATCTCACTTTTCGACCAGGTTTCAAAAGCCTTTGCTGCAGCAGAAATGGCCAATTCAACCTGTTCTTCTGTACACAAGGCAACTTCGCCCACAACTTCCTGATGATCAGCCGGATTAAGAACATGGGCTGTATTTTCTGTCTGAATCCACTCTCCAGCTATTAAATATTTTCCTGAAACAAATGGATACGTCGAAATCATCCCAAATCACTCCCTTACAACTTTTTCGGTTTGAACGCTTCCGCCGCGCCAGGAGGCCCACCAAATGGTTTCGCCATTGGCCCGACTGCTTCCATATCCACTACGATCATGGATGGTTTTCTTCTTTCCATTGCCTTCTCCAGCTCGGATGAGAATTCTTCCGGAGAACCGATTTTTGCAGATGCAAATCCCATGGACTGAGCCAGCAAAACGAAATCGGGGCTAACTAAATCGACCGCAACCTGCCGTCCATAAGCGGCATCCTGAATATTTCGGAGAACACCATATCCTGCATCATCAAACAGGATGACGATTATCGGAAGGCTTTCCTGTATTGCAGTTGCCATTTCACCGACATTGACCATGAAGCCGCCATCTCCAGCTAATAAAACAACTTGTCTATCCTTACATCCCATTTGTGCTCCGATTGCAGTCGGCAAGCCTTGCCCAATTCCTCCGCCTGAAGCATGTATGGATGTACGCGGCTGATATATTTCAAATAATCGGCTGCCCCAGACATTTGCCTGTACCGTAACGTCACGCACCAATACAGTATCCCGCGGGAGCAATTTACGCATAGCATCAGCAATTTTTTCATATGGTCCAAGTGTTGCTCTCAACTGAAGACGCAGTTCTTTCCTTACTGATAGCACTTCTTCCAAATAATCTTTGGAAGGTGATAATGATTCCTTAGCCAATTCTTCATTTACTTTTCTCAATATAAGCTTAGCATCACCTGCCAGCCCAATGGCCGCGGCATAATTTCTGTTCATTGCCTGGAGATCAGCATCAATGCTGATATGATTTTCTGGAATTTCTATTTTCCAGTTGGAGGTTTCATTCCCTCTAAATCTGACTCCAATGCTGATCAGGAGATCCGATTTTTTCACTAAATCTTTTGTTAATTCAAATGATGCAAAGTGGCCAATACATTGAGGATGATCCTCCGGAATGCTGCCCTTTCCTGATTGGCTCGTAATAACGGCTGCCCCGATCCTTTCCGCAAGCTCCTGCAATTCTTTGGAAGCCCCGGAGCTAATGACGCCCCCACCTGCCCAAATGACCGGGCGGCGGGCCTGGCTGACTTTGGTTATCGCCTCTTTTGGAAGATACGATATTGAGCTGTTTTCCTGTACTGAAACATTCACTTCTTCCAATGAATAATCCGGTATAATTGCAGATTGGAAATCGATTGGAATTTCTACTGAAACAGGTCCTGAAGGTACAGCAGCAGCTTCCTTAATGGCTTGCCTGATAACCGCAGCTGCCTGTTCAGGCCTTCTTAGCCGCATAGCTTTTTTGCATGAACCCTCCATAATAGACAGCTGGTCTTTACACTCGTGAATATAGCCTCTTCCAGTTCCCAAATAGGGGGATGCAACCTCACCTGTTAAATGCAGGAGCGGAACCCCCGCTGCCCATGACTCAATCAGTGAACCAGCAGCGTTTCCTGCACCAGTTCCCGTACTCGTGATGACCACTCCCAATTTTCCTGTCGCACGGGCATAACCATCTGCCATATTTGCCGCACCGCTCTCCCCGCGGGAGCATACCAGATGAATTCTTCCATCACGGAGGATGGCATCATAAATCGGCATATTATGAATGCTTACAATCCCAAATGCCACCTCAACACCAGCACGGACGAGTTCCTTCACAACTGCATCTGCTGCAGTAAATTCCATTTGCACACTTGCTTTTACCGGTGCAATTACCAATTGTTCCTGTTGGCTCATCCTAATCATTCCTGCCTTTGCTTAATATTAAAGCGCTTTCCCCAGCGCTCCAGCTGTCTCAATGGTTGATCCTGAAACATAACTTGCCTGCTTTGAGGCTAAAAAGAGAATGACACTGGCTACTTCTTCTGCTTCTCCAACCCTGCCCAGCGGAATCTCCCGCTTTACTGCAAGATCTTTGTAATATTCCTCGGCATCCATATCAGGTGCATTTTTCAATCGTCTGCGTTCCCACTGGTCAGTACGGATTAATCCAAGACTTACGGAGTTGACCAGGATATTGTCTGATGCAAGCTCTTGGGAAAGCGTTTTACTTAAGTTTAAAAGACCTGCCCTTGTTGCGGCCGTAGCAACCATATGTCTTTCAGGTTCCTTTGCAAGCGTCGCATTAATATTGATGATCCTTCCGCCTCCGCGCCTCACTAAATATGGATGGACAGCACGTACCGCATGGATAATGGCAAAATATTTTAACTGAATCTGTTCCTGCCATTGCTCATCTGTAATATCAAAGAAATACCCCATAACACTTTGTCCAGCGGCATTAACTAAAATATCAATTCCTTCAAGCCGGGATGCTGCTGAATCGACAAAACGATTAACATCCTCTTTATTTGTTACATCACAAGTGGCGGCAAAGATTGATTCCCGTGGCCCGAAATGCAATAAATGGTCAAATGCTTTATCCTTCCTCTCTGCATTTCTGCCGCATACCGCAACTTTTGCACCTTCCTGAAGGAACATTTCTGCTGTTTTGAGGCCTACTCCCGAAGTCCCGCCCATTATGACTGCTGTTTTTCCTTTTAAACCAAAGTCCATCACGATACCCCTTTCAAATAGCTTTAGGTTAATGCATTCACGTTAACCCAACCTGGATCAGGCTTTCCGCCCATCGCTGCACGTGCTTCAGGTTTTGGAGGTCCGGCTATTCCCCATTGATCCATCAGGTGTGGAACCCTTTTCCATACTCGAGCCACCCATTCTTCCTCATCTTCAATGGTTTCTAAATAACACGTGTATTCCATGACAAATTTGGCAGGATCCTGAAAGTAACAGAAGATGTTATTTCCCGGTCCATGGCGTCCAGGCCCCCAAAGCTCCTGATAACCTGCTTTTCTGACGTTTGAAATCCCCCGCATGACTTCATCCACCGTGTCTACCTCATAGGCAATATGATTGACAGATGCATGCTGGTCCTGATTGAAGGCAAGTGAGTGATGCTTCCTGTTGCAGCGGAGGAAAGACATTTGATGTTCGCTCCAATCAGTTACCTTAAATCCTAAAATATTAGTATAAAAATCTGTAATCATATCCAGGTCTGCCGTATTCATGACAACATGATTCAGCTTCACCGGATCCACATTCTTCTTATTCCAGATAGTCGTGTGCATTTCCACCCATGCTGAAAGTTCAATGCAGCGGTTTTCCGGATCAGCAAAGCGAAGTCCGTACCCTTTACCTTCTTCATCTAAATAGCCCGGCGGTGAAATAACCGGGATACCCTTGGAAGCCAGAATCTCCGCTGCCCTGTCAACGGCGTTCTTATCAACCATTCCAAATGCAATATGGTGAAGCCCCGCTTTTTCTCCCCGCTTCAAATTTAAAATATGATTCTCTGAACCAGCACCCCTGAAATAGACAGAATCCCCATCCTCGGATACCTTATCAAGTCCCCAAATCTTCTCGTAAAACTCAGCCTGCTCCTCAAGAACTGGAGTAATGAGACTAATGTGCCTCAAGTGAGTAATACCTAACATCCTATGCACCTCCAAAATAATAGATTTACAATCCTCCGATCATTGGCTGCCGAGGAAACATTTTTTGTTAAAGGAACCGGGATGACCCGGCAGAGTTAAATTTAGCGGACCATCCCGGTTATATTCATTAGAGTGCCAGTTTGCCAGAAACTATTATTTTCCGTTGATGATAGCTTCTCTTTCTTTCGCACGCTGAATGCGCAGCTCTTCAAGAGCACTCCCTTTCGGATATGTAGGAAGATTTGGTTTTACTGCTCCAAGCATAACCAGCATTAACGCTTCTTCATCGCCATCATTATGAATGCCGCGGTACACTCCCGGAGGAGAACTGATGCAGTCACGCTCATTCAGACGAATTTCATGTACTTCATCCTTGCCTACTTCCTGGATAAGAGCCTTTACACTCCCTTTAAGAATAAAGAATACTTCTTCCACATCATCGTGAAGATGAAGAGGTCCAACACATCCAGCTGGAAGCACCATCGTGCTGAGTGTGAAATGTTCCGCTGCGATTACATTTGAATCATTATTCGCTGTTGCCCCGCGGCCAATATATCTCATTTGCGCCCTTTTGTACTTTGGATCAATTTCTTCTTGAAATTTAAGAACATTCCAGTCCAGTGATCGATCTTGCAGCCTTGCTACATATTTTTTTCGAAAGCTTGCACATCAAATTTTTCAGCTGACATATAATATCACTCCTAAATCTTTATTATGTTTTATATACAAAACAATGTTTTACTTACAGGTTAATAATAAATCCCAATATTTAATATGTCAATTAAAAATATTGAGAAAAATTAAATTATTAAAACTTTGTTTCAAATATGAAACTATTATACGATTACTTTTCTATTTGGAGGAATCTGCTCAATTCGAAGTTCAGCTGCCTCTTTTTTGATTGTAAATATATAAGCGATGAAGCCTAAGCTTGCTGCAATGATAAGCATAACAATCGATGGGCCAAAGTCCCCGCCTGCAAGGTCTCTCATCCATCCCATGATATAGCTTGAAAAACCGCCTAAAATATTAGTGAATCCCATAAGACCGGCAGCGCGCCCTGCTGTTTCCGGGGTTGAAAATTTTACGATAAATAAATTGCTTAAGTGGAACACCCCGCCTTGAGTTCCCATTGCGAGTCCCATACAAATACCAGCCAGAACCGGATGTGGTGCAAAAATAGCTGCTGTTAAGAAGACTGCCGTTAAACTGAACAGAATCGTGGCCAGCAAGCTTGGACGTCTTGTTTTGTCAGCCAAAAATCCGCAGGATAAGACAAAGCCCAGAGCAAACAGCCAGGATAATGAGGTAATCCCCGTCATTGCTTCTCTTGAGAAACTTTTCGCCTCAACGAGATAAGTAGGCAGCCAAATGCTGATTCCGAAAAACAAAAACGATGACATTAACATGCCAAACCAAACGATCCAATAGCGGTAGTCCTGTGCAAAGCTTTTCTTTGGTTTTTCAGTGCCATCAGACTTGCGGATATACGCAAGCTCTTCCTTATCAATTGCATAATGTTCTTCAGGAGTATCCCGAGTAAGGAACCAAAACATTGGAATAACAATAAACAGATTAAAAGCAGCTAGGAAGAAAAACGCAGCTTCCCAATGAAAGGTTGCAAGCACTAAAGTCAATATAACAGCACCACAGGCAGGTCCGAAATAATTGCCCGCGAGCCAGGTAGATTGTGCCCGGCCAAGTTCCCGCTGGTTAAACCAATTTGAAATGAATTTTCCGCAGACCGGAATCATCATCCCTTCACCGAATCCAAGAATTACCCTGCTGATTAAAAACATCTCATAGGAAGTTGCCAAACCGCCTGCAATCATGGTCGCAGTCCAAATGAACAGCCCGAATACAGCTGTTTTCCGCGGACCTGCTTTATCAATAACAAAGCCCCAGAATATATTTGAAACGGCGTAAGAGATAGTAAAGATAAATGTTATTAAGCCAATTTTGGCATTTTTGTCTGCCCCTGTAAGCCCCAGATCACTCATGAAGCCAGGATCCGTTTGAATAACCGAGATTCCCAGTTTATCAATTTGTCCAAAAAACCAGAAAAAGAATATAGGCACAGCAATATAGAGCCATCTTTTGTTCCCTTTCAGCATTTGTGATCCCCTTTCAAGAAACATATTCATTTTTTGTAATCGCTTTCAATTACTTTTCAAATATTATACTTCATAAGAAAAAATTTTTTGGGTGGTATTTTTTCCCTCCTTTCAGCAATATTATGTTTTACATACAAAACAATGTTTACCACTTATCAACAGTGTAAAGTTTTTCGAAAATTGAGTCAATGAAAAATTTTAATTTGTTTCATTTACTAAAAAATGTTTTATATACAAAACAAAAAAGCTTGCAGCAGCTGCAAGCTTTTAACCACTCTTTCTATTCTTATAAATGATATCCCATATATCCTGATAACTTTTTTGAAATCTCAAGCACTTTAGGCAGCGCTACTTGTTCAATAAACTCATCATGGAATGTTGTCTCTGTTGCTACAACATTAATAGCCGCCATAATGCTGCCGGTTTTATCAAATATGGGCGCCGCTACTGATTGAATCCCATGGTGAAGCTCTCCTTTTGTAATGGAGTATCCATTTCTCCTGATTATTTTAATTTCATTTTGAAAATCAGCCAGGGATGTTTTTGTCCGATCCGTATACGGTTTTAATTCGGATCCATAAAAAAGCTGTTTCAGCTTTTCCTGCGGCTGATAGGCAAGCAGCAATTTACCATTTGCTGTTGCATGAGCTGGAAGCCTCAGTCCGATATTGACATTAATAGCAGATACCCCTCTGACAGGAGCACTGCCAACATACACCACTTCATTCCCATCCAGAATAGATAAATGGCAGGAAGCCCCTGTTTCATCTCTTAATGTTTCCAAATATGGCTGGGCAATTTCCGGAAGTTTTAACGTACTTAAGTAGGAAAAGCCCAATTCTAATACCTGGGGCGTTAAACTATATCTCTTTGAGTTTTCGTCCTGGTCAAGATAACCAAGCGATTGGAGAGTATACAATAATCGATACGGGACTGTTCGGCTAACATTCAATTCTTTTGCAATTTCAACCAGTGACAGAGTTGGACGCTCCTCATTAAAGAGCTTTAAGATTTCCAGCCCCCGTACCAGAGCATTGGCATTATACCGCTCTTTCTCCTCTTTTGCCATGCAAGTCACCCCCTGTTTACATTTTTACTAACATATTAACAAAACCAGGAGAGAAATAGGAAATATTTCTCTATGGTTACCTTTCAGCTAATTCTTCTTTTTTGTATGCTCCCTGCAGGAAATTCAAAATAAGGGCATTAAAATAGTCCGCATTCTCCTGATAGCATAAATGCCCTGTTTTCGGAATGGTTTTCAGAATTGAATTAGGGATATACTGATGGAAAATTTCAGATTCGCTTACAGGAGTCACCTTATCCAATGCCCCGCAAATAACAAGGACAGGAACAGGAATGGAAGGCAAAATATCCATTTGATTTAAATTTGAAAGTGAAAAGGCCACAGAGCGATAGCCCATCGGCCTCACCTGGGACATGATGCGTTCTGCTTCCTTCTTTACTTCAGGATCCGGGTTTGGCGCAAGAAGTTCTTTTACCCTTAATTGAGCCAACTCCTTTGGATCCAATGTGTCAATATTATGTAAGCGGTTCTTCAGCTTTCTTTCGTTTTCTTCTTGACTCTGCCCCGCGGCACCGCGAGTGGCATCGGCTATGATCAGCCTGGTCACCATATCAGGATAACGGCTGCAGAAATCAAGAGCAATGGCTGAACCCATTGAATGGCCTAAAAGATTAACAGTTTTATAATGCAAACCGTCAATAAAGCCCTTTAAAACATCAGCAAATTGGCTGAACTGTGTAAATTCCTCCCTTGGATCAGAGCTCTTGCCATAGCCGGGCGCATCCCAGGCAATAACAGTAAATTCCTTACTTAACCCTTCCAGCTGCTTTTTCCAGGATTGTGAATTGTTTCCCAGCCCATGAAGAATAACAAGCGGCTCACCATTTCCTTCAACTTCATAATGAATCGTTAAATCATTCACTTCAATAAATGGCATTGTATAACCTCCACACATGTTTGTTTTGTAAGTAAAACAATGTTTCGGTTACCCCTATCATAAATCATATTCTGGAATAGTCAACTGAATAGTCAAAAAATATCTTGTCCTTTATATCATAGCCCCAGTCTCTTAAGCAACAATAAAAACCCGATCATTTAAGAACGGGTTTTTATTTCTGTAACTGGGCTTCTAATTATTGACCTTGTGCACCATTTGATGTAACTCTGCGTATGTGGTCCTCTTCGAAGTTGTTTTTTCTCGCATCTTGCACTTTATTGTCCAATAATGCCTTTTGGTCAACTTGTTCAGATGGTGTATTGTTTTTCTTGGACACGTTAAATACCCCCTATAAAATATTTTGATACCCGCTTAGTTTGATTTATTTTAGAAAAAATAAACATGAATATTTAATGGCTGCATCTGCTCAGTACATATATACTAGTAAACTTACAGCATTAAACCAACTTGTATCCTCATGATTGTAAACTTCGTTTTTTTAGGTTGACAAACATTTGTGTTAACCATAAAATGAAACCAGTTAACCTATTAATTTGAATTGGAGAGGTATTATGAAAGTTAAAGAGATGACTTATGTGGCTTTATTTGCAGCAGTAATGGGAGCACTTGGTCTTGTTCCTCCAATCATGCTATCTTTTACACCCGTTCCGATAACCTTGCAGACACTCGGTGTCCTTTTGGCCGGCGGTATTTTAGGCGCCAGACTTGGCGGAATCAGCATGGCAGTGTTTTTACTCTTGGTTGCTGCAGGTGCACCATTATTATCAGGAGGCCGCGGCGGCATTGGTGTATTCTTCGGGCCTAGTGCAGGGTATTTGATTTCCTATCCACTTACAGCATTTTTTATCGGGTATTTACTCTCACGCTTCAAAACGTTAAAATTAAAGAATATCCTGCTCATAAACCTGACTGTCGGCATATTCCTCATCTATCTTTTGGGAATTCCGGTACAGGCCTTTATGATGAATATTCCTTTGTCTGATGCGATTAAATTAAGCTTGGTTTATATTCCGGGAGATGTGTTAAAAGCGACGCTCGCTTCTTTCCTGGTATTCCGGCTGCTTAAGCATCCGATTATAAATAAGCAATTTTCTAAATCTCTGGAGACACTATAAGGTGTCTCCTTTTCCATAAGGAGAGGACAACCCGTTGACGAATATTACAGCAAATATTAAAAAACTCGCCGAAGAATCTCCAAATAAAGCAGCAATCATCTCGAAAAGCCAAACTTTAAGCTATAAAGAATGGAGCTCTCATCTCTGCAAAACTGCTAACTGGCTTCACTCTTTATCTGTAACCAATAAAACTGCAGCAATCCTGCTGCCAAATGGAATTCCTTTTCTGCAATTATTCACAGGTGCCTCCATGGCTGGATGGACAGCTGTACCTTTCGACTTAAAATGGAAGGCCGAAGAACTTAAGCAGCGGATTGAAATATCCAACCCTTCTATCGTGATCACAGGTAAAGAATACTATGATCAGATTGCCAGCCTGCACCCTTTCGTGCTTATCTGGGAGGATGCCATGGAGGAAATCTGCGGTCAAAGCACTTCGTTTCACATCGATTCAGAAAGGAACCGCCCATTTTATATGGGATTTACTTCAGGCACGACCGGCATCCCAAAAGCATTTATCCGCTCCCATAGATCCTGGGCAGCAAGCTTCAAGGTGAACCATCACGATTTTAAGATGAATGAGAAGGAACACGTCCTGATTCCCGGGGCACTTATCCACTCTCATTTTTTGTATGGCGCGATAAGTACGCTGTGTACGGGCGGAACGGTTCACCTGCTCGAGAAATTCAGTGCAGCCCAGGTTCTCTCATGTATCGAGGAGCAGCCCATCAGCACACTTTATACAGTTCCGACCATGGTTTCAGCTATTTTAAGAGAAAAAGAATCATAGAGAAGCCTATAAAAATCTTTTCCTCAGGTGCGAAATGGGATGAAACTTCGAAGCTGGAAATCAGCAAAATATTCCCCCAGCTCTCCATGATCGAATTTTATGGAGCCAGTGAATTGAGCTATGTAACATTTCTTGCGGATGAGGATATAGCAGGATCAGTCGGAAAGCCCTGCCATGGTGTTGAAATCGAAATTAGAGGAACAGACGGCCGGAAACTCGCTCCTTATGAAATTGGCAAAATATTTGTCAGAAGCGAACTTATTTTCGATGGATACCTTTCAAATGAAACAATCCATTCCATACAGGATCAGGATGGATGGGCCACCGTTGATGATATGGGCTATGTTGATAATAAAGGATATTTATACATCAGCGGACGTGAAAAGAACATGATATTATATGGAGCTATTAATATCTTTCCTGAAGAAATTGAGAAAGTGATCAGTCTGCACCCGGATGTCGAGGAGGTTGCTGTGATAGGACTGGAAGATCAATATTGGGGGCAAATTGCAGCTGCAGTCATCAAAGGCAAAACAGATGCCCTTGAGTTAAAGCGCCTATGTAAAAAACATTTAGCCTCATATAAGGTTCCCCGCAGATGGATTTTCACTGAAGAAATGCCCTACACAGCCGGCGGAAAAATTGCCCGTGCCCAGCTGAAGGAATCTTTCGAAAGAAAGGTGATTAGCCATTAAGAAAGCAGTGATTGTACAGGCAAAAAGAACACCTATTGGAAAAGTAAATGGGATGCTTAAGGACTATGAGCCCCATGAACTTGCTGCCCCGCTTCTGAATTATCTTGCTGAAGGAATGGAAGATAAAATTGATGATGTCATTTTGGGCAATGTCGTAGGACCTGGCGGGAATGTAGCCCGCTTGTCAGCATTGGAAGCAGGACTCCCTTTGTCTGTTCCGGGCTTAACCCTGGACAGGCAATGCAGTGCGGGTCTTGAAGCCATTCGATTGGCATGCTATTACATCCAGGGAGGTGCCGGGACTTGTTATATAGCGGGCGGTACCGAAAGTGCCAGCACCTCGCCCTTTTCCAAAAGGGCCCGCTTCTCCCCGGAAAAAATAGGAGACCCCGATATGGGTGCGGCAGCGGAAAATGTAGCCGAGAAATACAACATATCAAGGGAAAGTCAGGATACATATGCACAATTGAGCTATGAACGGAGCTGGGAAGCTTTCGAAAAGGGACTGCTGGCCGAAGAAATGATCCCAATTGGAAGACATCTGCATGATGAAGAGTTTTTAGAAAAAGAAAAATGGAAACTCTTCTTAAACGTGCAAAGCCTATATTTAAAAAGGATGGCACTGTAACAGCAGCTAACAGCTGCGGAATCCATGATGGGGCAGCTGCTGTGCTGGTGATGGAGGAAGAAACAGCAATAAAAAACGGCTACAGGCCCATTCTGCGTTTTGCCGATAGTGCAGTAGCAGGTGTACATCCCAACTATCCGGGATCTGCGCCTGTCCCAGCCATACAAGCTATCCTTGAAAGAAATTATTTAACAATTGACGATATTGATTTAATCGAAATTAATGAAGCATTTGCATCAAAAATAGCAGCATGCGCCAATGAGCTTTCCATTCCTTATGAAATACTGAATGTTAAAGGTGGTGCTCTAACAATTGGCCACCCTTATGGAGCTTCAGGAGCTGTGATGGTTACAAAATTATTTTATGAAGTCCAAAGAAGACCTCCTTCCAAATATGTATTAGCTGCCATTGGAAGCGGAGGCGGCGTCGGTGCTGCCGTATTGTTTGAAGGGGTATAATAAAACTTTAAGCTTGCCTGGAGTAGTGATATTCCAGGTTTTTTTGTATAATCACCGGAAATTGACACATTCGCACAAAGATAGCGACTGCTAGCATATTGATATTCGACATATATCAACTGATATCATCATGATAAACGTTTATTTTCTCTATTAATGTAAAATCATGCTGTTTCCTCAGCTGCCTTGATTATTACATAGGCGCCAAGAGAGGCACCAATGAATTCCAGCCATCCTCCTGCAGCCAGAAGCAGTCTTTTTTGGATACTCTCTTCATCTTCTATAAGAATTCCTATAGCGTCGAGGATGGCCGATACGGAAATAAATGAGTAGCCCAGAGTCTCGAGATTGCTGAGTATATTATTTTCCGAGTTTGCAACTCCCGCAGCTTCCAAAGCTGCCCCCATCGATTGAATGGTACTGCCCAGTGAATTAAAGCCTGCCACAGAAACTGATGGATTTTGTATTTCGATATTGTTTGCGGCAGTGTTGATGGAATTGCCGCCTGCCTGGGTAAAGCTCCCGATAATTCCATATAGATTTGCTTCTTCTTCATTTCCTTCAGCTGCACTTATCCTTCCAAATCCCTGCAGGCTATTGCCAACCGCCTGGACTCCGTTACCGTCCCGGATTAATTTTTTGTTCAAATTGTTTTCATCTGGCTTCATGGTTTCACCAATCGCAGAAATAAATGTGCCCGCAACCAAAAAATAAGCTCCGATTGTTAATAGCTCATCTCCTTCTAGATACATGATTACCCCTTTCTAAAGAAGTTCTTCATTTAGCCACACAGAAGTTTTTGAGTCAGGTTCATTGTTTTCTTCTCTGCTATCAGAAGAAATCTCCTGATTTTCCTCCTGAAGCTGGCCGATTACTGATAAAACAGAGCCGACTGCCTGAATCCAGCTTCCAACGGCAATAATGTTATTTGCGCTTTCTCCCGAATCTCCCCGCTCTTTTTCCCTGAGATTAATCGTGCCTCCATATGCCTGAAGGGAGTTGCCAATTGATTGAAGCAAGTTTCCATAAATATTAAAAAGCTGTCCGGCTGCAGTGGGATCTTCAAATTCATCTCCAAGTGCTGCGGCACCGCCAAGAGCCTGAAGCCAATTCCCTGCGATTACTAATTTATCCTCATTGTCTTCCTTTAAATCCAAAGTTAATCCGGCAATGACTATACTATTTCCGATTGCCTGTATCTCATTGCCGACCTTTTCAAGTGATGGCACGCTTTGCCCATCCGCCTGAAGAGCGTTACCTGTTCCTTGGAGGCTGTTTCCCACGATATCAAGCCCCTCAAAAAGTTTTTCCATTTTTTTCGACTTTACGGGTATGGTTGAGACAGCTGAAATGATCGTTCCGATCGCAGCTAAAGTGGCTCCGACGATCTCTTTTAGTTGATTGTCCATAACATACTCCTTAGCTGACGTATGTTAAATTATATTCAATTCATAAATAAGGGGTACGGAGTTGCGGAAATGACAGGAAGCAGTGCCGGGGTCCAAGCATGTAAACTGGGATTTGATATCCAAGGAAACGTCGAGCCAAAGTGCTTCGTGCCGGCTCCTCCGTGTTTTATGCTTTAGCTCCTTCATGTTCTTTTCTTTCTTTAGAGGAAAATTATTCATCTTAGAGTATTATCATTAATCCTTCCCATTGCGATGGTGCTGTAATAGTTGCCATCAGACAGCTGCTTATCCATTTTTAATATTCCTTCTATTTCAAAGCCATTTTGCTCATACAGCTTTATCGCTTTCTCGTTTGTTTCAAGAACATTTAAAGTAATCTTCTTAATATGATTAGAGTCCGCCCATTGAATAGACTGTGCTAATAGGTTTTTTCCAATAGCAAAGCCCCAGAATTCCTTGAGAACACATACACCAAATTCAACTTTATGACCGCTTCTTTTCAGTTCGCTGCCTTCACATCTGGAGAAGCCGGCAATTTTTCCATTCACTTCAGCAACCAGGAATATATTCCGGCTACTCATGGAATCTTTATTAATTAACTCTTTAAAACCTGTTTCTTCTATAAATGCTTCGCCTGCTTCCCGGTCCATATTCTCCGTTTCGCCATCAATCTGCACCCTTACTTTAGAAAGTTCCTTTGCATCTTCCTCGACAGCAGATCTAATAATGTAGTTCAGATTATTAACTATGTGTTCTTTTGATTTTATTATCATAAAAGTTCCCTTTCTCACTTGATAAATAATTCTATCATGAACTTAAGTATGCTAAAATTAAACAATTCCACAAAAAAGAGCCTATTCCTCCTCCATAAAGGAATGGCTCAAACAGACATTTATTTGTTGATAACAAGCAATGATTTTTCAAATACTTCAATCTTATCGATATCAAATTCATGAAGGTTAATACAGTCCTTGTATTCAGGTTCTTCCGATTCGTCACCAACCCAGCAGGTATACAGTTCACAATAATCCCCTGATGCAAGGTGCTGATCTAAAAAAGCACATAGCAATTTGAAAATTTGCTGCCCTTCTTCATGCCCTTTTGGATAGTCTTTTTTGTAGTATTTATTAAACCAAATGCTGCCGTGTTGACTAGAGGATACCTCGTAGATATATTTTGCTGACAGATGTTTATGTACCTCTGCCCTCATATCTTCATCTGAGAAGAAATCACCTATTATGATCTCATCATCACTCTCAGGATCACTGACTGGCAGTAGAACATTACAGCCAAGATAATTAACGATGCTCATTTTCTAACTCCTATTATATGGAGTGGCTTCTATTTTTCCCGAATCAATGCTCGCCTTCAGTATAAATTTGAAAATTCACTCCGAATTTGTCGATAACGCTGCCATATGAAGGGCTGAAAAATGTTTCCTGAAGAGGCATCGTCACTTGCCCGCCCTGCTGCAGAGCTTCAAAGAATTTCTTCGATTTTTGAGAATCTGATGTAGAGAGGCAAATGGTCACCTGATTGCCTATTTGATGATTCTGGCCAGGGAATGTATCACTAAACATGATTTCATTCTCCCCAACCTTTACCGTTGCATGCATAATGCGGTTCTTTGCTTCATGAGGAAGTGGATATTCAGGGTTTTCCGGCCCTTCCTCAAATGTTTGCTTATACAGAACTTCCGCTTCCAGCGCTTCTCTGTAAAATTCAATCGCTTCATTCGCATTTCCGTCCATCACTAAATAAGGAATTACTTTAACTGTCATTCTAATCAGCTCCCCTAATTTTTTCATTTTTCTTAACATTTATTACAAATTTAATTTTACTACAAAGAACATACGTTCGCAACTATTATTTGAAAAAATAAATATAATCGGTCTATTTTTATCACTAAGCCTATATTTTATAGGAAAGGTGCAATAACTTGTACCACATTCCATAGAAAAAAGGTGTGATGAGAATGTTTACGGTGTATTATCTTGATGGGAGAAATGTTTTATTAAATCAACTTCGCAAAAGTGTCCCAAATCAAGGCGAAGAGGTTAAAATCAAAGGACGCAAAGGCAAAGTGACCAGCGTAACGGCAGTCGCGGAAAGTAAAATCCATGTGCAAGTAGAGCTCGAAAGTGTAAATAAAGCAAAGCTTGCAGCAGAAGATGATAAAAAGAAAAAGAAAAAACGATGAGAAAAACCCGCACCAGCTGCGGGTTTTTCTCATTAGTGCAATGTTCCTCTGATTTCCTGCATTTTTTTCCGAACTAGTGGATATAAATTATTCTTAGCGCTTGCAGTAGAATTACCGCCAAAAAATTCAGTGCCGGGACACGTTTTCACTGCATGTCCATGACTGCTATCCAGCACCCGTTCTCCGGAGTTAATATCCCACCAATGATGATAGGTGATGCTGTCAATGGATGGCGCAAGGCCATATTTCAGCATCAGGAGAGCTGTGACTGTCACGATCGTTTCTTTTTGTTCAGCAGTCATATGATTATCATCAAAATTCCCGAGATTTTCAATCGCTATCGCATCTGCTTCGATCTTGTGCATAGCTTCTTTATTCTGCAGTCCGAATGATCCTTCCGGCGCTATATCGAACGGCCTTCCCACAGCCACCTTTCCATCCGGGAAAGTGGTCAGCTGCTGGCTGATCATACTCCACTTCATCCCGGTTACATGATACTCTTCCATACCCTTCATTAAAGCAAAATGATTTGAGCCATTGAACTGTTTGTAAGATGGCTGATAGGTATGATGCTGCTGAACTTTGGCCACTTTTCTCGTAAATTTCTGATTGAATATCCAATCCCGGAATTCCTCTCTCGTCATGAGGACGAACTTTCCATCCATGGCTAATTTCTTAGGAACAATTTTTAATTTTTGCCCTGCATTCAAGCCGTCGGCAGATAGCCCATTAGCTTCTTTAATAATCGGCACGGCGGAATCGAATTTTCCCGCCAGCTTCCAGAGTGTATCCCCGCGTGCCACTTTGTACATGATTGGAACACGGAGCTTTTGTCCTATTAAAAGTCTGTCTGACTGCAAGCCGTTATATTGCTTTAAGTCCCCTGCTGTTGATCCATATTTTTTTGCAATCATTGTCAGGGTATCCCCCTGCTTTACCTCATAAATATTGCGGGGATTGTTTTCGGCGTGTACAGATGTCCAATTGAATTGCCAGATTAATGAAAGAGTGATGACTAGAAAAATGCATTTTTTCATTCTCGGTGTCCTTTCCATTCGTTTTTATTATTTTTATATAACTAAAGGAATTTATCCTTACTTTTTGGCATGACTAAGAATTCTGCAGGGTATTTTCGATAGCAGGGAAAATTTAAAAAAAGAATGCAAGGTGTGGATTGCATGAAAAATCAATACTTCTCAGAGGTTTGTGTACCGATTCAGATTCCATATGGATTCAGGCAAGCAGAAAAAGAGCACTTAGATTTTACTTTCGACCGTGAAGACCGCTTTACTGATTTCCAGATTGAAAAAGATGGACAGGATTATGATGTCAGCCTGGATAACAATGGGCAGTGGTATTTTTTCACTTCATTAGTTTGTGATTCACTCGATGGCTTAAGCTTTGAAGACAAATATTCAGGCCGCCGTATTTGAGAAATGAGGAATTTCCGCTAGTGGATATCATGGAGAATGTAAATATCAAGCCTCTATATGAAGGACATGATAAAGCATATGCCCACGCTTTGGGTATATCAGAAAACCTGTCTTCTGTTCCCGCATTTCGGCAGGCCAGACTGGCCAATTATGATGGCTCGGATGATCCCACGATTATTTAAAAAATCCATTATATTCAAAATGAATATAACGGTAAGAGTACAAGGTTTATTTCAGGCTTTGAAACCCGTCTTTTGCGACCACCACGGAAAATGATTAATACGCAAGGGAAATTCACCTGCCCCATAATGCAAGAACTTATTTAAAACTGTTTGTTTACTTTTCGAGATATGGCACTCTTCCTTCACAGCAGATAATGCCGCGATTCCTGGCGAAATTGTGGGCGTCTGCACAGAGTTTGAATACTGCAGCCAATCCTGCCCTCTATAAAGAAGAATATATTGAACCATAAAAGGGCAGCTGCACTAAAATGGCAGCCTCCCTTAATTAGCCGGATGTACCCATTTCTTTTATTGAGACGTTAATGCTGAAATCAACCGGTATTTCGCTAAAGGTTTCATCCCAATTATCTTTAACTTTATTCCATACCTGAGGATAGCTGATTTGAAGGCTTCTTCCAAATCCCAGCACATCCATTTTATACTCACCCTGCGTTTTCTCCAGTACACTTTTCACCAAACGCTCAATTTCTTTTTCTGTAGCTTTTTCCGCCCTTTTCATGTATTTGCTGTCAAATGCTTTTCCACCGATATCCCAATGCTCCCCTATACGCCCTTCAGTTTCAATTTTAACCGTGAAAGAAATCGAATCTCCTTTTACAGAAGGTTTTATTTTACTTTTCATCGACAAACTCTCATATACAATTGGCTGACTTGCTTCTTCATCAGAGCTCCTTACTAGCCCGCCTTTCCCTTCTCCTTTTATCCAGGTTACTCCTTCAGTTTCCGTATCATTTAAGAATGCGCGGAGGGTTTTCGTATTACCGTCAATCATTGCAGCACCTGTAAGTTTTCTATCGTTATTATCAGTCGCAACTGTCTGTATTAAAAAGCTATTTCCTGAATTCAGCTGCCCTTCTATTTTAGCGATTGGCGTGGGAGTCAGGATTTTCGTAGTCCGTTCCATACCTTGTATCATTTCGACAAGCTGGATTGCAGGAATTACAGTTGGTTCAGCAGATTCCAGAGTTTTACTTGCACTGCCTTTGGCAATAACAATTAGCGTGCTTGGTCGCATCTCCTGTTCTCTGCGAAAAAATCCAAAACCTGTTTAAGATTGTAGCCGCGGGCAAGTTCCTCCCCTATAACGACTACTTTGGCATGTTCACCAAAAGCACGCTTGTCAATCCGCAGAATCATATTTCTCAGCGCAGGGAGAACCGCATCTCCTGTTTCCGTAATATTTTTATAAGCTCTTACCTGTGATTGCCCGCCATTGGTTGCATTATTGGCTGTCTCTGCCGTAATAAGCTGATTCGTTAGTCTGAAGATATTCCCGTTGGCAATTCCGCTTTCCCAATCATCTGCTTCCCCTTCTGTTTCCAAATCAATTGCCGTTCCTATTATCAGTCCAAGTTCCTCGATTTCTTTGCTGCTCCAGCAGCCCGATAAAGATATAACCGCCAGTATAATAATTAGGACATTCTGAGTCAGTTTCATGCTTTAGCACCCTTTATTTTTGAAATGATTAGCAATGCCAGGGGCAGAACACCAAATAAAAATAATGCTGAAAATCCGATCATGTCCCCCATTGCAAACACTTCATTCATATTTGCAGGAATCATGCCTATCAGATAGATAACAGGCAGCAAGCCAAACTGAAATGGGCCGATCTTCTTTCTAAAAATTTGAGAAAGGCCCAGCGAAGCCGCATAAAAGGTGATGGTAAAGGTAGTAAAGATTTGCATAATCCAAATTGTCAGCAATAAAGACTCGAATCTTTCAAAAATGAGCCCTTGAATTTCAAAGCTCCTGATCAAATCAATTGTGGGCCAGGTTTTCGTTAAAACGCCATCCACAGACAGCCCTCCTATAACCATCACCACCGTGATCAAATAAAAGCACATCGAAGTTCCTGTGCCAATCAAAACTACTTTCACTGCCTGGGCAGGCTTATCCATAACAGCCACAATAATAAGCATAATCTCTATTCCTAAAAAAGCGACAACGGTTGTACTCACCCCTTTTATTATAGGAGTAATTCCCGAGCCCAGTACCGGACGGAGATTATCAAGTTCAAAGATTCCAATACTCATGCTTATGACAATCAGAAAGATGATTACGGTAATTGGAAGAATCAATTCAAATAAACGGGCAATTGGATCAATACCGCCGCCGATCAGATAAAGGCCTATCCACATAAAAGGCATAATGATCGCCCAAATAGGGGTGCCTTCAAGCAAAAATAGACTTGTTACTTCTGAAAGTACCCTTATTTCATAGGCAGCAAGGCTAAAGAAATAAATAATAATAATCAAGCCGATGAAACTGCCTGCCCATTTGCCTGCAATTTCCTGACTGTATTTATAAATAGTCCTGCCGGGATACCTTTGGCTAAGCTTTACGATTATTACCCCTGCCCCCATTGCAAATAGACCACCAAGAATTACTGTTATCCAAACATCAGGCGACTCCAATTTTTCTGCAGAGGATCGCGGTAAAGTAAGTATGCCTGCAGCTAGAATATAATTAACCAGGATGACAGCTGCTTGAGGACTTGAAAGCTTTTCCTTTGAACCAATTTTCAAGCGGATAACCTCCTGTGAAATAGTCTATCCTTTCCGGGTGGGATCTTTCGGGTGCATCATACTTGGTCTTTGTTTCAAGACCTTTAAAGGGAACCGTACTATAAAGTCTTTCCAGTCACTCAGACGGTATGGGACTGCCAGGCTAATATAGGGTACGCCAAAGCTTTTAAGCTTGACTAAATGACTGCTGAGAAAAAGGAAAAATAAAATAACTCCATATAATCCAAAAACAGCAGCAAAAAACATGCAGGCAAAACGAAGATAACGCAGAGAAATCCCCAAGCTATATTCAGGAATAGCAAAAGATGAAATGGCTGTAACCGCAACAACTATGACCATAATTGGACTGACTATTCCAGCTGAAACTGCTGCCTCACCAATAATTAAAGCTCCGACAATCCCGATTGCCGGTCCAATTGGCTTAGGCAGCCTCAAACCCGCCTCACGGAGTATTTCAATTGCCACTTCCATAATCAGAGCTTCTATTATAGAAGGAAAAGGTACCCCGTCCCTGGTGCCAATAATGGACATCGCTAATTTCGTCGGGATCAAGCCCTGATGGAACGAAACAAATGAGATGTAGAGCGCTGGACCAAAAAGTGAAATAAAGATTGCAAGAAAACGCAATAATCGAATAAGCGAGCCTGAATACCAACGTTCATAATAATCCTCAGATGCTTGCACCATCATGCTGAATGTTACTGGAACAAGGAGTGCAAAAGGAGTGCCATCCAGGAGAATGGCCACCCGCCCTTCCATTAAAGCAGCATTTACTCTATCTGGACGCTCAGTATTCTGCGCTTGTGGAAAAGGACTCATATAATTATCCTCGATAAGCTGTTCAACATATCCAGATTCCATCACATTATCGATGTCAATTTTCTGAATTCTGGACATAACATCCTCAACTATTGCAGGATTAGCAATATCTTCAATATAAGCTACAATAAGGTCTTTTTTAGAGCGCTTTCCGACTATAAACTTAGAAAATATCAGTTTTTCTGTTCCGCCGTTTCTCCTTAAGAGAGCTGTATTATCGCTGATATTTTCTGTGAAGCCCTCACGTGGTCCTCTGACAGCCTGCTCGGAAACAGGCTCTTCAATATTCCTTGTTTTCCCATTTGCAATACCCAATATAAGCATTTCAGAGGCTCCGTCGAGGAGCAGTACAGCTGATCCCTTTAAAATTTTCGGCACTGTATCTTTTATCATGGAGGCAGTATAGATTTCACCAAGGGACAGAATATGATTTTTTATAAAATCGACTGTAAATTTGTATTCTGCCTCGTGTCTTCCATAACCCTTTGCACCTGTAAAATCCTGCATTAACGACTTCATGATATGTTTATCAATCAGTTCTTTATCCGAAAGGCCCTCAACATAGATTAGTACTGCCCGTATACTCGTTAGCCCAATATTAAACTCCCTAAAATGAACGTCCGAATTATGTCCGATTTCCTTTTTAAATAGTTGAATATCCCTTTGAATTTCACCGGTTAATTCATAAGGGCCTTCATCCTCATTCCGATTTACATGTTTCATGGTATTGGTTTTTAAAGGTTTTTTGTTTATTTGGGACATTTTCATTTTTCAGGAACCCTCCTTTGAGGGTCCGATTTTGTGAAAAAACCTAAAAATCCCTAACGGTATAATGATCACTGCAAAACTCTGCAAGAAAATTTCCAAATCAGGCAGATGGGAAACGATGGCTTTCCACATTTTATTCACCCTTTAAATAAGCTAAAATCATGTTTCTGCTGTGATTAGGCTTCCACTTCTTACATACAAACATCCATTCAAATACCATATTTAAAGAAATTTTTATAGAGTTCCCGATGCAGTCTTTTATTTTTTTCAGGTAAGCGTATCAATTCCGCCACAAAGAGTCATTTTCCGACCTTTCAGCGCAAGAAAAGTCTAATCCTGCGCTTTCCCGAGAAATACAAAAAGCGGAAGCGCCTTTCGCACTCCCAAAAAGCAAGGATTTGCTTGTTACCTTGAGGGGGCAGGCTGCTTCCGCTAGACCGTTATTGACGTTTAAGACTTTAACAAATTTTAAATAAAAAAAGCGGGGAATAATTTCCCCGCTCATTTGCCGTCTGTAATTTCTTTAAATATTTCATATGAACGTTTTTGTTTTTCTTCATCATAGATATAAGAAACCGCCATGATTTCGTCGACATTGTACATATACTGGAACTGCTCCAGCTGCCCCCTGACTGTTTCTTTGCTCCCCATAAAGGTCACGCTTGACATTCCCTCTGCCGCTTCCTTCTCCATTGGGTTCCAGATCGAATCCAGATCCTTGACTGGCGGGCTCAATTTCATGGAAGTCCCTCTGACAACATTCAAGAAGAACTGCTTCATTGTGGTTGATAAGAATTCGGCTTCCTCATCGGTTTCCGCTGCAATGACATTTAAGCATACCATCATATATGGTTTTTCGAGGTACTTCGAAGGCTTAAAGTTGGCACGGTAGATCCGGATGGCATCCTCCATCCATCTTGGAGCAAAGTGTGAGGCAAATACATAAGGAAGCCCCAGCTCAGCAGCCAAATAGGCAGAATCTGTCGAAGAGCCAAGAATATAAATCGGAATATTAGTTTCCACTCCCGGATGTGCTTTTACATAGCTTTGCTCCTCTAATGGACCAAAGTATGCCAGCAGCTGCTTAACATCGTCCGGGAATGTATAAACAGAATCATTTTTCGAGCGGCGAAGCGCATTAGCCGTCATCATATCCGTTCCAGGCGCCCTTCCGAGACCAAGGTCGACACGATCCGGATAAATGGTCGCCATCGTTCCGAATTGCTCAGCAACAACTAATGGTGCATGGTTCGGCAGCATAATTCCGCCAGAGCCAACGCGAATGGTTTTTGTATGTTCCAATACATGTTTTATTAAAATTGCAGTGGCAGAACTGACCAGTGTTGGCGTATTATGATGCTCCGCTATCCAATAGCGTTTGTAGCCCATCTCCTCTGTTGCCTGAGCCAGATCGGCAAGATCCTCGATCGCCTGCCTGCTGTCCTTCCCTTCTCGTATCGGGGCAAGGTTCAAAACAGAAACAGGTATTTGTATATTAGTCATTTTATAATCTCCTTCATGAAGAATTGATTTTATTTTAACAACCGAAATAAATTTAGCAAAATATAATGCTTAGTGTGAGCAAAATTATAGAGGAGAATTTATTAAGTTTTGAAATTATAGAGGTTAAGAGCGATTTTCTTTCGATTTTTGTAAGAAAGCCTTATTTTATGAGCGAAATCGTTTTGATGTCCAATCTCAGCTTTTACTCCAACAGAAGGAAGAAAAAACCAGCCTCCTCCTAAAGGGACTGGTTCTCAACTCACTTTTAGCGGTTCTTCGTTTTCAGCACAACCACTGTTCTTTGCAGGTTTCTGTTTATTCAAAGCCAGCAGCAGAATCATGCCAAAGATACAGGCAGTACCCGCCCATTGGAACATGCCGAATGGTTCATTCAGCCACATAACGGTAGTAAATACTGCCGCGAGGGGCTCCAGGCTGCTTAGAAGACTGGTTTCCGTTGGAGAAAGGGTTTGGAGACTTTCAATATAAAACCAGAATGCGAGCATCGTTCCAAATATAATGACAAAAAACAAGTACAGTCCAGCTTCAGCCGTTAACCTGCCGAAATCCATTTGCCATGGAGGATGGATTAAACTCAATGCAGATCCGCCAATGACCATCGCCCATCCAACCACGACAAGGGAATCATATTCCTTCAGCAGCGGGATGGCATACAAGGTATAAAACGCGAGTGCCACTCCAGATAGAACTCCCCACACGATGGCAGGTGCCGGTACGGACAGCTGAGAGACGGAACCGTTAGTCAGTAGAAAGAAGCACCCGGCCAGGGCAAGGGAAACTGTTACAAAATCCTGTCTCGAAAATACCGATTGTTTCCGCAGAACCAGGTAAATAATAATCATAGCTGGTGCCAGATATTGAAGCAATGTCGCAACAGCCGCATTGCCATGATGAATAGAAGCCATATAGGTATACTGCACAGCCAGCATTCCTGCGAGGCCAAAAATTAAGAGCATGATGGCCGCCCTTTTATTCTTCCAGACTCCAAATACCTGTGTGCGGTCTTTCATTAAAAATTGTACGGCTAACAGAAGAATTCCCGCTGTCAGAAGCCGGGCAGTTACTAGCCAATCAACTGAGATTCCAAATTCCTGAAAAAGCTTTTGAGCAACTGTTCCGCCAACACCCCAAAATGAAGCTCCAAAAATAACAAGCAATAAACCCGTGCTCCTTGAACGTCCATTCATGTTAAATTCCACCCTTAAATATAATAATAGTGTTATAATAATCCAAATCCTGTGATAAATATAGCTAAATATAATAAAATAATATAACGATATTGAGGTGTCTTTTTTGCAGATTAAAGATTTTAAAGTGGATAAAAGCCTGAAAGAGCTGACGAGACACAGGACGGTGGTGTTGCCGGTAGCCTGCTACGAAACGAAGATTGGAGATAATATCCAAGGCAAAATCCCTTTACACTGGCATGAGGAGATTCAATTTATCCTTACTGTAAAAGGTGAAGCTATGGTCCAAATCAATGAAGAAAAATTGGCGGTAAAAGAAGGAGACGGCATTTTCATCAATAGCGGGTGTCTTCATTCCGCCGAGGATATTAGCGGAGATTGCGTCTATATTTGTTTAAATGTCTCCCCTCATTTCCTGCTTCCGCAGGAATTATTCAGCAGCTATATTTATCCATACATATCAGCAACAAATCTTCCTTACATATTCCTGAACCCCAGAGAGGAATGGGGGAAAAACATATTAGACAGCATCATGGAAATTAAGAAATTGATTAATGAGATTTCTCCATTTTATGAGATTAACATAACCAGTCTGCTGACATTTATCTGGCAGCAGTTAATCAGGAACGGATTCCAATTGGAATTCAGCCAGGCTGAAGTTGAAAAGCATATGCGGATGAAGGAAATGCTGAATTGGATCCATCAGCATTTCGCAGAAAAAATCACTCTTGGGGATATTGCCAAAGCCGGCAGACTGAGCAATTCTGAATGCTGCAGATACTTTAAAAAAATCTTAAAGACGACACCCATTAACTATTTGATTCATTATCGCATACAAAAAAGTCTCCCCCTGCTTCAAGAGAGAGACTCGAATGTAACAGAAGTTGCCTTTAAAGTAGGATTCAACAGCAGCAGTTACTTTATTGAAAAATTCCGCAAGTCTATGAATATGACTCCTTTAGCGTATAAAAAGAATCGAAATTAATTGCAGCACATCAGGAAATGGCCATTGATTGTCCGAACTGTTCCTGCTCATGGGCTGAAATGTATGTGTTTATTTCTATGGTCCGGTCTTTATTCAGAAAATACTCTTTCAGGTTTCCCTGAAAAACAACCTGGAAATCTTCCATTTCCATAAACTCATGCGGTATAACCAGCGAGGCTGGTTTAGTAAAATGAACAATCTCACACCTCTGTAAGACAGTTGCTACAAATTGGGAGCAGAAAAAAGCATTATTTCTGGAGAGCTGTTTATTAAACATGATTGCAAAAAGCCCAAGCAGATTATAGCTGTAATCGTCTTTCTCAGATTCTATCTTATTTATGAATGCTTTAAGCTTGTTCTGCTGTGCATCTGTAACAGAGCAGCTAATGACTGTACATCTTGAATCACTAAAAAATTCTCCTCGTATATTTTCTTTAACAAAACCGCCTATGAATGGATTTTTCGCCGTTTTTCTGCCAAAGCTGTAAACTTCTTTTAATTCAGGATCGAGTGAGATAGAAGCATGATTATACGGCTTTTTTGTGTAAAGCTTAATAAGCCGGGTAAATAACGTTCCGGTATCCGTAAGGAGTATATAGATTTTTTGATTAGACATAACGTATCTCCTTATCAAAAATATGATTATATTTTTATAATAAGGAAACACGGTCCTTAGATTAAGAAGCCTGCGCTGTATATGCTTATAGGACTTGAGACTTAAGGTTATTAATTTTCATACATAGCTCTTTTAGATAAAAATAAATATAGATGTAGGAAAATGAAGTGAATTCCTAGAACTTTATCCAATGAGCATGAATATGGAGGGTGAGTGTATTGGAACAGACTATTTTTGACCATATGGAAACAGTGCGGGGCATTACTGAAAAATCGATCAAGCGGATTCCTGAAGAAATGGCTGATATCATTCCAGAAGGGTTTAACAATAGTATCCGCTGGAACTTCGGGCATATTGCATTTGTGCAGGAAAAGCTTGTCTTTGGAATATCAGGTGAAGAAATGAAGGTCCCGATGAACTATGAAATGTTATTTGGCGCTGGAACTAAACCTGCCGATTGGACCGAATCACCGCCTTCTTTCGACGAAATTGCATCTGTCTTAAATGAACAAAAACAAAGAATAAAGACATTTCTTCGTGGGCGTATGGAGCAAAAACTGCCAAGTCCCTTTACAAACCGCGGCGGCATTACTTTCTACACAACCGGAGAAGCTTATTTATTCGGCTTTTATCATGAAGCGATGCACATGGAAACGATTAAACAGATTTATCGTTCTATTACAAGGTAGATTCATATATATGGGACTGCCGTTATAGCAATAATCCAGCAAACTGTTAGGACTTGTTTGCTGGATTTCTTTATTTTCGGCCCGAAGGCGCATTAACTTCGGACTCTTTCTCTCCCTTTTTCGCTTCTTCTGTCCGAAGACGCACCAACTTCGGACTTCTTCTCTCCCTTTTTCGCTTATCCTGTCCAAAGACGCACAAACTTCGGACTCCTTCTCTCCCTTTTTCGCTTATCCTGTCCGAACTCGCACCAACTTCGGACTCTTTCTCTCCCTTTTTCGCTTATCCTGTCCGAACTCGCACCAACTTCGGACTCCTACCCTCCCTTTTTCGCTTATCCTGTCCGATGCCGCATCAACTTTCCCCCTCAACGGTTCAATGATTACATTGATTAAATTGAAAAATCTTTCGGTGCTGCCAATAAAAAAAGGCATGCCCAAAAGGACATACCTCCATCTCATTCCGGCATATTCAATCTCGGAAAAAAGTTATAAACCATAAAAACACCAAATAAACCAAAAAATAATGCTCCTAAAATGGATCCCTCTACCAGGGCTGCAATTCCGAATGCGATGGCAATCAAACCAATCCATGCTGCAAATGAAGAAATGGTGTAATGATAAATTCCGCCGATAAATGTCAGCGTCCTGCCCAGAAACTGTCCTTCGCTGCCAGCTCTCTTCACTTCCACAAGTGTTAAAATAAAGCTCCAAAGCAGCAGCAAAGGGATTCCCCACAAGAATATAAACCGAATACTTCCATGCTTATCCTCCAAGAATTATTCCATAAACCTCATCAAATCCCCATGTACAATGTCATCAGACAGCCTTAGCTCTTTTCTCGAGATATCCATTAACGGTTCACAGCTATTAATATCTGTTTCTTCTTCCGATTTGCTATTGAAGCATTTACCGGCTTTATAAAAATAGTCTTTAGCTATAAAGCTTCCATCCCGAAAAATAACTGGATGATGGGGATCCCTTGTAAAAAGGTTATGCCCGAAGCTGAAGTTATCCTCAGCACTAATGCCGAGCAGATGAAGGATCGTTGCCCTGATATCGATTTCCCCGCCAATATTCGAAAACGTTTTGCCTTCCACACCAGGTACATGGATAATCAGCGGCACACTCTGCAGCTGCATGCGATTAACAATGGTATCTTCCTGTCCCAGCAGCTCCAGAACGCCATGTTCATATTTGTCCGAGATGCCATAATGGTCGCCGTATAATACAAACATCGTATTTTCATAAAGTCCGCTTGCTTTTAAATCCTGGAAAAATGTTTTAATGGCTTCATCCTGATATCTAACGGTTGTCACATAGCGGTTGACGACCATTTCACTCGTGCTGGCCTCAGAAATGAACTGATCTTCCTCCTCCAGCAAAAATGGGAAATGGTTTGTCAATGTGATAAACCTGGCATAGAAAGGCTTTTGCAGTTTCTCCAGATGCTGAATGGACTGCTGGAAGAATGGGATATCTTTTATGCCGTAGTTCACTGAGTTCTCTTCTGTGACCACATAATCGGCTTTTGAAAAATAACGATTATACCCCAGAGAATCATACATGGCCTCCCGATTCCAGAACGAAGCGTCATTCCCATGGAAAACAGCTGAGTAATACTTCTCATCAGATAGAATATGCGGCAGGCTTCGATAAGCGTTTTCCGTTTTTCTGACAAACGCCGATCCGCTGGATAATGGATAAAGGCCTGTATCGATCATGAATTCCGAGTCGGATGTTTTCCCCTGTGCTGTCTGATCATAGACACGGCTGAAATAAAAGCTGTCTTCAATCAGAGAATTAAGGAATGGCGTTATTTCCTGGCCATTCACCTTCTGATTGATAACAAAATTCTGGGTGGACTCCATACTGATCAGAACGACATTCATTCCTTTTGCCGCACCAAAGTAATCTGATGGCTTATCTTCTTGAGATTGGACATATTCTGCTGAGGCTTCTGCGTCAGAGGGACTGGCAAAAGCGCGATTGAGCGGGTATGATGCAGCGATGCCAATATCATAGAGATGATACTGATACAATCCAATATGCTTAACAAGCTGCTGGCGATTATATGATTCCGAAAATAAATGAGGCACTTTCACCATGCCGAGAATAATGGTCATGAATACAAATAACATACTGACAGCCGTGTAAAATCTCTTTGATTTTGCTGTGATTTGCTCATGTACTGATTTCCGTTTTATATATAAAAGCCAAAAAACGGCCAGATCAGCAAATAACAGAAGATCCCATGGGCTAATCAATTCAAGTGTACTCGGTCCAATCCCTCCGACATTTTTAAACTGAAAAAGAATCGGAACGGTTACAAAATCAGTATAAAAACGATAATAAAGCAAATCCCCAAAAAGAATGCCCGTCAAAATGACCATTGTTGCAAAAATGGCTGCCGGTTTCACCTTTCGCTTAAAATAAATATTAATTCCAAGAATGACCATTATGGCCCCAATCGGGCTTAAAATCATAAATAAAATATCAGTCCAGTTCTCCGGATGCAGATTAAATCCGATAAAGGATACAATGACCGTTTTAACCCAGATTAAAATGACGGCAAACCAAATGGGTGAAAGCCTTTTAAATAACTTCATAATCATACCGCTTTTCATATTGTTTTTCTAAAATACCTGCCATCATTTCGAGTGATGCCATGACCTTCTGCTCTTCCTGTGCCCCCATTAGAGCCACCTGAACCCAGTTTCTCTCAAGCAGGTACCCGCTTTCATAGCTTAGAAGAATTCCTTTCTGTTTGCATGTGTCGCCAAATTCCCTGCTGGAAATGCTCTGCGGCAAACTGATAGTCAGGATGCCAGGGGAATAATCATCGTCTCCCAGAACAGAAAATCCGCTATCTTTCAGCCTCATTCTTGCTTTTACAGATAAAAGATTTAATTTCTCATAATCTATCAGCTTTATACTCTCTTTTAATGCGCTGACCAGATTGGACGAATGGGTGTATGGAATGCTTTGGTTTTCTTCGTACATCTTTAAGTCCAAGTATCTTGGAACAGCACTGTTCCCTTTAATTTTGTCACGATGGAATACGATTGCCAGACCCGGATAGGAACCAAATCCCTTTCCGCTGACGGTCGATGCAAAATAAATATTCTTAAGATTCAACGGCAAAATTCCGGCCGTGCTGCATGCATCCACGCAAAGCTCGGCACCATGCTCCCCGCATATCTCCTGAATACCGCTGATATCGAATACATACCCAGTCGAAGTTTCACAATGCACGGTCCACACCCATTTTATGGATGGGTTTTCTTTCAGCATGCAGGCTATTTCCTCGTGGGTAATCGGTTCATTCCACTCTCTTTCAATCGTTTGAAAAGATAATTGAAACCTTCTTGCATGATCTATGAGACGAAAGCCAAATTCGCCATTGGCCAGGATCAGCCCATCCCCTTCGAGGTGTTTCAGCTGTGCTGCCACAAGATCATTGGAAAGTGTTCCCGTGCCAACAACAACTTCAGCATGTGAGGCATCTGTCATCTTGCATAATTGAGAACGCAAGTCTTTCAAACCGCTGATAAAATCATGATTGCGATGAGATACGGCTTCTTTTGAAAAAGCCCTTTTCACTTTTGCATGAATGGGCACCGGACCCGGCAAAAAGGAATGCTGATCGACGGGCACTGAATTTCTGGCCATTAAGCGTTCAAATGCTTTCGTTGAACGTTCGAAATTCTCTTTTGTTAAATACATGGGCTGAAACTGGGCTCCTTCCTCTCCTGTCAGAGGACCAAAAGGCAGAAATCCCATCCGCTTATACAATTTCAGCTGCCTGACCGTGCCCGATATCAGCGCCATCGTATAATTTTTTCGAGGCAAAGCTCTACAAGCTTTTCACAAAGCTGATAAAAAACACGGGTGCTGCGAAACTCTTTTTTGACTGACAGCAAGCGGATCTCACAAAATTCTCCCTTAACAGGCAAGTATTCTTCGAGATTAGGAAGCTTATAATCAAGCGAAAATGGCCTTTTGGCACGGATCGCGATCATTCCGGCAACTTCCTCGCCAGCCTTGGCAATGACATATGTATTTTCTTCATGAAATTTATCAATTAAATGCTGATCATCATTTTGCTTATGCTGAGGAATTTCTTCCACAAATGTCTGGTAGTTCAGCTGATGAATTTGTTTAAATTCATTAAGTTCGGTTGCGATTTTGCAGATAATATTCACAGTTTACCTCCTATGTTTAGGCATGATGAAATGGGTATGGGAAATGAAAACAATCAAAAGCAGCAGCAGGAGGCCTGCCGAAATGATGAATGAATCACCAATCACCCAGGCTGTAATGGGAATGGAAGCCATGGCGATAAAACCTGATATTGTATACTTCCGGAGAACTGCATAGGCAATTCCCATCGTGATAGCCATTATCGCTATTGTTAGTGGTTCCAAAAACAAGGCAGAAGCCAAGTAGACAACCACTCCTTTTCCACCATGAAACCCCAGCTGAATTGGAAACAAATGGCCAATAAGAACACAAAAAGCGCTAAGAATTAATAAACCATCACCTTCAAACATAAGTCCAGTTACATATAAAGCTGTCCATGCCTTTCCAGCATCAATTGCAATTGTCAGCAAGAACCCCTTCTTGCCGGTTGCTCTCCCTGCATTAGTAGCCCCTACATTCCCGCTCCCCTTTTTTCTTATATCCTCTTTTGCTATGTATTTAACCACATAATAAGCCCCGGCTACGCTCCCAAATGTGTAGGAAAAGATCATAACCATCAGGGCAGTCCACACATCATCGATCATAAGCACCTATCCCGCCCTTTACTAATTAAACGATCAAAAAGGGTAAAAAGTTTCATATATTTACAAAATTACAATCTATTAACTGATAAAGATAGTATAACACCCCTTATTTTACCATTAAACAAATTGAATGCCAGAGCCTGATTTCATAATTCCCCTATTTTACTGCAAACCTTAAACTTTCTGAAAAGATTATTTTTTTGTGTTGACTTTGTTTATTAATCGCATATAATTTGCATTAAGGCAAAACTTTTTAATATATCCATAAATCTTGTCCGTGTGACGTATAATTGCATATAAACAATTAATTTGAATCAATTTAAATTTGGAAAATAAAGGGGGATAAAATGATGAAGGATCCGGCAATTAGCATAGAGGATTTGCATGTTTCCTATTTCGGAAATGAAGCGGTGACAGGAGTCAGCCTTACTGTTAATACAGGTAATCTGGTAGGAATTATCGGGCCGAACGGCGCAGGTAAATCGACTTTTTTAAAAGCCATGCTAAATCTTATACCAAAGGATAAAGGTGCAGTTAGAGTGATGGGAAAATCCATTGCTGAAGTTCGCAAAAGCATCGCCTATGTGCCGCAGCGGAATGCCATAGACTGGGATTTCCCAATCACTGTGCATGATGCGGTTCTTATTGGGACCTACCCCCATTTAAAACTGTTCCGCCGTCCAAAGAAAAAGGATAAAGAGTGGGCCATGGAATGTCTTCAGCGAGTTGGCATGCAGGAGTTCAGCAAAAGGCAGATTGGGGAACTATCAGGCGGCCAGCAGCAGAGAGTTTTTCTTGCGAGAGCACTTGCTCAAAAAGCGGATTTGTTCTTTCTGGATGAGCCATTTGTTGGAGTTGATGTATCCAGTGAGGAAACCATTGTGAACATTTTGAAGGAGCTCTGCAGACAAGGAAAAACAGTGATTGTTGTACACCATGATTTAAGTAAAGCAAATGATTATTTCAACCAGTTAATTCTGCTAAATAAGGAATTGATCAGTTTTGGGACCGTTGAAGAAGTGTTTAAACCTGAAGTAATTGCAAAAGCATACAAGGGGCAATTTGCTTTTATGAATGAGATTGGGGTGTCGCTATAATGGCTTTTATTGAAGCGGTCATGCAATATGGTTTTCTGCAAAAAGCGTTATTAACCTCGGTTATGGTAGGAATTATCTGCGGAGTCATTGGGTGCTTTATCATCCTTAGAGGAATGTCTCTCATGGGAGATGCCATATCACATGCTGTCCTTCCGGGCGTCGCTATTTCATATATGCTGGGAGTTAACTTCTTCTTTGGAGCAGTCATAAGCGGAGTGATTACAGCTATCGCCATTGGGTTTGTATCCCAAAACAGCCGGATAAAGCATGATACCTCGATTGGAATTATGTTTACAGCGGCATTTGCTTCAGGAATCATTATTATTACCATGCTTAAAAGCAGTACAGATCTCTACCATATATTATTTGGCAATGTACTGGCAGTAAGATTATCCGACATGTGGATCACACTGGGCATCAGCCTGTTTGTATTGGGGGCTGTATACCTCTTTTACAAAGAATTATTGGTCACCTCGTTTGACGAAACGATGGGAGCAGCTTACGGACTGCCAGTTCGTTTCATTCATTATTTCCTAATGACTCTCTTGACGATGGTAACCGTTGCATCCCTCCAGACAGTAGGTATTGTCCTGGTTGTTGCCATGCTGATCACCCCTGCAGCGGCAGCTTATCTGTTAACCGAGCGGCTGTGGATGATGATTTTCCTTGCGTCTGGCATTGGTGTAATTTCATCCATCGTGGGACTATACTTTAGCTTTACCTACAACTTAGCTTCAGGAGCAACAATAGTCATATCATCCACTGCTATTTTCATTCTCGTTTTTTTATTTTCACCTAAGCATGGGCTAATATGGAAAACGCTGAAAGTAAAGAAAAGAGAGCTTCATTAGTTTAATTTTAATAAAAACAAATTTTTTTAGGAGGGAAAACCGATGATTAAAAAAGGCTTTCTTTTATTAGCTGCATTCCTTCTGTCTGTGTTATTCCTGTCAGCCTGCAGCAGCGGAACAAGCAGCACCTCGTCCAATGCAGATGGGAAAATCCAAGTTGTGACTACCTATTCGATTGTGTATGACATTGTTAAAAATGTAGGCGGGGATTTGGTTGAGATTCATAGTTTAGCACCCATTGGCTCCAATCCCCACGAATATGACCCCCTTCCTGAGGATGTGAAAAAAACAACGGATGCAGATGCAGTATTTTACAACGGGCTGAACCTGGAAGCCGGCAACTCATGGTTCAATAAGCTGATGGAAACTGCCGGAAAAGACGGTGAAGATGCGCCTGTCTTCCTAATGAGCAGAGGCGTTGATGCCATGCACTTAACCACAAAGGGCAAAGAAAGTGAAGAAGATCCCCATGCCTGGCTGGACATCCGAAATGGGATCAAATACGCGGAAAATGCCAGAGATGGACTTATCAAAACAGATCCAGACAATAAAGAGATTTACGAAAAAAACGCTGAAGAATACATTGCAAAGCTTCAAGAGCTGCATGATGAAGCAGTCGAACAATTTAATGAAATTCCAGAAAACGAACGTGTTCTCGTAACAAGTGAAGGTGCTTTTAAATATTTCAGCGAAGCCTACGGATTCCAGGCAGAATACATCTGGGAAATCAACCAGGAAAACCAGGGAACACCAGACCAAATTACAAGAATTACAGATATTATTAATGAAAAAGGAATTACAGGACTATTCCTGGAAACAAGCATTGACGCAAGAAGCATGGAAGCTGTATCCGATGAAACCAATGTTCCAATCATGGGAAAGGTATTTACAGACTCCTTGGCAAAGCCGGGTGAAGATGGCGATACTTATATTTCGATGATGGAATGGAATATTAAAACCATTAAAAAAGGCTTGACCCGGTAATAAAGGTCACTATTCCAGCAAGCAGGTGAAACATGTGATCCCCATTAGTTCAAAGAGGTATATTCTCGAGATTTATTTATTACAGGAAGCACATGGGCATGCGACCATTTCCGGCATTGCAAAGGTATTGAGGGTCACCGTCTCAGCTGCATCTAAAATGGCCGGAAAGCTTAAAACAGACGGTTACATTCATTTTCAGCCCTATGGAACAGTTACTTTGACAAAAGCCGGATTGGAAATTGCCAAAAAACTCTTCCAAGATCATCAGGTTTTAATGGAGTTTTATCAAATAATCGGGGTTGAAGAGAAACTAATCAAAAAGAAAGTTAGGGAAGTTGAAATGCATATCGGTACGGAAGTTGTTTTTAAAATTAAGAGCTTTATAGAAAATCATAAGAAAAACGCTTGAATATTCAAGCGTTTTTTTGTCCTGATGATTTATTCAGCCCACTGAACCTTCAGAGTTGATGATACTTCTGAATGCAGTTCAAAAAATCTTATTTAAGGAATTGTCACTTTCATTGGATAAGAGTGCAGAAGAGATAGAAGAACGAGTGAAGGAAATGATAAAAACAAGCAGATAACAGAAAAAAGAATGTCCCTTCTGCATGTGATATTCATCGGGACATTCTTTTTTCATGGTTGAATAAGCTAATCAGGCAGTTCTTTTCCAAATACTCTCCATGTTCTCAAGAGTCTTCCCTTTCGTTTCAGGTACAAACTTCCATACAAAAATGGCTGAAAGAACACTCATCAGTCCATAGAAGCCGTAAGTTAAGCCGCCGCTGAATTCCATCATCATCGGATAAGTCGATGAAATAAAATAGTTTGCCGCCCATTGTGCTGCTACAGCTACCGCAACTGCCTGTCCTCGGATTTTGTTTGGGAAAATTTCAGAGATCAATACCCAGCATATCGGTCCCCATGACATCATGAAGGAAGCTGTGTAAACGATGATAAAAATTAATGTGCCCATGCCGATTATATTGGAGAAAGCCATTCCTGCTACTCCAAACATCCCGATGGCCATGCCAATGGAACCTGTGATCAATAATGGCTTGCGTCCCCATTTATCTACAGTTAAAATTGCCACAATTGTAAAGATGACATTTATGACACCCATAACAATCGTCTGCAGCATCGAGGCATCCTTTGCTGCTCCCATGCTTTCAAAAATTCGCGGTGCATAGTACAAAGCAACGTTGATTCCGACAAATTGCTGGAATACAGAGAGCAGAATTCCTATAACAATCACTAATTTTCCGTATGCAAACAGCTTTTCTGCTGGAACATTTGCTGAGGCTGCTACCGATTTTTTGATTTCACCCAAGATCGTTTTAGCCTCTGCTGCACCATTAATTTTCGCAAGGACTGCTAAAGCTTTATCATCATGATTATGAATGGCCAGGTAACGTGGTGTCTCCGGAACCAGGAGCAGCAGAAGACCAAACGCAAGGGCCGGAATAGCTTCTGAAGCAAACATGTACCTCCAGCCAACATCATTGATCCATTCCAATGGACGGCCGCTGGCAATGCCCCAGTTTACAAAGTACACGACAAGCATCCCGAAGATAATCATAAACTGATTGAATGAAACAAGGCGTCCGCGGATATCGGCAGGTGCAATTTCGCCGATATACATGGGAACAATAGCTGACGCCAGACCAACCCCAATTCCGCCAATAATGCGATAAAGATTAAAAGTCAATAATAGCGAGATGGTCGGTTCCCCTTTAGTGAAAAATAAAAATTCAGGGAAAGCGGATCCTAATGCAGATAAGAAGAATAGTACAGCCGCGGCTATCAGCGATTTTTTCCGCCCAAATTTCGACGCAAAATAACCGGATATTAAACCGCCAATGATACAGCCAATCAATGCACTTGAGGTTGTCGCCCCGTGAGCCAGCGATCCTAATCCCAAACTATTAATCAGATAGATTTCCAGTGACTTTTCAGCTCCTGAAATAACAGCCGTATCATATCCGAAAAGCAAACCGCCTATCGCAGCAACCAATGTAAGTGAACCAATATATAGAGAGTTCCGATTCTGTTTCATAGATTGTAAAAGACAGATTTGAACCAAAATAGAGCGCTTACAATTTTACATTAATAATTCAAATCCATCTTTACTCCTTTCTATTAGAAATGATTAAACAACAAGAAACTTGAAACTGGTTTTTGTTTTGAAGACCTCATTTTTCTCCAGGACAATAGAAGGAAAGTTTTCATGATGAACAGCATCAGGCGGACATTGAGTTTCAAGACACAGCCCCAAATGGCTTCTTGACTGAACACCTCTAATTTGAAAATCATTTCCGAGCATATTCGCTGTATATAAAACAACACTCGGCCTATCCGTTTTCACTGTCAGTTTTCGTCCGCTGGCAGAATCCACTACAGTCATTTCACCTGTATTTAATAGAAATGGATGATCATAACCTCCGCCCGCAAGCATGTTCTGCTGATGGCCGGACTTTACGCCTTCTTTGATTTTCTTCCCTGCTCTGAAATCAAACGGTGTATTTTCAACATGTATGAGTTTCCCAGTAGGAATCAATGTTTCATCAAGCTCCAGAAAGTGATCGCTTTGCATGGTCACCTCGTGCTCCAGAATGTCCCTCTTTAAGTCCCCGCTTAGGTTAAAATAAGTATGGTTTGTCAGATTGATGATCGTTTTTTCATCAGATATCGCTTCATAACTAATGACCAGTTCATTCTCATTGTTCAGTGTATAGTTTACCGTTACCTCAAGTGTCCCAGGATACCCGTGTTCCCCATCCGGGCTTACATAGGAGAACCTGATATTCGCCTCATTCATGCTCTTTTCGGCGGCCGAGTCCCAAATAAAATGATGAAAGCCGCCTGAACCTCCATGCAGATGGTGTTCCCCATCATTTTTTTGCAGCTGGTAAGCAGTTCCATCAAGAGTGAAAGCCGAGCCCGCTATCCTTCCGGCCACCCTTCCGATAATAGCGCCGAAGAATGGTGAATAATTAATATACTCTTCAAGAGTGTCAAACCCCAGGATCACATTCTCTATATTTCCTTTACTGTCAGGGACAGATATCCCGGTAATGATTCCCCCGTATTCGATACACGATACTTCCATTCCATGATCATTGCTGATTGTATAGGATTTAATCTTGTGTCCATTCCATTCGCCAAATATACTTTCAGTTATGTTCATGTCGATCTCCCTCAAGTCAGCTTACTTTTTTCTAAACCCGGCCAAACCCTCATTCAGCTTTTTGGTTTGCGCATAAACTTCTTTGTATAACTGGAAAAGCTCCTGATATTTCTTAACGTTTTCAGGGATTGGAGTATATGTCTTTTCGTATGTTATGAAGTTTTCGGCACAGGCTTCCAGAGATTCATACCATTTACATCCGTATGCTGCTAGCATAGCCGCACCTACAGCAGGTCCTTGTTCACTTGAAAGCTTTACAATTGTGCAATTGAAGATATCGGCCTGGATTTGCAGCCAGGCCTCACTTTTAGCTCCTCCGCCGATTGAAATAATGGTATCGACAAGCTTTCCGCTTTCCCTGAATATTTCAATCGATTCATTTAAAGAAAAAGTAATACCTTCAATGACCGATCGTACAAAATCATTTCGATTATGTGAGGAGTCCATGCCGATAAAGCTTCCCCGAATTTGTGAATCTGCATATGGTGTGCGCTCACCCGCTAAATAGGGTGTAAATAAAAGTCCGTTCGACCCAATCGGAACCTCGCTCATTCCAGCCAACAGGGAATCGAATGATTCCATTTCTGCAAACGCATCTTTAAACCAGTTCAAACTATGTCCTGCTGCCAGGGTTACGCCCATTGTGTAATAGGCATTTTCTTCACCATGATTAAAATAATGGACTTTCCCCTGAAAATCCTTGTCATTTTGTTCTTCATAGGATAAAACGACCCCGGATGTCCCAATGCTGCATAATGTTTTGCCTTCCGACAGAATGCCGGAACCGATCGCACCGCAGGCGTTGTCAGCTCCTCCTGCAAATACCTTAGTTAAAGGAGATAATCCCGTCTTCTCAGAAATCTCAGGCTTTAACGTTCCTACACATTCATGGGATTCAACTAAAGGCGGACAGATATTCACATCAATCCCCGTTAGCCCGCAAATCTCTTCACTCCACATTTTCCGGCCGGCATTCAGCAGCAAAGTACCCGCTGCATCACTATATTCACTATGAATCCTGCCAGTCAGTTTAAAGCGCAGGTAATCTTTAGGGAGCATAAATACAGACGCTTTTTCAAAAACTTCCGGCTCGTATTGCTTCACCCAAAGCAGCTTTGGTAAAGTAAAGCCTTCCAATGCCGGATTCTTTGTAATTTCAAGCAGACGCTTCTCACCAGCCATGTCATAGATCTGTTTACATTGCTCTGTCGTGCGGGTATCATTCCAAAGGATTGCATTACGCAGAACCTTATTCTCTTCATCCAGAAGGACCAGACCGTGCATTTGGCCTGAAAAACTGATTCCTTGAATGTCTTCCGCACTTCCATCAAACTGCTCTGTAAGTTCTTTAAGAGCAGCCACTGTTTTATCAACCCATTCACCAGGGTCCTGTTCACTATAACCCGACTTTTCATGAATGAGCGGATAAGACCTGGAAACTTCGCTGCATACTACTCCCTTTTGATTCATTAATAAAACTTTTACCGAGCTCGTGCCAAGGTCAATCCCGATTACATATTTCATGATTGATCATCCTTTAGATAATGAAATGTATGCTAAGTTTTAGTTTTTAAAAATGTACTGGGACACTTTTGTATTCCCAGTACATTTAATCTTTTTATATTAATCTATTACGCTTTTACACTCGCATAAGCTTCGAGAATGTATTTATTTAAGACAGCTTTTAGCTGTTCCTGTCTTCCTGATTTATTTTCAATCTTTTCAAGCTGAAGGGCATGCTTTTCAAGCTTGCGGAAGTCTGCCTTTCCTTCAACGATTTCAAGGCCGATGCCTTCTGTATAGCTGCTATATCTGTCAGCAATAAAATTGTCTAATACTTTATCTTCCATTAGACGCTGTGCAACCTTTGCGCCAACCGCAAATGTGTCCATTCCTGCAATATGAGCATAGAACAGGTCCTCAGGGTCAAATGATCCTCTTCGTACTTTCGCATCAAAGTTAAGGCCGCCTGTTCCAAGGCCGTCATTTTTTAGAATTTCAACCATTGCCAGTGCTGTAGAATAGATGTCTGTCGGGAATTCGTCAGTATCCCATCCCAGCAGGGTATCACCCTGGTTTGCATCCACTGAACCAAGCATTCCATTTATGCGTGCTGTGTGCAGTTCATGCTCAAATGTATGGCCGGCAAGGGTCGCGTGGTTTGCTTCAATATTGAATTTAAAGTAGTCTTTTAAGCCGTAAGATTGCAAGAATGATAAGCTGGTTGCCACATCAAAATCGTATTGATGTTTGGTGGGCTCCTTCGGTTTTGGCTCGATTAGGAATTGTGCGTCAAACCCAATTTCCTTTGCATAATCGATTGCCATATGGAAGAACCGCGCAAGATTATCGAGTTCAAGCTTCATGTTCGTATTCAGCAGTGTTTCGTATCCTTCGCGGCCGCCCCAGAACACATAGTTCTCAGCACCCAGCTCCTTGCCGATCTCAAGTCCCTTTTTCACTTTTGCAGCAGCATAGGCAAATACATCAGCATTAGGTGCTGTCGCCGCACCGTGCAGCCAGCGCGGATGCGAAAACATATTAGCGGTATTCCATAATAACTTCGTTTTGCTGGACTTCATGTATTCCTTTATCATGGCCGTAATCTCATCTAAGTTCTTAAAAGTTTCGCTTAATGAATCGCCTTCAGGCGAAATATCAGCGTCATGGAAACAGAAAAACGGAACATTCAGTTTTTCATAGAATTCAAAGGATGCTTCAACACGCGCCTTGGCCAAATCCATTCCGGAAAATCTGTCATAGGAACGGATCATCGTTCCATTTCCGAAAGGATCTGTGCCTTCCGCAGTAAACGTATGCCAGTAAGACACTGCAAAACGGAGAAGGTCTTCCATTTTTCTGCCGTTGATCATTTCTTCAGGATTATAATATTTAAAAGCCAATGGATTATTAGAATCTGGACCTTCGTATTTTACTCCACTCACATTATTAAAGTAGTTCATTTTCATTCCTCCATCTTCTCTTTTCATTTGTTATCGCTTTCATTTGATTACAAATCGATTTTACCACCATAAACTTAGTTTGTCTATTGAATGAACTAAGTTTTATTTTTATTTTTAATTATGGTATAAATGGAATATGATTGTAATAGACAAAGAAATTGAGGATTTGAGGAGAAAGATAATGACTTGGAATCAGCAGCTGGTAAAAATGAAAAACAAATCACGCGTTCTGCAGACGATCATCGACCAATCCCCTATCTCCCGGGCTGATATCTCACAGCATTTGGGACTGACTAAAGGAACTGTTTCCTCTTTAGTCAACGAGCTGATAGAAGAACAAATCTGTTCCGAAACAGGACCGGGCAAATCGAGCGGAGGACGGCGGCCTGTGATGCTGCTCTTTAATGAACAAGCAGGATATGCCATTGGAATTGATTTAGGGGTTAACTATATTTTAGGTGTCATGACTGATTTATCGGGGAATATTGTGAGCGAACATTTGAAGCATATGAATAGCATGAGGTATGAAGAAACCATTCTTGTCATAAAAGAAGTTATCCAATCCTTATTGGACTCAACCCCTGAGAGCCCCTATGGCGTGATTGGAATCGGTATTGGAGTGCCGGGAATTGTAAATAAGGAAGGCAGCAATATCCTGCTGGCACCTAATCTGGGCTGGACAGATATCCATTTAAAGGCAGAAATTGAGACAGAGTTTCACCTTCCCGTTATTATCGACAACGAAGCGAACGCCGGAGCATACGGGGAAAAGCGTTTCGGAGCCGGGAAAAACTTTGAGAATCTCATCTATGTTAGCGCTGGAATTGGCATTGGAGTCGGCTTTATTTTACAAAACAGCCTTTACCGTGGCGCTGAAGGATTCTCCGGTGAAATGGGCCATATGGTGATCGATATAGATGGAAAAGAATGCAGATGCGGCAGCAAAGGCTGCTGGGAATTGTACGCTTCTGAACAGGCATTGCTAAACCAGGCAAAGAATATTGAATCATACTTAAAACGGGATGATTTGAACCTGGAGTCATTAGTTGAAACGGCCGAAGAAGATGAGGAAGTAAAGGATCTGTTCCATCAAATCGGCCGATGCCTTGGCATTGGCATAAACAATATCATTAATACATTCAACCCCGAGCAAATCATTATCGGAAATCGCTTAGCAATCGCCAAAGAATTATTACTGGATTCAATAATGGAAGTTGTCAAGACTCATTCCTTAAGATTCAATCAGGAAAACGTAAACATTACATTTGCAGATTTATCGATCTACTCAACAGCACTTGGGGCTTCAGCTTATGCCACAGAAAACTTTCTGAACTCGGATCTGCAGGAGAATTTAAATAAGCAGGAAAATTGATTGACCTATCAAACTCCTGCCGACCTAAAGTAAATCCTTTTTTCATTGTAATTTCTTTTAAAAACACACCGGATTATTCATACTAGAATAATCCGGTGTCATACTTAAAAGAGTATCATAAATGTTTTTATAGTGAAAAGGAGTAACCTTTTTCTTCACTCAAAGCTTTTCTATATATCTTAGAGGCTGCCATAGTGTCCAGAAACCCAACCCCGACAGATTTATAAAAGGTTATTTCACTTGATTTTTCACGTCCAGCTTTTTCCCCGCATACTATTTCACCAATTTCACCATAAATGAGATGCGTATTCCATTCTCCTTTATTATGCGGAACAAGGAAATCTCCAGCCTCGTGCATGGCTCCTTCCAATGTATCGACAACTACTTTATTGCTCCTGATAAGTGTTAGAGAATCAACCTCTTGCATATGCGCCTGATAGGAACCGATGGCATTAATATGAGTTCCTTCCCTCAGTACAGATCCATTAAATATGGGTGTTGAACTTTTCGTACTGCAGATGACAATATCTGATTGGGCAGCAGCCTCATCGGCAACCGCTTGAATTGTAATGGTCCCCCTCCAATCTGGATACAAAGAATGGATTTCATTTTTGAATACTTCCGCTCGTTCTATTGTGCGATTATATAAAATGATATGTTCTAATTCCATCACAGACATGACAGCTTGAATTTGGCCTGCAGCTTGAGCTCCGCACCCTAATACAGAACAGACTTTTGAATTCTTCCGAGCTAAATATTTCGTTGCCACACCGCTTGAAGCACCTGTTCTTAAGACCGTTAAGTAGCTGGCATCCATTAACGCAACATGCTCGCCTGTACGAGTATCAGTCAGCAGAATCACTCCCTGTAGAACTGGTTTGTCCCCGCCGGAATTGCGGGAAAAATGCTTACAACTTTAACTGCTGTATAATTTTCTGGTTCAATATAGGAAGGCATATATAAAGTTTCCGCTTCGTATTTAGAATGAGGAATCGACATTCTTACAGGTGTCAGCGTTTTATTCCGTTGGCCATAACTAAATGCTTTTTCAACATCCTGAATACACTCTTCCATTGAGTATAATTCTTTTATCGTTTCTTTACTAATCACTAACATAGTAATTCACTCCAATATGAACTTGTCGTATATTCGTTAATAGAATCAAATATTTTCTCCCCGGAGCTCAGTTTTTTGGCTTCTTTCTACATATTGACAGTTTTATTTTGATTTTCATGTGTTTTCTTTGAAGAAAACCTGTCCAATCTAAACGGAGTTAAATCAATATCTGAATTGCCCTTTGAAATTAGGTCACTCATAGCACTGCCTGTTGATAGTGCCATTGAAATTCCACTCATCGCATGGCCGGACGCGATAAATAGATTATTCAGAGAAGGCACTTTGCCTATTATTGGCAGACCATCGGGAGTCATAGGCCGCATTCCGCACCATGGCTGCTCATCTCCGCGAACTGCTGTACGTAAATATTGAGCCGCAGAACTCTTTAAACTATCAATTCGGCGCTGATCCAGATTAGTATTAATGCCCGAAAGTTCCATTGTTCCCCCGATTCTTACTGAATCATGAAACGGGCTAATCGTCACCCTTGAATCCCCTAAGTAAAGCGGCTGCTGAAACTGAATGGAAGGATTTGAAATGGTGATGCTGTAGCCTTTCCCTGCAGTCATGGGGATGTGCAATCCAGCTTGTCTTAAAACCAGGCCTGCCCAGGCTCCTGAAGTGACAAGAAAGTGATCCCCTTCCATGGTTTGCTCTCGGATTTTAACCCCACTGATCTTGTCCCCTTCTTGGATGAATCCCATTGCTTCCGTATGGGAAAGCACTTCAACCCCATTCGAGATAAGCCAGTCTTTTAGAGCTTTTGTAAGCGTTTCAGGGCGAACATGCCGTTCAGAAGGGAGATAAATGCCTCCAGCCACTGCATCAGAAAGGGCAGGTTCCATTTCTAGTACTTCTTTTTTAGATTTTGCAGCAGGCGCAGGTAAACCAAAGCTCTCAACAATACTATAGTTATCTAGCTTTTCATCAATATAACTTTTGTCTAAGAATACAAAAAGCAGCCCTTTTCGATACATTTCAAATTCCAGACTGCCATCTTGCTCCAGTTCATCGAATAATCTCAAGGTATTTCTGCTCAATTCCAAACCAGCAGCATACCCTTTCTGGTAGGCCTCTTCACTGCAATACCTCCAGAATTGGAGTAGCCAGGGGGACAATGAAGCGAAAATGGATGGCTTAATATATAGAGGGCTATCCCGTTTTAACATCCACTTCAAACTTGCCTTAATCAGACCCGGAGCAGGAACCGGATCGGATAAACTGGGGCACACCCATCCCATATTTCCGCTCGAACATTCCGCTCCGGGTTCACCTTTGTCAATTAATACTACATCCAATCCCTTTTTCCTAAGGAAAAAAGCGCTTGCTAAGCCAATGATTCCTCCGCCAATAACGATAGATTTCGTCATTACCTTCCCCTCCATTATTAGTAATACTTCAAAATAGGATAATACTATAATTGTACAGATAGAATATTCTGAACAAAATGTACAAAATATATGATAAAAAGGGGTTGTAAGCTAAATTTTTTGTGGCATTTTACATTCTAATATGCAGGAATTAAAATACATAGATAAGATTATGGTAATAATAATCGAATCCTAGCAGGAATTAGCAGTATTTTTTGTGAAATTTGCACATAGATAAAGACTTTCATAGATAATATATTTAAAATACAGAATTTTTTAAATAAATCGAATAATCTAGCGATGAAGGAGGGATAATATATAGCTGGTTACTCTGGTGGTTCGATCTATTTATGCAGCACGCACCCTAATTATGTATTAGAGATCCTATATTTTTGAGGCTTTATAACAAAGGGGTTGTTTTATTTGAAAGAAAACCAGGTAGTTTGGGGTTCAAGGATTGGATTTATATTGGCAGCAATGGGTATGGCAGTGGGTACCGGAAATATTTGGAGGTTCCCGCGAATGGTTGCTGAACATGGCGGAGGTTCTTTCTTAATCGGCTGGGCCATTTTTTTATTTGTCTGGTCATTGCCGCTTATCATGGTTGAAATATTCATCGGAAGAAGAACCAGAATGGGAACGATGGGATCCTTTGGAGAATTTATCGGCAAAAAATTTGCCTGGTTTGGACCTATTATCACGATCGTTTTAGCCGGAATCACATTTTATTATTCTGTAGTAGTGGGATGGACTTTTAAATACTTCATCTTAGCATTACAGGGAACTTTTACAGAAAAAATTGACTCAGCTGCCCAGTGGGAAAACTTTACGGGTCATGCGGCAGAACCAGTCATTTATCACTTTATTGCAGCTGCTCTTTGTGGAATTGTCGTTTTTATAGGGGTTACAAAGGGAATTGAAAGAATATCTAAGATATTCCTGCCGCTTTTATTCCTCTTACTCATCTTTACTGCTTTCCGCTCCATCACCTTGCCGGGAGCAATAGAAGGGCTTTCATACATGTTTACACCTCAGTGGGAATATCTAGGGAAAGCATCAACTTGGCTTCAAGCTTTATCCCAATCTGCATGGTCAGTCGGTGCTGGCTGGGGATTGTATGCCACATATGCCATTTATACAAAAAAACGTGATGACATTGCCCAAAATTCGTTAACAGCAGGCCTCGGAAACAACTCAGTCGAATTACTTGCCGGTTTAACCATCATTCCAGCTATCTTTGCTTTAGCGCCTTCGCAAGAATATATTACCCAGGCAACAAGTTCAGGCAACACCGGATTAACCTTTATTTATATGGTAGAATTGATTAGCGTCATGCCGCAGACTTATATCTTTGGCGTTGCATTTTTTGGTGCATTGGCATTTGCAGCTTTTACTTCATTAGTTGCAATGGTTGAATTGATTACTAGAAACCTGTCAGACTATGGAATCCGCAGAAACAAAGCAATCCTGCTAACTGTTGTTTTGATTTTTCTTGGAGGGATCCCTTCAGCCATTAATATGAAAGTGTTCAATAACCAGGATTGGGTTTGGGGAGTTGCGCTGCTGCTTTCATGCTTCCTATATGCGTACGCTGCGATAAAATATGGTGTCGAAAAAATGCGTGACGAGATAAATGAAGTCAGCTTCATTAAGATAAACAAATGGTGGGTTTATTCCATTAAGTATTTAATACCCGCTCTGTTTGTCATTGTAACTGGATGGTGGCTATATCAGGGTGTGACATGGTATCCTGACACTTGGTGGAAGCCATTCGAAGAATTTAATGTTGGAACAATAATCCTGCAGCTCGGAATTACTTTCCTGCTTGCATTCGTGCTGCTTCGATTTAATAAAAGATTAAGAAGCTCTGTAATAGAAGAAGGACTAAACGATCAAGAAACTCCGATTCCTTCAAATACAGACATCAAGGAGGAATTATAATGACTGCATCTGCAATAATTATGATGATCTTTACCTTGGGCTTATTCTGGGGGGCTTTTCCTATATGATTTATAGAACCCTTACAACAGACTACCATGACAAGTAATTAAATAAAAAAGGTGCCAGGTACCATATTTCATGGTTAACCTGGCACCTTTTATTTATTTACTCCGTATGAACATAATGTTTGCTTAATAAATACCTATCTACTTTTCTGCTTACAGTTAATCCGTTCTCTATTGCCCCGTCAATGAAGCCTGCCCAGCCATTTGCATAAGTCGTACCAGCTAAAAACACAGAACCTTCAGGCGTGTTCCACTCTTCATGATAGGCAGTTAACTGTTTGGGTCTCAGCATTGGCCAGGTTTCTTTTGAGAACTCGTCATTGACCCAATCGTGTCCTGTGCTTTCAAGTACTTGTATATCCGGAATCCAGTATTTTAATGCCTCTTCTACCGCTTCCCTGTCGTTCGGATTCAGCTTTGCTGCACTTGGACCAAAACCGACAAGGATGCTATTGCCATCAGCATACCGATCCAAATGAACTGAATTTAAAGAATAGCTGCCAGGGGCTAATGCATCGAATGGCTCTAATTCTCCTTTCACTTTTGCCCACACTTTAACGCCTTTTGAGGTTTGTCCCTCTCTGGAAGATTCCCTTTTTGCTTCTGAAAGCGATGGCTGGAACTCAATATTATTTAGTGTCGATAATGGTACTGTAACGATCACTGCCTTGGAAGCATAACATTCCCCTTCTGCCGTAAAGACTTTAGCAGATCCATCTTCATGTTCAATTCGTCCAACGATAGCAGATAACTTAATTTCCGCACCACTGTCCGCAGCAATTGATTCGATTAACTTTCTGGTTCCATGTTTTATGCGGAAGCTCGAGACCATCGCACTGTGAGTATCCCAGTTTCCTTGGGAAAAAGCCCACCAGCGAAATATCTGTGTAACCGCACCCTCTGCAGGATCTCCGCAATAATCTGATCCAATCCAGCCATGCAGCACATCGAATTCTTCTGTTGTTAAATTGATATCTTTTAAGAATTGCTCTCCAGATACATGATCCATATTCCGGAAACTTTCTGTATAAAGGGGTTCAAATGGATATGGCATATGCTTATTGCTTTCCTTCATGACCCTTTCAACAGTTGCTCTAAGCCTTGCTTTAAACTCATCAGCTGTTGATGAATAAGTTTTTCCGCCTGTAATCCAATACACTTTTTCTGCTTTTGGCCCTGAAGCCAGTTCAAGCCCATATCGTGTAATTTCAGACCATACATGCGGCTGATGCCAATGAACATATGTACCTCCCATTTCGAGGTCTAACCCTAAACGGTGATCCACCCATGTTCTGCCGCCAAGTCTATCACGCGCCTCCAGGACTAATACTTTTTTGCCCAGCATCTTTAACTCCCTTGCAGCAGTCAATCCGGAGAAACCTGCGCCAATGATAATAACATCATAATTTTTTATAGTCATTTTCTTCATTCTCCTCTCAGTTTCATGAAATAAACTGCAGCGCCTTATAGGCGAACTGCAGTTAAAATAATTTTATAGTTCATCCCTCACAGCTGGGGTTACATTCTCTGCATTAATAGGTAATGTGATCTTTTTGCGGGTATACATGAAGTAATAATACACATAGCAAAGGGCTATAAACCCAAAGCCCCAATAAAGAGACGTTCTCTGTGTAGGATCAAAAGCCATAACTGCAAAGATGGACAGACACATGACAATACATAAGATCGGAATAAATGGATATAAAGGGACCTTATATTTTAAATCCTCCACTTTCCCGCCATTTTTCGTATATTGTCTGCGAAACCCTATTTGTGCTGCGGCAATGGCCAGCCATGTAAGTGTGCCGCCAATTCCGCTGACAGCCAGAAGAACTACAAATAATGTATCTGCTGCTACATAACTAGTTAAAAGGGATAACAGTGCAAAACCAAGAGTCACTAAAAGGGCATATGAAGGAACACCGCGCTTATTCAGCTTTCCAAAGACTTTTGGAGCCATCCCTGTTTCTGAAAGCGAATACATGATTCTTGTACAGGCGTAGAGACCCGTGTTTCCGACAGATAAGATGGCCGTTAAGATAACAAAGTTCATAATATCTGCTGCATATGGAATGCCTACCATATCAAAGACTGTTACAAACGGACTTTCCATTACCCCAGCCTCTTGCCATGGAACAATGGCTGATAAAACAAAGATAGCCAGAACATAGAATAGCAGGATTCTAAAAACGATAGTCCGAATGGCTCTGGGAATATTTTTTTCAGGCTCTTCGGTCTCTCCTGCAGCCACACCCATAATTTCCGAACCCTGAAAAGCATAGATCACAGACATCATTGAAATGAATACCCCAACCAAGCCAGCAGGGAATATACCGTCCCCAATGAAATTGGTTAAGTAAGGGGCTGGGGAGCCTTCCATAGAAATAACACCAAATATTGCACCTAATCCGATAATGATAAATAAGATGACAGTAAGGACTTTAATTCCAGCGAACCAATACTCTGTCTCAGCAAAAGCTTTCGTTGTAAGCGAATTAATTGAAAATAACAGAACGATAAAGATTGTACACCAAATCCATGTTTGAACATCTGGAAACCACCTTTTCATCAGCAATCCTGCAGCAACGAATTCAAGTCCGACATACATGGCCCAGCTTAGCCAATAGACCCAGCCGACAACAAAGCCGGTTGCAGGACCAATAAACTTGGTCGCATGCGCCTGAAAAGAACCTGAAACAGGCATAACAACAGACAATTCTCCCAGACAGACCATAGCCAAATACATTAGAAGACCGCCAACAAGGTATGCCATTATTGCCCCTGCGGGTCCAGCCTCCCCTATTGCATATCCCGAACCAAGGAATAGTCCTGTTCCGATAATTCCTCCCAGCGACATCATAAATAAGTGGCGGCTTTTCATTTGCCTTTTTAATGTTGATTGACCCATATTTTCACCCTGCTTTCAGATTAAATTCAATCATTTCACTCGTAAGCGCTTACAATAATGGTGAAAATTTTTTAGTCTACGGCTGCGGCTGTATTTTTAGGAAGCGGCAGTACTCTTTCAAGATCTCTCTGAATCATTAAATGGAAATGATGAACCAGATTTTCGGTGAGCGAGAATCTCCCTTGTGAATAAGCCCCTGTCTCTATCCCTGTTTGTACCATCTCACAAATATCAAGATCTTCTTTTCTAACCAGCTCATCCATTTTCATTAACTCTTTTTCTTCCTCTGTAATCTCATCACCCAAGAAAAACGTTGTGTACACATATTTTGTGGTTTTAGAGTCTATTGGTATCGATTGATGAATGGATAGATTAGCTGGACCCGGATCGAAAGAAAACCATGTATTTGGATAAAGCCAATAATACCTGCCTCCTTGTCCCATCTCAAAGTCCAAATTTTTCCCCTTTAAGGGTGTTCCCTGATAAGAATAAAAATCGGACATGGTCATCTCGTATTGCTTCATATCAAGTTTTGAAACGAGTGTCTTATGTACGATTGAACAATGATCGCACTCGAGATAATTATCAATGCCTATTTTCCAATTTGAACGGCAGATCGTCTCTTTTACGGATACACGCTTTAAGCTTTCCAGGTCGTATTTTGCCACATGCTTGAAAAGATCAGGGTATTGCACTTTCATTGAAACAGCATCCGGATTAAGATTGACAAAAATAAAAGAGTGCATAATTTCCAGTCTAATCATTTTTAAGCAAAAGTCCTGATGATCGAAATGATCGCACCCCTTCATATTCGGAGCTTTGAGGAGCGAACCATCTGTCCGGTACGTCCAGGCATGATAGGGACAAGTAAAAACGGCCTTATTCCCTTCCCCTTCAGCCAGCTTGGAAGCGCGATGAGAACAAACATTATAAAACGCCCGCAATTCTCCGTCCTGTCCGTGACTAATAATAATGGGTCGGTCAGCCACATCAGCCGTAAAATAATCTCCCGGCTTGCTAACTTGACTCATATGTCCTGCATATTGCCAAGTCTTTCTGAAGATTTCTCTTTTTTCCGCCTCCAAAACTTTTGGATCCGTATAAATCCACGATGGCAGTGTATGAGCTTCACTTAAGGTATTACTGACTCTAACTTCTTTCATAATTTTTCCCTCCTTTTACAAATACATCTAAGAATACTAAAATCAGTGTATTAAGTTTATTTTAAATTAAAAATATTCTGAATTATATGTTTAAATTGAACAAAAACAGGGATTATAAAAAAACTTTTTTTGGTTTTTTCATCTAAAAAACTGCAGGCAACTAGGTCTGCAGTTCACTTACTCTTATAATTGACTAATCATTAACTTGCATTAGAAACCGTTTTGTTCGATCTTCCTTCGGGTTGTTAAAAATGTCTTCAGAGTTTCCTTCCTCTACAATTACACCGCCATCCATGAAGATGACTCTGTCAGCTACCTCTTTTGCAAATTTCATTTCATGTGTGACAACTACCATGGTCATGCCTTCATTCGCCAAGTCCTTCATTACCTGGAGAACCTCCCTGACAAGTTCGGGATCTAATGCCGATGTAGGTTCATCATAAAGCATTACATCCGGGTTCATTGACAGCGCTCGGGCTATTGCTACACGCTGCTGCTGTCCTCCTGATAGCTGTGCAGGATAATGGTGACAGCGTTCTCCAAGTCCGACTTTTTCAAGGAGAGTATGCGCTAATTTCGCTGCTTGTTCTCTCTCCATTCCCTGTACAACTATTGGACCTTCCATGACGTTTTCAATTGCCGTTTTATGAGGAAACAAATTAAATTGCTGAAATACAAATCCAGTTCTTTTCCGCAGCTCTCTTATTTCATTTTTACGTGAACGATTTGGCTTACCTCCTGCAGCTATTATTTGAGATCCAATTTGAATGGTACCTTCAGTTGGTTCCTCTAAAAAGGTTAAACAGCGGAGGAGAGTGGATTTACCTGAACCGCTTGGTCCCATCAAGACAACTACTTCACTCTTATTTACAGAAAGGTTTATTCCATGAAGAACTTCCGTTTCTCCGAATCTTTTCTTTAAATTTTCTAATTGTATTACACCCATGATTGCCCCCACTCCTCCGATTTGGCAGAATAATATTATAAATTTTAAGGGCTGCTCTTTTTATAAGAAAATGCACTTTAATTGCTGAAAATCCAATGAAATTATACGGCTACATGCTTGGAAGCGCGTTTTTCAAACCGATCCAATATAGCTGTAAAGAATGCAATCAAAACCCAATAAAGTGCAGCTGCAACCAAGTAAATTGTCAGCGGCTCAAACGTTTTGGCTATTATCAAAGAAGACATTTGCAGCAACTCTGTAACAGTAATGACAGATACCAGGGAAGTATCCTTGATTAAAATGATAAAGGTATTCGACATGGTCGGTATGGCTACTCGTAAGCTCTGCGGCAGAATTGTATGTCTCATGGCCTGGCTATAGGTCATTCCCAGTGATACAGCTGCCTCCATCTGTCCCTTGTCAATTGATAGGATGGACGCGCGAAATGATTCAGATAAATACGCCCCAGCGTTTAAGCTTAATGCGAGAATCCCGGATGGAATGGGATCAAGTTCAATATTTATTTGCGGCAAACCATAATAAATGACAAAAATTTGTACAAGCAGCGGAGTTCCCCGAAAGACAGATACATATGCTTCAGCGGCTTTAACTAATACGGTAATTTTTGAAATTCGTGCCAAAGCCGTAAAAAAACCAAGAAAAAGTGCAATCACAATGGATATCACAGCTAAAAATATAGTCATCAAGGTTGCATATAATAATGGCGGCAAGGCTTCTATTACAATTAAAAAATCCATAAGCACTCCTCCCCTTTAACTATCTTCTTCATCTAGGAATGGACATATTGATCTTTATACAAGGACTTCTTCTTTAAATCTTATGTTTATCCCTAATTCTCCCAATTGCTCCATGAATGAAGCAAAGCGGTCTTTAATAATTAGCTCTTCTACTGAAACAATGCCCTTTTCGGTAATTTTTCCTTCTGCAATCCAATTAGCCAAAAGCATAGCAGGAATAGCAGTGGTTTTGGCCATAGAGGTGATATTGCGTTCATAGTCATAAAAGTCAACCATTTCCCAGGTATATTTCGTTTGGACGCCTGACTTCCGTCCGTTAACTTCGACTCGTAAGACCGTGATATCTTCTTTCGTTTTGCCTTGAAGCTTTGGAGCTAATATTTTTTCAGAGAATGCACGAGGTCTAATTTTCGTTCCATTTATATCAATTGGTTCATCATTAAAAAAACCAAGCTGACTAAGGAACTTCATCCTTTCCCAATGTCCTTCATACCTTACCGTTTTTTCATATAGTCTCTTCACTTTATCTTTTAACGTATAGGCGGTACTATGTGCATCTGTAATGACCGCTTCACACATGCCAACCGGTTCAGGGAATGACATTTTCTCAAATCCGGATAATGCCGGAAGTTCAACCAATTCGCCATTTTCAGCTGCTAATGCAGGTCTTGTATACAGGCCGAGTACGCTTTCGAGCCGGAACACCACTTGGTACCATAAAGGCGGCTGGGGAAACCGCGGAATGCCTCCGCATGTCATAACTGCTTCGTCAGCCTCATCCAGCATTTCGATGCCTTGTGCTGCCAAAAAGTTAGTTATACCCGGCGCAACTCCGCAGCCTGGTACAATAACCACTCCAGCCTCTTTTGCTTTTTGATCAAGCTTTACTTTTTCCTCATACCTGGATCCAACTAAATCTACTAAGTGACATTTTTCTCTGATAGCTGCTTCAATAGCTAATGGACTTAAGGAATGCGGCAAACAAGCCACAGCAACATCCGCATCCTTTAAAACATTTTGTATATCTTCAATTTTTTCAAGAGAAGCCTGTTTCCCATATACCTTTTGGTTATTGGCTATTTCAACACACTTTTCCACACTGCTTTCAATTACGTCAACGGCAGTAACCGCTGCAATCTTAGGAAACTTTGCCAATTCACATACTACAGTCGTGCCTATCATTCCAGTCCCTAGAACAACAGCCCTCATCATTTTCCCTCCTCTTATAAATACTCTTTATAGGCTCTTCAATTAAATATATCCCTTTAAAGTAAAGACAGGAGAAGAGAAATTCCTGTCTTTTAGGAGAAATTCTTTAATTTTCTAGCGGTTCCGTTCCAAACCACTTCTTATAGATTTCTGAATAGGTTCCGTCTTCCTTCATATCTGTCAATATCTGATTGACTTCCTTAACAAAATCGTCATTATCCTTTTTAATGGCCATTCCGATTTCATCCTTGTTAACAATGTCACTTGAAATCTTGAGCGGCAGATCATTTTCTTTAATGTTATAACTCATTAATAATTGATCGTTAATGATAACATCCAGACGTTTATTCATTAGATCAGCAATATAATCATTAACAGCCTTATATGTCTTTACATTCGCACCGTCCACACTGTTGGCAACTTCTTCAAAAGTAGTTCCCCCGCCGACACCCACATTTTTTCCTTTGATATCTTCTAATTTAGAGATTCCATCAGTATCTTCTCTTGTTATCAGGACGGAACCAGTCACAACATAAGGGTCAGTAAAATCAACGCTCTTTTTACGCTCTTCAGTAACCGTCATTTGTGCAATCACAATATCAAACTTATCCGATTTCAAACCTCCAATAAGGCTCTCCCATTTAGTAGCAACAAACTCAGTTTCAGCACCTAAGCGCTCGGCTATCTCATTAGAAATATCAACATCAAAGCCATCATATTTCTGATCATCATTCAAAAAGTTAAAAGGTGGATATGTACCCTCAAAGCCGACTTTCAGTACTTTAGACTCCTTTACCCGAGCTAACACACTGTCTGTTTTGCTTCCACCCGATGTTTTGCTTCCTCCGCAGCCAGCGAGCATTCCAGCAATGATCAGAACAATCAATGAAATCAAAAAGCCCTTTTTCATTCCATTTCCCCCTTAATTTCCAATATTTCAGAATGCGAACACAGGCGGCAAAATAAATGTAAGTCTATTTTTAAACACTCTAAAATATTGTTGTTCAAAATTGTAGAACAATCTACAAGAATAGTGTAAACTTAGGTTACATAATTGTCAATATTTTTTGAATATTAAAAATATTATTATACTAATATAAGAATCCTTTTTTCAAAAGATGATTAGTTTTATGGAGGTAGATTTATGAAGAAAGTTTCCATGGAAGAAAACGTTTATAACCATATTAAAAAAGCTATACTTGCAAGGAAATTAGCGCCAGGAAAGCAGCTGGTGGAAAATAATCTATCAAACTCTCTGGGTGTGAGCCGTACCCCCATTAGGAATGCGATCAAAAGATTATCAATCGAGGGTCTAGTAGATATCATCCCGAATAGAGGCGCTTTTGTTACGAATCCGACCAAAGAAGAAATGATACAAGCTTATGAATTGAGGGCTAAATTAGAGTATATTGCAGTATGCCAAGCGATGTATTTCTTAACTGAATCAGATTTTAGAGCCATTAAGGAAAATCTTGAAAAAGAAAAAGCTGCACTTTATAACCGCAGCCCGGAAGAATATGTAAGGTATAATAAGGAATTTCATATTAGCATCACACAGAAATGCAACAATAAATTTTTAAACGAGTTTATTTTAAGGCTTATCACTCAGACGAATATCTATCTGATCCTATTTGATGATTTTTTCTCAAACCCCAAACAAGAACCCTATAGTCCTGATGAGCACAGTTTTATACTTTCTCTTATCGAAGATAAGGATACCAAGAAACTGAAAATAGTGTTAGAGAACCATTTTAAACGTGCGATAGACAGCCTGGAAACTCATTATTACCGTTATAAAGAGATTGATGAAATTTTTTAGATAATCAAAAAGCATAGTGCAGTTTTTACAGGTAAAATGAGAAAAGGATTGTGTTTAGAAAGGAATGCAAAAAAATGAAAATCCTTGAAAATATAGCCCAGGACATTGTGGAAAAAACCAGTGAGATATTGGAGTATCCAATAAGCATTACCGATAATGAGGGATACATCATTGGTTCAACGGATCAAAGCAGAATCGGTATTTTTCACCGTCCTTCTCTTGACGTAATTAACAAAAATACCACGGTGGTCTGCAGGAATGAAATTGAGAAAAAATTCTTCCCGGTGTATCTGCTCCTTTAAAGTTTAATAACAAAGTAATTGGTGTACTTGGTATTGTGGGCAATCCCGCTGAGGTCGAGAAATATGTACAGCTTGTCAAAAATCAAGTTGAAATGATGTGCCAGGATGCTTTCCGAAAAGAAATAGTGGAGCTGGAAGAAAAAATGGCAGAAATGCTGGTTCATCAGCTTATTCACTATATAGACTCTGAGCAAGAAGAAAAAGAGCATATTTCCCAGTATGCGAAACTGCTCAATTTCGATCTGACCATCAATCGTGCCTGTATTATTATTGATATCACTAACCCTCCATCAGGTGACCGTAACCTTTTTGGGGATCTTTCGTTTCAATATTTCCCAAAAGAAGTGCTGAGCTTTTTAAAGTTAATTTTTCAGGAAAATGACAATGATATCGTGTCTTTACTGGACTTCAAACGTTTCATTATTTTTAAATCCATGCCCTTTCCCCAGTCATTTGCATCTTTCCTGGGAAAATTGGATGAGAGGCTGGAAAAAATCAATTCATTTCTTGACGCTAAATACAGTGTTTCTGCAAAGCTAGGTGTAGGAGATGTTCAAAATGGCCACAAGGGGTGCTCTGAATCTTACCAAAACGCTATGAAAGCATTGGATATCGGACTGGGGTTTCAAGATCACTCTCATATTCATTTGTATAATGAGCGGGAAGCCATGCTAAGTCTTTTGCCAAGGGAGCTTTCCCCTGCCTATAAGCAAAAACTCTTAAACCTAATATCTTCTTTAAGAGAGCAAGATAATTATGAGGTGTTAGCCTCTACCTTTACTGGATTCTGCAAGTACAATATGAACTTGAGTGAAGCATCAAGAAACATGTTTATCCACCGGAACACCATCATTTACAGACTGGAAAAAATCAGCGAAATCACTTCCCTTAACACCAGCAGCTTTGAACATTGCATGCTTCTCTTTACTGCCATCAAATGCTATGAAGAAATGCGGGCATCCTCCCGATGATACATTCCTAAAAAACACCTTCAGTAAGAGCCTTGCTCCTACGAAGGTGTTTTATTAATAAATCGCATCTTCGATAATAAGGTCTTTTTCTGCAAAACGTTCCACTCTTAATGGAGATAAGTCCAGAGTTTCGAAGTTTCCCGTCCGGATCAGCTCAGACAGACACTTTCCGACTGCAGGAGCCTGCTGCATGCCATGTCCGCTGAAACCAAAAGCAACATAGTAGCCTTTCATTGCAGGGTATTCACCAAGAATGGCATTATGGTCTTCCGTGTTAAAATCATACAGTCCTGTCCAGCCTCTTTCGATTTTAGCATGCTCGAAATTCTTGATCCGATTTGCCAGCACCGGCCAGATATGTTCCTCAAAAGCAGATCTTCTCCATTTAAAGTTGATGCCAGGCTCAATTTCCTCGGCATAGCCGGATATGAATTTTTCCCCTTCATGCCGGAAATAAACACCTGTCGGGTCCATCGTTAATGGGAGATAGTTTTTAAGCGGTTCCTTAATATCGAATTGAAAAATTTGTCTGGGAAGCGGTACAACAGGAAGCGGCAGTCCAGCTTTATCTCCCAATATGGAAGCCCAGGCCCCTGCACAATTCACCACCACGGGAGCATGATATTCCCGGCCATCAGCAAGTTTGATGCCCTTCACTTTCCCTGTTTCAGTAATCAGATTGTCCACTTCATCGTAAATATATTCTGCACCAAGCTTTTTGGCATATTTCACATATCCCAGCATCACAGAATATGGATCTAAATAGCCGCTTTCACTGCAATACAATCCTCCTGCGATATCATCTATATTAAGCTCTGGGATAATATTCAAAAGACTTTCCCCTTCAAGAAGCTGAGAAAGTATACCATGTTCATTTTGAAGCTTTAAGTGTTTTTCAAAACGGGGCATCATTTTGTCAGTGGCTAAAAATAAGTAGCCCCTTTGCTTAAAATCAATCTCTGCTGTTTCACCGTCAATGGACATGTCCTTTGAAAAATCTTTGTAAATCTGAAGGCTGTATTTGCTGAGCTGCATATTGATGACGGTAGTATACAGCTGCCTGAATCCTCCAGCACTCCTTGGTGTCGAAGCAAATTCATATAGCCCATCTTTCTCAAATACAACAATCCTACCTGTGAATCCATCGTTTAACAAATTATAAGCAATGCTTGAACCGATGACTCCCCCGCCAATAATAATAATATCCGCATGGCTAGACAATTCGCTTCCCTTCCCTTCTTTCTAGCATTATATAGTTATAATGTTACTAATTAGAAGTCTGGGATGCTATGTGCAAAATTCACAGAAAAAGAATATTTAGAAAATTTTTAATTGTGTATTTTAACAAGGATTTTATCTTATTGTAGAAGAATCTATTAATAATTAGCATATAAAGGGTGATGCATTTGAGTTTTTTAAAGGAAATCTCACAGTTAATTGTAGAAAACACCTCCAATATAATAGAATATCCTATTAGTATCAGCGACAATAAAGGCATCATTATTGGCTCTAGTGATACCAGCCGATTAGGAAGTTTTCATCAGGCTTCTCTTGAGATAGTGGAGCGAAAAACAACCATTGCTTATGAGATAAACGAAGTAAAAAAACTCAATAACGTATTGCCGGGTGTAGCAGCCCCAATCATGATCAATCATGAACCTATTGGAGTTCTGGGGATTGTAGGAGAGCCTGCTGAGGTGCGCAAATATGCACAGTTGGTAAAAAGCCATGTGGAATTAATGTGCCATGAGTACCTAAAAAAGAAATGACTGCGATTGAGTCAAAAACCTTGGATAACTTGATACGTTATCTTTTAAACTCTCAAAAACCTGAGGATTTGGAATACAGCATAAGATATGCCAAAATGCTGGGGTTTGATTTGG